>JAAFIF010000011.1:68434-143676 GCA_013298625.1 Myxococcales bacterium
CGCCCGACGCCCGCGCCGGTCGAGCTCGATCGCCGCGCGCTGCCCGTCGTCGAAGTGCACGGCTTTTTGCGCACGCGCTTCGAGATGTTTCACGATTTCACGCTGGGCTGGGACCGCGTCCCAGGCCCTGGCGGCGTCGGTCGCGTGTACGACGACGGGGTCTTCCGCGGCTCTGGGATCCCGTGGGTGCGCAACCCGGACAACTTCTCGGGCTGGTGCAACGGCGTGACGGGAACGGACGGCGTCTTCACCGCCAACCCGTCGAGCCCGTGCGCCAACGGCACGCAGGTGATGGCGAACATGCGCTTTCGCTTCGAGCCCGAGATTCACCCAGTGGACTGGGTGGTGATCCGCTCGCAGATCGACGTGCTCGACAACCTCGTGATGGGCTCGACCCCCGAGGGTGGATACACCGCGGGATTTCGCTCGCCGTTCGCGCCCAACCAGTTTCTGTCGAACACGCAGGTCTCTCCGCAGGTGGGGCTCAACACCCTGACGGACTCGATTCTCGTGAAGCGCGCGTGGGCCGAGGCCACCAACTCGACGCTCGGCACGCTGCGCTTCGGCCGCATGCCCTGGCACTGGGGGCTCGGAATGCTCCAGAACGCCGGCAACGACACGGACGCGGACTACCAGACGACGGTCGATCGCGTCGGCTACCAGGGCCGCTACCGCCCGTACAATCTCTTCTTCGGCGCGGCATGGGACTTCATGAGCTCGGGCGTCACGAGCCAGCGCCGCGCGATCGATGCGGGCCAAGGGCAGACGTACGACCTGTCGATGTACGACAACGTTCATCAGGTCGTGGCGTACGCGGGACGTCAGCTCGACATCGAAGATCAGCGCGCGGCCGTGGCCCGCAACGAAGTGGTCTTCAACGCGGGCGGCTACGTCTCGTATCGCTGGCAGTTTCTCTCGGGCGAAGGCGTGCAGACGGACCGCGCGACGCGCGCGGGCGGCACGATGATCGACGCGATCGAAGCGGGCACGCTCAACGGCAGCTCGCAGACGTACGGCGAAGGGCTCGCGCGCCGCGACGCGTGGCAGCTGACCACCGACGGCTGGTTTCAGATCCTCGGAAAGATCTTTCGCGTCGAGGGCGAGCTCGCCTACACGCGCGGCTGGATGTACTCGGCTGCCAACAACGCGGCGAGCGCGCGCAACGGCTATTACATCTCGCAGTTCGGCGCGCTGCTCGAGGCTGAGCTCCGACCGATCCCGCGCCTGCGCATCGAGCTCAAGATGGGCTACGCGAGCGGCGACGCAGAGACCGAAGGGCTCTCGTACTCGAACGGCGTCGCGCAGTTCAACGACGACCGCATCCTGACGAACTTCGCGTTTCACCCGAACCAGCGCATCGATTTGATCTTCTGGCGCAACATCCAGCGACAGATCTCGGGCGCGTACTTCTTCAGGCCGAGCGCGCAGTACGACTTCATCTCGGACCCCGAGGGCAACCGCTTCTTCGGCCGCGTGGACGTGATCTGGTCGCGCGCCGCCGAGTGGATCTCGACCCGCGGAAACCACGCGGACCTCGGGATCGAGATCGACGCGACGCTGCGCTACGAGAGCAACCACCGCCGCGACCCCAACGACCGCCGTCCGCTGCCGGGCTTCTTCGCGTTGGCGCAGTACGGAGTGTTCTTTCCGTTGGCGGGCTTGGGCGCGCGCGACGACGAGCGCAACAACTCGAGCTCGACCTTGCGCACGCTCGAGCTCTTGCCGGCGCAGACCGTCCGCGGCGTGCTCGGCGTGACGTACTGAGAGACCGCGCAGGGGGTCTGCGCGCGGATCGGCGGGGATCAGCAGCGCTCATCACGCGGTGACATAGTCTGTCACAGGGTGGATTGCGCGCGGACGCGCGGGCGCGTAGGGAGTGCGAGTGGTGAAGAGCACGGCGTGGTTCTGCAACGAGTGCGGGGGTGACTCAGCGAAGTGGTCCGGACAGTGTCCGCACTGCAAAGCGTGGAACACCCTGGTCGAAGAGAAGGTCGCCCACCGCGGCGCGGGCAGCGGCAAATCGCGCGCGCGCGGGAGCGCCTTGCGGGTGAGCGAAGGGCACGGCGCCGTCGCGCTGACGGAGGCGATGAAGGACGAGTCCGTGCGGCTCACCACGGGCATGGGCGAGATCGATCGCGTGCTCGGCGGCGGGCTCGTTCAGGGCTCGGTCGTGCTAATCGGCGGCGAGCCGGGCGCGGGCAAGAGCACGCTCGTCACGCAGCTCAGCACGCAGCTGTCTGCGCACGGGACGATCTTGTACGTGAGCGGCGAAGAGAGCACCGCGCAGATCGCGGCGCGCGCGCGGCGCTTGGGGGTGACCGACGACGCTCCGGTGCGGCTGCTCGCGAGCGGAGACATGGCCGACCTCGAGCAAGCGGTGCGCATGCACTCGCCGCGGGTGGTGGTCGTGGACTCGGTGCAGACGCTGCGCGTCGACGAGCTCGAGAGCGCCGCGGGAAGCGTCACGCAGCTTCGCGAAGTGACCGCGCGGCTCGTGACGATGGCCAAGCAAGAGGGGCGCGCGGTGCTGCTCATCGGCCACGTGACGAAGGACGGGACGATCGCGGGGCCGAAGGTGCTCGAGCACCTGGTCGACGTGGTGCTCTCGTTCGACGGCGATCGCTCGGGCGGACCGCGCGTGGTGCGCGCGTTGAAGAACCGCTTCGGCGCGACGGGCGAGCTCGCGGTGCTCGAGATGACCCGCGACGGCTTGCGGGAAGTGCCCGATCCGAGCGCGCTGTTTCTGGCGGAGAGACCGAAGGACGTTCCGGGGTCGGTGGTGCTCGCGAGCGCGGATGGAGCGCGGCCGTTGCTGCTCGAAGTGCAAGCGTTGGTCACGCCGACGGCGATGCCCTCTCCGCGCAGGGTCGCGACGGGGATCGACGCGACGCGGCTGTCGATCCTCGCGGCGGTGCTCACGCAGCGCGCGCCGCTTCCGCTGCGCGAGCACGACGTGTTCGTGGCGATGGCAGGCGGCGCCGCGGTCGACGAGCCCGCGGCGGACCTCGGCGTCGCGTGCGCGATCGCGTCGAGCGTGGTCGAAGTGGCGCTGCCGGCGGACCTGGTGGTGTTCGGCGAGGTCGGTTTGGCCGGCGAAATCAGGGCTGTTCCGCGCGCGACCGTGCGGCTCGAAGAGGCGGTGAAGCTCGGCTTCAAGCGGGCGCTGGTGCCGCGGGCGAATGTCGAGCGCGGAGAGGTTCCGCCGGGGATCCAAGCGGTGGGCGTGGGCCACGTGCGCGAGATCGCGGCTTGGATCGAGCGCAAGGCCGAGGGGCGCTGAGCGCGCTCACCACTCGCCAGTGTTGCCCATGGAGAGCCACGGCTCTGCGGGCGCGAGCGCGTCGCCCTTCTGCAGCAACTCGATCGATTGCCCGTCGGGCGAGCGAACAAACGCCATGCGACCGTCGCGCGGAGGACGATTGATCACGACGCCAGCAGCCATGAGCTTGTGGCACGCGGCGTAGATGTCATCGACCTCGTACGCGAGGTGACCGAAGAAGCGACCCGTCGCGTAGGGATCCTTCTGGTCCCAGTTGTACGTCAGCTCGACCTCGGCTTCGTCGCCGGTCGCGCCGGTGGACAAGAACGCGAGCGTGAAGCGCCCTGCTTCGCTGTCCTTTCGGCGCACGAGGCGAAGGCCCAGCTTGTTGCAGAAGAAGTCGAGCGCGAGGTCGAGGTCGCGCACGCGCAGCATCGTGTGGAGGAACCGCATGGCGCGCGAGCATTGTCGCAACGCCGCGCTTTGCCTAGCGGGTGATCGACGCAACCGCGCGCGAAGCACCCACGCGTCGGTGCGGGTCGAACCGACTTTTCGGTGTCACCGATATTTCGGTGAGCTCTCGCAGAGCAAATCCCGCGAATCGCAACGTCGCGAGCGCGGCACCAATCGTGCGATGCGCTCTCTGCAGAGGAACAGGACCAACATGAACACTCCACGCTGGATGATGCTGGGCGCGACGATCGCGCTCATCGGCGCATGCAAATCGAGGCCGGCGACGCAGCCCACGCCCACGCCTGCGCCCGCGACGCAACAGACGCCCACACCCCCACGGCCGCGCACTCCGCGCGTGGGAGAGCCCGTGGCTGCGCTTCCGGAGGTGCAGACCAACGAGCAGAAGGTGCTGCTCGGGCGACGGCTGTTTCACGACACGCGGCTGTCCGGCGACAACACGCTCTCGTGCGCTTCGTGCCACTCGATGGACACGGGCGGCGCCGAGCACCGCCGCGTCTCGACAGGAATCCGCGGGCAACAAGGGCCGATCAACGCGCCCACGGTGCTCAACTCGGCGTTGAACTTCGTTCAGTTCTGGGACGGGCGCGCGGCGGACCTCGCGGCGCAAGCGGCGGGCCCCGTGGCGAACGCGATCGAGATGGGCGCGCAGTGGCCGCAGGTGGTCGAGCGCGTTCGCGCGGACGCGACGTACCTCGCTTCGTTTACCGCCGCGGGCTACGCGGACGGCGTGACGCAGGCGAACATCACCGGCGCGATCGCCGAGTACGAGCGCTCGCTGCGGACGCCTTCGCGCTTCGATCGCTACTTGCTCGGCGAAGACGACGCGATCACGGACACCGAGCGTCGCGGGTACGAGACCTTCAAGAGCGTGGGCTGCGTGTCGTGCCACATGGGCGCGGGCATCGGCGGGACGACGTACCAGCGCATGGGCGCGCGTCGCGACTACTTCGCGGACCGCGGCAACCTGACCGAAGCGGACAACGGCAGGTTCAACGTCACGCGGCAGGACGGGGATCGGCACTTCTTCAAGGTTCCGCTGTTGCGCAACGTCGAGCTGACGGCGCCGTATCTTCACGACGGAACGCAGGCGACGCTCGAGGACACCGTGCGCGTGATGGGGCGCTACCAGCTCGGGATGGACCTGACGTCGACGCAGGTCGAAGAGATCACCGCGTGGTTGAAGAGCCTGACGGGAGAGCTCCCGGCCCACGCGCGCATGCCGGCGACGCCGAACGCACAGCCCGCAGCGGTGACCGACGGCGGCGCGGCGACGGTGGACGCGAGCGCCGCAGCGACCGCGCACTGAGCGGGACGACGGGGAGCGAGCGCTGCGGGGACAGTGTTCGATCGTTGGACCGATGCACGTCGCCAGCGCCGCGACCGGAGGCGGGGGGCGGAGAAACACAAAAAGCCACGATTCTCATCGTGGCTCTTGGTGTTGGGTGGTGGGTGATAAAGGACTTGAACCTTTAGCCAACGGATTAAGAGTCCGCTGCTCTACCGATTGAGCTAATCACCCGAAATCTGTCACCAGAGACGCTTACCGCCTGCGTGGACGCACGAGGCTTCTTTCGAAGCTGCGCGCCCGGCCCGATTCGAACGGGCGACCTGCGGATTCGAAGTCCGATGCTCTATCCAGCTGAGCTACGGGCGCTTCGACGGCGGCGTCTCTATCATCTGGTTTTTCGACCCGTCAACATTTTTGTGCTGCGAATCTCTTCACCAGATGATCGGGGTGACCGACGGGATTTGAACCCGCGACATTCGGTACCACAAACCGACGCTCTACCGACTGAGCTACGGCCACCAGCGATCATCACCCTCTCGGCAGTCGCCAGGGTTGGCGCCAACGTGAGAGGGAGGGTCCGTGACGAAGCGCTGCGGTGACCGCAGCAGTTCGTCAGCGGGGGCGGTGTATAATGGGTCCCTGAGACGTCGTCAACCTCTCAACAACAAGTCGTGACAGATGGGGTCGGGGTTGTTAGGGTCCGCGCTCTCGAACAGCGTTCGGGGTGTAGCACAGCCTGGTAGTGCGCCAGCTTTGGGAGCTGGATGTCGTCGGTTCGAATCCGGCCACCCCGACCACCAACGCGATGCTTCGCGTCTGCGCCCGATGAGGGCGTTGCGCGCGGCCCGCGATGCGCCCGTAGCTCAGATGGATAGAGCGGCGGCCTTCTAAGCCGATGGTCAGGGGTTCGACTCCCTTCGGGCGCGCATGTCCTCGACGCGGGATGAAGCGACCGCGCCACGGTCGGTGCTGTGCGCGCCGTTGCTTGCTACGGTCGGCGCCGTCATGCACGCGTTTGTACGGTTTCGGCTGCCGAGCGGAGCGTCGGCGGACCTGGGGCACGGAGACATCATCGGGCGCTTGAAGAGCGCGGCGCTGTGCGTCGACGACCCGCGGGTGTCCGAGGCGCACGCGATGGTCAGCGTGCGGCGCGGCGAGCTCGTGCTGCTCTCGCTGCGACGGATGTTCTCGGTGCGAGGAAAACCGCTGGGCGAAGCGGTCTTGCGCGAGGGGATGGTGATCGATCTAGCCGAGGGCGTCGTGCTCACCGTCGAGGACGTCAACGTGCCCGATCGGGTGCTCGCGATGACGATGGACGGGCTCGGCACGACGATTCTCCCCGCGACCGCGAGCGTCACGCTGGGCCCGCCTGTCGCCCTCGCCCCGCGCTTCGAGCCCGACGCCGACCTGCACGTGTGGTGGAACGGCCACGAGTGGCGCGCGCAACCCAAAGCAGGCTCCGTCGCGGTCGTGACCGATGGCAGCGTCGTGAAGTCCTCCACGGTGAACGCTCGCTTCGAGCTCGTCTCGAACCGCGGGAGCGAGACCACGGCCATGGCCGTCGCGACGTCCACGCCGCTCTCGTTCATCGCGTGGTTCGATACTGTCGAGATCCACCGCGACGGGCACCCCGCGGTCACCATCAGCGGCGTTGGGGCGCGGCTGCTCAGCGAGCTCGTGGCTTTCGACGGCCCCGTCGAGTGGGCGGTCGCGGCGCGCGAAGTGTGGACGGACTCGATCGAGCCCGACGAGCTTCGGCACCGGTGGGACGTCACGCTCGCTCGCTTGCGCGCCAAGCTGCGCGAGGCCGGCGTGCGCGCGGATCTCATCCGCTCGACGGGCGCGGGGCTCGTTCAGCTCGTGCGCTACCCCGCGGATCGCTTCGACGACCGACGCTGAGCGCTCAGAGGTCCGCGAGCGCGATGAGCTGCACGGAGTACGCGTCGGGCTTCGACGGCCATCGCACGGCGCGCAACGCACGCTCGACGCACAGCGCTTCTTCGGGCCGCGTCTGGTTGGCGGTCGGGTCGAACGAGACCGTTCGTCCATCGCGATCGACGTTGAACATCGTGTTCACGACCTGGCGTCCCAAAGGATGCGTCGCGGGGTCGATGCACCGACGCAGCGGCTCTTCGAGGCTCGTCATCATCGCCGCGCGCATGTTCGCAGCGTCGGGCACGCCATAGTGAAGCGTCAGGCGATTTCCCATCGGAACGATCCTCGTCCCCGCCGCGCTCTCGTGCACGGTCACGTTGTTGGCCGCGACCGACGCGAGCGGCGTCGACGCAGGTGGCGCCGCGGATTCGTCTTCATCGACGCTCGCCCCGCGCGCGTAGAGCGCGCCCGCCGTCACAACGATCGCGAGCGCCCCTGTGACCGCCGCGATCGCAGGCCACCGTCGCGGCGTCGCGGCGCTCGGCGTTGGCTCCGCTGCGATCGAGCTGGTCGTAGGGTCTCGCGGCGCGTCGATCGAACCGTGCGCGATCGCAGGCGACCACGCGCCGCTGCTCTGCGCCTGCGCGAGCGCCGTGTCCGCCCTCGCGGGGTCCGTCTGCGGACCGGCGTACGAGCTCTCGTTGGCAGCGGCGATCGTCGGCGCGGACGCTGGACGGGGCGCGTGTGTCGCGAGGATCTGCGCGAGCGACGCGGACGCTTGCGACGCGCTCGCAGGGCGATCGTCGACGGACTCGCGCAGCAGCGACTCGACCAGCGCCACGAGCGACGCCGGGATGTCCGCGGGCCACCCATCGATCGAGCGCTCGCGCGCGAGCGGAAGGCGGAGGACAGCGTGAGCTCCGAGCAGCATTTTCGCAAGCAGAACGCCGACTGCGTACAGGTCCGCGCGCGCGTCGAGCGCCACGCCCGCGTACTGCTCGGGCGCCATGAACGACGGCGTCCCCACGACGTTGCCCGACCACGTGAGGGACTCTTCGCCGGTCTCGGGCGCGACGCGGATCACGCCGAGGTCGATGAGCTTCGCGCGCTCTCCGCCGGACTCGCGCACGAGCATCACGTTGGACGGCTTGATGTCCCGGTGGATCGCGCCCGCGGCGTGCAGCGCTTCGAGCCCCTCGAGCACGTCGAGCGCGACGCGCGCGGCGCGGTCCCACGGCAGTCGATCGGCGTGCGAGAGCAGCTCGGACACTGTGGGTCCGTCGAGCAGCTCCATCACGAAGAACGCCGGCGAGCTGTCGAGCGAGACGTCCAGCGTCGCGACGATCGACGGGTGACGAACGGTCGCGCTCACCGTAGCTTCGCGTCGAAAGCGCTCGATCGAGACCACGTCGCGCAAGAACTCGTCGCGGATCACCTTCACGGCGACGCGCCGTCGAGAGCGAAGGTCTTCGGCCTCGAACACCGCCCCCATCCCTCCCTTCGCGATGGCGTAGAGGATGCGGTAGCGGGCGGCGAGAGTGGTTCCGATCAGCGCGTCGTTCATCGCTGGGCTGTGACGGTGAATGCGCTCGGGGCGCGCGCGGTGTTCCCTGCGTGAGAGGGGGCTGTGAGGAGGGTCACAGCCCGTCGTCGTAGCGACGGCGGGTCCACGTGATGGTGTTGCGCTCGGCGACGTAGCGCGCGGCCTGTCGCCACCCTCCCCGCCCGTCCTCTCCCACGAGGATCAGCACGGTGCGATCGCTGTCGACGCCTGGATAGGGAATGGCCATTCCGCACGGCTCCGAGGCGAGCAACGGATCGTTGGGACGGTCTCGGTGGGCGATCTCGATGCGGCACGCCCGCGCCGTGTCTACGCCGTCGCAGCGCACGCGCACGGTCAACGCGACGTTGGCCGCGGGAAGCCACGTTCCCTGCCGCTGCACCGAACCGCTCGGGGCGAGCTCGAGGTACGCCGCTCCGCCACCGACGGCCGCGCCCGTCACACACCCGCCCGATGCACCAGCGCCGAGCGCGCACAACGGGACCGCGAAGTTGAGGAATTGTCGGGTTCGCACTAGAGACCACAGACTCTGCCACGAAGCGCTCTCGAGCGCGTCTCCCTCTCCCGCAGTCCGCCGCTCAGTCCGCCACCCAGTCCTTCGAGCCTGCCATGAACCTGCCTCCCCTCCCGGTGCTCGGCCTCGTGTTCGCCTCGGTCGGCGCGTTCTCGGGCTATCTCTTGTTGCCCGAGCAGAGCGCGGCGGCCTCGCAACGTCCGCGGATCCGCATTTTGGGCCGAGAAATCCAGCCCGGACGCGACGCGCTCGCCACGGCCCGCGAGGTGTCCCGCGCGTTCTTGCGCGAGCACGTCCGCGTGACCGCGCGGGTGACCGTGACCACTCAGCAGGGCGAGGGATTTCGCTCGACCGAAGAAGACCGCGTGATCGATCGCACCCGCGCGGACCTCGGCGCGCGCGTCGACGAGCGCATGCTCGCGCACTTGATCGCCGCTGCGACGGACCCGACCTCGCCCCTGCTGCGCCACCACGCGACGATCGCCGCGGGGCAGCCGGTGGAGCTTCCGATGCCCGTGCACTTGGACGGGACCGTGGCTTTTCCCCTGCTGATGCAGCTCAAAGAAGACGTCGATCATCCGCCGGTCGACGCGCGGCTCGACGTCGAGAGCCGCTCGGTGATCCCCGAGCAGCCTGGCAGGTACATGGACGTGTACGCGACGCTCGCGAAGCTCGACGAGGCGCTGTCGCGCGGGCAGAGCGACGTGCAAGCGGCGATCAGCACGTCTCCCGCGCGCGTGACCAGGGCGCAGCTCGCCGGGGTCGAGATGCGCGAAGTGCTGGGCTTCTTCGAGACCAACTACAACGCCGACGAGAGCAAGCGCGACCGCACGTACAACCTCCACCTCGCGGCCAGCAAGATCAACGGCTACGTCTGGATGCCCGGCGAGGTGTTCGACTTCAACTCGGTCGTCGGTGATCGCAGCGAGGCCAACGGGTTTCGCATGGCCACGGTGATCTCTGCAGGAGAGCTCATCGACGGCGTCGGCGGCGGCACCTGCCAGATCGCAGGAACGCTGCACGCCGCGAGCTTCTTCTCGGGCATGGAGATCCTCGACCGCAGGCCGCACACGCGCCCGTCGGGCTACATCAAGATGGGGCTCGACGCGACCGTCGTGTACCCGAGCATCAACCTTCGGATGCGCAACAACCTGCCGCACCCGGTGGTGATCCACACGCGGCTCGGCGGCGGGCTCGCGCGCATCGAGCTGCTCGGGCCGCGCAGGACGCGCGCGGTGACCTTCGTGCGAAAGATCATGCACGTGGATCGGTTTCCGAGCAGAGACGTGCCCGATCCCAACCTCGCGCCGGGGCAGCGAGTGCTGACGCAGCGGGGGATTCCGGGCTTTCGTGTGCGTCGGTACCGCATCGTGCGCGACGGCGATCAAGCGGTGCGCGAGCGCTGGGAGGACGCGTATCCGCCCACCGTCGAGATCTGGCACGTCGGAACCGGCGGCGGCACCGGCGGTCCGCCCAACCCCGACGACCACAACGAGTACACAGCGGATCAGTACATGGCGACCACGCAGAGCCCCGGCGAGACACGCATGCTCGAAGTGCGACGCCCTGGCATGACCGGCACGCCGGGCTGGACCGTCGCGCAGGGCTTCACGCGCATGCCGCCGACCGCGCAGCCCGCTGCGGCGCCGGTCCCTGCGCGAGGCGGGACGCCGGTGCGCGGCGCGGCTCCTCCGGCGCGCGGCGGCCGTCGATGAGCAGCGTCGAAGGCAAAGAGGTCCTGCTCATCGTGGGCGGCGGGATCGCCGCGTACAAGAGCGCGATCATCGCGCGAGAGCTGTTGCGCGCAGGGGCGAAGGTCGAGACGATCCTCACGGACGCAGCGCAGAAGTTCGTCGGGGCCGTGACGTTCGCGGGGCTCACGGGGCGCGCGGCGCGGACCGAGCTGTGGGACGCGAGCTTCTCGGGAGAGCTGCACGTCGAGCTCGCGTCGCGCGCGGACTTGATCGTCGTCGCGCCGGCGACCGCGGACCTGATGGCGCGCGCTGCCAACGGCCTCGCCAACGACCTCGCGACGGCGACGCTCTTGTGCGCGAAGGGCCCCGTGCTGTTCGCGCCGGCGATGCACGCGCGGATGTGGAGCCACGGCGCGACGCAGGCCAACGTGCGGGCGCTGATCGAGCGCGGCGCGACGATGGCGGGCCCCGTCGAAGGGCCGCTCGCGAGCGGCGAAGTGGGCATGGGTCGCATGCACGAGCCCGAGGCGATCGCGCGAGAGGCCATCGAGATTCTCTCGAAAAATTCCAGCGATCTTGATTTAGTGGGCGTTCGTATCTTGGTCACCGCGGGACCGACGCACGAGGCGATCGACCCGGTGCGCTTCGTCGGCAATCGCTCGAGCGGAAAGATGGGCCTCGCGATCGCGGACGCCGCGGTCGAGCGCGGCGCGACGGTGTGCGTGGTGCACGGGCCGATCAGCGCGAAGGCGAAGCACGAGCAGCGGATCGAGCGCGTGGGCGTGCGCTCTGCGCTCGAGATGCGCGAGGCCGTCGAAGCGCGGCGCGAGAGCGTGGACGTGATCGTGATGGCCGCGGCGGTGGCGGACTATCGGCCCGCGACGGTGGCGAGCGAGAAGATCAAGAAGGGCCAGCAAGAGCTGGTCATTCAGCTCGTGAAGAACCCGGACATCCTCGCGGGGCTCGGCGCGTGGCGCGGGGACAAGCGCGCGCCGGTGCTCGTGGGATTCGCGGTCGAGACGGGCGACCTCGTCGGCTACGCGCGCTCGAAGCTCGAGCGAAAGGGCTGCGACATGGTCGTGGCGAACCTGGCCGAGCACGGGTTCGAGGGCGACGAGAACACGGTGACGATCGTGACGAAGCAGCGCGCGGACGCGCTCGAGCGGCAGCCGAAGCGCCGGGTGGCCGAGGCGATCTTGGACCGCGTCCGCGCATTGCTTCGCGAGTAACGAGGGCAACGGTGATGGGCTCTGATACACTCGTCGCGAGCGATGAAATTCGAGTGCCAGTCGTGCCTGTTGCAGTTCGACGCCGTCGGGGCGGGTCCTGAGTCGAAGTGCCCGCGGTGCGGGTCGACCAACGTGAAGGGAGCGGGCGGGGACGCTTCGATTCCCGCGAGCAGCAGCGGACCGGTGGGGGGGCAAGGGGCGATCGCAGCGACGATCGCGCAGCCGATGGTGGCGCCGATCGGCGCGTCGGCGATCGGGTCGTCGCAGCCCGCGCCGTTCAACCCGATGGGAGCTCCGCAAGCGGCTCCGCCGTCGCCCTACGGAGCGCCGCCGAGCCCGTACGGAGCGCCGCCGTCACCCTACGGCGCACCGCCGCAAGCCGCGCCGCCGAACCCTTACGCAGCGCCGCAGCAACCCGCGCCGTACGGAGCGCCGCCGAACCCCTACGCAGCACCACAACAAGCGCCGTACGGAGCGCCGCCGAACCCCTACGCAGCGCCGCAGCAACCCGCGCCGTACGGAGCGCCGCCGAACCCCTATGCGCAGCCGCAGCAAGCGCCGATGGGCGGCGCGTTTGGCGCGCCGATGGGCGGAGGATTCGGCGCAGCGCCGATGGGGATGGTCGCGGTGAGCCCCTACGGCAACCCGCAGCTCGACGCCGAGCAGCGCAAGGCGACGGTGTTGGGGATCATCGCGGTGCTGACGATCTGGCCGTGCGCGATCGGCTCGTTCGTGCAGCTCAACGCGTCGAAGCAAGCGGCGCAGATGGGCGATTTCAACACGGCGTTCGCGAAGGCCAAGAGCGCGCAGATGTGGGGCTGGGCGTCGATGGCGATCATGGGCGGGTTCATCGCGCTCGGCTGCCTCGCGGGTCTCGCGGGCGGGATGTGAGCGTCAGTCGCTCTTGGCGCGACGGACGAGCACGCTGAGGATGGCGGGGTTGATCGCGGCGCGCTCTTCGTCGCTCCACTCGTAGCGGCGCAGGACGCCGGCGAGCACTTCGATCTGCGCGTCGATCTGCGCGCGGTCGTCGACAAAGAGCGTGGGGACGCCCTTGAGCACGCAGAGGCCGCCCTGCGAGAGGGCGCCCTTGAGGGCTTCGCGACGGATCGCGAGGCCCTTGGATTTGGCCACCTCGATCATCGCGTCGAGCAGCGGACGGCCTTTCATCGATCGACACCCATTCGCTTCAACGGGCGGAGATGTAGCGCGTCCGCGCGACGAGATCACTCGCGACTTGAATACGTACTCACAAATCACCACCCGGTCGCGAGCGCCAGCGTCAGAACTGGGCCTTCTCGGTCGAGCCCGTAAGCGCGAGGGTGCTCGAGGCGCCGCCGGAGATCACTTCGCTGACGGCGTCGAAGTAGCCGGTGCCGACCTCGCGCTGGTGGCGCGTGGCGGTGTAGCCGTGCGCCTCCGCAGAGAACTCTGCTTGCTGCAAGCGCGAGTAGGCGGACATGCCCTCTTCTTTGTAGCCCTTGGCGAGCTCGAACATGCCGTAGTTGAGCTGGTGAAAGCCCGCGAGGGTGACGAACTGAAACTTGTAGCCCATCGCGCCGAGCTCGCGCTGAAACTTGGCGATGGTGGCGTCGTCGAGGTTCTTCTTCCAGTTGAAGGACGGCGAGCAGTTGTACGCGAGGAACTTTCCGGGGAACTGCTTGTGCACGCCCTCGGCGAACTCCTTGGCTTCGTGCAGGTCGGGCGTGCTGGTCTCGCACCACAGGACGTCGGCGAAGGGCGCGTACGCGAGGGCGCGGGCGATGGCGGTCTTCACGCCGGCCTCGATGCGGAAGAACCCTTCGGCCGTGCGCTCGCTGGACTTGATGAAGGGCTTGTCGCGCTCGTCGTGGTCGCTGGTGATGAGCTTGGCGCTGTCGGCGTCGGTGCGCGCGACGAGGACGGTGGGGACGTTCATCACGTCGGCGGCGAGGCGCGCGGCGAGGAGCGTGCGGATGAACTGCCCGGTGGGGACGAGGACCTTTCCGCCGAGGTGGCCGCACTTCTTCTCGCTGGCGAGCTGGTCTTCGAAGTGAACTCCAGCCGCGCCGGCTTCGATCATGGCCTTCATGAGCTCGAAGGCGTTGAGCGGTCCGCCGAAGCCCGCTTCAGCGTCGGCCATGATGGGCGCAAACCAGTCGCGCTTGGGGCCGCCCTCAGCGGTCTCGATTTGATCCGCGCGCTGCAGCGTGCGGTTGATGCGACGCACGACGCCCGGAACCGAGTCGACGGGGTACAGGCTCTGGTCGGGGTACATCTGCCCAGAGCTGTTGGCGTCGGCGGCGACCTGCCAGCCCGAGAGGTAGATCGCGTCCAAGCCCGCGCGGACCATCTGCATCGCCTGCGCGCCGGTGAGCGCGCCGAGCGCCTGCACGTAGGGCTTCTCGCTCATGGTCTGCCAGAGCTTGCGGGCGCCGCGCGTGGCGAGGGTCTGCTCGATGATGAGCGAGCCGCGCAGGCGCTCGATGTCCGCGATGGTGTAGGGGCGCGAGATGCCCTTCCACCGCGGCGAGTCCATGCGCTCTCCGCCGACGATGGTGGCGGGGTTGATGTTGGTGGCGGTGGTGGGGACGGCTCCGATGGTCATGACACTCTCCTGGGCAGTGATTTCTCGGTGTGAGTGAAACAGTCAGTCCTTCATCGTCTCGCGCAGCGCTTCGTACGCCGGCAGCGTGAGGAACTCTTCGAACACCGGCGCGTTGACGAGCCGGTCGAACATGGCGCGGGCTTCGCTGAAGCGGCCGCTGGTGAAGCGCTCGTCGCCGACCTCTGCGCGCACGCGGGTCATCTCTTCTTCCGCGAGCTTCGCGTACGCCTCGGGCGTGAGCTTGCCGAGGCCTTCGACCTCGAGCTGATAGTGAATTTGCTGCCAGAGCTGCGCGCGAGAGATCTCAGCGGTCGCCGCGTCCTCCATGAGGTTGTAGAGCGGGACGCAGCCGGTGCCGCGCAGCCAGGCCTCGAGGTACTGCACGCCGACGCGGATGTTGTGGCGCACTCCGTCGACCGTTCGCGGCCCTTCGTGCACGCGCAGGAGGTCTTCGACGGAGACGCTCACGTCGTCGCGGCGACGGTCGAGCTGGTTGCTTGATTTCATGTGCGCGTCGAAGATCTCGAGCGCGACGGGGACGAGGCCGGGGTGGGCGACCCAGGTTCCGTCGTGGCCGTCGGTGACCTCGCGGAGCTTGTCGGCGCGGACCTTGGCGATCGCGACGTCGTTGGCGGCGGGGTCGTTCTTGATCGGGATGACCGCGGCCATCCCGCCCATCGCGTGGGCGCCGCGCTTGTGGCACGTGCGGATCAAGAGCAGCGAGTAGGCGCGCAAGAACGCCTTGTCCATCGTGACGAGGGCGCGGTCGGGCGTGATCGCCGCTCGCTCGTGCGCGCGCTTCTTGATGAACGAGAAGATGTAGTCCCAGCGGCCGCAGTTGAGCCCCGCCGAGTGCTCGCGCAGCTCGTACAAGATCTCTTCCATCTCGAACGCCGCGGGCAGCGTCTCGATCAGCACCGTGGCCTTGATGGTCCCGCGCGGGATCGAGAGGGCGTCCTGGGCCGAGATGAACACGTCGTTCCACCAGCGGGCTTCGAGGTGCGACTCGAGCTTCGGGAGGTAGAAGAACGGGCCTGCGCCGCGCGCGAGCTGCTCTTTCGCGTTGTGAAAGAAGAAGAGCCCGAAGTCGAAGAGCGAGCCGGGCGCAGGCTGACCGTCGACCACGAAGTGCCGCTCGGGCAAGTGCAGGCCGCGCGGCCGCACGAAGAGCACCGCCGGCTTGTCGACCAGCGCGTACTTCTTGCCGGTCTCGACCGCGACGAAATCAATCTGTCGACGGACCGCGTCGCGCAGGTTGAGTTGCCCCTGCAGCTGGTTGTCCCACGTGGGGGTGTTGGCGTCTTCGAAGTCCGCCATGAACACCTTCGCGCCAGAGTTGAGCGCGTTGATGACCATCTTGCGGTCGACGGGCCCGGTGATCTCGACGCGACGATCCGCGATCACCTCGGGCACCGACGCGACGCGCCAGTCTCCGGCGCGAACCGAGAGCGTCTCTGGCAGAAAGCCCCACGGGCGCGTCCCGCTCTGTCGCTCACGGTGCAGGTCCACTCGTCGCGCGAGGAGCGCCGCGTGACGGTCCCTGAACTTGCGAACGAGATCCGCCACGAACGCGACAGCCTCGTCCGTCAGGACGCTGTCGTACCCCTCGCGCATCGGCCCGTTGATGAAGACGCCTTCGACTGCCATCGCTTGCCGATGAACTAATCGTCCGTCTGCGTCATGACTTCAAGGGAACCGCAGATGTTGTGGGGATATCCTTGTCAATCGCGGTCAATGACAGCCTGTCGCATTGTAAAGTCTGTCAATATCAGCCATGTTGTGACGCAGGTCGTGCACCCCAGAGCGCAAGCGTTTGCGCCCTGGCGGACTGCTGAGATTTCACCGCAGTGAAGACGGAGCGAATCGATGGTGAGCAAGGGACGCGAGCTCGCGCGGCTGGGCGCCAAAGTGAAAGCCTTGCGCCGGCAACACTCGTTGAGCCAGGCGCAGCTGGCAGAGAAGATCGGCGTTTCGCCGAGCTACTTGAACCTCATCGAGAACAATCGTCGTCCGCTGCCCGCGGCCATGATGATCCAGCTCGCGCAGGTGTTCGGCGTCGAGCTCGGGTCGTTTGTGGCCGACGACGACGCGCGGCTGAGCGCGGACCTGCTCGAAGCCCTGAGCGACCCGATCTTCGAGCACCACGAGCTGCACGGCGCCGACGTGAAAGAGCTCGTGACGGCGAGCCCCAACCTCGCGCGCGCGATGCTCACCCTGTACCGCGCGTTCGAGGACGCGCGAGAGCGGGTCGACAACCTCGCGAGCCGCGTGAGCGAGGGCGAGGACGGCGACGACAAGCGCGGCCGCGGACCGCTGGCGCCGAGCGAAGAGGTCAACGATCTGGTGCAGCGGCAGGGCAACTACTTTCCTGCGCTCGAAGAGGCGGCCGAGGAGCTGTGGAAGCGCGCGCGGATCGACGGAGACGACCTGTACGGCGCGCTGCGGTTTCATCTGCGCGAGGCGCACGGGCTGAGCGTGCACATCGCGCGTTGGGACGAAGAGCGAGGGGTGCTGCGTCGCTTCGACCCCGAGCACAAGCGCGTGGTGCTGAGCGAGCTGTTGCCCACGCGGTCGCGCAATTTTCAGCTCGCGCATCAGCTCGCGCTGCTGGCGAACCACTCGCTGCTCGACGAGATCCTCGACGAGGACGGCGGCGTGTCAGACGAGGCCCGCCCCTTGGCCCGCGTGGCGTTGGCCAACTATTTCGCTGGTGCCGTGCTCATGCCGTATCGGCGCTTTCTCGAGGCGGCGCGCGGGTCGCGCTACGACCTCGACGTGCTCGGGCGACGGTTTCGCGTGGGCTTCGAGCAGGCCGCGCACCGAGTGACCACGCTGCGACGAAAGGGCGCCGAGGGCGTTCCGTTTCACATGCTGCGCATCGACGTGGCGGGCAACATCTCGAAGCGCTTCTCGGGCTCTGGCATCCGCTTCGCCCGCTTCTCTGGCGCCTGCCCCCGGTGGAACGTCTTCGCCGCCTTTCAGACCCCGAACATGATCCGCATCCAGGTCTCCAAGATGCTCGATGGCCAGAGCTACTTCTGCATCGCGCGCACGATCCAGAAGGACTCCGGCGGCTTTCACCAGCAGCAGCCCGTGCTCGCGATCGGCCTGGGATGCCGCACGGAGTTCGCGCGCGAGCTGGTGTACTCCGACGGCGTCGCGCTCGACACGCCGGGCACGGCCATCGCCGTCGGCGTGACGTGCAGGCAGTGCGAGCGCTCGGACTGCGACGAGCGCGCGGTCCCCTCGCTGCGCGCCCCGCTCAACATCGACGAGAACGTGCGCGGCGCCTCGCTCTACGCGATCGGCCGCCGCACGCGCTCGTAGAGTTCACTCGTCTTCGCCGTCGCCGAGCAGCGCCGTGACGGGGTCGCCGCCAGCGAGCCGACGAGCGCCCTTGATGTGCTCGATCAGCAGCGCGCGGTTGTCGGTGACGCTGAGGTTCTGCAGCTCGAGCGCGCCGATGCGATCCTCTGGGGTGAACATCGCCGCGACCTTCTCCATCGAGAGCTTGTGCGGGTCGTAGGACATGTACGGCGCCTCGGTCTTCATGATCGAGTAGTCCTCGCCGCGACGAAGCTCGAGCGTGACCGTGCCGCTTACCGTGGGCGCGACCCACTTCATGAGCGCGTCCTTGAGCATCATCGCCTCGGGGTCGTACCACTTGCCTTCGTACAGCAAACGACCGAGCCGACGACCGAGCGAGTAGTACTGCTCGGTGGTGTTCTCGTTGTGGATCGCGCTGATCAAGCGCTCGTAGCAGACGTGCAAGAGCGCCATGCCGGGCGCCTCGTAGATGCCGCGAGACTTGGCGTCGATCACGCGGTTCTCGATCTGATCGCTCATGCCGAGGCCGTGCCGTCCGCCGATGCGGTTGGCCTCGATGAAGAGCTCGAAGATGTTCTCGAAGGACCTTCCGTTGATCTTCGTCGGGACGCCCGCGTCGAAGGTGACCGAGACGGTCTCGTGCTCGATCGCGACGTCCTTCTTCCAGAACGCGACGCCCATGATCGGGTTGACGATGGTCATGCCCTTGTCGAGGTGCTCGAGGTCCTTGGCCTCGTGCGTGGCGCCGAGCACGTTGGCGTCGGTCGAGTAGGCTTTTTCTGTGCCCATTCGATACGGGAGGTTCACGGACGCCAGGTACTCGGACATCTCTGTGCGTCCGCCAAACGCGTCGACGAACTTCTGGTCGAGCCACGGCTTGTAGATGCGCAGCGACGGGTTGGTGAGGATCCCGTAGCGGTAGAAGCGCTGGATGTCGTTGCCCTTGTGCGTGCTGCCGTCGCCGAAGACGTCTACGCCGTCCTCGCGCATCGCGCGGATGATGGCCGTCGTGGTGACGGCGCGGCCGAGCGGCGTGGTGTTGAAGTACTTGCGCCCGCCCACGTGCAGGTGAAACGCGCCGCACTGGATCGCGGTGATGCCCTCGCGGACCATCGCCTCGCGGCAGTCGACCAGCGTGGCCTTCACGGCGCCGTGCTGCAGCGCGCTCGGGGGAATGTCCTCGGGGTTCGCTTCGTCCGGCTGCGCGAGGTCCGCGGTGTATGCGTAGACCTGCATCCCCTGGCGCGAGAGCCAGGCGACGGCGCAGCGAGTGTCGAGCCCGCCGGAGTAGGCGATGCCCAGCTTGGTTCCTTCAGGGGGGAGCGAGCGGTAGATGCGACTCATGGCGTTGGCGCGAGTATCACGCGGCGTGGTGATTGTCAGCGCCGAGCGCGTCACTCTCGCAAGCCGAGCGCGCGCGCCGCGGCGACCGCGCGCTCGGCGCGGGCCTTCGATGCCACGCCGAGCAGCAGGCGATCGCGCTCCCAGCCCGCGCGACGGGGCTCTTCGACCTGCGGCCAGTGGGGCTCGAGCGAGGCGATGACCGCCTGCGCGTGCTCGATCGCACCGGCCAGCGCGAGGTGCACGCACGGGTCCGAGGGCTCGTCGTGCGCGATCGACCGCAGCGACGCGAGCGCAGAAAACAGTGAAGAAATTGCGGTCGATGGCCAGCCTGCGCCGCGGCCGGTCGCCACGAGGTAGCCGAGCAACGCGCCGAACACGTGCGTGTCTTCGACCGTTCGAAACGGCTTCACGAAGCGGGCGTAGCCGTCGCCGTCGAGCAGCTCCTCTGGCTGAAGCGAGACGCTCTCGAACGAGACCGACGCGTGAACGACATCCGGGACGAACGGCGTCGCGGGCATGGGCTCGAGCGTAACGCCTGCGCGATCCGACGGGACCCGCGCGACGCGAAGCGAAGGTCGGCCATCGGGGTGATCGCCGACGCGCGCGAGCACGAGCAGGGTGACGGGCCCCTCGCCCACGGAGGCCCAACGCTTGGCGCCGTCGAGCAGCCAGCCTCCCTCCGCGCGCGGCGAGAGCGACGTGCGGATCGCGCGAGGGTGCGCGCCGGTCGCCTCGGTCACGCACAGCGTGGCTGCTTCGCGATCGAGCCCAGAGAACATGCGCTGAAGCGCGCCGCGATAGCCCGCCACGAACGCCTGTCCGACGGACGCTGCGTGCGCGCCGCCGAGCGCCGCGCGGTCGAACGCGCTCGCGACGGCGTCCGTGCGCGCGCGGTGAGCGCGCCAGAACTCGTCAACCGAACGAGAACCAAACGGAGCGGCTGCGCAGAGCGCTCGCGCGAGGGACGCGAATGAATCAACGTTCATCGGTCGCGCGAGCGTAGCGCGGTCACTCGCCGAGCTGCGTCAGCAACTCTCGGGCGGCGCTGAGCTCGCCGTCTTCGCTGAGCGCGCGCTTGGCGAGGAAGGCCGCCTTGCGCGGATCGCCCTGCTTGAACGCGATCACGCCCTGTCGATAGAACGCCTCGGCGCGAGACATCGGCCCAGGGTTCTTCATGAGCGTGAGCGCGCGCAGCGCCTTCATCGCGGTCTCGAGGTCTTCGTACGTCATCGCGAGCTCGGCGAGCTCGGAGGCGACGCCGCCGTTCTGGTGATCGCTCTCGAGCGCAGCGTTGAGCCACGCGAGCTGCACGCCCTGGTCGCCGACCGCAGCGGCCGCGCGCGCCATGCGGTATTGCAGCGCGCCGAGCTCGGCGCTGCGGCGGTTGCGGTGGCCGTTGATCGCGGTCTGGAGCAGCGTCGAAGCGGCCTCGATGTTGCCGACGGCGATGTACGCGTCGCAGAGGCCCACGGTGGACTCGTGATCGCCCGCGCGAAGCTTGAGCGCGGCCTCGAGCGGCGCGATCGCGTCCTCGTTGCGTCCCGCGAGGACGAAGAGCTTGCCCGCCTGACGGAGGCGGTCGAAGCGGATCGCTTCAGCGGGCGCGTGCTTGGCGTCTTCGAGCGAGAGCTCGGCGAGCTCGCTGTGCGCCTCGAGCGCGGAGTACACGCGGCGAAGCCACGCGCGGACCGGCTCGTTTTCGGGTTGGTCGCGGAAGATGGCCTCGAGCCCCGAGCGCGCGTCGCCCAGCCGCTCGGCGCGCTCGCACGCCTCGGCGAGACGCAGCACGGCTTCGAGCTTCTCTTCGCCCTCCGTCGCCTCGGCGAGCCGCTGAAACGCGAGCACAACGGAGTCCCACCGGCCAGCGTCGGCGTGCAGCGTCGCGAGGGTGCGAAGCGAGTCTTTGTCGCCCGGCTCGCGCTCGACCCAGGCTTCGAGCGCGGCGCACGCGCGCGCAGAGTCACCCGCGTCCGCGGCGAGCTGCGCGAGGCGCGCGGTGGCAGTGCGCTCGGCGTCGCGATCACCGCTCGATTGCGCGGCGACTCGCTGCGCTTCGAGCGCGTCGAGCAAGAGCGAGAGCGTGGCCTCGGGCTCGCGCTCACGGGCGAGTTCGAGCTCTGCGACCGCTTCGGCCGTGCGGCCAGCGGCCTGCAGCACCGCGCCGCGCGCTCGGCGCAGCGCAGCTTCGGCGGACGATCCGACTTCGAGCGCCTCGAGGGCGTCCTCGAGCGCCGTCGCGGCGCCGTCGTTGTCTCCCGCGGACGAGAGGTCGCGGGCGTGCTCTTCGACGAGCGCGAGGTCCATCGGCCGGAGCGCTCGAGCCTTCGCGAGGCACGCGGCTGCGGCGGTGAAGTCGCCGAGCGAGTCGCGATAGAGAGCGGCGGCCTCGCGGAACCGCGTGACGCTTTCGTCCGCGTCGCTGCGCTTCTCGGCGTCGAACGCGATCACCGACGCGAGCGCGGCGAGGTCGTCCGCGGCGCGGAGCGCGGCTTCGAGCCTGGTGCGAATCGCGCTGTGCTGCGGCGCGGCGCGAAATCCTCGGTCGAGGGCGCGCACGGCGCCGTCGTTGTCGTCGCTGGCGACGCGGGCGTCGGCGAGCTCGATGGCGTACTTCGCAGCTTCGTCACCTTCGGTGCACTCGAGCAAGCGCTCGAGCACATCGGCGCGCTCGAGCTGGTCGTGGCTCGGGCCGTACTGCGAGAGCAGCGCTCGCAGCAGCGACGCGTCGGTGGGAGCCCAGTCGAGCGCGCCGCGGTAGAGGGCGACGACGTCGTCGCGACGGTCGGATCCCCAGCGATTTGCCAGGCGGAGCGAGAGCGCTACCACCGCGCGTCCGTCGGCGCGATCGCGCGCGCCGTCGAGCTGCCAGCGCAGAAACTCGTCGAGTTCGTCGGCCTTTCCGCTGTTTTCGAGGAGGTCGGCGAGCAGCTGGGCGGCGTCGACGTCGCCGGGATCGTCTTCGAGACAAGCGCGCAGGGACGCAGCGGCGTCGTCGACGGTCGAGGGCGACTCAGCGAGGATGCGGGCGCGCTCGACGCGGAGCTTGTTGCGCTCGTTGACGTCGTACACGTTGTCGAGCACGGACTCGATGCGCGCCGAGAGGCGGTCTTTGGCCCCCATGCGGCGATAGACGTCGAGCAAAGGCTCCCACACGGTGCGTTCGGAGGCGTCGCGCTCGGAGAGCTCCTCGAGGATCGACGCGGCGAGCGCCAGGTCTCCGAGCGAGTCCATCGCGAGCTGCGCCGCTTCGACGCCGAGCGGAACGGCCTCGCTCGCGTCGGCCACTTTGGAAGCCCGCGCGAGCAGCGTCACGGCCTCGCGCGACTCACCGGCGGAGGCGTACGAGCGTCCGAGCGCGACGAGCGCCCAGCTGCCCTCGCCGCCCTCGCCTGCGCGGTCGATGGCGCGCTTGAGCAGCGCGCGTTCGCGGTCAGCGTCGCCGACGCGCTGCGCGACGTCGACGGCCTCGCGGAGCAGCTCTTGCGAGGCGTCCGCGAGCGCGGTCGAGCGGTCGAGCGCGTCGAGCAGCGAGTGGTCGTTGCCGCTCGAGCGGGCGACCTGCTCGAAGAGCGCGACGAGCGCAGCGTCGTTGGGGGCCGACGCGCACGCGGCGGCGAGCATGGTCGCGGCGCGGTCGTATCGAGCGTCGACGTCGAGCGCGCGCTCGAGCGCCGCGCGGCCCTCGTCGCGAGACTCGTCCCGTTGCAGGTCGAGGTCCGCGAGGCGATAGAGCGCGTCGACGCGCTGATCGTGGTCGTCTTCGGGGCCGTCGGGCTCGGAGCGGCGCGCGAGAACCGCGCGAAGGGCGGCGGTGGCGCTGCCCGGCGAGGCTGAGTACGCGCGATCGAGCGCTCGCAGGACGTCGCGTTCGGGGGCGCCTTCGGCGTGAGCCTTCTCGAGATCGGCGACCGCGGCGCGGGCGTCTCCGAGGTCTTCGGCCGTCGATTCACCGGCGCGAAGCAAGAGCCGCGCGGCGAGCGAGCGATCGCTAGCGGCAGCCGCGAGCGAGCGTACCGCGTCGACGTAGCGCTGACTCTGCGACGTGCGGCGAGCGAGCGCGCGAGTGGCCTCGTGCGCCGCGTCGTCATCGGCGAGGCCCGAGAGGGCTTCGAGCCTGGCGTCGAGGGCTTCGGCGCTGCGTCCGAGCGCCTCGAACGTCGCCGCGACGGAGTCGAGCGCGCGGGCCTTGGCCGCGGAGTCCGTGGTGCGCGACAAGCGCGTGCGAAGGGCGCGCAAGAGCAGCTCTTGTTCGCCAGCGGCGAGCAGCGCGGCCTCGAAGCGCTGCGCTTCGACCTCGTTTTCGCCAGCGACCTCGAAGGCGCTCTCGAGCACCTCCGAAGCGCGGTCGGTCTGCCCTTGCGTGCGCGCGATGCGGTGCAGCGCGAAGAGCACCTCGGCTTGTCCGGGGCCGTCGTCGCTCGAGCTCTGTCGGCGAACGACGAGCAAGAGAGAGCGGTACGCGTTGGCGGCGCGCTCGTGTTCGCCGAGCTCGAGGGCGACCTCGCCGACCATCTGCAGGGTGCCCGGGTCGTCGAGGTCGATGTTGGAGGCGAGCTCGAGCTGCGCGAGCGCGCCCTGCAAATCGCCACGCGCGCGAGCGATGCGCGCGAGCGTGCGGTGGACGCGAGCGCGCTCGGGCGGGCGCCGACGGCCATACTCGGTGAGCAGGGCTTCGAGGATTTCGCGGGCGCCGTCGAGGTCGCCTGCGTCGCAGCGCGCGTCGGCCAGGGCGACGCGCACCGAGCGATCCGAAGGCGCGAGCAGCGCGGCGCGATCGAGCACAGGAACAGCGCGCGCCGCCTGAGAGAGCTTGCGAACGAACACGTCCGCGGCCTCGCGCAGCATGGCCACGCGCCCTTCGTCGTCGGCGGCGAACTCGACGCCGTCGACGAGGAGCTCCGCCAGGGCGTTCCACTGGCCCGCGGCGCGGTAGCGCTCGGCGAGGAGCGCGCGGAGCTCGCGTGCGTCGGGCGTCGCGCGCAGCTGCGCCTCGAGCGACTCGACGGCCTTGGTGGCCCGCCCTGCCAGGACGTACGCTTTCGCGAGACGGGAGACCACCTCGACGCGCTCGTCGTCGCTCTCGGCGAGGCCCAGTCGCTCTTCGAGCCACGCCACCGCGCGCTCGTGCTCTGCGCGACCCGCGTGCAAGAGCGCGAGCGCGTCGAGCGACGCCTTCGAGCTGCCGAGCGCGACGACGCGCGTGTGCGCGTTGATCGCCTGCGGCACGTCGTTGAGCTCTTCTTCTGCGATCTTCGCCGCGCGCGCCCACAGCGTCTGCGCGCGAGCCGCGTCGGTGCCTTCGAGCGCCTGGCCCTGCTCAGCGTGCAACGCGAGCAGCTCGGCGCTCGCGCCGCGGACCGTCATGCGGCCAGCCAGCAGACGAACGCTCTCTTCGTGCCCAGGGCGCTCAGCGAGGTTCTCGCGCAGCGCTCGCTCGGCTTCGTCGCCGAGGTCGAGCAGGCCGCGCACCCGCGCGAGCTCGAGCCGCAGCGCGATCCGCGCGTCCGCGTCGGAGGCCCGTCCGAGCTGCGTCTCGCGCAGCGTTCGAAGCTCTTCGAGCGCGCCGGTCGACTCGTAGAGCAACGCCAGCCGGTCTCCCGCCTCGACGTCGTCCGCATCCTCGTCGAACACCGACCGAAACAGCCGAATGGCCCGCTCTTTGTCGGCGAGCGAGTTCTCGCAGAGCGCGCCAGCGCGGCGTCGAAGCGAGCGCGACGTCTCAGCGGCGAACGGCAGCGCGGCGCCAGCCTCGAGCTGATCGACCGCGCGCTCGACGGCCCCTTCGCCGATGTAACGCGCGACGAGCTGCTCGAGCGCCCACGCGCAGTGCTCGGACGAGGCCTCGTCCTCGCCGCTCGTCCATCGCTTCGACGAAGCGTCGTACAGCCGCGCGAGGATGCTGTCCGCGCGCGCATCGGACACCGGTCCGACGGCGAGCTCTGCTGCTTCGCGAAGCGCGAGCAGGTCGTTGTCCGTCGCGTCCGCATACGCGAGCAGCGTGTCGACGAGCGCGCTGGTGGGCGCCGCGCGCTGCAGCTCTGCGAGCGCCGCGAGCGTGCCGGCGACGGACTTGTCGTGCGCGACGGCGCGGGCGAAGGCCGCCTGCGCGAGCGCGCTGTCCTCGCGTCGATCGCGGTGCCATGCGCCCACGCGCGCCTCGAGGTCGTGCGCGGTGCGGCCCGAGAGCCCGCTCTGCGCGATCGCCTCGGACATGGCGCTCGTCGCGCCGTCCCAGCCCGCGCCCGCCTGCGCGCCCGCTTCGTACGTCGAGAGCAGCGCAGCGCTGTCCGCGCCGCTGGCCGACACGCGGACGACGACAGAAGCAGCGGCGTCCCACTGCGCGAGCGCGCTCGCGACGCGCACGAGCGAGACCGCTGCGAGCGAGTGCGCCGGGTTGCCTTCGAAAACCGCCGTGAAAAGCGAGAGCGCGCCGGTCAGGTCAGCGACGCGGGTCTCGAGGATGTCCGCGCACTTGAGACGAAGCTCCATCGCGTCGGACGGCGAGCTCTCAGCGGCCGAGCGATACGCGTCGGCGACGGCCGAGTGCTCACCGCACGCCTCGGCGAGGCGCAACATGTGCGCCTCGATATCCTTCTCGCCGGGGACCTCGACGAACGCGCGGCACACGCAGGCCAGCGCGCTCTTGTTATCTTCGGCGCGCTTCTCGTAGGTCGAAGCGGCCTCGAGCAAGAGCAGCGCGCGGGTGCTGGCGTCGTCGGCGTGCGCGAGGCGAGCCTCGAGCAGCGCGAGCAGCGCCTCCCACTCGTCCATCGCGGAGTACGCTGTCGCGAGCGCGTCCACCGCGCCGGACGCGGTCGAGTCGATCTCGCACAGGTCCCGCAAGCGAGCCCGTGCTCGCTCGTGCGACGGGTCGGCGTTGAGCGCCGCGCGAAAGCACTGCAGCGCGCGAGCGCTGTCCGAGAGGTGATCGATGGCGGCTTCGCCGAGGCGCGCGCACAGGTTCGCCTTGCGCGAGGCGTCGCTCTCTTCTTCGATCGAGGCGGCGAGCAGCGCGGCGAGCGCCTCCCACCGACCCGCGCGCTCGTGCAGCGCTGCGAGGGCGTCGACGACCTCTGCGTTTTGTCCGAAGCGCTCGCCGACCGACGTCCACAGCGCGACCGAGCGAAGGTTGTCGTCGAGCCGATCGGAGAGCACCGTGGCCGCGCGGACCAGATCTGCGCGGACGGCGTCGGCCGCCTCGCTCGAGGCCGCGCGGCGTCGGAGCGCTTCGACGAGCTCCGCCCAGCGCTCGGCGCGGTCGAGCAGGGACACCGTCGCGTCGAGCGCTTCAGTGTTGTCTGCGCGGTCTTTGAGCACGCCCTCCCACGCGGCGAGCGATCGATCGGTCTCGGCCAGCTCGTCTGCGAGGCGCGCGGCGCGGGCGAGCGCGTCGCAGCGCGCGTCGATCTCGGACTCGAGGCTCGCGCGCTTCTCGACGGCGGTCAGCAGGGCGGGCTTGTTGTCGATGCTCTGGTAGAGCGAGTCGAGCCAGCGAGCCGCTTCGAGCCGCTCGATTTCGGTCGAGTCGGCGGTCGCGAGCACGCGCTCGAACAGCACCGCGGCGCCCGCTGCGTCATCGAGAGAGCGCGCGCGAACCGTGGCGGCCTCCGAGCGCAGCGCGGTCGCGCCGCTCGCGCCGCTCGCCTCGACGGCATCCGCGGCGTCCGAGAGGGCGGTCGCGTACACGTCGTGGGCGTTGGCGCCGGAAGACAGCTCCCGCAATCGCTCGCGAAACGCGTCCTCAGCGGGCGCGAGCACGACGAGCTCGGCGCTGCGCGCGAGCGCGTCCGGCGTGTTTCCGAGGCGCTCGTGCAGGCGAGAGAGCTCGTCGAGGGTGTGGGCGCGCTCGGCGCCGGTGACGAAGCTGCGCGCGCGCTCGAGCACCGCGGCGCGCTCTTTGGGTTGAGCTTCGCCTGCGTATTGACCGAGCAACAAGTCTCGAGCCTTCGCGCGGGTGCTGACCGGCGCGGCCTCGAGCGCGAGGATGCGATCGGTGTTGGCGCACACGGCGGCGTCGGCGCGCCCTTCGCCGAAGAGCGGCGCGAGCGCGTCGAGCGCCTGCGTGGGCTCTGCCAGCGAGTCGAGCCAACATCCAGCGATGCGCAGCCGAGTCTTTCTCGCGTCGTCGGCGCTCAGCGACGGGAGCCGCGCGCTCCACAGCGAGATGAGGTCGTGATGGCGCGACTGGCGCTCGAACAAGCGCTCGAGCGCCGCCGCGAGCTGGTGATCCGACGGACGAAGCGGCAACAGCTGCTCGAGGTAACGGATGGCCCGCTCGGGATCGCCGGCGAAATCGCGGGCGACCTGCGAGGCCTCGTCGAGCAGCTCGGCGCGGCGCTTCTTGTCCGCGGTCCGCTCGAGCGCGCCGTCGTAGAGCGCGAGCAGATCGGCCCAGCGCTTGGCGTGCGTGTAGCTCAGCGTGAGGCGATGAAACGCCCAGTCGGCGCTCGGGTCGATTTGCAGGACGCGCTGCAACAGCGGAGCCGCGGCCGTGGGGTCTTCGAACCACTCTTGGTAGAAGCGAACGGCGCGCTGACCGACCTTGTTCGCGCGTTTGGCGGTGACGCCCTCACCCGCGAGCACCTGGTGCATCAGGGCAGCGACCGCGTCGGGCTGCTGCTCGTTCGAGAGGACCTCGTCGAGGTCGTCCCACTTCTCGTCGTCGTCCGGGTTGGCTTCGACCGCGGCAATGGCCGCGGCGAGTGCGGGAGAAACCGGCTCTGAAAGAGCTCCATCGTCGCGATCGGACATCGCTCTGCCTCGCTGCGCGTGCGTCGAACGGGAGTTGAATCACTCCGCCGAAGAGAGGCTCGCGACGCGCATGCGTGCGGCATCTCTGTCGGGGCGGCAGAAATAGAACACAGGTCGGTCAGACCGAGCGCACCGAAATTGCGGTTGCCGCGCCGAGTCGTGCTTGACCGCCCGTGCGCACACCGCCCACGATCGCCGAAGTCACTGCAAGGAAAGGTCGGGTCATGTTCGATCGCGCTCGGGGCGTTTCTTTTTGCTTGCGCACGAAGGGGAGCTGTCTCTCGATCGTCGCGTCATCGGTGTTGGCCTCGCTCGTGGCGTGCTCGCCACCGCCGCCGCCGGCGGACGCGAGCGCGAACGACGCGGCGATGGAGGCCGCGGTCGAGACCGGCGTCGCCGATGCCGCGACCGACGCGCCGAGCGGGCCCAACCCTGAGGACTGCGACCCGCTCGACGAAGGCAACTGCGCGTATCCGTGGCCTTCGAACCTGTACCTGCGGCCCGACCCTGCGCGCGCGACGGGGGTGACGCTCGGGTTCGGCCCCACGTCGCTGCCGCGCAACGCCGGCAATCTTCCGGTCGACCCCACGCCGTGGCGCAGGCTCGACGGCTACATGGTCGGCGAAGCGGCGATGACGTACCAACGCGACCTCGACCCTGCGGGGCTGCCGACCGAATACAACGTCGCGCCGTCGATGGCCGCGGACGCGAGGATCTTGTACTTCGAGGTCGTCGGCAGCGGAGCGAGCGCCACGCTGCGGCGCATCCCGTACTTCGCCGAGCTCGACTCGCAAGAGCCCGACCCGACGAAGAAGTCGCTGATCATTCGCCCGGCGGTGATCTTGAAAGAGGGCACGCGGTACGTGATCGCGCTGCGCAATTTGAGGGCGCGCGACGGATCGACGATCGAGCCATCGACGGCGTTTCGAGCGCTGCGAGACCGCACGGCGATGTCGGACCCGCGCCTCGCGCCGCGCGTCGCGCGCTTCGAAGAGATGTTCGGCTGGCTCGCCGCGGCGGGGATCGCCCGCGAGTCGCTGACCCTCGCGTGGGACTACAACACGGCGAGCTCGCGCGCGACGCACGGGCCGCTCTTGCACATGGCGAGCGACGTGCTGCGGAGGCTCCCCGACGGCCCCGAGCTGCAAAACGTGCAGGTGACCGAGTTCACCATGGAGCAGAGCGCGGACATCGCGTTCGAGATCCGCGCGACCGCGCCGGTGCCGCACTACATGCGCGAGCGGATCGTGCGCGGCTGGTCTTGGTTCGTGTTCAACAACGACGCGAACGGGATGCCGCAGCCCGATGGCGTGACGGACATCGACGTGTTGATCCGCGTTCCGCGCTCGGCGGTGCGGTCGGCGACCAATCCGAACCCAGAGCCGCACAGCCTCGTGCAGTACGGCCACGGGCTGATGGGCTCGGGCACCGAGGTGCGCGCGGGCTACAACAACTTCATCGCGAACAACCACCGCGCGATCTTCTTCGCGTCGAGCCTGCAGGGCATGTCCGCGGAGGACTTCGTCACGGTCGGCCAGGTGCTCAGGGATTTTTCACGGTTTCCGTTCATCGCGGACCGGCTGCACCAGGGCCTCGTGAACTGGGTCGCCGTGATGCGCACGATGATGCGAAGGTTTCCGATGATGAGCGAGGTGACCTCTCGCGGCGTGCGCGTCAACGTCGACGAGCGTTTCTACTCGGGCATCTCGCAGGGCGGCATCTTCGGCGGAACGTACGTCGCCATCAGCCCCGACATCACGCGCGGACACCTCGGCGTCCCGGGCAACAACTACGGGACGCTGTTGCACCGTTCGAAGGACTTCGACGGCTACTTCAACACGCTGAAGCTCGCGTATCGCGACAACCGAGATCACCTGGTGCTGCTCTCGCTCGGCGAGCTGCTGTGGTCCCAAGTCGACCCGGTGAGCTACTACCGCCACGTTCAGGCAGAGCCGTTCATGGGATTGCCTCGGCACTACGTGCTGCTCGCCGCTGCGAAGGGCGACCAGCAAGTGGCGACGTTCACCAACGAGCTGCCTGCGCGATCCGACATGGAGATTCCCATCATGGGAGTCTACGAGAACCCCATGAACCCGATGGCGCGCACGAGCGTCGAGCTCGCGACCAACGCGATGTACCCGCGCCGCGGCTCGGGCACAGTGCTCTGGGACCTGGGAAATCCCTGGCAAGAGCCAGGCAATCGAACGATCTCTGACGAGGTCGAGCGCATGTACAGCGACCCGCACGGCCGGCCGCGAAGCATGCACGCCTGGCACACGCGCCAGATGATTCATTTCTTCCGCGGCACGCCCCAGAGCGAGGCGCCGGAGATCATCGACGTGTGCAACGGCCAGGCGTGCGCGTTCACCAACTGCTTCGGCAGCGTCGCGCAGTGCGCTCCGCGCTTCTGACAGACCGCGAAGAAGGATGCACCCCACCGTGCGAAAGCTCACCCTGCAGCGCTTGTTCATCTCCGCGGCGTTTCCGTGCGCGCTCGTCGCGTGCTCGCCGCCCCCCGCGACGCCGGACGCAGAGGCGTCCGTGACGCTGGACGCCTCCGACGAAAGCACCGAGAGCGACGCGGGCCCGGACGTCGTCGACGTCGTGCTTCCGCCAGGACCACCGGGACAGATCCTCGGCGTTCGCGAAGAGGGCAACGTCGTGATCCCGTCGCTGCGCGCAGACGTCAACGTCGTGTACACCGAGGCGAAGATCCCGCACGTGTACGCGGCGAACACGCGAGACGCGTACGTCGTTCAGGGCTTCTTGCTCGGGCGCGATCGGTACTTTCAGATCGAGCTCCAGCGAAGGGTGGGCCTCGGAACGGCCTCGGAGCTCCTGGGCGATCGCGGCCTCGCGCTCGACACGCTCTCGCGCGGCCGCGGCTACAAGGTCATCGCCGATCGATTGCTCGCGCAGATGGGCGCCGCGGAGCTCGAGGCGCTCGACGCGTTCGCGGAGGGGTTCAACGCGTACGTCACGGCGGTGCGCGCGCGGCGCATCCCGGCGCCCACCGAAGTGAGGCTCATCGGGTTGATCTTGGGCATGGGCGCGAACCCCGCGCAGATCATGCAGACCATCACGCGCCGCGACCTCGCTGGGGTGCTCGCGCTGGTGCTCGCGAACTCGAGCTTCACGACGGACGACCTCGATCGCGCCCGCGCGGCGCTCACGTTCGACGCGCTGTACAACGCGCTTCCCGCGGGCAGCTCGGTCTCGATGGGAGAGAGAACCCAACGACGCAACCTCGTGCGCTCGGAGATCTTCGAGCGCGTCCAGCCGTTGACGGACGTGACGTCGGCGCTCGGGCTCGCCACGGACTCGCGCATGGGCGTGATGGCGAGGCGGTCGCGGCGAACACGCACACACAATCAACGTGGCCCTCGCGTCGAGCGCGCGATGCTCGAGCGGCTCATCGCCAGCAACGAGCCGCTCGAACGCCTGCGCCGCGGCGAGCGCGGAGGCGAGTACGGCTCGAACGCCTGGGCGGTCTCGGGCCGGGGAACGGCGGACGGCTCGACGCTGCTCGCGGGCGACGGGCACTTGCCGCTGAGCGTCCCGACGCTGCTCTATCAACTGCACACGGACACCAGCGTTTTTGCTGGCGAAGGAGCCACAGGCGAGAGCTTGATGGGGCTGTTCTTTCCCGGCATCCCGTGGATGGGGCTCGGCACCAACGGCAGCGTCGCGTGGAGCTTCACGTACCTCTACGGAGACCTGACGGACTGGTACTCCGAGCGCATTCAGCTCGACGCGATGGGGCGGCCCAGAGAGTCGTTCTTTCGCGGCGCGTGGCGCCCGTTGGTCGCGACAGAAGAGTCGTACACCGTGGCCGACGTCCCCGCGCTCATGTCCGTCGGACGCACCGAGCGGCTCACGCGCTGGACGACGTTCGACGGGCGCTACCTCGCCTCGATCGAAGGCGACGTCGCGATGCCCGGACAGACCGCTCCGCCGGGGCGATCGATCATCGACGTGCTGGGGACGAGGATCATCCCGCGCGACGTGGACGGCGACGGAAACGTCAGCGCGGTCACGTTTGATTATGTGGGCTTCGACGTGAGCAACGTCCCCGGCGCGCTGCGCGACTTCGAGCGCGCGCGCACGGTGCGAGACATGCGCGACGCGCAGCGACGGTTCGTCGCGTTTGCGCAGAACTTCGTCGGCACCGACAAGGACGGCGCGGTCTACTACTCTGGCTATACGGGCGCGCCGTGCCGTCGGTACTTGCCGCGCATGGGCATGGGCGCCGCGCAGCGATGGGCGCCAGGCGCGGACCCGCGATTGCTCGTGGACGGGACGCAGTACGGCGGGTTCTCGATCCCGACGGACGCGATGGGGCGCGTCGACGAAGCGGCCGGGGCGAGCGACGACTACCGTTGCGTGGTTCCGTTTGCGCAGTGGCCGCAGTCGCTGGACCCCGAGCGAGGCTACGCCCTCACGGCCAACAACGACCTCGGCGGAACGAGCCTCGACAACAACCTCGCCAACGACCCGCAGTACCTCGGCGGACCGTGGGACGTCGGCTACCGCGCGCGCACGATTCGCGACGCGCTCGCCGGCCACGTCACGCGCCGCGACGGCACGGTCGAATCGATGGCTGCTCTGCAAGGCAACCACCGCAGCCCCCTCGCGGGCGTCTTCGTCGCGCCCCTCGTCGCTGCGATCGAGCGGGCCCGCGCTGTCGCTGGCGGAGCGACCGCGTCCAACGACGCCGAGACGCGCATGGCCGCGGCGTACACCGCCAACCGCACCCCGATCGATCAAGCGCTCGCTCGTGTGCAGGCGTGGCTGGCGCGCGGCGCCGTCGCCGAGTCCGGAGTCGAGACGTTCTACGAGACGCCGACCGCGGACCAGCGCAGCGACGCGGCGGCCACGATGATCTTCAACGCGTTCTATCGCTCGCTGCAGGCGCTCGCGCTGGGCGACGAAGGGATCGACCCGATCCTCGACACCGACGCCCGCTTCCTTCGCGGCGCGACGATGGTCGACATCGTGCGCAACCGCGGCAGCAACCCGTCCAACCTCGCGTCGTACGACATGGCGCGGGGCGAGAGCGTGTTTTGGGACGACGCGCGCACGGCCGCGATCGAGAGCTCGAACGAGGTCATCGTGCAGTCGTTTGCGCGAGCGCTCACCGAGCTCACGGCAGCGCCGAGCGCCGTCGGCGAAGGAGGCTTCGGCACCGCGGATCAGTCGCAGTGGCTCTGGGGGCTTCGCCACCAGGTCGCGCTCGAGTCGATCATCACGGCGTACGCAGGCGGAAGCGTCTCGGGCATCGAGGCGCTCACCAACGCGCAAGAGATCAGCACGCGACGGCTGCCGCTGGCGCCCATGCTCGCGGCGAGCGACCCGCGCTCGGGGCTCAAGTGGTTTCCGCGGCCGGGAGACTTCTACAACGTCGACGCGGCCAACCCGCCCAACGCAGGGGCGAACTGGACGTATCGCAACGGCGCGGTGATGCGCATGGTGATCGAGCTTCGGCAGGGCCGCGTGCGCGGACAAAACGTGATTCCCGCCGGACAAAACGGGGGAAACATGTCCCCCAACTTCGACGATCAAGCCCGCCTGTGGCTCGCCAACCGCGCGCTCCCCTTGCGCTACACGGTCGACGAAGTCGTGGCCAACGCGACCGGGCGCGAGCGCTTCAGCGCGCGCTGAGCGCTACTCGACGCGAACGGGGGCGGCGTACACCCAGGGCACCTCGCGCACGTAGCGCTCGAGCCTCGGGAGGTACGGCCGCGCGTGGTTGGGCGTGATGTCCACCTCGGCGCGGTACACGCCAGGGCCGGGTACGGTCCAACGCAGCTCGCGCGGGTCGCTCGCGAGCTCGGTCCAGCCCGTCGCGCTGCTCGCGTCCGCCCTGAGAATTCGCACACGGATCGTCGGTGTCGGAAGCGAGGCGTCGAGCCCGAGCACCCGCGGCGCCGCGGCTTCGAGCTGCAGGTTCGCGCTCATCGGGACCGTCGCGCCGTCGGCGAGCGAGCGCGCGCCGTTGGCGTTGATGTTCCACTGAAAGCCCTCGGCGACGCCCCAGGCTTCGAAGCGCACGCGCGCCCTCGCCGCGCGCAACGCAGCGAGCAGAGAAGCGCGGGTCGGCGCGCCCTCGATGATCAGCTCGTTGCTGAACCAACGAAACACCCTGCGGTAGCTGTCCCCGCGCTCTCCGTCGGCGAGCAGTCGCTGGATGGTGTTCTCGTGCGCGTCCGAGCCCGCCACGCCGACCACGCTCTGGCCGTCGCGCCACAGCGCGCTCCACCGCGCGAGATCTGGGTTGTTCTCTCGAAACACGCCGAGAAACAGCAGGTCCGGCTCGGTCCCGAAGCGCGCGTCGATGAACCGCGGGATGTCCGCGAAGAACTCTCCGATGTCCACGCCGAGGTATGGGCCTGCGATGCGCGGGTCGAGGTTGGCGTGCACGTTGTAGAGCTCGGTTCCGTCCGGGCGCAGCGACAGCGTGAAGGGGATCTCTTTCTGCTCGGCGTGCGGGATCACCACGAAGCCGCCCGCCGCACGAAACGCAGCCACGGACGCCACCGACGCCGTGCGGTACGTCTCGATCAAGCTCGCGCCGCTGAGCGGCTGCGGGTGCTCTCTCAGCGCGATCGGCATGAGCTCGTTCTCGGCGCCGGGCAGCACCATCACCGAGTGGCCATCGTCGCACTGCAGCGTGTAGCCGACGGTGCGGCCCTCTTCGACCTCGGGCCGATCGCCCGCGCGCATTTGCAGCACGCGCTCGAAGGCGCCCTCGGCCATGAGCGACGAGTGCTCCGTGAGAAACACCGCGTCCACGCGCGTGCGACAGAGCGCGCGCCGAAAGCTCTGCAGGCACGGCTCATTGGGGCCGCCGTCGACATACGGCTCTCCGTCGCACGCGTCGTGCGAGTGCACCGAGTGCGCGTGAATGATCGCGCGCACCGACCGCCGCGAAGCCCCTGCGTCCGTCGCCCACGCCGCCGCTGGCGGCAGCTCGTGGGGCCACGCTGGGAGCGCAGGCCGCGCGTCCACGGTCGCGATGTCGTCCGGGACCACCGCGTCCGATGCAGGAAGATCCGGGCCGCTGTCGGGCACGGAGGCGTCGCTGATCGCGCCGCGATTGCACCCCGCGGAGCCGAGAATCGACGCGATCGACAGCAATTTCAGCGAGAAGCTCGCGATTCGCGTGGGGCGCATCCGCTGCGCCGACCGTCGCTCGTACCTCGAAAGAATCACGCGTCGCAGTGTGTTCGCTGCGCGACAAGGGTTCAACACCGCGGCGCAATCGGATACTGTCCGACCCGCCGTCGAGGAAGCGCCCACGTCGGCGCGATTTCAACACAACCCGGCACTGCTCTGCGCTCGCGCGTCGGTCCAGCGTTCTCCAACCAAGTGGGGATCCTGGGCAGGCGACGGGCAAGGGCGGTCCCAAACTCCCCGACGTGTTCTGGAGGACTGGCATGCGCCGCAACCACCTGTTCGCCCGCGCGACGTTGGCTCTCGCTCTCACGATTTCGTCGAGCGCGTTCGTCGCTGGCTGTGAGAACGAGGCGGACCCGAAGACCTGGGTCAAGAAGCTCAGCGAGCCCGCGCGACGCACGGGCGCGATGGTTCGCTTGAAGAAGATCTTCGACGAGACACTCGCCGGAGCGAACCAAGACTCGAACCACCCGCGCGTCCGTGCGTTTCTCGACGGGGCCATCGAGCCCATCGCGCGCACGTTTATGGCCAACGCGGATGACAACATCATGCGCAAAGAGGCCATCGAGATCCTCGCGCAGTCGAACGACCCGCGCGCGATCGACGCGCTGCTCTCGGCGTTGACCTTCCGCGCTGGCAGCCAGGACAGCGAGCGCATCGCGCTGCGCGCTGTGCAGGGGCTGAAGACCATGGTCGCGCGGATCCCCGACGCGAAGAAGGGCGCCGTCGTCCAGGGCCTCGTCGCGGTGATCGACCGCGCGCAGGGCAACGGCGGCAACATGATGCAGATCCGCTTTCACTCGCTCACCGCGCTCGGGCTGCTGCACGCCACGGACGCAGTGGACTCCATCGCGCGCGTGCTCTCCCGCCGCCTGGCGGACCAAGAGATCTCGACGGCGCGCGCCGCGGCCGACGCGCTCGGCATCATCGGCGACCCGCGCGGGGTCGACGCGCTCGTGTACGGCCTGTTTCTCAACGTGCGCGCGCAAAACGCGTTTCCGCACTGCCAGCGGGCGCTCGCGCGCATCGGCGCGCAGCACGCTGTGCCCAAGCTCCTGGCGACGCTCGCGGGCTCCAATCAGCAGGTCAACGCGCTGATCACGGAGTACGGCAACATCCCCAACGCTCCGCCCGTCCCCGAGGGCCTGGTCAAGAGCACGACCGCCGACGTCCTGCGCGAGTTCGCCTCGCCCGACGCGGTCCCGCCGCTGCTCGCGCTGCTCAACAGCACGACCGAGACCGAGAACGTGCGCGCGGCCGCGGGCGAAGCGCTCGCGTACACGGCCATGGCGATCCCCGCGCAGAAGGCCGCGATCGTGCAAGCGTTGCACGCGGCGTTCACCCGCGACCGCAACCCCTCCGAAGAGACCGGCTGGAGCGCGCTCACGTTCGCTTCGAAGCTCTCGCTCGTTGGCGACCCGACCTCGATCCCGCTGGTGCTCGCGGCGCTCAACAACCGCGGGATCCAAGCGTTTCAGTACGCGCCGCAGCGCGCCGGGCTCTTGCTCGCGTTCGCCTCGCTCGCGCGCCACGGCAACGTCGCCGAGTTCGATCGCATCGAAGGCGACCTTCGTCGGCAGTTCAACGCCGCGATCGCTGAAGACGCCTCGGCCGCGCGCGACATTCGCCCGCAGCTCGCCACGCTCGACAAGCTGCGCGCGGTGATCGAGATCGCCCGCACGTGCAACGACGGCGACACCGCGTGCTACATCCGCTCGCTCGAGAGCCCCTCGACCGAGGCCGTCCGCAAGGCGGCGTACATGCTCGCGTGGACCACGCCCGACGCCCAGCGCGCTCAGGCGATCGCCGCGCTCGAAGGCAAGCTCAACCACGCAGACCTGCTCGTGCGCCGCTCGGTCATGGTCGCGATCGACGCGCTCACGCCCGCGGGCTCGGCCAGCACGCTGACCAAGCTCCAAGACCTCATTCGCGCCGAAGAGGGACAAGAGAGCAAGATCCTCTCGCACCTGTGGGCGGAGCTTCTCATCGGCCGCCTGCGCAGCCGCGCCGCGCACTGAGCGCGCCCGCTCGGGGGGATAGTGTTGTAGCCTCGCGCTTGTGATTCGGGTCGAGGTCGAGCAGGGCGATGTCCGGGGGCTTCGCGCAGAAAAGAGCGAGCAGCTCACGGTGGGGCGCGCGCCCGGCAACGACCTGCACCTGCCGGATTGGCACGTCTCGGGCAACCACGCGGTGCTGAGCTTCGACGGTGTGCACGCGCGGATTCGTGACCTGCGCAGCACCAACGGCTCGCGTCTGCTGCGAGGGCAGACGGTGCTCGCGATCGACGCCTCGTGCTCGTGGGAGCGCGAGCTCGAGCGCGGCGATCGCATCTCGTTCGGCAACTCGACGGCGCCGGTCGTCGTTCGCGTCGAGTGGAGCGAGCCTGCGCCGAAGCCCGTCGCGCCGCCGATCAGCGTCCCCCCAGAGCAGCCCAAGCCGCCAGCGCCGCGCGTCGAAGAGGCTGATTCGGCCAGCGTCGAGGCGGTGGACGACTCGCGCGTCGTCGCGGTGCGCCCCGTGGCCGCCATCGCAGAGACGCGGCTCGCGGTTGAAGCAGACCCCATCTCGCTCAAGGCCGTGTACGAAGCGGGCCGCAAGATCGGCTCGGCGCTCGAGCTCGACGACGTGCTCGACGCGATCTCGGACGCGGTGTTCACGCTGGTGGCCAAGGCGACGCACCTCACGATCGTGCTGCGCGACGAGAGCCCGACGGACGCGAGCGGCGCGAGCGCGCAGGACGCGTACGTGCCCGTGACCACGCGCGTGCGCGGGCAGAGCGGAGCACCGACGCAGCCCGTCCCCGTCGCGCGCAGCGTGTTTCGTCGCGTGCTCTCGCAGCGCGCGGCGGTGCTCGCGGCGGACGCGCAGCGGGACATCACGGCGGCCTCGATCCTCGGCGCGAGCATCCTGTCGACCATGGCCGTCCCCCTGTGGAAGGGCGACGAGATCCTCGGCGTGCTCGAGGTGGACAACCGCGATTCACCCGGGATTTTTCGCGAGCGTGACCTCGACCTGCTCACGGTGGTCGCCGCCAACGCCTCGCTCGCCGTCGCCAACGCGCGGCTGTATCGCAGGGTCGCGCGCGCCGAGGCGAGCGCTCGCGCAGAGGCCGGCTACCTCAAGCAGAAGGCGCAGAAGCGCATCGAAGGCATCATCGGCGACTCCTCGGCGATGCGCGCGGTCTTCGCGGCGATGCAGAAGGTGATCGACACGCGCGTGACGGTGCTCATCGAGGGAGAGACCGGCACCGGCAAAGAGCGCGTCGCGAGCGCGGTGCACTACCAGTCGCGCCGCAAGGACAAGCTGTTCGTCGCGCAGAACTGCGCGGCGATGCCCGAGACGCTGCTCGAGAGCGAGCTGTTCGGGCACAAGCGCGGCGCGTTCACCGGCGCGGACTCGGACAAGAAGGGCCTCTTCGAGCTGGCCGACGGCGGGACGCTCTTTCTCGACGAAATCGGCGAGATGCCCCTCGCCCTGCAGTCCAAGCTGCTGCGCGTCCTGCAAGAGGGCGAAGTGCGGCCGCTCGGCTCGAACACCACGCGCACCGTCGACGTGCGCATCGTCGCGGCCACCAACCGCAAGCTCGAAGACGAGGTCAAAGCCGGGCGTTTTCGGCAGGATTTGTACTATCGACTGCAGGTGTTTCCGCTGCGCTTGCCGCCGCTGCGCGAGCGACGCGACGACGTCCCGCTGCTCGCGAAGCACTTTCTCGACCGGTACTCGCGGGAGATGGCCAAGCACGTCGCGGGCTTCTCGCAGCAAGCGCTCGAGCTGCTCATGAGCTACGGATGGCCAGGCAACGTGCGCGAGCTCGAGAACGAAGTGCAGCGACTGGTGATTCAGCTCGACCCTGGCAGCTACGTCATGCCGCACGACCTCTCGCCGCGCGTGCGCAACGTCGAAGGCGTGCTCGACAAGATCCGCCCCCCGCGCGGGACGCTCAAGGACATGATCGAGCACATCGAGAAGTGGCTGCTCATCGAGGCGCTGCGCGAGCACGGCGGCAACAAGAGCGCGACGGCCAAGACCCTCGGCATCACCCGCGAGGGCCTGCACAAGAAGCTCAAGGGCTACGGCATCGGCTGAGCCCACCCATCGCACGAGGAGAGTCGATTATGAAGACACCGCACTTCCTTCGGTTCGCACAGTCCCTCGCGCTCGGCGCGAGCGTCACCGCAGCGCTCGCCGGCTGCGGGAGCTCGACCTCGCCCGACGCGAGCTCGCCCGACGTCGCGCAAGCAGACACCGCCACGCCGAGCGACGTCGCCGTGGACAGCACGGTCACCAACGACGCCAACCCGTGCGCGAGCTGCCAGTGCGTCGGGCTCGTTCCGCCCGACTCGCAGACGAGCGACTCGGGCGTGCCCGCGTGCACCGGCGACCAGCTCGGAATGTGCTGCGCCGCCGTGGGTCCGCTGCCTCCGCCGGAGCTGTCCGCATGAGCGTCGAGCGCATCGATCGCGTGCTCAACGGAGAAATCTCCGACACGCCGCTCTCGAAAGAGTACGCCACGCTGCGCGAGCAGCTCGCGCGCTGCGGCACGTCGACGACGGTGTTCGACCCCAAGCCCTTCGACAAGCGCGCCGTCGAAGCCGCCCGCGAGATGTGGCGCATCCGCATGGAGGTCGAGCATCGATCGACCACGGTGTTCGCGCAGCTCGCCTCGCAGCTCATGGAGGCCAACGCCTCGCTCGACGCCAAGGCGGTCATGCTTCGCATGGCGTACGACGAGATGCGCCACACCGAGAACTGCGCGGACGTGCTTCGCGCGATGGGCGTCGAGGCAAAGGTCGAAGCCAACGTCGCGTGCGCTCCCCTCGCGGTGCACAAGGGATGCACCCCCGAGCAGCGCGCGCTGCGCAACGTGATCTACACCACGTGCATGAGCGAGATGGTGGCCGTCGCCCGCTTCGTCGACTCGCTCGACGAGATGCAAGAGCCCTATCTGCGCGACCGCACGCGGCTCTTGCTCGCGGACGAGATCCTCCACGGCCAGTTCGGCTTTCACTACCTCACCGCGTGGAAGGACTACCTCGACGCCAACCCCGACGAGGTCCGCCTGCTCGAGCGCTACCTCGTCCACGCGTTCTCGGTGATCGAAGACATGCTCGCCGGCCCGCCCGCGCGCCGCATCGAGCGCACCAAGGACGAGATCGCCCTGGGATTGCCCGAGCCCGAACGCTCGCGGGACATCTTCTTTCAGACCATGGAGCACGCCACAGTGCCGGGCCTCGAGCGCTTCGGCATCGACGCAGGCAAGAGCTGGCGCGAGCGTCGTCGGCTGGCGTAGCCCTGCGGAGTGCGTATCCAGCGCGTCCGATGTTTCTCTTTCATGGGACGCGCGGCAATCGCGAGACCGTCCGCTCGATCGCGCGCGAGGGGCTGCGCCCGCATCCCCACCGCTGGACGCACGGCGTTCTCGACGACGAAGCGCCGACGGTGTTCGTCTCGCCCACCCCCGTCGCAGGCCACGGCGGCGACCCCGTCGCGTTCGCGATGGGCTTCGCGCGCCACAAGGGGCCGCGCGCGCCCGGCGACGGGTGGATCATCGTGTTCGACGTCGCGACGGAGGGGCCAGACGCGCTCTCGTTTGTGAAGGCGGTCGTCGCGAACCGCGACATCGATCAGCATTTTTTCGGTCAATCCGCGCTCTCGTTGATGCTCGCTCCGCTCTCGACTCAGCCCAACGCGCCGCTCGTCATCGAGGTGCTCTACGAGCTCGCGCAGCGCGACGACCTGCATCGCATCGCGCGCGAGCTCGAGCCGACGCTCGTGAGCGTCGCTCCCGGCGTCTCGATGCCCGAGCCGTCCTTCGCGCGGTGGCGCGCGTACTGCGACGCGATCGTCCGGGCGCGGTCGAGCGACGAGGTCGAGCGGGCGGGGCGGCGCTGCGGCGTCGATCGCGAGAGTGCGTTCGTTCCACACTGCGAGCTGTGCGTCGAGACGCTCGCGGACTGGGCCTACGCGCTGCCATCGCGCGTGAAGCTCGCGTGCACCGGCGGAGAGCGCGCGCTGCTGCTCGCGCGCTACGGGCGACGCGACCTGTTTGGCCAGGGGCTCGAGCAGCACGCGCGCATGGTGGGACGCTGGTACGAAGCCGCGGGCCGAAGCGAGATCGAACAGGGATTTCGCAGGCTCCGCGAGCGTCGACGCGAGCAGACACCGCCGATCGAACGGCTGCGCGCCGGCACGCCGATCGACCTCTCGCGCGTGCCTGACGCGTGGACTCCGCGCTTCGGACGCACGCACACGCTCGAGGACGCCCGCGCGCGCGACGTGCAGCTCGTGTGCGACGCGATCGATCCGCGCCACATGATCGGCGCGATCCACCTCGCGTCCGGCCCGCGATTTCGCCCGTGGGCGCGCCCGACGCGCGACGATCGGCTGCCGTCCAAGCTCTGGCGTGCCGCTCGGTGGCTGCGCGCGCACAGCGCCCGCGCGGACACGATCTACGACGGGTAGCTACTCTTCGTCCCACTCGGCGATCGGCGCCGGCGGCGCGTCGGCGCCCCACGGTCCGTCGGCCTTGTGCACCCATCGGCGCGCGAGCTCGTCGCTCACCCGGCGCAAGAGCCGATCGGCGCGCGCGACGTCGGCGCGCTTGGGCAGCTTCGTGTTGCGCCACGCTTCGGCGAGCGGCTCGGTGCGCGCCTCGGCCTCGCGCAAGATCTCTTCGAGCGCGACCTCGCCGCGCTTGATCTCGAGCAGCCGCTCGCGAAACGCGCCGCTCACCTCGAACTCGGGCGCGCCCGTCTCGAGCCAGCGCGTCGCGGTCACGATGAGGCGCAAGAGGTTGTACGCGTTCTTCGGGCGCAGCTCGCGCGGAAGCTCGAGGTCGATCGACGCGTTGCTCGCCGCGAACTCGACGAGCGCCGAGAACTCGTTGCGATCGAGCAGCTGCTGGTCGTACATCGAGCGATAGAGCTGCTTGATGTACTGCTTGGCGGCGAGCTGCGCGTCCGCCGCGGTCGCGTTGGCGCGCGGAGAGACTTGCGCGAGCTTGTCCGCCACGTGGTCGAGCGTGAGCGTGGGGCTCGCGCGCAGCCACCCGAGGACGTCGGCGCGGTGGCGCACGAGCCGGAGGTTCTGCGAGAGCTTGTCGAGCTGCGAGGTCGCGTAGCGGCCAAATGAGCCGTAGATCTCCGCGCTCACGAAGGCGTCGCGCTCGTCGAGGATCCACTGACCGACCTCGTCCGTCGCGCGCGCGCTCTTCACGAAGAGCGCTTCGAGGGTGTTGGGGTCCGCGCGCAGCGCTTGCTTGATGCACTTTGCGACGGACCAGAACGTGTCGCTCCCGTCGTCGCTGACGAGGTCTTCGGGCGCGCTCACGAGGCCGAGCGTCCAGGACAACGGCAGCGCGAACACGCCGCGGGTGTCCGTGTCCGAGCCCTCGTGGGCGACGCCCCACGCACGCGAGCCCACGGTGGTCTCGATCACGACGCACGGGCGCAGCGCTCGCCACGCTCCTTCGCGGCGCTGCGCATACCGAACCTGCCCGATCTTTCGTGGAACGAGCTCTGCGCGCGCATACCGCACCACCCCCACGCCGACGATGTGCACGTCGAACGCGTCGCGCTCGGGATCCACCCGCACCACGCGCCCCGACGCGCCTTGCGGGACCCGTCGATCGCCGAGCATGCGATCGACCGACGCGGTCACCTCGGTGCCGTTGGGCAGCGGCAGCGCCTTGGGGTCGACCGAAGAGAGCCCTTTGATTCGCAGGTCCATGAGAGGGCCAACTGCTGCACACGATCTCGTCGGCGCTCAAGCCCTGCGCGTCAGCTCACGTTGATGCGCGAGCCGTAGCGCAGCCGCAGCGCGGCCACCGCCGCGGCCGAGAGGCCCTTCTTCGAGATCGAGAGCTTGAAGATCGTGTCTGCGAACGGGGCGGAGAGCAGCAGGTCTGCGGCGCCCTTCTTCCACGGCCAGTACAGCGCTTCGAGCGCGGTCAGGCGCCGCGCCAGCGGCTGCGCCAAGAGAAACTCGAGCGCTTCGTCGGACAAGCCGTAGTTGCTCGAGACGTCGAGCGACTCGAGCTTGCCGAGCGCTGGCGAGCTCACGACCGCGGCGAACATGTCCGCGTCGAGGGAGGTGTTGTAGAGCACCAGCGACTTGCACTCGGACAGCCAGTGGGCGTTGCTCCACGGGCTCGCGGGGCGCTTCTTCTTCGGCGCCTTGGGCTTGCTGCCGTACCCCGCGGTGCCGAGCGCGTTGCCCGAGAGCACCACGCGCCGCGGTCGCACGGGGGTCTCGATGCCGGCGAGCGACGCGACGGCGCCGATGGTGACGCTGTTGTACTGAACGTCCAGCGTTTGCAACGCGCCGAGCCGCTGGCTCGAGAGCAACGCCACGAGCCCGTCATCGCCGATGGCGTTCATGCCGAGGTTGAGCAATGAGAGCGAAGCAGCGCCGTCCCACTCGGCCAACGCACGCGCGCCCTCGGCGGTCACCAGCGGAGGCTGGTGATTGCCCTCGATCGTGAGCTTCGACAGCGCGGTGATCGCAGGGTTGTTGCAGAGCGCGACCACGCCGGGATCTCCGATCTCGTTTGCGCCGAAGTCCAGCGACTCGAGCTTCGCGAGCGCCGGGCTCGAGAGCAGCGCGCTCGCTCCTTGCGCGAGCGCGTCGTTGTATTTCAGCGCGAGCGAGCGGAGCCCTGGCAGCCAGGCTGCCTTCGCGAGCGCCGCGAAATCCGCGCTCTTCAAGTGGTTGTAGCCGACGTCGAGCGAGCGCATCGCCTTGTTGCCCTTGGCCGAGATCAGCGCCTTGAGCCCCTTGGTCTTTCCGTCGTTGTTGTGCAGCTCGACGCGCTCGAGCGTCGGCCACAGCGGGCTCTTGGCGAGCGCTTGAAAGAGCTTGGGGCCCTGCTGGCAGTAGAAGAAGTGCACGCCGCGCGTGGTCGATGGAAGCGCGTCGATCAGCGCGTCGACGTCGGGTCCGATGCTGCCGCTCGTGAAGCTCACGCGTTCGATCGCGCGCTGTCCGAGCAAACGCAGGGCCTCTTGCACGCCCTGGGGGTTGCCGTGCAGCTTGAACCAGCGAAGCTTCGGCAAGCGCGCGGGGTCTTCGCCGAGCCACCGCGCGTGCTCGAGGTTCTTCGCGGGATCGATCCAGAAGAAGTCGCCCGCGCTCGCCATGGCGGGCCGTCCGGCGATCGCTTCGTTCATCGCGGCGTCGCTCACCCATCGCTCTTCGGGGTCGAGCTCGGCCATGGCCTCTCGCGCGTAGTCCGCGAGCGCCTGGCGTTCGCGCTCGTCGTCGGTGCCCACCATGAGGTTCAGCACCGCAGGCCAGCGGTAGTAGTACTCGACGCCCGACTCGACCCAAGCCTTCGCGCGCTCGAAGCGCTGCTCGCGCGTGAACCCCAAGCCGTACATCGCGCGAAGCGTGGCTCCGTTGAGCACCACCGCGCTGCCCGATTCGATCCGCTCTTCGTGACCGCTCACGGACTCGCACAGGATGCGGCTCGGATTCGAATCGTCGCTCGATTCGCGCTCGATCGTCGCGTTTTCGAAGGAGGCGATGCGCTCGATCTCGCTCTGCGAGACGCCTTCGAGCGCGGACAGCTGTAGCCACACGTCGCGTTGACTCATCGTGCCGCGAGCGTACTGCTCACCGACGGGTCGCCACGAGGGTGAACATCGAGTCCATCGTGAGCCCGTACCAGCGCGCCCATCGATCGTGCACGCGCCCGTCGCGCATCCCTGGCCCCGTGCGCACGTCGAGCCCCAGCGCGCGCAGCCGCCGCGCGACGCTCAGCCCGATCGGAAACACCCCCACGTCGTACCGAGGCCGCCCCCGAACGCGCGTCACGTAGAAGCGCCCGACGCTCGGCGGCAGCACGCTGATCGCGAACATCTGGTAGTGCGGGTCGGACCAGAACCACTTGGGCGACAAGCGATTGGGCCCTTGGAGGTAGAGCGACCCGCCGCGACGCAGCACGCGCGCGCACTCTGCGAGCGTTTTTGCGATGTCTTCGACGTGCTCGACCACGTCGACCAACGTGACGAGGTCGAACGCGCCGTCCTCGAACGGGAGCCGTTCGCCCACGCCCTTCACGAACGTCGCGTCGACGCCGTATCCCCTCGCGCGCGCCCTCGCCCCTTCGAGCAGCGGCTCGTCGACGTCGAGGCCTGTCACCTTCGCGCCTGCTTCGCACAACGCGATCGCGAGCGCGCCGCACTGGCAGCCCACGTCGAGCACCGCGGCGCCGTCGAGCGAGATGTGTCTCTCGATGTCGCGACGATAGCGGTCGCGGGCGCGCGCCACCTGTGTGCGTTCGAGCGCGCGCCAGCGGTCGAGCTGCGGGTCGCGCGGGTCGGCGAGGTGAGCCTCCCAGTACGCGACGAACTCTCGCTCGGGGTCTTCGTTGGCGGTCATGCGCGAGGCTTCTCGGCGACGAGGGTGAAGAGCGCGTCGGTGAGCAGCCGCGCCTCGCCCCACGCGCGAACGAGCGGCGCGATGCGCTGCGCCCGCGCGCCCCAGCGTCGCTCGGCCTCGCGACGAGCCCTGTGAACGGGGGAGTCGATGACGGAGAGCCCGGCGCGCGAGAGCACGTTTGACGTGTGATTTCCCACGGGAAACACGCCGACGTCGTAGCCCTTCTTGCCCCGTCTCCACTCGACGTAGCGGCGCCCGAGCGCGTTGGGCAGGACGCTCGCGACGGCGAGCCCGTAGTGCGGGTCGCTCTTGAACCAGTGCGGCGAGAAGCGATTGGGCCCGTACACGTACGCGAGTCCGCCCGGCGCGAGCACGCGCGCGATCTCGCGCAAGCACGCGTCGGCGTCGCGGCAGTGCTCGATCACGTCGACGAAGGTGACCACGTCGAACGCGCAGTCTTCGAAGGGCAACGACTCGCCCGCCGCCGTCCGAAAGGTCGCCTCTACGCCCCAGCCCTCGGCGCGCAGCCGAGCGGCTTCGAGCACCCAGTCCTCGGGCTCGACGCCGGTGACCGACGCGTGGCGCTCTGCAAGGACGCACGCGAGGGCGCCGGTCTGGCAGCCCACGTCGAGCACGCGCGCGTTGGACAGAGAGCGATGCGACTCGATCGCGTCGGCGATCTTGCGGCACTCGTCGACGCGGCGGTCGAAGTGCTCGAGCCACTGCGGAGCGGCGGGGTCGCTCCAGTCGATGACGCGACCCCAGTAATCAAGAAACCGCTGATCTCTCGGGTCTTTCGCGCGTGGAGCCTTCGGCCGCTCGGTCATCGCAGCGCTCAGTCGTAGTACTCGATGCCGAGGTGCGTGATGAGCTCTTCGCCGCGCATCCAGCGAAGGGTGTTCTTCAGCTTGATGAGCTGAATGAACAAGTCGTGCTCGGGGTACAGCCCCGCGGCGGTCATGGGGCTCTTGAAGTAGAACGAGAGCCACTCTTGGATCCCGTGCATGCCCGAGCGCTGCGCGAGGTCGAGGAAGAGCGCGAGGTCGAGCACGATGGGCGCCGCGAGGATTGAATCACGGCACAAGAAATCAACCTTGATCTGCATCGGGTAGCCGAGCCACCCGAAGATGTCGAGGTTGTCCCAGCCCTCTTTGTTGTCGCCGCGCGGGGGGTAGTAGTTGATGCGGACGACGTGGTGAAAGCCCTCGTAGAGCTCGGGGTAGAGCTTGGGCTGCAGGATGTACTCGAGGGCGCCGAGCTTGGTGACCTCTTTGGCTTTGAAGCTCTCGGGGTCGTCGAGGACCTCGCCGTCGCGGTTTCCGAGGATGTTGGTGCTGTACCAACCTTCGAGGCCGAGCATGCGCGCCTTGAGTCCGGGCGCGATGATGGTCTTCATCCAGGTCTGGCCGGTCTTGAAGTCTTTGCCGGCGATGGGCACCTGGCGCTCGCGCGCGAGCTCTTGAATCGCCGGAAAATCCACGGACAAGTTCGGCGCGCCGTTGGCGTACGGGACGCCTGCTTTGATGCACGCGTAGGCGTAGATCGCGCTGGGCGCGATGTCGTCGGACGAGTCGCGCAGGCCCTGCTCGAACGCGGCGAGGGACTGATGCACCGCGGTGGGCTCGCGGTAGACCTCGGTCGAGCCGCACCAGACGGCGACGCAGCGATCGAGGTTCTTCTCGCGCTTGAAGCGCTCGATGTCGGCGATGAGCTGCTCGGCGAGGTCCATCTTCGACGTGCCCTTCTTCACGTGCGGACCCATGAGGCGCTTGACGTAGTTCGGGTCGAAGACCGCGGGCATGGGTTGGATGCCCTCCATGAAGGGCTTCACTTCAGCGAGGTGCTCTTTGCTGAGCACGCCCGCTTCGGACGCAGCTTCGTACGCGTTGTCGGGAAACAAATCCCACCCAGCGAACTCGATCGAGTCGAGGCTCGCCAGCGGAACGAAGTCCGAGATCTTGGGGCTGCGTCCGTCCGTGCGCTTTCCGAGGCGGATGGTGGCGAGCTGCGTGAGCGAGCCGACGGGCTTGGACAAGCCGCGACGAATGAGCTCGACGCCCGCGACAAACGTGGTCGCGACAGCGCCCATGCCGGGCAGGAGGACGCCGAGCTTTCCGCTGGGCGGAGCGATTTCGACAGGTGGTTTACGCATCGGGACGTTCAGGGCGCGGGACGCTATCACAAGCGCCCCGCGCGAGGTCGCCCCATCCGCTGGCGCGAGTCAGGGCCGAGCACGCGCGAACGCTCTCGCAGTGGTTCTTACGGACGCGGGCCGCCGCGCGCGCTGATACCATCGACCGCATGGCTGGTCGTCGCAGAGAATGGTCGTGGTTGGTTGGAGCGTCGCTGCTCGGATCGATGTTGTTGAGCGCCTCGTCGTCGCACGCGCAGACGTGCACGGGCGTGCCCTATTTCGAAGCGTGCCTCGACGCGGTGGGCGGTCGCCCGATGGGCGGCGGCGGGATGCGAGACCCGTCGCGCATCATCGACGACGTGTTTCAAAGCAACGACATGCCTCCGCGCTTCGCGCCGCAGCTCACCTTCGCGCAGCCCATCGTCGGCATGAGCGAGTGGAACGGCTGTACCGGCACCTCGCGCTTCAACCCGGGCGGAGGCACGGACCCGCGGCAATACACGGCCTATTCGTGCAGCACGCAGTCCGCCGCGATCTCTGCGGCCAACGTCAACGCCCTCGACTGGAACTGGTCGCAGACCACGCGCATGTACCCGTCGGGCACCGCGGTCACCGACCAGGACAACTGCGGAGGCAATCGCACCGCGTGCGGCTACGACCAGCCCTGGCGCGGCTCGGTCGTGTTCGACCTGCAGGGTGACGCCAATCGCGTGGTGATCTTTCCGATCACCGATCACGTCACCGACTCGTGCCTCGAGGCCTTCGAGTACAGCGTCTATCTCACGAACAACCCCGCATCGCGCGAGATCGTCGCCGACGGCGCCAACCCCGACTCCACGAAATGGAACCGCGCCGTCCTCGTCCGCGGCTTTCTTCGCGGCTGGACCGACGACTACCAGTCCACGGGCACGGTCGCCGACATGATGGCGCGCCCCGTGCGCAACCCCGCGCTGCGCGGCGGACCCGGCGTCGAAGCCGTCGCTGACTCCATCGCCACCGTGTGGGCCTTGCCGTGCGGAATCACCTTTCGCTACGCCGCCGTGCTGCCCGGAAACTACGGCAACCCCGACGCGCGGTGCGCGTTCAACTCGTCCGAAGACGAGTTCGACGCCGTCGCAGGCCTCAACGAAGACGGCACCGCCATCTGCCCCGACCGCGACATGGACGGCTTTCGCGACGCGGCCTGCGGCGGGACCGACTGCAACGACAACGACCGCGAGATCAACCCCGGCGCGACCGAAGACTGCCGCACGACGCGCGACCTCAACTGCGACGGTCGCATGTCCACGTGCCCCGCGGGCACCGGCTGCTTCGACGGCCTGTGCACGCCCGGCTGCATCGAAGGCGCCTGCGCCGACGGCTTCGTCTGCCGCATGGGCGGCACGCCCAACGGCAGCTACTGCGTCCCCGATCGCTGCGCCACCGCGTGCCCCGCAGGGCAAGTCTGCGGCCCGATGGGCTGCCAGGCTCCCTGCGACAACGCGCGCTGCCCCGTCGGTCAAACCTGCATCGGCGGCGCCTGCCAAGACGCCTGCGCCGGCGTCATGTGCCCGATGAACCAGCACTGCGTCGCCGGGCGCTGCACGGCCAACTGCTCGTGCACCGGCTGCACCGCAGGGCTCTCGTGCAACCGCACGACCGGGCGCTGCGAGTCGCCCGGCTGCGACATGCTCCCGTGCGCCGAAGCGCTGCGCGACTGCCGCGGCGAAGAGCCGCGCTGCCTCACGTCGTTCTGCGACGGCGTGCAGTGCCCCGTCGGGCAGGTGTGCAGCAACGACCTGCGCGCGTGCGTGATCGATCGCTGCGCGGGCATCTCGTGCCCGAGCAGCCAGGAGTGCCGCGACGGCCTGTGCGTCGCCCGCCCCCGCCCCGAGCCCACCGCCACCGACGCCGGAGGCACGCAGCCCGACGCTTCGACGGCGATGGACAGCGGCGTGGTGGCCATGGACGCGAGCGCCAGCGGCGATGCCTCTCGCGGCGACAGCTCGATCATGGACCCGGGCATCATGGCCGGCGGCTGCGGCTGCCGCGCCACCACGCGCACGCACACGAATTCAACGCAGCTCGCGCTCGCCGCCCTCGCCCTCGCCGGCGTGCTCGCGAGCCGTCGCCGCGCGAAGCGCTGAGCGATCGCCGCGCTCAGCGCGCGTGCAGCTCGCTCTCGGGGTGAAACTCGACCCAACCGGCCCAGTAGCCGCGCACGTGGGGGATCAGCGCGTGGGCGCTCGTCGGCGCATCATCATGCCCTCGCCACACGCGCACGCGATCCGTGCTCGCGTCGTAGCCGAGCGAGAGCTCGACGCCGCCCACCGTCGCGCGCACCGAGCGCGCCAGGCGCAGCGCTTCAATCGTCCACGCCGCGGCGACGCCCTTGCAGACCACGCCGACCACCGGCGCTTCAGCGGGCAGCCGATCGTCGAGCGCGACGAGGCCCGGCGTGCGCACGCGTCGCGTCGCGCGCTCGAGCATCCACGCGATCACCCGCTTGGGCACGAGGCCCGCCCATCGCTCGGGCTCGAGCGCCACCTGCGTCTCGGGGTGCTCGCTGCGCCACGCGCCGAAGCGCACGAGCTCGGCGCTCAGCACGGAGAGCGATCGTCCTTCGAGCGGACCGGCGATGCACTCGCCCGTCGCCTGCTGAAAGATGCTCCCGGTGCGTCGGTCGCGCACGACCATGTTGCGTCGGTACACCGAGGCGATCTCGAGCTCGACCTCGGCGCCGTCGACGTTGGCCGCGTACACGACCCCGCTTCGACACGCCTGACACCACGTCGCCACGACGCGCTGCTCGCCGACGCGGTCGTGAACGACGTGGTGAGCGATCAGCATTTCGACCGGCCACGCCACGCAGCGCCCCTGCTCGTCGCTGCGCCCCAACACCAGCGCTTCGTCCGCGAGCGGCGCGGTTTCGGCGCGCTCGTGCGCGGGGTCTTCGAGCACCGGCAGCGCGCGGCGCGGGGCGAAGAACCCAGCGCCCGCTGCGAGGACACACGAAATCAAGACAGCGGCCGCCTTGGCAGCGCTCGGCTCCGCGGCGTACCCAGCGAGCGCGAGGGAGATCACCGCGACGCGCACCGCCCACGCGACCGCGCGCGTGTGCAAGAAGAACCGCGGTCCGAGCCGCACGACGACGGTGGGCCAGTAGTGCAACTGCAGCCCGAGCGCGCCGAGCACGATCGCCATCACCAACAAGCCCGTCGCCATGGCGCGCGAGCGTACTCGTGAGCGCTCGCTTCGGCGACGGGCGCTACCGAGCGAGCAGTCGACGCAGCAGCGAGGCGCTCGGCCCGGGCGCGCGCACGGCGTCCACCTCGCCGCTGAGCAGCGAGAGCGCGCGGGCGAAGCGGCGGGCGTCGCGCTCGGTCTGCGCATCGGCGCCCGCGGTGACGACCAGCTCGACCGCTCGGCGAGCGCGCGCGAGCGCCTCAGGGATGCGGGCGCTGGCGACGTACAGCTCGGCGACGAGGCGCAGCGAACGCGCGGACTCTGCGCGACTCTCGATGCTGCGAATCGCGTCGTCCACAGCGCCGAGCTGCGCCATCGCCCTCGCCCAGCGCGCGGCGCTGTCGTCGTCGACGAGGGCGCTCTGCGCGGCGGACTCGAGCGTACGGGCGCCGTCCCGAGCGCGGCCGCGGGCGAGCTGCATCCGGGCGAGGCCGAGAAATCCGTCGATGTAGCTGCGGTCGGCGTCGACGGCCTGCGCGTACAGGCTCTCGGCGGCGATGAGGCGCCCCTCGCGTTCGGCAGCCTGGCCTCTGGCGAAATAGTCGACCGCGACCGACCGGGCGAGCGCGCGCATGTCCGTGGCCCGCTGCGCGTGAGCGCCCCTCGCGACCGTCGGAGCGCCCAGCGAAATCGCGATTGCCAGCCAGAAGTGCGGTCGCACGAGCCTCATGGACGGTAGCACCGATCGGCGTCGGCGCTGAAACGTGACGGTGCGCTGCGCGCGAGAGAACGGTATATCCCCCGCGTGTCTGCCGTTTCATCCGAGAGCGACGAGGGCGTCGAGGCCACGACCGAGCGCGGAGCGCTGGCCGAGTGGCTCGTCCCGTTTCTGTGCTTCTTCTTGTCGGGCGCGTCGAGCCTGGTGTTCGAGGTCATCTGGACACGCAAGCTGACGCTCGTGTTCGGCGCGAGCACGCCGGCGATCTCGACGGTGCTGAGCGCGTTTATGGGCGGGCTCGCGCTCGGCTCGTACGTGATCGGCAAGCGCGTCGATCGACTGAAGTTTCCGATCCTGACGTACGCGGCGATCGAGGCGTGCGTGGGCGTCTTCGCGCTCGCCGTCCCGTTCATCGTCGACACGATTTATCCGCCGATCGGGCGGTGGATCTCGCTCAACGCGGGCAACCGCTTCGACGTGTTTACGCTGCTGCGGTTCTTCGTCGTCGCGTTGGTGCTGCTGCCGCCCACCGTGCTGATGGGCGCCACGCTGCCGTTGCTCACTCGGCACTTCGTCAAGCGCGGCGGCGAGCTCGGACAGCGCGTCGGCGCCCTCTACGCGGTCAACACCTTCGGCGCCGTCGCCGGAACGCTCACCGCCGGCTTCATCCTCCTGCCGGGCGTCGGACTGCGCTGGACCAACGCCATCGCCGCGCTGACCAACGTCGTCCTCGCGTCGCTGGTCCTGGTGTTTCGCAAGCAGCTCTTGCAGGGCGCCTGGCCCGAGTCGTGGCGCGACCTGCTGCCGACGAAGCGCACCCCGAAGCCCTCGGAGCCCGTCGTCGAGGCCGTTGAAAAAGAGACCACGAATTCAACGACCGAAGACGAGGCAGCCGACGTCACTTCGAAGCCCGCGGCCAAGAGCGAGAGCAAGAAGGGCAAGAAGGGCAAGAAGGGCGCGGACAAGGCCGCAGAGAAGCGCGACGCAGAGACGGTCGAAGCCGACGTTGCCGAGAGCAAGAAGCCCCCGAAGGCTGCGAGCGACGAGGTCGACGAGCCGTTCTCGCGAGGGCTGCGCGTGGCGACGCTGATCGCCGCGGCGGGCTCGGGCTTCGCCGCGCTCTCGTACGAGGTGATCCTGTCGCGCGCGCTCGACATGGTGATCGGCAGCTCGGTCTACTCGTTCACGATCATTCTGTCGGCGTTTCTCGTGGGCATCGGCGGAGGGAGCGCGCTCGCGGGCGCGGTGCTCAAAGCGCGCCCCACCGTGGGCAGAGCCTTCGCGGTCGCCGTCGCGTTCGTCGCCGTCGCGCTCGCGCAGCTCGCCATCTACGGGACGCGCGTCTCGATGATGATCTTCGTCGCGACCACCATCGTCGCCACGCTCGGCCTCGCCATCGCGGGAACGTACAAGAAGCCCGCGCTCGCGCTCGGAACCGTGCAGCTCTTGATCGCGGTCGGCGCCATCTGCGTCTACTACTTTCAAGACAAGATCCCGCAGATGTTTCTCTACCTCGCGATGGTCGCCACGGACTCGTGCGGACGCGGGGCAGAGCTGAAGTTCTCGAACCACATCGGGACGATTCAGTTCATCTCGTTCGTCACGGCGCTGGCCACGGCGCTGCCGCCGACGCTGGGGATGGGCGCGACGTTTCCGCTCGCGGTGCGCGCGTTCGCGCGGCAGAGCGACGAGGTCGGCGGCGACACCGGGCGCGTGTACTCGCTCAACACGCTGGGCTCGATCACCGGGTCGTTTCTCACCGGGTTCATCATCATGCCGGCGGTGGGGCTCGAGACGGCGTTCTACGTCGCCGTCGCCGTGAACCTCGCGATCGCCCTGTACCTCTTGCTCGCTTCGCCTGGCGAAGAGCCGGTGAAGTACGTGATCGTGCCCGTCACGGCCATCCTGCTCGCCATCGCAGCGACGGGCGTCGTCATCGGTCGCGACGGCCGCCTCGCGCGCTCGCACGGTCGCTTCACGGTGTTTCCCAAGCCGTGGAACCAAGAGCGCATGACCCTCGGCGTGTTTCGCCTCAGCCTCGCCGACTCGATGATCCGCCGCGAAAACAACCAGTGCTTCGAGAACCAACCCTCGGATCGCGAGCAGGGCCTCGACGACGGAAACCCCATCTATTACCGCGACGGCGTCACCACCACGGTCACCGTCGAGCGCTGGACCTCCGGCGCCAACACGCACCTCGCCCTCAAGAACAACGGCAAGGTCGACGCCAGCAACGGCGACGACATGCCCACGCAGATCCTCGTCGGCGCGCTCCCGCTCTTGCTGCACCCGCGCGGGCCCGAGAACCTCGACGTCTCCATCGTCGGCTGGGGCTCCGGCGTCACCGTCGGAACCACCCTGCAGTTTCCCGTCCGCCGCGTCGACGTCATCGAGCTCGAGCGCGCCACGCTCGACGCCTCGCGCTACTTCGCGCCGGTCAATCACATGGAGTATCCGCTCCGTGACTTTCCGTACGTCCAGGCGCCGCGGCTCACGGTCATCAACAACGACGGCCGCAACTTCCTCGCGACCACCGCGCGCAAGTACGACGTCGTGATCTCCGAGCCGTCCAACCCCTGGATCACCGGCGTCTCGAACCTCTTCACCGTCGACCACTTTCGCGCCGCGTCCCAGTCGCTCGCGCCCGACGGGCTCTTCGTCCAATGGGTGCAGCTCTACGAGCTCTCGCCGGACAACATCCGCACGATCTACCGCACGATCGCCGAGGTGTTTCCCTACGTGCGCGTGTTCAGCGCCGACGCGTTCTCGTCGGACACCATCGTGCTCGCGTCGTTTCGGCCGATCACCCTCGATGTCCCACGAATTCAACGCTACATCGACGCCAACGACCGGGGCCGCGCCTCGCTCGCGCCCGCCAAGGTCGAGCGCGCCGAGGATTTTCTCTCGCGATCGCTCTTCGCCTCGCGCGAAGAGGTCCTGCGGTTCGCGCACTTCGAAGAGCGCTTCGAAGAGGGTCGCTGGGTCCGCAAGCTCTTCGCCAACGGCAGCGAAGAGTGCCCTCCGTCCTCGTGCCGCCGCACGCCGGCGCCGCTCAACACCGACGACAACGCGCGCATCGAGTTCGCCGCGCCACGCGACCTCGTCGGCTACGACGCCTTCGCCGGCTACGTCGAGAAGCTCTATGGCGACGAGTGGCCCTACGGCCGCGTGCTCGACGACCTCGTCCTGCCCACGGACCCCGTCGAACGAGCGCGCTCGTACGGCAGGTTCGCGACCGCGCTGCTCGCCAACGGCAGACCCGATCGCGTGCTCACCGCGCTCGAACGCGCCACCACCGCGCTCGGCACGCGCCCGCCGCCCGCCGAGCTCGCGCGCGCGTCGGACCTGTGGACGGCCATGACCACCGAGCGAGAGCCCCCGCTGCGCCTCGAGAGCGCCCGCGCCGCGCCGGACCTCAGCTCCGAAGGAGAGCGCGAGCTCATCGCCGCCTACCAGCGCGCGACCGAGCAGATGCAGCAGGGATCGTTTCGCACAGCGCTCGCGACGATCGACGCGCTGCCGATCCCCGTGCGCGACCACGCCGGGCCGTCCGTTCGTCTTCTGCGTGGATATTTGCTGTACAAATCGAGCCTCATCCCCAACGCGCCGCCGCAGTTCACGCAGGCCGCCGAGTACCTCGAGCGCCTCGCGCGCGAAGAGACCGAGTGGGCGACGCGGCACACCGAAGTCTTGTTCTTCATCGCCCGCGCCCGCTTTCACGGCGGAGACTTCGCCCTCTCGGTCGCCGCGATGTCCCGCTGGATCGACATGGTCTCGCAGGCCCCCACGCGCGATCACGAGCGCGAGGTGATCGCCGACGACCCCGACGCGCCAGAGCCCCCGCTCGACCGCGCGCCGGTCAGCGACGAGCCCGGCGAGAGCGACAAGGACCGCCGCCCTTGATGCGGTGAGCGCACCGCAGCCCCCAATGGGTGCTTGACGCCGCGCCCCAGGGCCGAGCTCAGTCCGCTTCGACCACCGCGGGCCGCTCGGAGCGCGCCCTGGGCCGCATCGTGACGCGCGAGACGCGACGGCGACGAACGGCGTCCACGATCACCTCCCACTGTCCAATCGAGACGACGTCGCCTGGGCGCGGCATGCGGCCCAACGCAGCGAGGACCATTCCGCCCGCGGTGTCGCCCTCGACGTCCTCGGGCAGCGCGATGCCGTGATCGGCCAGGTCGTTGACCGACGCGAGCCCGTCCGCGCTGTACGCGCCTTCGGTGAGCGCGACGACCTTGGCGCTCGCCTCGTCGTGCTCGTCGTCGATCTCGCCGACGATCTCTTCGAGCACGTCCTCGAGGGTGACGATCCCGCTCGTTCCGCCGTACTCGTCGAGCACCATCGCGAAGTGCTGCCGTCCGCGCTGCATCTCGCGCATCAGGTCGAACAGGGGCTTGCCCTCGGGCGTGACGATGGCGTCGCGCAAGACCGCGCGCAGCGACGCGGGGCGCGGCTCGACGGTGAGGTCTTTGATGGTGACGTAGCCGAGGACCTTGTCGAGGTTTTGCGCTTCGACCACGGGATAGCGCGTGAATCCGTGCTGTCGGGCCTTCGCGAGCGCCGCGTCGACGGTCATCTCCGAGTCGAGAAAGACCACGTCGAGCCTTGGAACCATCACCTGCCGCGCGGTGGCGTCGGAGAAGCGCATCACGCGCTCGAGCAGCTTCTTCTTGTCGTCCGAGAGCGCGCCGCGCACGTACGCCTGCGCGAACATCCCCAAGATCTCTTCTTCTGAAAGCGCCCCTTCGGCGTCGTGCAGCGAGGGAAATCCCAGGAGCTTCAGCAGCACCGTCGACGCCCCGTTCAAGATCACGAGGCCCGGAAACGAGATCCAATAGAACACCCGCAGCGGGCGCGACACGCTGAGCGCGACCTTCTCGGCCGACGAGATCGCGATGAGCTTCGGCAGCAATTCGCCGAACAAAATGTGCGCGGCCGTGAGCACCGTGAACGCCAGCGCGTGCGCGACGCGCCCCCAGATCGCCGGCGCCAGCCCGAGCCGCATGAACGTCCCTTCGAGCGCGTGCGCGACCGCGGGCTCTGCGACAGACCCGAGGCCCAGCGACGCCAGCGTGATGCCGAGCTGCGTCGCGGACAGGTAGCGGTCGAGCCGCTTGCACACGTCCACCGCCGCGCGCGCGGCTGCCGTGTCGAGCTTGGCGAGCCGCTCGACCTGCGTCGCGCGGAGCTTGACCAGCGCGAACTCACCCGCGACGAAGAAGCCGTTGAGAAAGACGAAGAGCGCCGTGAGCACCAGCCCCAGGATCACGACGGGCTCCTCTTCGCGGAGCAGCGCTCGAATTCAACGTGAAGGAGGCTCAGCGCGCGAACCCGCGCGGGAGCCTGACTCGGATACGGATCGATCGATTCGGACATCACCAACAACAAACGAGAGAGAGTCGCCGACGGACCTGAGAGGACCGTCAGCGCGTGAGGGCAAAGATACTAGCCCTCTTTTGCCCCTCCGTGCTGCGATGCCCGCTCAGCTCGCCGGATTCGCGGGGTTGTCCGGGTAGATCACCTTGAGCGCGGCCTTGAGGCGCTCGAGGCCGATCTCTTCGGCGGGCTTCTGCTGAAACAGCCGGACGATGCGGATCAACGCGGACACTTCGCTGCGGCCGATGTTGATGTCCCGCTCGATCTCGCGCTCGACGAAGGCGTCGAACGAAGCGTAGTTGCGGGTCTTGTACAGGTTGGGATCGCTGAGCTTCGTCAGGATCAAACCCACCTCGAAGAACTGGCGCCCGATCGAGCGCTTCATCGCCTTGAGCTGGTTCAGCAGGTTGTGAATCGTGCTGAGGTTCTTCTTCTTCTGGTCCGCGTCCTCGGGCGCGCGCGCCGGGGCGTGCAGCGAGCCGGGCATCATGGGCGCGCGCGGCGGCGGCGGCGGCGAACCGGGCGGGGGAATGTCCCGCTTCAGGTTGCGCCGCGGCAGCATCGGAGGCGCGCCGCGCTTCACGTTCTTCTTCTTGCGAACCACGCCCGCGACCTCGGCAGAGGTGGTCGGCGCCGCCGGAGCTCCGGGCTTGATCGAGGGCTTCGCCTCGGGCTCGGCCTTCGCAGGCTTACCCGCGCCCTTGGCCGCCGGCTTGGCAGCCTCGGCCTTGGCGGGCTTGGCCGCTTCTTTCGCGGGCTTCGCGGGGGCTGCTGCGGGCTTGGCCGCCTTCTTCTCAGCCTCTTTGGAGGGCTTCGCAGCGCCCTTCTTCTCGGGCTCCTTCGCAGCCTTGGCCGCGGGAGCTGGCGTCGGTTTCGCTGGGGCCTTCGCTCCAGCTCCTCCACCCTTTGCGTTCTTGACCGTCTTGCTAGCGTCGCCCTTGCCCATGGCAGTTCACCCTCACTGGGCCGGAGCGCACCGTCGACATAATCGGGGCCCGCCCCGGAAAAAGCCGTGACTTCCGCGAACTCATAGCACTCGGCCCGCGGCCGAGTCCACTAAGACGCACACGAATTCAGGCGCGGGCCGTCGAATCACGCCGTCTTTTGTGCGGCGAATCGACAGAACACGACGGACGCGCGGGGCGCGCGGGGCGGGGTCAGTCTTCGTCGTCCGCGTCTTCGTCGTGGTTTTCTCCAGCCCGACTCGTCGCGAGCAGCTCGCCGTTGGGCCCGTCGCGGCGGATCACGAACGAGCGTCGCGCGATCGTGTCGTCGTCCTCGCGCGCGACCACGGTCACCACGTTGCTGCCCGGCCGCAGCGCGACCTCGGCGTCGATCGCGATCGTGCGTGGGTCGGCGCCGTTGCGGTTGGAGCGGTAGACAAGTTTCCGCGGTCCCACGAAGACGAAGAAGTCGAGCACCCTCGCCTCGTCCCGCACGTTGCCCGTGATGCGCAGCGTGGGCGTGCGCACGGCGAGCGCGTCGCCGAGGGACGTCTCGATGATGGGAGGCTCGTTGTGCAGGACCCACGTCACGCGGGCGTCGCGCGGCGCGGCGGCGTTGCCAGCGTCCCCGCGGCGGACCCACACCGGGTGGCTCTGGCCGGCGTCCACGCGCAGCCAATCGCCCACAGCCGCGGTGATCGGCAACCGAAGCCCCGCAGGAATGCGCGCCACGGGCCTGCTGTTCGCGCCGGAGGTCTCGAAGCCCCTCGCGTCGGCGCCGGCGATCCACGTGCCGGTGCTCGCCGTCGTCGCGACCGCGTCCGAGATCGGAATGGAGATCTTGTGCGTGACGAACTCGCGCAGGTCTTCGTCCTCGATCTGCACTTCGAACTTCAGCTCGCGCTCGCTCGCGCGAAAGCTCTGCTCGACGTGAAAGGTAAACGCCACGAGCTGCTCGCCGTTGACGTCGAAGTGGTCGAACGTGAACCGCCCGTTGTGCAGGAGCACGCCCTGCCCCGAGAGGTTCTTGAGGTTGACCGTGGTGTTGAACCCGCGGCCGCGACCGGTGTTCTTGAGGGTGAAGAACACCGTGGCGTGCTCGCCGCGCTGCACCCTTCCGTCGCCGTTGCCGCGGACGTTGTCGGCCACCTGCCAGCCGTACGCAAACATCGGGCGATCGAGCCCTCGCACCTCGGCGCGCAGCGTCGGTGACGTGGTGGGGATGCGGTTGTGCGACTCGCTCCACTCGAAGCGGATCCCATCGGTGCGCGAGAGCGACGCCCTCGGCACGCGGCACACGCGCCGCGCGTTGGGCGGAGGACGCGTCGTCGACGTCGGCCGCCATCCGTCGATCTGGCACAGCCCCATCGGAACGGTCCACGTCCGCGTCTGCCCCGGATCCACCCGGCCGAACACCAGCTCGCGGTTCTCGAAGAGCGGATTGTCGCTCTTGCTCGTCGCACGCAAGCGGTACACCGGCGCGCGGCCACGGTTGGTCACGCTCACCGTCACGTCGTACGTCTCGCCCGGCGCCACGAAGGGACGCGACGCCGTCGCGGTCACCTCCAAGTTGGCCGCGCCCGGATCGGCGCCGTCCGCCCAGTCGATGCGCTGCGGCAGCGCCGCGAGCGCGCGCACCGTCGACTGCAGCTCTGCTTGCCGCGTGCGCTCGATCAACGGGCGCGCATCAGCCAGCCCCTCGAGCCGCGTCGGACGAATCTGCGCGCCGATGAGCTCTCGCGCGAAGCGCATGGTGAAGTCTTCGCGGTTGTTCTCGCGCGCCTCTTCGGGCCCGAGGTTGCGCAGCGTCTCGCGCTCTTCGCTCGCGAAGTAGTAGTTGAGCACCTCTGCGGCGCGCCCCGCCTCGCGAGCGCGGTTCGACGTGAGGTGCGCAGACAGGTCCGCCTCGCGCAGGTAGGCCTTGTCGGGCTCGAGGTCCATGTCGAGCGCGTCGACCGTCATCGGCCGCAGCTCGATGTCCGGCGTGATGCCGACGCCCTGAATGCTCACGTCGCCGGGCGTCAGGTACTGCGCGATCGTGATCTTCAGCGCGCCGCCGTCGCCGACGGCGCGGATCGTCTGGACGCTGCCCTTTCCGAAGGACTGCTGGCCTACGATGAGGGCGCGGTTGTTGTTCTTCAGCGCGCCCGCGACGATCTCGCTCGCGCTCGCGCTGCCGCCGTCGATCAAGACCACCACGGGGTAGTTGGGCTCGGTCCCGCGCTCTTCAGCGGTGCGCTCGTCGCGGCCCTCGCGGCGGTTGCCTGCGGTCACCACGATCGTGCCCGAGCGCAGAAACAAGTCCGACACCTCGACGGCTTGATCGAGAAATCCGCCAGGATTTCCTCGCATGTCGAGCACGAGGCCGCGCATGTTCTGCGAGCGCATCCGATCGAGCGCCCGCGCGAGCTCGGCCGCAGTGTCCTCGGCAAACGACTTGATGCGCGCGTAGCCGACGTTGTTGCCGAGCATCCGCGACTCGACCGAGTCCACTTGGATCTCTGCGCGCGTGAGCGTGTAGCGCCGCGGCTCTTGCCAGCCGCCCGCGCCGTCGCGCCGCAGCCACACGTCCACGTTGGTGCCCGGCTCGCCGCGCAGTCGGTTGACCGCCTCGGTGAGCGTCATGTTGAGCGTGCTCTCGTCGTTGATGCGCATGATCCGGTCGTGCTGCTGCACGCCGCGCTGCGCCGCGGGAGTGCCCGGCATGGTGTTCATCACCGTGAGCACGCCGTCGCGGATCGAGATCACGATGCCGAGACCGCCGAACGCCCCGCCGTTTTGCACGCGCATCTCGTAGTACTGCTCGGGCGAGAGCAAGATCGAGTGCGGGTCCAGCGTGCGCAGCATCCCGTTGGCCGCCGCATACTCGACCTCTTGCAGGTCGACCTCTTGGTGCGATCGCAGCTGTCCCTGCAAGAACGCGAAGATCTCTCCCCACTTGGCTTGCAGCTTCCACGGAGAGTTGACCTCGGCCAGGTCGAACTGACGCTCGGCGGTGTCCGCCACCACCGTCACGCGGTTCGACCCGTCCTCCGAGCGAACCAGCACCTGCGCGACCGAGCGCTGAATGGCCTCGAGCCCCTTCAGCAACATCTGCCGAGGATGAACGCGGGTCGGGTCGACGTAGCTGTTGTTGATCTCGAGCAGCGCGAACCTGAGCGCCACCATGCGCGTGAGGTCGTAGTTGGGATTTCGCTCACGCCTTGGCCTGGACGACGGGACCTCGGTCCGCGACTGAGCCGTCGCGTTCGATCCCGCACGCACCGTGTAATGAAAGCCGAACCCCGCCCCCTTGTTCGCGATCGTCACGTACGATGCACACGCTGCGGCCAGCAGCACGACCAGCGCCTTCCATGCGGCGCTCCGGTACCTTCGCATGCGCGGAGTATACCCGCCGCAACCCCGCCGCCCACCCGCATGAGCAATTCACCGCGACCTCCCGCGTCGATCTCTCTCGCTGAGCTCTTCGGCGTCACAGCGCCGCTCTCGAAGCGATTGGACGAAATTCGCCTCGCCCTGCTCGGCGACGGCGACACGCCCAAGACCCGCTTCGGCGTGTCCAGCCTGAAGATCATGCGGCCGAGCTTGTCTCTTCCGCTGTGGCTCGGGCGCCCGGCGAACGGCAGGCTCGTCCCGATCTACAACCTCTTCAACTACCGACAGCCCCCGCCAGGCTCAGCCTGGAGCGTCCGCAAGACCGAGGTCGAAGACTTCTTGGGGACCTCGCTGACCTACGACAGCCACAACGCCACCGACTTCGCCATCCGCCCAGGAACCACCGTCGTCGCCGCCGCGCCCGGCCTCGTGATCCGCGTTTCGAGCGAATTCAACCGAGGAGGACTCAAGGTCTTCATCGACCACGGACGCGGGCTCATCACCACCAGCAATCACCTCGGTCGATCCCTCGTGAAGCCCGGCGACCTCGTCGCGCGAGGGCAGCCCGTGGCGATCTCTGGCTACTCTGGGCTCGACGCGGTCATCACGTTTCCTTGGGGGACGCCGCACGTTCACTTCAACACCTGGCTCGACGGCGAGTACGTCGACCCCTTCGCGCGACCCGGCGAGGTCGCGCTCTGGCGCAACGGCAACTGGCCCACGCCCCATGACGGAAGCGACCGCGACAGCGCCTTCGAGCCCACCCGCTGGGACCACGGCGAGATCGCCCGCGCGATCCGCGGCTGCAAGAGCGACGTCGCTCGGCGCGAGATCCTCTCGTTCGACAACGGCTTCGAGCGCGCCGCCGCCCTGCTCTTTCAGAAGAACTACTACCCCTCGCGCTTCAGCGAGCCGGTCAACCCGTACCCCGCGCCCTCGTCACGCGCGCCGTGGCTCGACCTTCCGTTCGCGCGCGAAGACTTCGACGGCGTGAGCTTTCCTCACGGCGTCGAGCCGCCGCGGCCCTGAGCGTCGTCGCTCACGGCCTCGACCGACGCGCCCTCGCCCGCGGTCGCCTCGCCACCCGCAACGTCTACGCGCACGCCCGTCGCGCTGCTCGCCCAGCCCTCGGCGATCCAAGGGCACACCTTCTCGAAGAGCGCCCGCGCCGCAGGCCACGCCTCGATCCGCTCGCGCACCCTTCGCATCGCCGACGGATCGCCGATCGCGAGCACCGCGTCCCGCGCGAGCTCCGTGCGGCCGTCGGTGGCAGTGCGCACATCGAACGTGCGCGCGAGCTCGATCGCCTCGTCCCTGCGACCGAGCGAGAGCGCCAGCCAGAACCGCGTCACGAAGCGAAGGCCCCTGCCCGCGCTCACTTCGATCACGGACATCAACGCGAACGCCAGCGCGGCTTCTGCTTCTTGCTCGCGACCCGCCATCGCCAAGAACCTCGGCCGCATGAGCGCTGCGTTGGCCCACTGCATCGTCTCGCGTCCCTTCGACGGGAGCCACGCGAGCCGCCCCAACGCGAAGTCCACCATCGAGAGCGCGCGCTCGAGGTCGCCGCTCACCGCCGCGTTTTCTGCTTCGAGCAGCGACGCGTTCGCCGAGGCGATCGGGTCTCGCGAGGCGATCGGCGCGGTGAGCAGCGATGAAGCCGCGTCGCGCTCTCCCTTCAGCCGCAGCGCGATCGCCGTGCGCTGCGCGAGCAGGTTGGCCTTCATCGCGCGACGAGCCGCGATCTGCACGCCAAAGCCGCCCGCCAACGACAGCACTGTCACCGCGAACGTCGCCATCGCGAAATGGATGGTCGGGTCCATCACCAGCGCGCCCGTCGCGATCAGCGAGAGCCACGCGAGCAAGAAGAGCGCGCGCTGAAACTGATAGAGCGGACGCTTTCCGACGCGCGTGGCGGACACGTTGGACGGCGGCTGCGCTGCAGGACGCGCCCACTCGGGCTCGTCGATGGCGCGCAGCGACTGCTCTTCGACGAACGGTGCGGCCGGAGCGAACACCTTCGCCACCCACTGCCCCATCGCGCCTCCCGTGGGTGCTGCGCCGCCCGCGCGATAGCCATCTCCCGTCGGCCCCCGGCCCGCGTACGCGCGCAGCGCGCGGCCGAGCGCCCTGTCCTCGGCGCTCACGTCCGCAGCGAGGTCGTCGAAGCCCTCGAGCACCCGAAGCGCCTTGGTGTTGTCCCCCGCGCGCAACGCGCACACCGCGCGCGCCAGGGCGAGCCGCGTGACGCCTCGGGCGTCGAGCGCGCCAGCTGCCTCGAGCTGCTGCGCTTCGCTCTCGATCGACGCGGCGCCGCGACAGGCGCGCGCCAGCAGCCAGAACGCGTGCGTTCGCGAGTACGCTTCGGCGAAGGGCCCCTTGTTCGATCGGTCCTTGCCGTTGAGCTGTGTTGTGAACAGCTCGTCGAGCTCGTCGATCGCGCCGCGACGCCAGAGCGAGCCCGCGAGCAGCTCGATCACCGAGAGCTTGACGACAAAATTCACCGCCCGACCGAGCTCGACGCGCAACAGCCGCTCGAGCTCGGCGTGGTCGCTCTTCGCGTTGGCCTCGGTCGCCGCGCGGATCCCGTGCACCCCAGCGATGGCGCGACGAATGCGCAGCCCGAGCAGCGCGAAGAGCGCGCCCATCGCGCCCAGCACCACCGCCGGCGAAGACTCGGCGAAGAACGCCCCCGCGAACATCACGAGCCCCGCGACGATGAACGCGTTGCCGCGCCGAGCGAACTTTCGCGTGCGCTCGTTGACGTCGTGCGCGAGCAGCTCGTCGGCGCGCTTCTTCGCCGCCTTTGCGTCGGACGGATCTCCCATTTACTTCTCGCGGTCGAGCGCGATCAACGCCGCCGCGACGCCCGCAGGAATGTACTTCTTGCGCCCCGCCAACAGCTGCTCGATGTGCGAGTTGCTCCACCCCACGCGCAGCGCGAGGTCCTTCGCGCTCGAGCCCGTGCGCGCCATCCACGCAGCCGCGCTCTTCTGCGCGCGCTCGACCATCGGCCCCGAGACGAACTCGCCGTCCGCCTTCGCGACGGGCGCGGGCTTGGCCTTCGCTTCGCCTTCGGGCTTCGCGCGGTCGCGGGCGGGCTTCTCGACCACGGTCTCCATGGACTTCTCTGGTCGAATCTGCGGCTCTTCGTCGCGCTTCGCCTCGCCGCGCCCGAGCGCCGAGGACATCGCGCTCGCCATCGCGCTCATCGCCGGAGCCGCGCTCACCGCAGGCGCTTCTTCTACCGCTGCGACGGCGTCTGCCCGCTCAGCGACAGCTTCGGTCGGCGGCTCGACAACGGCGGATCGCTCACCGAAGGCTTCGGTCGCTGCTTCACCGGCCGCCGATCGCTCACCGAAGGCTTCGGTCGGCGCCGCGATCGGGCTCGACCCACGATCGACAGCTTCGGTCACGGGTTCGCCCGACGGCGCGGCCTCAACCGAAGGCGGCGGCTCGCTCGTTCCACGGGATTCGCTCGCGGCGAGCACCGCCGGGTCGACCGGAGCGCCTTCTTCGCCGAGCTCGCCGAGCAACATGCGCACGTCGTCTTCGCTGAGCCCTCGCAGCGCGCCCTGGTCCTCGCGCACCACAGCATCCGCGAGGTCTCGCTTGCGCGCCTTCAAGAGCTGAATCTTCTCTTCGACCGTCCCCTCGGCGACGAGGCGGTAGACGGTCACGCTGCGCGTCTGCCCCATGCGATGAGCGCGGTCGGTGGCTTGCTCTTCGACGGCGGGGTTCCACCACGGGTCGACGTGGATGACGGTGTCGGCGGCGGTGAGGTTGAGCCCGGTTCCGCCGGCCTTGAGCGAGATGAGAAACAGCGTCGCGGTGCCGGACTGAAACCGATGCACGCGCGCGTCGCGGTCGCTCGTCGTCCCGTCGAGGTACTCGTACGAGATGCCCTCTTTGTCGAGGTCTCCGCGCCACAGCTCGAGCAGCTGACGAAATCCGCTGAACACCAACGCCCTGCGCCCCTCGTCCTTCAACTGCCGCGCGAGCTCGAGAAACGCCTCGCGCTTGGCGCTCAACGTCGGGTCCGCCGCCGCGTCGACGAGCCTCGGATCGCAGCTCATCTGCCGCAGCCGCAACAGCGCCGTCAGCACATGAAACGCGCTGCGCCCGGTGCCCTTCTCCTTCACCTCGCGGCCCACTTCGTCGCGCAGGATCGACGCCATCGCGTCGTAGAGCTTTCGCTGCCCAGGCGACAGCGAGATCACCCGCGTGACCTCTTGCTTCGGCGGAAGCTCGGTCAACACCTCGCGCTTGGTGCGTCGCAATACGAACGGTCGCACCACGCTGCGCAGCCGCGCCGCCGCGAGCGCGTCGCCGTCGTGCGTGATGGGCGCCTCGAAGCGATTCTCGAAGTCCCGCAGCGTCCCGAGCAGCTTCGGGTTGACGAAGTCCATGATGGCCCAGAGCTCGCCGAGACGGTTTTCGACGGGCGTCCCCGAGAGCGCGAGGCGCTGCTCGGCGCGCAGCCTGCGGGCAGATTCGCTGGTGTTCGACCCGGCGTTCTTGATCGTCTGCGCCTCGTCCATCGCGACGATGCGCCAGTCGACCGCCGACAAGAACTCGATGTCGCTGCGCAGCACGCCGTAGCTCGTGATCACCAGATCCGCGCGCTTCGCGAGCGCTTGCCGCTCGATCCTTCGATCGCCGTGCAAGAGCACCACGCGAAGCTCCGGCGTAAACCGCGAGGCCTCGCGCAGCCAGTTGGTGATCACCGACGTCGGCGCGACCACGAGCGAGGGCTTCACCTCGCCCGCCGCTTGCTCTTTGCGCCACTGCAACAGCGCCAGGGTCGTCAGCGTCTTGCCGAGGCCCATGTCGTCGGCGAGCACTCCGCCCGCGCGAAGCTCGGTCAAGAACTGCAGCCACCCGAGGGCCTGGCGCTGATACGGGCGCAGCTCGGCCTTGAGGGATTTCGGCAGCTCTCCCTCTTTGACGTGCATGGCTTTGACCGACTCGCGAAAGGCTCGCAGGCCCTCGTCGATGATCGCGTCGGGGTCCATTCCTGCGAGGCGCTCGACGCGCCCGACGTGCATGCGCGTGACTTCGATGTGCCCAGCGGCGTCGCTGATGTCCGCGAGCTCGCGCACGGCGTCGGCGACGTCGCGGGTGATCTCTGCGAGCGAGCCGTCGTCGAGGGCGACCCACTTCGCTCCCCCGGCGAGCGCGGCGCGCAGCTTGGTGAGGTCCACCGTGCGATCGCCCGCGTCGAAGCGGACCGTGCCTTTGATCCAATCGCCGTCCATCGAGACGCGCACCCGCGATTGAAGCCTGCGCCGACTGGTGGCGCGCTCGAGCGAGGCGGGGACCTGCAGCTCGATTTCGGGCTCGCCGATCTCGCGCAGCTTCGCGATCCCCTCGGCCCAGAACTTCGCCGCGGGCTCACCTTCGACGCGGTACATCTTCACGCCCGGCTCCCACGTCAGGCCGACGCGCTCGAGCTTGCGCGCCGCGGCTTGCTCGAGGTCGACGTCGCGCCAGGTGGGAGGGTTGTCCGGCGCCGTCGGCGTGACGCGCATGAAGTCCAGGCGGTAGCGCGCCTCGAGCTCGATGTTGACCGCCAGCGGATCGCCCGAGAACCGCGCGAGCAACAGCGGTCGCTCCCTCGCGGGCAGCCCGAAGGTCTCGGGCGCAGGCAGCGTCACGCTGCGGTTGCGCGTGCGCTCGCGCAGGGTCTTGTACAACTCCGCAGGATCGCCGTACGGCAGCGGAACAGCGGGTCTCTTCTGCAGCTTCACCGCCGCGTCGAGGTCCACGTCGGACGAGACCGGGTGCAGCGTCTGCGAGCCCGAGTGCCACACAAACGCGTACGCGCCCTGCACGAGGACGCCCTCGCGCATGGGCAGGTCGACCGTTCCGTCGTCGCTCTTCCACCGGGCTTCGAGGGCGTCGACGCGCTCTTCGTCCGCGGGGATCAGCGCGGTGTCGCGCGCCTTCGCGCCGGACGCGACGCGGCGCAGCTCTTCGGTCGACCACTTGTTGCGCGCGATGTGCAGCCGCAGCGGGCGCGATCCCCACGTGACCGGCGCGCTGTCGCTCTCGCGCTTCATCGGCGTGTTGCGCAAGAGCTGCAGCACCACGCTGGCGTTGGGCCCTCGGACCACGAAGCCCTTTCGTCCGCGCGTGAGCGGCTGACACAAGCGCAGCGCGGTCCCCATCGGCTCGGGAAGGCGCGTGGTGGCGAGGTCGTCCGGGTCGATGAGCACCCGCGACGCCTCTGGGCGCACGCGCAGCTCGAAGATGCACTCGGGCGCGACCGCGACGGCCGTGTCGATGATGTCCACCTGCAAGAACAGCTCGAACGGCCCCTCGACGCGCCTGGCCTCGGGCGGCAGCCAGTTGCGCAAGATGCGCGAGCGGTCGAAGCGCTCGCGAAACACCTTGCGCGCGGGCTCGACGGTGTCGAGCAGCTCCGCGGTGCTCTCTTCTTTGCGCAGCGCCTCGCGCAGCGCGCCGTTGGCCGCGATGTCGACGAGCAGCATCGCCATGTGCGAGCAGAAGCCGCCGCTCGCGCACGAGCACCCGAGGTCCGGCGTCCCCGCGGGCAGCACGCCCACGATGGGCTTGTGCAGCGCGCGCCCGTCGACGCTGCGAATCGACGCCGTCAGCCTCCACTTCTCGTCGAACGACGGCGACGTGACATACGTCACCGGCGCGTCGAGCGCCTCGTAGATCGCGTTGCGTGCGGCGGGGTCGTGCTCGACGAGCTGATCGACGAGGGGCTCGGCCAGATCCAAGAGCTTCTTGGCTTGTTCGCGGGATGCCATCGTTGCGTGCCGCGTTCTACCAGAGCCGCGCCCCGCCCTCTGCCCCGTCGAAGCCCCGGCGGACAGACAACGTCCGAGGAACATCCGCCCCGCCCCCCGACGTACACTCCCCCCGTGACGCTTCGACCTTTGCTTTCGCTCGCGGTGATCATCGCGATCTCCACCGGCTGCGATGACCCTCGATTGCCACGCGACGCCAGCGCGAGCAGCGACGGGTCCGCGGACGCCAGCGTGGACGCCAGCGTGGACAGCGCCGCGGACGCCGCCGTCGATGCACGGTCGGACGCGAGTCCGGATGCCCAGCCCGACGCCAATCCCGACGCCAATCCCGATGCCAATCCCGATGCGGCGATCGACGGGGGCTCCGACGCGGCGATCGACGCAGCGACGGACAGCGCCGAGGCCTCGTCCGATGCAGCGACAGACGCGGCGAGCAGCGACAGCGCGACGGACGCAGGCTGAGCGCGCACGGTTGCCGCGTACGCCAACGGAGTTGCCGACGCCGTTCGCGAATCACCGGCCATTTCGCAGCAAAATCGCAGGCACGGCCGTTGAGTATGCGAAGCGCCCATGGGTGGACGCCTCGCCGTCATCGCTGCGGTCTTCGCGCTGAGCAGCGCGTGCGCCGGGCCGAACGCTGCTCAGCCGTGCCCCGCGCGGCACGCTGCGGTGAGCGACTCGACCGTGATCGAGCGGATCGACGCGCTCGACCTGCTGCTCGTCGTCGACAACTCGGCCTCGATGGTCGCAGCGCAAGCGCAGTGGCTCGCGCAGCTCTACGAGAGCACCGCGCTGCTGACGGACCCGCCGTGCGTCAGCGTTTCGGACCGCAGCGCAGGACCGCACGCGTGCGACCTCGACGACCCCGATGACCGTCGCGTGTACGAGCCGATTCGCAGCTTGCGCGTGGGCGTGGTCTCGACGGACCTCGGCACGGGGGGCTTCGAGGTCGCGGGCTGCGATCACAGCGCGAGCGGCGACGACGGGCGGCTCAACCCGATTCGCTACGGAGCGGCGATGCGCGAGCACCTCCCGTGGGCGCCACGAACACCGACGGCGAGCCCCGCTCCGGCCGGGTTTCGACCGAGCGCGTGCGCGGAGGACGCCTCGGCGTTTCCCTCGTTCATCACGTTTTGCTCGGACCTGACGCACCCCGATTGCGAGGCCGTCGAGCCTGCCGCGAGCACGCAAGCGCCGCGCGAGCTCGCGACGTGGTTCGCGTGCAACGCGGGGCTGTACGTCAACGGGTGCGGCCTCGAAGCTCCGCTCGAAGCCGCGTGGCGCGCGTTGGTCGAGCACGGCGCGCGCGAGCCCGCGGGTTCGAGCGCGCCCAACGCGGGCTTTCTGCGCGATCACGCGATGCTCGCGATCATCGTGCTCACCGATGAAGACGACGGCTCTGCGCGCGACTGCGAGCGGGACTACGGGTTCTCTGCGCAGTCGGGGCAGCGCTGCGACGACGCGCGGTCCGTGTACGACCTGCGCGAATCGCGCTGGGGCAGCGCGAGCAACCTCGATCATCGCTTCTACCTCTACGCGCCCGGCAGCCCTCGAGACCCGACGTGGAACCTCGATCGCTACTTCAACACCGCCCCCGCCGACGCGCCCAACCGTTGGCAGCGAGACCTGCTCTCGCTCAAGCCCGGGCACCCCGAGCGCGTCTCGTTCGCCGCGATCGTCGGGGCGCCGCGCGGCGTCTCGAGCGCTGCGCCTCGCATCGACTGGGACTCTCTGCTCGGCGCGCCGAGTCCAATAGGCGCACACGATTTCAACGGGCGCGACCGCGCGACGGCCCGCGAAGACCGCGACGACCCGTCGGGTCCGACCTCCATGCGCGGCGGGACGCTGGATCCGTCGTGTCCGCACGTCACCCCCGCGTGCCGCTTCGCGGGCAGCGCGTTCGACCCGGCGCGACCGTGCGCCGACGCGCAGTCCATGGCGCTCCCGTCGCGGAGAATCATCGAGCTCGCGCGGCGCTTCGACGAGCACCCGGCCTGCGGAGGACAGCCGTGCCGCAACGCCACGCTGCTCTCGATCTGCGACGGCGACTACCGCTCGGCGCTGCGAAGCGCGCTCTCGCAACTGCGGCCGAGGGGCGCTCCGCGATGCCTCCCGAGACCGCTCGCGACGACCCTCGATCGCAACGGCCACGTCGTCGCCGATTGTGTCGTCCGCTTGCACCTGCCGCCGGGCGTGACGCGCTGCGATCCCGCGCGAGGCCTGCGCGCGCCCGAGCGCGTCGAAGAGCAAACGATCAGCGTCGAGGGCGACACGCGAACGGTCTGCGACGTGGAGCAGGTGCCCACCGACGCGCAGAGCACTGCGCCGATCGAAGGCCGCCACGGCTGGTACTACCGAAGACCTGTGACGGGTCAGGCCACGGGCTGCGAGGCGAACATCGAGTTCACGGCGCACGCGACGCCAGCGCCAGGCTCGCGCGTGCTGTTCGAGTGCGTGCAGGCGATCGAGCCGACGCCCGGCTGCTGAGCGTCGATCACGGCGCGAGGATGGGCCACTCGGTCATGGCCATCACCGCGCCGGACGGAGCGCTCGAGACCGCGTACAGCCAGCGAATGGCCCGAGCGAGCTCTGTGCGCGCGAGCATCTGCGCGACGGGCGCGCGAGGGTCGCTCACGCCCACGAGCGAGCGGATCGCGCCGAGCACCCCGGCGTCCGCGCGCGGAAGGGTCACGATGTCGAACTCACCGTCGAGCCCGCCGAGCTGCGCGGCGCGGTCGATGGCAGCGAGGAGGCCGCCCTCTCGGTCCGCGAGGCCGTTGCGCAGCGCTTGCGCGCCGGTGAAGACCCTCCCCTCGGCCACTGCATGAATTCGTGTGCGCGAGCTGCGGCGGCCCTCGGCGACGCGGTCGAGAAAGAGGTTGTAGTGCTCGCGGATGAGCCGGCCCACGATGTCGAGCTCGTCCTGAGAAAACGGACGAAAGATAGAGTCCATGTCCGCGCGGGGGCCGCGCTGGGTGGTCTCGATTCCGACGTGCAAGCGGCTGAGCAGCGGGGCGATGTCGGCCTTGCCGAAGAAGATTCCGATCGAGCCGGTGATGGAGGTGGCGCTCGTGAAGATCTCTCGCGAGGGGACGGCGACGTAGTAGCCGCCCGAGGCGGCGCTGCGGCCGATGCTGGTGACGACGGGCTTGACGCGCGCGAGGCGGGCGAGCGCGCGCCACATGCGTTCGCTCGCGCTCGCGCTGCCGCCGCCCGAGTCGACGCGGACGACCACCGCCGCGACGCGCGGAGAGGCCGCGATGCTCTCGATCGCCTGCACGACGGTGCGATCGCCGACCGAGTCGCCGAGCAGCGGAATGTCCTGCGACTCTCCGTCCACGATGTCCCCGTGGATGTGCAGGACGGCGATCGCGGGACCGCCGGCCCATCGTCGCGGCGCTCGCCCCACGAACTCGCGCAAGCGCACGAGCGAGCCGCCAGCGCTGTCGGCGAAGCTTCGGCCGAACTCGTCGAGCTGCGCGCTCTCGTCGACGAGCCCGCGCGCGACCGATTCGCGCGCAGAGAACGGCCCCGCGAAGAGCACTTCGCGCGCGTGCGCTGCGGTCCATCGGCGGGCCGAAGCGATGCGCGCGAGGTAGTGATCGAGCATGGAGTCGAGCAGGGACTCTTCTTGCGCGAGCGCTTCGGGGCTCGAGCCGCCGCGGGTGAACTGCTCGGCGGCGCTCTTCCACGGGCCGATGCGCACGAACTGCGTGCGAACGCCGAGCTCGGCGAGCGCGTCGCCCAAGAAGAACCGCGTCGAGCGCAGGCCCGCAGTGCGCACGGTCGCGATGGGGTCGATCGCCGTTCGCTCGGCGCCGCTGCAGGCGAGCAGGACCGCGTTGGCGGTGTCTTCGAGGTGGCAACGAACGCGCTTTCCAGCGGCGCGGAGGCGGACGAACGCCTCTCGGAGCTCCTCTCCTCCCGCGAGCCCGTGCACGTCCCCGCGCGGAACGAACAGCACCCCCCGCACCGATGGGTCCTGTCGCATGCGCTCGAGCCGCACCAACAGCCGTACCAGCGCTTCTTCACCGAGGTCGTCATCGAGTCGCACCACCACCACTTGCCCAGGCTCGGGCAGCGCGCGGTGCCGATCGCTGTCCCACCCTGCGCTCGCGTAGAACCCGAGCGGCGCCGCCGTCGCGCCCGCGGTCGAGCCGAGCAGCATGCCGCCGCCGAGCGTGTAGTTCGACCACGCGAGCTCGAGCCCTGCGCCCGCGCGCCACGCGCCCGTGTCGAGGTCGACCGAGCCCTCTGCGCGCACGCGTCCGATGGGCAGCGCGAGCACAGCGCCTGCGCGAACGGGCCCCGGTCCGCGCTCGGTGTACGTCCCGTCGATCCCGAGCGTGAGCACATCGGTCGACAACGGCCGCAGCGCTACGCCCGCCGTCGCCGAGCGAAGCGAGCCCACGTTGAGCGCGGTCGGCCCGAGCAGCTCGTCCGTCGAGAGCGCGAGCGAGAGCCACGGGACCGGGCGATAGAGCGCAGCGAGGTCCAGCGAGACGCCGTCGCCCGCAGCGAGCGCAGGGCTCGCGACGGCGCTCGCCACACGCACGCGCGCGCCGAGCCACAACCCGCTCGAGAGCGTCAACGACAGTGATCCGTCGGCCACCACGCGGTGCAGGATTTGCGGCGCCAGCATCGCTCGTTGCCAGGTCGCGCCAGCCGCGACGCCGAGCCCGAACGGAAGCGCGCTCGAGTACGCCAGCGACGTGGCGTCGATCGAGCCGCCGTTGCCGCGCTGCAGCTCGCTCGCGTGCACGACGCGCAACGACTGCCGCTGAACGCTCGCAGCGAGCGCGGGATTTTGCCGCGCTCCATCGGCGCTCGTGGCCGCTGCAGTGGTCTCACCAACGTTGATCGACCGCCAGGACACGGTCTGTGCCATCGCCGCGGGAGTGAGCAGCGTCGCGAGCGCAAACGGCACGATCCGTCGAGTCATCAACGGCGAACGCTACACGATCGCGCGACGCGCGCAGACCGCTCAGCGAAGGGGCCGTGCGTGGGCGCGACGAGTTCCGTAGTTCTCAGCGTCGAGCGCGCGCGGTATGGTGCCGCGCCCGTGTTTGCTCCACGTCGCCCCGCGCCCTACGCACCGTCGATCGGTGCTGCCCTTCGTGCCCCGTCGGCACGAGCCCGCGTGTTGGCGACGATCGCCGCGGTGTCGATCACCGCGCGCGCGCTCGACGCGTCCGCGCAGCAAACGCCGCCACCTGCAGACGCTGGGACCACCACGGCCCCGAGCGACGCGACCGCGCAGAGCAACGCTGCGACGGCGACTGCTGCGGGCAACGCGACCGATCCGGGCGGCGCCCAAGCGCAAGACGCGCCTGCGTTGGGCGGAGCCTCGCGCGGAGACCGCAACACGCGCGCGATCGCCCACTACGAGCGGGGCCGCGTGCACTACGCCGCGGGACGCTACCGCGCCGCCATCGTCGAGCTCGAAGCGGCCATCGCGCTCGCGCCGGCGCTGACCGATCTGCAGTACGACCTCGGCCTCGTGTACGAGCGGCTCGGTCGCCTCGACGCGGCCATCGTGGCGTATCGACGGTATCAATCCACTGCGGCCGATGCGGCCGAGCGCGAGCGCACCACGCGCATCGTCGCGAGGCTTACGGGCGCGCAAAACGAGCCGCTCGAGTTCGTGTGGGGAGGAGGACGACTGGGCCGCGCGGACCCGTTGTTCTGGTCGTTCGTGGCCGTGAGCGGAGCGACGCTGGTCGGCGCTGGGCTGACGTTGGGGCTCGGGCTCAACGACAACGGGCGCGCCGCGGAGCTCGAGCGCATGGGGCAAGCGATGCCGGCGAGAGACGCGCGCACGGCGGCGACGATCGAGCTCGCGACGAGCGGGACGCTGTTCGCAGCGACGGTGGGCTTCGCGACGGCCGCGGGGCTCTTGTACGCGACGCGGCAAGCGGGCTCGCCGCCCTCGCTCAACGGGGTGAGCTTGACCGTGGCGCCGACGGCCAACGGCGGTGTTTTGTCGCTTCGCTTCTGACCGTTGCCGACGACACGGCCGCGTTGCATACCCGAGCGCATCGTGACCCCGCCCCGTTTGCTCGCGCTCGACCTCGACGGAACGCTCCTCCGCCGCGACCACAGTGTTTCGCCGAAGGACCACGGCGCGATCCGCGAGGCGATTCGCAGCGGCGTGCACGTCGCGATCTGCACCGGACGGGTGTCCACGGGGGCGGTCGAGACCGCGCGCGCGCTCGGTCTCGAGACCACGATGATCTGCGCGGACGGCGGCGTGCTCGCGTGCCCGACCACCGCGGCCAAGCGCTGGCAATCGCCGATTCGACTCGAAGCCGCAGTGCACGCGGCGATCGTCGCGGACGCGAGCGAGATGGCCTCGTTTGTGTTCTTGCACCACGAGATTCACGCGGACGCGCGCGGAGAGCGCTGGCTCGAGTACGTTCGAACGTGGACGCCGCATGTGCACGTGCACGATCGGCTGAGCGAGGTCGAGCACTGGCGCTCTCACGAAGATGTCGCTGTGGTGCTCGCGATCGGCGAGCGCGCGCACGTCGAGGCCAACGCCGCCGTGCTGCGCGCAGAGCGAGGGGCGGACCTGTCCCTCGCGACCTGGCGCGCGGGCTCGAGCGGAGAGCAATGGGCGCTCATGGCGCGCCCCGCGGGCGTGGACAAAGGGACGGGGCTTGCCCAGCTCGCGGCCCAATTGGGCGTCGCGCGCGCGGACGTGTGCGCGGTGGGGGACTGGTACAATGACGTTCCGATGTTCGCGTGGGCGGGGCGGTCGTTTGTGATGGGGCAGAGCCTCGACGACGTGAAGCAGCACGCCACGGATCGACTCGTGGCGACCTCGGACACCGGCGGCGGCGTGGCCGAAGCCATCGAGCGCTGGCTGCGATAGACGCCGCCGCTCAGCTCTCATCGCTGCCCAGATTCTGCGTGGAGAAACAGCGGCGAAGGGGCCCCGGAGCCAAAGGGCTCATGGTTACCCAAAAGCTTCGTGGAGAAACAGCAGCGAAAGTGCCCGCAGCCCAAGGGCTCATGGTTGCCCAAATCTTGTGTGGAGAAACCGCGGCGAAGCTTCGCGGAGCCACGTTTGGCTCACGCCCGGGAGACGAGCCCCCGGGCTATGCGCGACGAAGCGTCGCGGAGCGGGCGAGGCGTCCGCCTGCCCTAGCCAATGGAGTCCTGGTGGACCTCAGTCACCAGCGTCGAAGCGTGCGCAGCGATGGGGCGACGACATGCCTGAGTGGCGCTGGCGGAATCGCTCTGCCATCGCGTTCAACCGGGCGCCACTCGTAGGCCAGGCGGACGCT
>JAAFIF010000120.1 GCA_013298625.1 Myxococcales bacterium
GAGCGCGCCGCCGCCGGTCGCTGCGAGCGCAGCGGCGCCGAGCGCGTCGAGCGGCGCGCCGGACTTCGGTCTGAGCCTGGGCAACGGCCCCGGTCTCGCCGTTGCTGGGGGCGGTGGTGGTGGCAGCGGCGGCGGCTCGTCGACGACGCGCACCGCGGTACGTCCAGCGAGCGAGCCCGCAGCCGCGGATGATGGCTGCTCCGAAGAGATCCAGCGCGCGCGGCCCGTCGAGCTCGGACAGCCTGAGTATCCCGACGCTGCGCGCGAGGCGTCGATCGAGGGGCGCGTGCGCGTCGAGGTGACGGTCGACGACCAAGGACGGGTGAGCGCGGCGCGCGTGCTGCAATCGCTCGGGTACGGCTGCGACGAGGCGGCGCTGTTGGTCGCGCGATCTGCGAGGTTTTCTCCAGCGATGCGCTGCGGTCGCGCGGTGCGCTCGACGCTCACGATCGGGATTCGGTTCTCGCTATGACGCGCGCTGCTCTCGCTCGAATCGCAGCGATCGCCTCGCTCTCGTTCGCGTCGTCCGCGCGGGCGCAGGAGCGTCCCCCGCGCGCCCCGACGCTGACCCGCGCGCCGACGTTGCAGCGCTTCGTCGAGGCTACGCACCCCGATGCAGAGCGCGCGCGGGCGGCGACGGTGGTCTTGCAGCTGCGCGTCAACGAGCGCGGCGCGGTCGACGATGCGTCGGTGCTCGAGAGCGCAGGCGCGGCGTTCGACCAGGCGGCGTTGAGCGCGGCGCGGCAGTTTGTCTTCTCTCCGGCCGAGGTCGACGGGCGACCGTCTGCGATTCGGCTGGTGTATCGCTATCAGTTCACGGTGCGCGTCGAGGCGCCGACGACGGCAGAGCTCGTCGGCGTGGTGCGCAGTCGAAGCTCGCGCGCGCCGCTCGTGGGGGTGCGCGTCGCGCTCGAAGGCGCTGGGGACACGGTGACCGATCGCGACGGTCGTTTTCGATTCGCTGCGGTCGCGCCGGGATCGCGCGTCGTTTCGATCTCGGGAGAGCGCGTGACGTTGCAGCGCGTGACCGAGCGCTTCGAGGCGGGACAGCGCGTCGATGCGACGTACGACGTGGCGCTCGCGCCCGTCGCGGGACCGGCGCGCGACGACGAGTCCGACGACATCGAGCTCGTGGTGACCGCGCCGCCGATTCGTCGACAGGCTGTCACCACCGACGTCTCTGCCGAGCAAGCCCGTCGCGTCCCAGGGACGCAGGGCGACGTCCTGCGCGTCGTCGAGAGCCTGCCCGGCGTCGCGCGGGCCACCGCGGGCTCCGGGGCGCTCGTCGTGTGGGGAGCGGCGCCCGAGGACACACGCGTGTTGGTCGACGGAGTTCCTGTCCCGCGGCTGTATCACGACGGGGGCTTTCGCTCGGTGCTCTCGGGCGACCTCGTGGCCAACGTCGAGCTCGTCGCTGGCGCGTTTGGCGCGGCGTACGGACGCGGGCTCGGAGGACTCGTGCGCGTCGAGACGCGGTCGCTCGAAGAGCGCGGGGTTCACGGCGCGCTCTCGCTCGACGTGTACGACGCCGGAGCTTCTGCGCGCGCGTCGATCGGCGACCGCGTGCGCGTGTTCGCCGCCGTGCGCCGCGCGCACCTCTGGCAGTTGCTGCAAGCGGCGCAGCTCGACGCGGGCGCGTTCATCGCGGTCCCTCGGTACGCAGACGCCCAGGCGAGGGTCAGCGTCGCGCTCTCGGGCCGCGCGCGGGTCGAGCTCACCGTGCTGGCGTCGACGGACCTCACCCAGCGAAGCGTGCGCAGCGTCGATCCGAGCCGTGATCTGCAAGAGCGCCGCACGCTCGATTTCGCTCGCGTGTACGGGCGCTACTTGCTCCGCGGACAGGACGTCGAGGTCTCGGTCACTCCGTGGTTCGGCGTCGACCTCAGCGCGCAGCGCGCGCGCACCGCGGGCGTGGACACGGGCGTGGACAGCGTCGCGCTCCGCGGAGGTCTGCGCGCGAGCGTGCGAGCCCGCGTGCGACCGTGGCTCGCGCTCGAGGCAGGGCTGGACGCTGAAGTGTCCTCGGTGCAGCTCTCGCGCGAGGGCTCGGTCTCGCTGCCTGCGCGCGAGGGAGACGTCCGCGTCTTCGGTCAACCTCCGCCCGATCTCAGCAACGCCGATCGCTGGTCGGTGCTCTCGCTCGGCGTCGCTCCCTACGCCGAGGCGGTCGTGTCCTTGCTTCGCGGCGCGCTCGAAGTGACGCCTGGCGTCCGGCTCGACCCGTACGCTCGCTCGGTGAGCCGAACGCTGCCGCCCGAAGGGATCACCCCGTCGATCGGCGCGTTTCGCCAGGATTTTCGCTGTGAGCCGCGGCTCGCGGTCCGCTATCGACCGCACCCGCGAGTGACCTTGCGCGCGGCGTTCGGCGCGATCGGCCAGCCGCCGGCGCCCGAAGATCTGTCCGCGGTCTTCTCGACCCCTGCGCTCGCGTCTCCGCGCGCGACGCAGTGGGCGGTCGGCGGCGCGGTCGCGATCACCGAGACGCTCAGCCTCGAGGCGACGGGCTTCTTCACCGAGTCCTCGCAGCTCGCGGTCCGCAGCGCGCTCGCCGCCCCGCTGCGCGCGCAGGCGCTCGTCGCTGACGGCGAAGGACGCGCCTACGGCGTGCAGGTGCTGCTCAGGCAAGCGCTGTTTCGCAACTTCTTCGGCTGGCTGTCGTACTCGCTCTCGCGCAGCGAGCGTCGCGCTCATTCGCAGGCCGAGTGGCGACCGTTCGACTACGACCAGACGCACGCGCTCAGCCTCGTCGCGTCCTACACGCTCCCGCTCGGCTTCGAGCTCGGTGCGCGCGCGCGCATCTCGTCTGGCTTCGTCCGAACCCCGGTGACAGGCGCGTACTACGACGCCCGTCGCGATCGATACGAGCCCCTGTTTGGCGTGCAGAACTCCGACAGGCTCCCGCTCTTCGCGCAGCTCGACCTGCGCGCGTCCAAGCGCTTTCGCGTCGGCGTCTCGGAGCTCGAGCTCAGCCTCGAGGTTCAGAACGTGACCAACCAGCAAAACGCTGAAGAGTTCGTGTTCGACGAGGCGTTTGCGCGGCGCGCGGTCATCGTCGGGCTGCCGATCCTGCCCTCGATAGGTGTTCGATGGACGTTCTGAACCGCGACGGTCGTCGCTGCGCTGTCCGCTCGCGCGCTTGGTTCGCGTGGATTTCTGCTGCGTTCGCGGTCAGTTGTGTTCCATCGCTCGAAGGGCGGCTGTCGACGGTGTCTTCACCGCGGCTCCTCGCGGTGCGCGTCACGCCTGCAGAAGCGGCGCCTGGCGCGCAGGTGACGCTCGAGGCGCTCGTCGCCGCGCCGCCTGGAGCGAGCGAGGCTGCGCTCCCTCGCTGGTGGCGTTGCGACGCGCGGCGCGCGCTGTCGGACTCCTCGTCGGTCTCGCCCCGTTGCAGCGGCGCGCTCGACGCATCGGCGCTCGTTCCGCTCGGCGAGGGATCGTCGGTCACCATGACGATCCCGCAAGACGCGTGCGCGGTCTTCGGCCCCGATCCGCCCGCGCCCGCGCCGGGCGAACCCGCGGGCCGTCCCGTCGATCCCGATCCGACGGGCGGATACTTCGTCCCGGTCCGCGTCTCGATCGGCGCTGCTCCAGACGCCTTCGCCGAAGTGCGCGTGCGCTGCCCGCTCGCGGGCGCGCCGCCGAGCGCGGTCGTGGCCTTCAATCGCAGCGATCGCGGCAACGAGAACACCGAGCTCTCTGCGATCGAGGCGGCGATCGACGGCGGACCTTCGCGGCTCGTCGGCGACCAGATCGAGCTGCGCGCGTCGGCGTCGGTGAAGCTCTCGCTGCGCTGGCCCGCGTGCGCGCAGGGCGCCGCGTGCGGTGATGGCGTGTGCGACCCAGACGACGACGCTCGAACGTGCGTCGAAGATTGCTCGCCCGTCGCCCGCTGCCGGGGCGCTGAGCGCTATGTGTATTTCGACCGGGTCTCACGGAGCGTCGTCACGCGCGTCGAGGCGATGCGCGCGTCGTTTTACAGCACCGCAGGGGCCTTTCGCTTCGAGCGCGTCGGTCGCGGCGAAGCCGACCGCGAGACCTTCGTCGAGAACGAATGGACCGCGCCGTCAGCGCCTGGCGCGTACGTCTTGTGGTTCGTCCTGCGCGACGCGAGAGGAGGAGTGAGCTGGCGCAGCCTCGCTGCGCGCGTGACGCCCTGAGTTGCCGCGAAGCGTCACCGTTCGCGACGCTTCGGCGTCGTTCTTGGATTTCTAACACGATATCATCGCCCCCGCCTGACGCGGCGATCGCGCTCGGGCACCCACTGGAGAAGACCTCTCGATGACCGACCCCACCAAGTTCATCGGTGAGCGCGCCGCCAGGCAGCTCTCGAACACCACAAAGACCCCGCCGCAGTGGCGCGGAGCGAGCCCCCGTTGGCTCGTCCAGATGCTGCCGTGGGTGCCCGTTGAAGCGGGCGTGTTTCGCGTCAATCAAGCGCTCGACGACAAGTTCAACGTCCGTTGTACGCCCGACCCCAACGACGCGCTGCCCGTCGGGTTCAGCGACTACGAGGCGCAGCCCCGCGAGTACGTGCTCAGCTCGGTGACCACAACCGTTGCCGTGCACACGCGCGTCTCGGACCTGTTTCGCAGCCCCATGGACCAGGTCAAAGAGCAGCTCACGCTCGCCGTCGACAAGCTCAAAGAGAAGCAAGAAGACGAGCTCATCAACAACAAGCACTACGGGCTCGTGCACAACGTCGACCCCGAGCAGCGCATCAAGCCGCGCAAGGGTCAGCCCACGCCCGACGACCTCGACGAGCTCATCACCAAAGTGTGGAAGGAGCCGAGCTTCTTCCTCGCCCACCCCAAGGCCATCGCCGCGTTCGGCAGAGAGTGCACGCGCCGCGGCGTCCCGCCGCCCACCGCGACGCTCTTCGGCGCGCCCTTTCTCACCTGGCGCGGGCTGCCGCTGATCCCGTGCGACAAGATCCGCATCCAAGACAACAAGAGCGACATCTTGCTCGTGCGCACCGGCGAGCGTAAGCGCGGCGTCGTCGGGCTGTTTCAGCCTGGATTGCCCGGCGAAGTGAGCCCCAGCCTCTCGGTTCGACTCATGGGGATCAACCCCCAAGGAGCAGCGCAGTACCTCCTCGCGCTCTACTGCTCGACCGCCGTGCTCGTGCACGACGCGCTCGCCGTGCTCGAAGGCGTCAAGCTCGATCACTACTATGACTACCCGTGAGCCCAACGTCCCCGGCGAGCTCTCGCTCGTCTCGCTCGCGCCCGCGACGCTGACCAACGGCGCCTCGGTGCCGACCGGTTCGCCGGGCGTGGGGCTCGCGGCGACCCGCGTTCCGTCGGGGCCGACGCTGCCAGACCTCGACCCGGCGAGCCTCACGCTCGCGATCTCGCGCTACGTCAACGAGCTGTACGCAGCGCCTCCGTCCGCGCCCGAGCCCGTCGCCCCGGCCGCGGCCCCGAGCAGCCCGATCGCGCCGTCGCTCGACGCCGCGCCCGCGCCCATCGCGTCTGCGCCCGCGCCCGCACAGCCATCAGCGCCCCACGCAGCGCCGCCATCGCAGCCGTCGCAGCCGGCGTACGACTCCGCGCGCAACCCCTTCGACGTCGAGCTGCGCTTCGACTCGCTCGCCGCCGCGATGCAAGCGGCGACGCCCGAGGTCCTTCGCTTCGCGCTGCTCGATCAAGACCCCGCGCTGACGCCGCACACGCACGCGCGAAGACCGCAGCAGCCCCCGCCGTCGCCGACCTTTGCGCCCGCGACGCAGATCGAGACCGACACCGGCCTCGCGCTCTCGCCTGCGGGCGGGCCCATCGACGCGCACGCGCTCAAGCGCGAGTTTCCGATCTTGAGCGAGCGCGTCCACGGACTGCCGCTCGTCTGGCTCGACAACGCCGCGACCACGCAGAAGCCTCGGGCCGTCATCGAGCGGCTCAAGACCTTCTACGAGCGCGAAAACAGCAACATCCACCGCGCTGCCCACGCGCTCGCCGCGCGCGCGACGGACGCCTACGAGGCCGCGCGCGAGAGCGTTCGGCGCTTTCTCAACGCTGGCTCGACGCGCGACGTGGTCTTCGTGCGCGGGACCACCGAGGGCATCAACCTCGTGGCGCAGAGCTGGGGCCGCCGCAACGTGGGCGCCGGCGACGAGATCGTGCTCACGCACCTCGAGCACCACGCCAACATCGTCCCGTGGCAGATGCTCTGCGCCGAGAAGGGGGCGAAGCTGCGCGTCGCGCCCGTCGACGATCGCGGGCAAATTCGCTTGGACGAATACGAGAAGCTGCTCAACGATCGGACCAAGATCGTCGCGCTGCCGCAGGTGTCCAACGCGCTCGGGACCATCACGCCCGCGCGCGAGATGATCGCGATGGCGCATCGGTACGGGGCGAAGGTCTTGCTCGACGGAGCGCAGTCCGTCTCGCACATGCGGCAGGACGTGCAGCAGCTCGGCTGCGATTTCTTCGTGTGCTCGGGGCACAAGGTCTTCGCGCCGACGGGCATCGGAGCGGTCGTCGCGCGGGCCGAGCTGCTCGACGCGACGCCCCCGTGGCAAGGCGGCGGAAACATGATCGCCGACGTCACCTTCGAGAAGACCGTGTTTCAGCCGGCGCCCGCGCGGTTCGAGGCGGGCACCGGCAACATCGCTGACGCGGTCGGCTTCGGCGCGGCGCTCGACTGGCTCTCGCGGCTCGGGATCGAGAACGTCGAGCGCCACGAGCACGCCCTGCTCGAGTACGGAACGGCGCGGCTGCGCACGGTCCCTGGCCTCGAGATCATCGGGACGGCGAAAGAGAAAGCGGGGGTCTTGTCCTTCGTGATCGAGGGGCACTCGACGCACGAGGTCTCGACGTACCTCGACAAGCACGGGATCGCGGTGCGCGGCGGACACCACTGCGCGCAGCCGATCCTTCGTCGCTTCGGGCTCGAGAGCACGGTGCGCGCCTCGCTCGCGCCGTACAACACCCAAGAGGACCTCGACGCGCTCGTGGACGCGCTGTGCGAGCTCGTCGGGCGCGGGAGCGCGTGATGGTCATCAGCGTTTCGCCTCACGAACTGCAAGCGCTCGCGGCGAAGGGCGAGCTCGACATCGTCGATGTGCGCGAGCCGTCCGAGTGGGTCGCGGGGCACATCCCGGGCGCGCGGCTCGTCCCGTTGGCGCAGCTGCGGGCGGACCCCGCGGGCGCGCTTCCGAGGGACGGGCTTGTTTTTGTGTGCGCGAAGGGCGGCCGCAGCGCAGCCGCAGCGCAGCTCGCCGAGCAGCTCGGAAAGCGCTCGGTCTACAACCTCACGGGCGGCACCGACGGCTGGAGGATCGCGGGCTTGCCCGTGGTGATCCCGTCGCAGTCGAAGCCCGCTGAGCCGCCGTCGGTCCCCGAGAAGACCGACGAGAACAGCACGGACCTGGTCGAGCCGTCGCTCGACGGGATCGTCGCGCACAACCTCAGGATCGCCCGTGCGGCGCGGGGGCTCTCGCTCGACGAGCTCGCGCGCGAGGCGGGCGTCTCGCGCACGCTGCTCGGGCAGATCGAGCTCGGGCGCACGCCGGCGAGCATCGGGGTGGTGTGGAAGATCGCGCAGACGATGGGCGTTCCGTTCGCGACGCTGCTCTCGACGGTGCCGTCGTCGGGCTCGATCGTCTCGACGCGCGAGGCGTCCAATCGACTGACGAGCGCGGACGGGCGCTTCACGTCGCGCGCGCTCTTCGCGTTGGGCGACCCCGAAGCGGCCGAGTTCTACGAGCTTCGACTGGCGCCCCACAGCCGCGAAGACGCCGAGCCCCACCGGCCCGGGACGCGCGAGAACCTCGTCGTCGCCTCGGGCCACCTCGAGCTCAAGGTCGGCGCAGAGACGTTCTTGCTCGGCGCTGGCGACGCTGTGAACTTCGTCGCCGACCGCCCCCACAGCTACATCAACACGCACGCCGAAGAGTGCTGGATGTACCTCGTCGTCAACTACTCCGAGGACACGCGCCGCGCGCGGTGAGCGCCGCCGCTCACTGCATCGACGGCTGCGCGCCCTGCACGGTGACGAGCTGGTAAGCGCCGACGGTGCGCGTCCCGCCGAAGGTGCTCACCTGCACGACGCACTGCGTGTTCTGCTGCGGAGTGATGACCAGCCGCGCGTTGTGGTTGCCCGCGCTGTCGTCGTCGTGACCGACCTGCTGACCGTTGCACACGAGGTCGAGCATGACGTCGGGCGTGTTGTTCATCGCGCCCATGGGGCCGACGGTCCCGACGCCGCGCGCGACGATGGTGATCGGCTGCCCCGCGAACAGGTTGATCGCGTACTGATCGACGAACGAGCCGCGCTGGTTGAGCGAGTCGCCCGGCTGCAGCATGCCTTGAATCTGGGTGCCGATATTCAAACCCATGATCCCCGGCTGTTGCACAGGCTGCGGCTGCATGGGCTGCACTTGCACGGGCTGGGGCTGCGGCTGCATGGGCTGCGTCCCGCCCCATCCCCAGTTTTGCACCGGGGCGAAGGGCTGGGCGGTCTGCATCGCGCCGGCCCAGCTCTGGATCGAGTACGAGCCGGTGTCGAAGCGAGCGCCGTAGCTGGCGACGCGAAGGGCGTACACGCCGCTCATGCGCGGGGTGAAGACCAGTCGCGCGTGGGGATAGCCCGCGCCGTCATCGTCGGTGGCGAGCTCGCGGCCCTGAAAGTGAATCGACGCGACCACGTCGAGGAGCTGGCCGTTTTGCGTGGACGGTCCGCCGGTGACGACGAAGGTCACGGGCTGTCCGGCCTGCAGAAACACGGCGTAGTCGTCGGCGTAGCCGCCGTTGGGGCTGTGAAAATCCGTGGTGTCGAGCGAGCCCGTGATGATCTGGCCGACCTGGTAGGGGCGCACTTGCGCTTGGATTCCGAAGGCGCCGGGCTGGAGGTACTGGTTGTCGATCTGCTGCGGCTGTCCCCAGTAGCCCTGGCGGTACCACCAGCGGCGACCGCGGCGACCCTGCTGGGGCTGCATCCAAACTTGTCCGGGCTGGGGAGGGGTCTCCCAGTGGCCGGCGATCCACTGCTGCTGTCCGTTGACGAACTGCCATCCGCCGGGGACCCACACTTGTCCGGGCTGCGTTGGGGGAACGAAGCGATCCGGCTGTCCCTGCGGCTGCAGCGGGACTTGCAAGTTGATCGTCTGCGGCTGCGTCATGGGGCCGACGGGCACGGCGATGGGCTGCGCGACGGGGCCGCCGATGGGGCGCGCCAGGGTGTCCATGTTGCCGCCGATGGGGCGACCGAACTGGTCGACCGCGGGTCTGCCGATGGGGCGACCGAACTGGTCGACGGCGGGCCCGCCGATGGGGCGGCCGAACTGATCGACCGCGGGTCCGCCGATGGGGCGCGGCTGCTGCACGACGACCTGCGTCTGCAGGGGCTGCGGCTGGGGCTGACCGACGACGACGACCTGGCCGCCGACCGGCTGCACCTGCGGTTGATTCACGACGACCTGGCCGGGGACGTTGACGCCGAAGCCCCCCTGGACTTGAACCGAGCCGCTCACTTGAGCGGAGGCCGACGTTGCGAGAACCGAGAGCGAAACTGCGCTGGCGAGCGCGATGAACTTGGAATGCTTGGGCATGTTGGCCTCCGAATCACAGCGGTGAACGACCGCGTGCAGGTTGTTCTACGCGCGCCCCCCCCGCGAGCTTCAACGCGAAATATTCGTCGACCCGAACATTCGCCCGAACGAATCGGTCACCGTAGGGACCGCTCGTGCGTGCCTCGGTGCGCTACCGGCGCTCGAACACGTGGTGAAACGCGGTGTGAACGTCGGCCAGCTTGGCCGGGACGTTGGCGCCGCCGGCGGCGCAGTCGTCGACGAGCGCGGCCGTCGCGGTCACGAGCGCCGCGCGCACTTCGGCCGTGTTGGCGGGGGCGTCCGCCGGGGCGGCTTCGCGCTGGACGTTCTCTGCGTGGGTGCGCAGCGACGCGGCTTGCTCACAGGCGCGGGTGTTGCGCGCGGGGCTCGGCTCGCTGTGCCAGATGGGGGCGAGCACCTCGTGCATCGCGTGCTGCGCGGGAGAGAGCTGGGGGTGGTGCCCTCCGTGGTGCTCTCCGTGCTGCTCTCCGCCCGCGCTGGCCGTCGTGGCCGTGTTGCCGTTGCCGGTGCTGGGCGTGGTGGCGGCGCTCTGCGACGAGCCGCCGCAGGCGGCGAGCGAGAGCGAGACCAACAGTGAAATCACGGAGTGTTTGTGCATGAAGGGCGAGTACACCCGCGCTCTCTGGGGTGTCACTCGAAAGCTTTGCGCGCGGTGTTCTGTCGCAGGAGCGGCGCTTGACGAAGGGGCGCGGGTCGCCTACACATCGTTCAGATTTTTCTGAAAGTTCGGAGAGACGAATGGGCGTTGAACTCTGGCACGAAGCGGAGCTGCTCGCGGCGGACGCGGTCGGCGACGTGATCGAGCACTGGGGCTTTCGCAAGGTGCTCGGCCGCGTGTGGACGGTGCTGTACCTCTCGGGCGAGACGCTGCCGGCGGTGGACATCGCCGATCGGCTCTCGATGTCGGCGGGCTCGGTGAGCACGACGCTGACCGAGCTGCAGCGCTGGGCGGTGGTCAAGCGCGTGTGGAAGCCGGGCGAGCGCCGCGAGTACTTCGAAGCCGAGACGGACTTCTGGAAGATGATCAGCAAGGTGATCGCCGAGCGCGAGCGCTTCGTCGCGCGCTCGGTCCGCGACCGTCTCGAGAGCGCGGCAGAGCTGCTCGGGCGGGGCCGCGACGCTGGGTCGAAGGCGAGGCTCGAGCGCGTGCAGCGCTTGCTCGCGTTCACCAACGTGGCCGAAAAAATGATCGACACGTTTGTAGCTTCACGAAGGGCAGACTTCGGCTCGTTTGGTGACCTGTTGTCACTTCCGCGCGGTATCACACAGCGGTTGCGCCGCGCGTAGCCGCGCGCGTTGAATTTATGGGTTCGTATTCGGTACAGAGCAGTTCAGGGAGGATTCGAGAGTCATGACGACGGTGGAAGTTCAACCCGCGCAGCAGGCGCGCGCAGACGAGGGCGCCGAGGTGATGGCGCGGCTGCAGTCCATCGCAGCGGACCGAGGGGCCAACGCCCTCGCCGAGAAGCTGCACGCGCTGCGGTCGTTCATCGACGACGACCTGAAGCAAGTCGAGTCCGACCTCGCGACGATCGACGGCGCCGACACCCCGATGCACAAGAGCGCGCGGCACCTGCTCGCCATCGGCGGCAAGCGCCTTCGCCCCATGTGCGTCGCGCTCGCCTCTCGCGTGGGCAAGGGCTTCTCGCCCGCGGCCCGCGCGATGGCCGTCGCCGTCGAGGTCGTGCACAACGCCACGCTCTTGCACGACGACGTCGTCGACCTCGGCGACGTGCGCCGGGGCATCCCCGCCGCGCGGATGGTCTATGGCAACGCCGCTAGCATTTTTGCTGGTGATTGGCTGCTCGTCGAGGCGCTCGACCGCATCCAGCGCGCCGGCCAGTCCGAGCTGCTCGTGCGCATGATCGCCACGCTCAAAGAGATGCTCGACGCCGAGAGCCTGCAGCTCGCCAACCGCGGCTCGATGCGCGGCTCGGTGGGCGATTACTTTCGCGTGGTCGAAGGCAAGACCGCGTCGCTCTTCGGCTGGGGCCTGTACGCCGGCGCCCGCGCGGGCGAGGTCTCGATCGAGCAGTGCGAGGCGCTCGAGCGCTTCGGCCGCAAGGTGGGCGTGTGCTTTCAGCTCGTCGACGACGCGCTCGACGTCGGCGGCGACAGCGCGCACGTCGGCAAGTCGGTCTTCTCGGACCTGCGCGAAGGCAAGGCGACCTATCCGTTGTTGCTCGCGGTCGAGCGCGACCCCGACCTCGCCGCGATGATCGAGCGCGCCGTCACCGACTCGGTGGCGCTCGACCCCGATCTCGAGCGACGCACCGCCCGCGCGATCCGCGAGGGCTCGGTGCTCGAGCAGTGCAGGGCGTTGGCCGAGAAGCTCACGCTCGAGGGTCTCGCAGAGCTCGAAGCGCTCCCCCAGTCGCGCGCGCGCGACGGGCTCGCCGGCGTGGCGATGGCGCTTCTTCACAGGACGAAGTGAGGCAACCGTGTGGATGGTATTGATCGACTCGACCGCCGACGCTGACGCGGTGAAGCGCGCGTTGATCGCGCGCGGACAGTGGGTGCGACCGACCGAGCGCGGCTTCGTCCTCGAGCCGCACTCGGCGCGCGTGAGCAGCGAAGAGCTCGCCGCGATCCCAGGCGTATCGCAGGTGGTTGCGCCCAAATCGCAGCACCCCATGATCGACGCGCAAGGGCCCATCGTGGACGTCGCCGGCGTGCGCGTGGGCCTCGGCGCGACTCCGGTGCTCATGTCCGGCCCGTGCGCGGTCGAGAGCGAAGAGCGCATTCAGAACATCGCCGCCAAGCTCGCGCCGCGGGGCGTGAAGTTTCTGCGCGGCGGGGCCTTCAAGCCGCGCACGAGCCCGTACGCGTTTCAGGGGCACGGCGAGGTGGCGCTTCAGTGGATGCGCCGCGCGGCGGACCAGCACGGGATGCGCGTGGTGACCGAGGCGATGGCCGAGGGCGAGGTCTCGCTCGTCGCCGAGTACGCGGATCTCTTGCAAATCGGCTCGCGAAACATGTCCAACTACGCCCTGCTCAAGGCCGTCGGCCGCGCGCGCAAGCCCGTCTTGCTCAAGCGCTCGATGTCCGCGACGGTGAGCGAGTGGCTGCAAGCGGGCGAGTACCTGCTCGTGCACGGCGCGAGCAGCGTGCTCTTCTGCGAGCGCGGCATCCGCGGGTTCGACGAGAGCACGCGCAACCTGCTCGACCTCGGCGCGGTCGCCCTGCTCGCGCACGTTCACCGCCAGCCTGTGATCGTCGACCCCTCGCACGGGACCGGTCGCCGCGATCTGGTGCTCCCGCTCGCCCGCGCCGCGCTAAGCGCAGGGGCAGCAGGCGTGATGATCGAGACCCACGACGACCCCGGCCGCGCGCTCAGCGACGGACCGCAGGCGCTTCGCCCCGAAGACCTCGACGCGCTCGCTTCGGAGGTGCTGCGATGACCAGACGCGCTGTCAATTCGAGGATGTCCGGGCTCTACAAGCACTCGATCGCCGAGCGCGGTCGGGTCGTGTGCGAAGCCGCGGCGGTGTCCGAGCGCGTCCGCGCGTACTTCGCGCGCGGCGGCGGGCTCGACCTCGAGAGCGCCGACAAGATGAGCGAGAACGTCGTGGCCACCTTCGGCCTTCCGTTCTCGGTCGCGACCAACTTTCTGGTCAATCAACGGGACTACCTCGTCCCGATGTCCGTCGAAGAGCCCAGCGTCGTCGCGGCTGCGTCCAACGCCGCGCGCATGGTCCGCGCGAGCGGGGGCTTCGTCGCAGAGGCCGACGCGTCGATCATGACGGCGCAGGTGCAGATGGACGACGTCCCCGACGTCGAGCGCGCCGCCGTGCGGCTCCGCGAGAACAAGAGCGCGCTCTTCGCCGCGGGCGATCGATCGATCCCCAAGATGGTCGAGCGCGGCTTCGGTTGCCGAGACCTCGACGTGCGGGTGCTCTCGGTCGAGCACGGCGTGCTCGTGGTGGACCTGTTCGTGGACGTGGGCGACGCGATGGGCGCCAACTGCGTCGACACCGTCGCCGAGGCGGTCGCCCCGGTGGTGCGCTCGCTGGTCGGCGGGCACATCGGGCTGCGCATCTTGTCGAACCTCCCGCTGCGCAGGATGGTCCGCGTGCGGTGCGACGTCGACGCGGACGTCCTCGGCGGCAGCGAAATCGCCGACGGAATCGCGAAGGCCTCTCGCTTCGCCGACCTCGACGTGTTCAGGGCCGTGACGCACAACAAAGGCTTCATGAACGGCGTCGACGCCGCGGCGGTGGCGCTCGGCCAGGACTGGCGCTCGATCGAAGCCGGCGCGCACGCGTACTGCGCGATCGACGGACGGTACCGCCCGATCTCGACCTGGCGTCGCACGGCGCGCGGGCTCGAGGGGCGCTGCGCCCTTCCGCTCGCGGTCGGCTCCGTCGGCGGAAGCACGCAAGCCCACCAGGGCGTCAAGGTCGCCTTCGAGCTGTTGCAGGTCGAGGGCGCGCGCGAGCTCGCGGGCGTGCTGGCGTCGGTGGGGCTCGCCTCCAACCTCGCGGCGCTCAGGGCGCTCGCGTCCGAAGGGATCCAGAAGGGCCACATGAAGCTCCATCAGCGAAAGGGCGAAGCCGCTGCCGAGCAGCGCGCGCCCGAGACGGCCAACGCAGAGACGACGGCGGTGATCTCGTGAGCGAACAATCTGTAGAGCCGCGCTTCGGCAGCGGCGCGATGTTCGACCGCATCGCGCATCGGTACGACTTGCTCAACCGGGTGATCTCGCTCGGCGTCGACCAGCGCTGGCGCAAGCGCACCGTCGCGTCGCTGCAGCTGACCGCGGGTCACCGCGTGTTGGACCTGGCGACCGGGACGGGCGACCTGGCCATGATGATCGCGCGGCTGCACCCCGAGGTGACCGTGGTCGGCTCGGATCCGAGCGAGGGGATGCTCTCGGTCGGCCGCGACAAGGTGCGCGCGGCGAGCATGGGATCGCGCGTGGTGCTCGAGGCGGGCGACGCGCAGGCGCTGCCGTACCCGGACCAGTCGTTCGACGCGGTGACGATGGCGTTCGGGATTCGCAATGTTCCCGATCGGCCGAAGGCGCTGCGAGAGATCGCGCGCGTGGTGAAGCCGGGCGGGCGCATCGCGATCCTCGAGCTCAGCGAGCCGCGCGGCGGGCTGCTCGCGCCGTTCGCGCGGTTTCATGTGCACACGGTGGTCCCGACGATCGGCGCGCTGCTGTCGGGCTCGAAGGAGTATCGGTACCTGCAAGAGTCGATCGCGAAGTTTCCTGCGCCCGACGAGTTCGCGACCATCCTGCGCGACAGCGGCCACGAGGTGCTCGCGGTCGAGCCCATGACGTTCGGGACGGTCTGCCTCTTCGTCTCGACCCCGGCTTCGAGCGCGGCCTGAGACCTCTGACCGCGGGTCAGCAACGAGTATCTGACCCGCGGTCACACTGAAATTTCTGGAGAATCGAAGCACATGGGCGCATCCAACCTGCACATCGCGTGGAGCGAGCTGTTCGCTCGGGCCCTGGCGAAGTCGGGCGTGCGCGACGTGGTGATCTCTCCGGGCTCGCGCTCGACGCCGCTGGTGCTCGGGCTCTGTCGCGTCCCCTCGCTCTCTCTTCACTCGGTCATCGACGAGCGCTCGGCGGGCTTCTTCGCCCTGGGAATCGCCCGCCTCACCGGCGCCCCCGTCGCGCTCCTCTGCACCTCGGGCACCGCCGCCGCGCACTACCTCCCGGCGGTGATGGAGGCCTCGCTCGCGCGCAACCCGCTGGTGATCGTGACCGCAGATCGCCCGTGGGACGCGTACGACTGCGCCGCGCCGCAGACGGTCGACCAGGTGAAGCTCTACGGCTCGTACGTGCGCCACTACGCCGAGCTGGGGCTGCCCGACCTCGACGCGCTCAGCGCGGTCTCGCGCGTGGCCGTGCAGTCCGTCGCGCGCTCGCTCGGGCCCGATCCGGGACCTGTGCACATCAATGCACGCTTTCGAAAGCCCCTCGAACCGCAGCGCACAGAGGGCCCCGAGCCCTGGCTCCCCGCGTGGAAGCGCGCCGTCGAGTCGATCCCCGTGCTCGAGCGCGCCCACGCGCGCGCCGAGAGCGTCCCGCCCTCGCTCGAAGCGGCGCTCGAAGAGCCAGAGGTGCTGGTCGCGTGCGGCCCGTCGCTCGGCTACGAGTCTCCCGTCGCCCGCGCGCGGCTGCTGGCGTTGCTCGCGCGCAACGAGCTTCCGCTGCTGTGCGAGTCGACGAGCGACCTGCGCTTTCGCCAGCCCGAAGCGCGGTCGCTCACCGAGCGCACCGCGTCGGGCGACGTGATGATCCTGCGCTCGGTTGATTCTGTGTGCGCGTCGAAGCGCTGGCGCGCGCACGGGCCGAAGACGGTGATCGAGCTCGGGCTGCCGATGGTCTCGTCGGCGTACGCGCGGTGGGCCTCGGACCCGAGCAACGCGGCGCAGCGGATCGTCTTCGCGCGCAACGGCTACAACGACGCGGGCAACACCGCGCACGTCGCGCTCGACGCCGATCCGCTCTCGCTCTTCGCTGCGATCGAGCCGTCGCCCGCGGCGCTGGCAGCGCGCAGAGGGTGGTCGCGCGGGTGGCTCTCGGCCGACGCGCGGGCGCAGTCCGCGGCGCGCGCAGAGCTGGACGGCGCGGCGCTGACCGAGGGGCGCACGATCGCTACGGTGCACGAGAGCCTCTGCGACGACGCGGTGCTGATCGTCGGAAACAGCTCGGTCGTTCGGGACATCGACGCCTATGCGCTCTCGCCCGAGCCGAGCGTGACGGTGCTGCACCAGCGAGGCGCGAGCGGGATCGACGGGCTCGTGGCGGGCGCCGTCGGCGCGCGGTCTGTGAGCAAAACGCCAGTGGTTTTGCTGCTCGGAGACGTCTCGCTCTGGCACGACGTGGGCTCGTTGCAGCTCGCTCAGTCGGTGACCGAGCCGCTGGTGATCGTGGCGCTGCAGAACCGGGGAGGGCGGATCTTCGACCGGCTTCCGCTCGGCGGACAGGCGGAGGTTCGGGCCGAGTACGAGCGGTATTTTCTGACGGACCGCGGGCAGAGCTTCGAGGCGGTCGCGCGGGGTTTTGGCCTCGGGTACGCGCGCGTCGAGAGCGCTGCGACGCTGCGGGACGCGATGAAGACCGCGCTGCGGACGGGCGGCGCGACGGTGATCGAGAGCGTGTGCGCCGCGGGCAACGCCGAGCGCTTCGCGGCGCTGGTGCGCGCGGGCGTCGCGGCGATCGACGGCGTGTGAGCGATGGACTGCCTGTACTTTCGAGAGCGCCCGGCGCGCGACCTGACGCTGCTCGCGCTCCATGGATTTCTGGGCGATCGCGGGTCGCTCGCGCGGGTGACGGCGCGGGTCGAGCAGGGGTTTGCGCGGACCGAGGCGCTGTTGCTCCCGGGGCACGCGGGGGCGCGTTGGGATCCAGCGTGGCGTTGGGACGACGTCGTTCGATCGCTGAACGAGCGCACGGACGCTGAGGGCAACGTGCTCGTGGGCTACTCGATGGGCGCGCGCGTGGCGCTCTCGATGCTGCTCGACGCGCCCGAGCGCTACGCGGGGGCGGTGCTCGTGGGCGTCGACGCGGGGATCGAAGACGCGGCGCTGCGAGGCGAGCGCGTGGCGTGGGAGCGCGCGATGAGCGAGGCGATCGTGCGCGACGGGCTCGAGGCGTTCGGCGCGCGGTGGGAGGCGCTGCCGGTGTTCGAGTCGCAGCGGGCGTTGCCCGAGGCGCTGCGGAGAGAGCTGCGGGCGCGCAGGGCGCAGCACGAGCCCGAGGGCGTGGCGTGGGCGATGCGCGCGCTCGGGACGGGGGCGATGCCGTCGCGCTGGGGCGAGCTGTCGTCGCTGCGCGTCCCGGTCGTGCTGGTGACGGGCGCGTTCGATGAGAAGTTTACGGCGATCGCGCGTCGGATGTGCGCGCGAAGCGAGCGGATCAGCGCGCGGGTGATCGAGGGCGTCGGGCACGACGCGACGATCGAGGCGCCCGAGGCGGTGGCCGAGGCGCTGCAATTTGTGCGAGAAGAAGCGGGTCGGCGATGAGCGCACACGAAATCAAGAAGGGTTCGTTCGCGGCGTACGTCCTCGGGTCGAGGCCGAAGACGTTGCTCGTGGCGGTGGCGCCGGTGATGGTGGGCGTTGCGACCGCGGTCTCGCTCGCGGGGGCGTCGGGCGTGCGCTGGGGGGCGGCGTTGGCGGCGCTGCTCGGGGCGGTGTGGCTCACGATCGGGGCGAACTATGCGAACGACGTGTTCGACTACGAGAAGGGCGCGGACACGGCCGAGCGGCTCGGGCCGACGCGGGTGACGCAGGCGGGGCTTCTCGAGCCGAGGCAAGTGCGGGGCGCGATGGCGTTCTCGTTTGCGATGGCGATGGCGTGCGGGGCGTACTTGTTGGCGGTCGCGGGGTGGCCGGTGTTGGCGATCGGGATCAGCTCGATCATCGCGGGGATCGCGTACACGGGCGGGCCGTACCCGCTGGGATACAACGGGCTCGGCGAGCTCTTCGTCTTCGTCTTCTTCGGCCTCGTCGCCGTGTGCGGAACGGTCTTCGTCACGACCGCCACGGTCCCGTTGCTGCCGTGGTTGACCGCGGTTCCGAGCGGCGCGCTCGCGTCGTGCGTGCTGCTCGTCAACAACGTACGGGACATCGAGACGGACACCGTCGCAGGAAAGCGCACGTTGGCCGTTCGCTTCGGCCGGGCGTTTGGCGTGCGGATGTACGGGCTGTGCCTCGCGCTGGCCTATGCGTTTCCGCTGCTGGCGTTTGCGTTGGGGCTCACGGGGTGGCTCTCGGCGCTGCTTCCGCTGCTCTCGTTGCCGCTCGCGGTGAAGCTCGCGCGCGCCCTCGACCGCGAGCGCGGCGCGATCTTGAACCAACGGCTCGCGCAAACCGCGGCCCTGCTGCTCGTGCACAGCGTCCTGTGGTCGATCGGCCTGGTGGCTCGCTGATGGGCCGCTGGATCGTCCGAACCCGGCTCAAGCGCGTGCAGGGCTCGCTCTCGACGGCGATCGGCAACCGCGCGTCGCGCTGGGTCGAGCGCGAGTCGTTGCTCGTCGCGATCGACGACGGAGCCTCCGTGGGCCTCGGCGAAGCGACGCCCCTGCCGGGCTTCTCTCCGGACACCGTCGATGCGTGCGAGCGAGCCCTCGCAGAGATCCATCGAGCGCTGGGACCTGCGCCGGACTCGAGCTCGCCCGAGGTGATCGTGCGGGCGATGGTCGAGCCGGTGAGCGAGCTCTTGAAGGGCGTTCCTGCGGCGCGATTTGCGCTCGAAACGGCGCTGTGGTCCTGGGCCAAGAGCCGCTCGCGCGACGAGAGCACCAGCGCCGAGCGCAGGCTCGAGGCGTCCAACCAAAGCGTCCTGCGAAGCACCCTGCTCGGCGGCGGCGCGGTCGAGCCCGAGCAGTGGGCGCACATCGCCGAAGAGCGCCTCGAGAAGTCCCCGATCGGCGCGGTCAAAGTGAAGGTCGGCCGCAAGGACATCGCGTTCGAACGCGAGCTCGACGGCGTGCGCGCGCTGCGCTCGACGTTGCCTGCGGACTGCGAGTTGCGGCTCGACGCCAACGGCGCGTGGGACACCGAGACCGCGCGGCGCAACGTCGACGCGCTCGCGGCCGCGGGGGCGAACACCATCGAAGAGCCCTGCGCGGGTGAGGCTCTGCTCGCGCTCGGAGAGAGCGCGATCCCGTGGCTCGCGGACGAGTCGCTGTTGATTCCGGGCTTCGCGGCGCGCGCGCTCGACGCTCGTGGCTGCGGAGGGCTCGTGCTCAAGCCAGCGCTGCTCGGCGGCGCGCTCGCGTGCGTGGACTTGCTTCGCAGCGCGGCGGAGCGCTCGAAGCGGTGCGCGCTCTCGCACTTGTTCGACGGGCCGATCGCCCTGAAAATGGCCGCAGAAATCGCCTCTGCGTCGCCGCTGCTCCCGTGGCCTTCGGCGCTCGGCTGGCACGAGGGGCTCGAGGCGTGGCCGCGCCGGGTGCGTCGCACGAAGCCCGATCGCTACGGCGAAGGCCCCGCGTGGGTGCACTACGCGCTCTCGGCCGCGGAGTGGGGGTTGGGGTTGTAGGGGCTGCGCAATGCGCGACGGTGTACCAGCGAGCCGCCGGGCTCTCGCAGTGGCAAGGTCAGTGACGATGAAGCGTGTAGCCCTCGTGTCGGCGTTGCTGTGTCTGAGCTGCGGCGAGGCCGTGACGCCCGATGACCCGTTCAGCTCGATGCAGCTCGAACCGACGGAACAGGGCCTGCGCTATCGCCGCCCTGCGTGGTGCCCGCCTTGCGCCCCGTGCGATTGCGCCTGCGCCGACCCCGTGGGGGCCGCACCGCGGACAACCGTGCCCCTGCTTGGTCGTTCGGTGGCCATGCCGTCGGGACCTGTCACGCACACGGTCGACCTGACCACGCCGTACTTCATGGGGCGCTATCCCGTGACGAACCGTTGCCGGGTGCTCTGCGAGCGAGCGGGCGTCTGCCCCGCAGGGCTCGACGGCCCATCGCCCGTCGCGCTTCCGACCGACGACTATGCAAACGATCGACGGTACGCTGACTATCCCGCGGATCGGATGCGGTGGACGACCGCGCGGCAGCTCTGCCAGTGGCTCGGCGGTGATCTGCCCACCGTGATGCAGTGGCGCTACGCGATGCGCGGGCCAGACGATCTGTTCTTTCCTTGGGGAGATCGTGCGGACTGCAGTCGGGGCGCGTTCAACTATGCGAACGGACCGCTCAACGGCGTTCGTTGTCGCGACGACGAGGAGCTGCGTCCGAGGTACACGCGGGTCGACGCGTATCCGAGCGGACGTGCGCCGTTCGGCGCGTTCGCTGCTGTCGACAGCGTTCGCCACTGGACGCTCGATCGCGACTGGGGCACGAGGATCGCCGACGAGCCTCCAAACTATTCGTACGACAGCTGGCTCTACGGTGAGAGCGTCCGACAACGCATCCTCGACCCTGCCGGACCAACGGAAGAGCAAGCCCGCTTGCGCAATCGGGAGAACATGCGTGAGGTTTGGCGCTCTAGCCAGCTCGGCGCCTCGGAGCTTACGTCGAATCACGGCGCGGAACGTGATCCAGGGCTGGACCCCGAGTATCGCTGGGCTCCGGACGAGGTGGTCGAAATTGGCGCGCGCTGCGTGTGGCGCAGCCCGACGAACTGAGGGCGACCTGACCGATGGCGCGATCCGCTCGCCTCGATCCCGCCCGGCGGTCACCAAGGGATTCGCGGAATCTCCGTAGACGGGGTATAGTGCCGACCCTGATGAACCGGCGATCGGCGAGCGCGCCTGGACGTGCTTTGTGGCCCTGCGCGCTCGCGTGCGGGCTCGCGCTGGTCGCCATGGGGTCCGACGGGCTCGCGCAGGGGCGCAACCCTGGGCGCTTTCGGCGGCTCGTTCAGCAAGCGGCCGAGGCGTACAACCGCAACGAGCCCGACGTCGCGATCAACCTCTTGGAGCAAGCGTACACGGTCAACCCGAACCCGCTGTTGCTCTACAACATCGGCAGGGCGCACGAGCTCGCGGGGCGGCTCGAGCGCGCGCTCGAGTACTACGATCGGTTTCTCGCAGAGCACCCGGACGAGGCGCAGGCGCAGCTCGGACGCGAGGCGCGCGCGGGCGTGCAAGGGCAGCTCGAAGCCAGGCGAACGGCGGCGGCCAACGCGCAGAACGCGCTGCGGCAGAGCAACAGCGGCAACGGCAACAGCGGCGCGCAGGGCTCGCAAGGCAACGGCGCGCCGCGGGTGCGTTGGGTCAACCAGCCGCGGAGGTTCACCGGGGCGCACACGGCGCTGGTGGTGACGGGCAGCGTGTTGGCGGTGGCGGGCGGCGTGTTCGGCGGGCTCGCGCTGGTGCAAGGCGGAGGCTTCGCGGGCACCGCGGACCCTGCGCAGCGGGCGGGCTTTCAAGACCGCGGGACGGCGTTTGCGTGGAGCGCGAACATCGGGATCGGCGTGGGCGCGGCGCTCGCGGCGACGGGGCTGCTGTGGTTCGCGGCGCAGCCGACGCGGGTCGCCGTCGAAGAGCCCGCGCAAGCGAGCGACGGGAGCTTGATGTGAACACCGCGAGCCACCCGTCGCTGCGCAATCCGCCGGACCTTCCGGTGCTGGGCGCGGATCGATTCGAGATTCAAGAGCGCATCGGCGCCGGTGGCATGGGCACGGTCTACAAGGCCGTGCAGAAGTCCGTCGGCCGTTCGGTGGCGGTGAAGGTGCTCTCGAGCGAGTACGCGTCGAACGCGGCGGGCGTCGCGCGGTTCGTTCGCGAGGCGACGGTGGTCTCGCGGCTGGTGCACCCGAACATCGTGTCGATGATCGAGTTCGGGCGCGACCCCGAGGGCAATTTGCTCTTGGTGATGGAGCTGCTCGAAGGAGAGCCCCTGCGCCAGACGCTGCGTCGCGAGCGGAGGCTTCCGCCGTGGCGCGCGGTGCAGATCGCGATGCAAGTGCTCGCGGCGCTGCGCGTCGCGCACGCGGCGGGCGTGGTGCACCGAGACCTGAAGCCCGAGAACATTTTCATCACCAACGTCGACGGCGCGGACCACGCGAAGGTGCTGGATTTCGGCGTCGCCAAGATGCTGCAGCACGAGGTCGGCCACGAGACCACCGCGGGCTCGCTGGTCGGAACGCTGAAGTACATGGCCCCCGAGCAGATCGCCGGCGATCCGCCGGACGCGCGGGTGGATCTGTACGCGCTCGGGGTGCTGCTCTACGAGATGCTCGGGGGCGCGCTGCCGTACGAGCACAAAGAGCGCGTGGCGCTCTTGCGGGCGATCCTCAACGACCCGCCCGTGCCGTTGTCGAGCAGGGTGCCGGATCTTCCGCAGGGCCTTTGCGATCTGGTGATGCGGGCGATCTCGAAGCTGACGATCGACCGGGTTCAGTCCGCGGACGAGTTTCGCTCGCTGCTCGCGCCGTTTGCGATGGCGGGGCCCGATGCGCGGCCGCCTGCTTTTCCGATCACGCAAGAGATCCGGCTGCCGATCGTGAAGGCGCCGTCGTCCGATCGAGAGAGCTCGACGCGCGCAGGGACGCCCAACGCGATCTCGAGCGCGACGGGGCGGCCGTCGATTCCGAGCGGTGTTTCAGGGGTCAAATCGCCGACGGACCCGGGCCTGGTGCTCTCGAGCAGCGGCGCGCTGGTGTCGTCGGACGTAATGGTTCCGAGCTCGATCCCGGCGCCGCCGACGTATCCGCCGTACGCCGCGCACGACGCCAACAACTACACGACGGGCGCGGGGCTCAGCGCGGCGACGCATCGATCGCAGGCGATCTCGACGAAGAAGACCGCGAACGTCTTCTTGATCCTCGGCGGCGTGTTGATCGCCGTGGCCGCGGCGAGCGTGGGCATCGTCGCCGCGCGCGGATCGAACGCGCAGCCTCGCGGCGAGACCAGCTCGAACAACAACAACAGCTCCACCACCAACGCTGCCGGCCAATCCCCTGCAGGAAACCACCCCCGCCGACGCCGAGGTGCGCGACACCGCCTCGGGCGAAGTGCTCTGTTCGCAGACCCCGTGCATGGTCCCCGTGACGGGTGGCCGCACGCGACGCGTGCGAATGACCTTGGGCGCGACCTCGATCGAAGCCGTGTTGGATGCGACCGTCGCGACCATGAGCGTTCCGCTCGGCGACGTGGGGCCGACTGTGCCGGTGCCAGCGGGCAACGATCCGCAGCCGACGCCGACGCCCGTCGTGGACGCAGGCGCGCGCAGGCCCAGCAACACTCGGCACCCGATTCGTCGACCCAACAACAACCACAACAACGGCTCGGACATCCCCATGTTCGGGAGCCGTCCCGGCGGCTGATGACGCGCGCTCGATGGCTCGCAGCCGCGGCGTCTTCGATGGCGTTGCTCTTCGCATCGACGGCGTCCGCGCAGGACGCTGGTGTTGCGACGAATCCCAGCGGAGCTCCTGCGGCAGCGCAAGCGCAGCCGGCGCCCGTTCGCTGGCCGCTGCGCATCCCGGGCTTGGACGCGACCGTCAACGATCCGCGCGACGGGCGGGATTGGTCTGTCACGACGCGGGTCACGGGCGCGGGTGTGACCGTGGTCGCCGCCGCGCAGAACGCGCAGATCGCGTTGGTCTTCGAGCAGCGCAGGCTCGCGCCGGCGCAGTGCGCGACGGTGCTCGCCGGTGAAGCGCGGGCGCAGCAGGCGGTCTACACGCTGCGAGCGGAGCCTGCGTCGGCGGTGCGCGCTCCGTCGCTCGACACCGAAGCGGTGTTTCAGCTGCGCGCTGGCGGGTTCGACCTCGAGTACGGGTGCGTGACGGCCAACGGGCGACCGTGGCTCGTGACGGCGATGACGAACACGCGCGCGGGCCTCGTGTTGGGCGACGCCGCGGCGATGTTCGGTCGCGTGTACGAGGCGCTGCGGGGGCGCGGCGCGCGCGGCGACGGGAGCGTGCGTCTGGATGTCACGGCGCTCGACCTCGGCGTGGTGGACATCGACGGGCCGTGGCTGTTCAACGGCGAGGCGACGGGGTTTCCGCTGGCGGGGGACGTGTTGAGCTCGCGCGCGGGCGACCGCGGTGGCGTGACGATCAGCGTGGGCGTGCGGCAGGGGCGGTGCGCAGAGGCGTGGGACGCGCTGCGCGCGTGGCTGACGAGCGAAGGGCAGCGGGTGGATCGGCCTGCGTATGTTCCGGCGGCGTTTGGGCCGAGGATTCGCAGGGTGACGAGCGGAGAGCGGGTGCGCGAGGTGTACTGCGCGCAGCCGACGCCCGAGCGCGCGCTGGTGGTTTCGACGGTGTTCGCCGCGGACGACGCGGACGCGACCGAGCGCGCGCGCGCGATGATCGAGCGGGTCCTTCGCGCGGCGACGCCGGCGCAAGCGGCGAGCCGTCGGTAGCGCAGCGGTTCAACGTCGGACGACGGCGTCGAAGCGCGCGCGAAACTCCCGGCCGTTCTCGATGAGCGACACGGCGCGCTCGCGTCGGTACCACGGGTCGCTGGCGTTGTACGGGTCGCCTTCGAAGTACATCTGCGTGGTGAGCACGCCGCGCGGGCCGTGCAGCTTCAGGTGAATGTGCGCAGGTCGATACGTGTCTCCGTTGAGGTATCGACCCGGAACGATCGTGCGCACCGCCCACCGCCCGCGCGAGTCCGTTTGAATTCGTGTGCGCAGGCGCGTGCCGCGTGTGTCGTAGCGGCCGAGGGCGTCGCACTGCCACAGCTCGACGCGGGCGTTGGCGACGACGTGGCACGCGCTGTCGCGCAGGACGCCTTCGAGCTCGAGGACAGAGCCCTGCATTCCGGGCTCGATGAGCAGGGTGCGCGTTGGGGCGCCGGGCAGAAAATAGGGCCCTTCGATGTCCTCGCTGGTGAGCGCGCAGCGGGGCGGGTCGGCGAAGGCGTTGGCGCGGGAGGCGAGGGCGGTGGTGGCTGCGAGCGCGAGCTTTCCGAGCAGGGCGCGACGATCGGTGTTTTGCATGGGGTCCGTGGCTCCTTCACGGCGAGAACGGGCGCGGGGGGCGAGTGGCGCGCACAAAGCGCAGCGCGCGAGTGGGGAGAGGGGCAACGGGCGCAGCGGGCGCAGCGGGGACGGTGTTCAATAGTTCACGAGTGGGTGATAACCCCGCGAGATCACACGGCGCTGGCTACGGATGCGCGCACAACGCGAACGGGCGGCGCAGCGGGGACGGTGTTCAATAGTTCACGACACCGCGATAACACCGCGAGATCACACGGCGCCGGTCAGCGTTGGAGACGGCGCGAGCAACGTCTGGGCGTCGGGACAGCGCTCGTTCGCGCACCGACGAGGTTGAGGGGTCGCGCGTGAATGAAACGGTACGGCGCGAATTCGCGGAGTTATCACCCACTCGTGAACCATTGAACACCGTCCCCGCTGCGCTCCGCCGCTGTGCGCCCCATCGCGCTCGCCTACGGACCCCAGCGCTGCGCCGGGCCGTAGCTGCCCGAACCGCTCGGGGCTGGCCCGGTGTTGCGCCGCTCGATGCTCACCGCTGCCGGCGTCTCGCGCGCGACCGCGCTTTGCTGCTCGTGTCGTCGCTGCGGCCGCAGGCTACGCGTGTGCTGCGCGAGCGTTCGCTCGTGCGTCGCGCACTCGTCGCGCACCATCTGCGACTCTGCGTCCGTCGCGCCCGCGAGCGCTGCGCGCGCGGATGCGAGGTCGCGGCCCGCTTCGGCCCAGCGTCGCGCCCCGATCAGCGCGATCGCCCGCACCTTCGCCGCCCGCGCTGTGCGCAGATGCGCTGCGCCAAACGTCGCGGTGTCCCTCGCGAGCGCCTCGGTCGCCAGAGCGATCGCTGACTCGTGCTGCCTCCGCGCGATCGCGAGCAGCGCGAGGTTGAGCGTCGCGAGCGGCTCTTCGCTGCGCCCGCGCAGGGCGTTGCGAGCGGCGATGAGCCACCGCTCGGCCTCGTCGAGCCGATCGGACTCGAGCGCGAGCAGGCCGAGGCTGTTCTGCGTGAGACCCGCTTCGACCGAGCCCTCGCCGAGCCAGCGGCGCTCGACGCCGAGGGCTTTCAAATACGCGGTCTTCGCCTCGTCGAACCGCGCGAGGCGCCGCAGGACACCCGCGGTGTTGTGCTGGTGAAGAGCGGTCAGCGGGTGGTCTTCGCCGAGGCGAGCGCGGTCGAGGGCGCGCGCTTCTTCGTGCAGTCGTAGCGCCTCGTCGAGCGCGCCGCGCTGCCGCGCCAGGTTGGCCTTCGCCGTGAGCACCGCCGAACGATCGGCGCCGCGCTCGATCACCGCGCGCTCGCTGCGCTCGAGGGCCGCGCGTGCTTCGTCGAGCGCTCCGGTGTTGGTCGCAGTGATCGCGCGCAGCAGCTCGAGCGACGCGCGCAGCGCAGGGTCCCCGACGCGCGTGACCGAGGCCTGCGCTTGCTCGATGGCGCGGGCGGTGTCTGTCCATGCTCCGCGCGCTCCGTAGGCGCTCACGAGCTCGATCCACGCCCGCGCCGCCGCGTCGTCGTCGCGGCTCGCCTCGGCGACGAGGGCCGCGCGCCGCGCCTGTGTCGCCGCGT
>JAAFIF010000207.1 GCA_013298625.1 Myxococcales bacterium
CGCGCGTCACTCGTGCTGCCCGAGGGCCTCACGCTCGCCGACGCCGGCTGGATCGTGGCCCGCGCGCTCGACCTCGCGATCGCGCAGGACTGCACTGTGTCGTTCGACGACATGGTCTACGCCCCCGCCCGGCTCGGGCTGCGCGGCGCGCAATACGACGTGGTGTTCGTCGATGAGACGCAGGACATGTCCCGCGCGCAGCTCGTGCTCGCGCAGGCTGCTCTGCGCCCCGGCGGTCGCCTCGTGCTGGTCGGCGATAAATTTCAGGCCATCTACGGATGGCGCGGGGCGGACGTGGGCTCGATGGATCGCATGGCGACCGAGCTCGAGGCCCGCGTGCTCCCGCTCTCGATTACCCGCCGTTGTCCGCGCGCCGTCGTCGCGCTCGCGCAGCGGATCGTCCCGACATTCGAGGCCGCCCCCGACGCGCCCGAGGGGACCGTCACGACCTGCCCGCTCTCGCACGTCGAGTGGACCGAGGGTGATCTGGTCGTCTCGCGCCTCAACGCGCCGCTCGCTCGCTGCGCGCTCGCCGCGATTCGCCAGGGCAAGCGCGCGCGCATCCAGGGCAAGGAGTTCGCGCAGGTGTTTCGCGCGTGGGCGCAGTCGTTCGGCGCGCGCCGCGTCTCCGATCTCCTGCAGGTCGCCCGCGCGTGGGTGCAGACCGAGCTGACGAAGCTCGGCGCCGACGAGCAGGACGTCGCCGAGGACCTCCTCGATCGTGTCGAGACCCTGACCGCGCTCGCCGAGGGATGCGCCACGGTCGAGCAGCTCTTCGCGCGCCTCGACTCGCTCTTTAGCAACGCCGGGCCCGGCCTGCTCTTCAGCAGCACGCATCGCGCGAAGGGCATGGAGAGGGATCGCGTGTTCGTGCTCGCGTGGACGTTCAAGCCCGACGCGGGCGGCGAGGCTGCGAACCTCTGGTACGTCGCCATCACGCGCGCCAAGCGCTCGCTCACGCTCGTGACCGGCCCGCGCGCGATCAGCGATCGCATCGTGCTCGACGCGGTGGAGTTCGCCCGATGAATCTCCTCACCGCCTCGCGCATGAAGAGCTTCCGCTCGTGCGCCCGCCAGCACTACTACGCGTTCGTCCTCGGTCGTCGCCCGATCGCCGAGAGCGCGGCGCTCTCGTTCGGCACCGCGGTTCACGCTGCGCTCGAAGCGTGGTGGTCGACCGGCCCCGCAGGCGCCCTCGCGCTCGCGATGCAGCACCTGCCCGAGGGCATGGACCCCTTCGTCCGCGCTCGCGCCGAGGCGATGCTGATCGGATACGACGTCGCGTGGCGCGATCGCGGATTCGAAGCGCTCGCGATCGAGAAGCAATTCACTCTCCCGCTGATCAACCCGGACACGGGCGCGCGCTCGCGCACCTGGGAACTCGCGGGCAAGGTCGACGTGATCGCGCGCGGCCCGGACGGCCGCGTGTGGGTGATCGAGCACAAGACCTCGAGCGAGGACATCGGCGCGGGTGGCGCGTATCGCGCGCGGCTCACGCTCGACGGGCAGGTGAGCCAGTACATCGAGGGCGCGAACGCCCTGGGCTACGCGGTCGCGGGCGTCATCTACGACGTGCTGCGCAAGCCCACGATCGACCCGCTCAAGGCCACGCCCGAGGAGTCGCGCAAGTACAAGAAAGACGGCTCGCTCTACGCTTCGCAGCGCGATCGCGACGAATCGCCAGAGGAATACCGCGACCGTTGCATTGAATCGCTCGGCGCGAATCCCGATCGCCACTTCGCGCAGATCGAGGTCGTGCGCCTCGAAGCGGACCGCGACGAGTACGCGTTCGACGTGTGGCAGCTCGGCGAGCTGATGCGCGAGTCCGAGCGCACCGGCCGCGCGCCCCGCAACGGCGACGCGTGCTTTCGCTACGCGGGCTCTCCGTGTCCCTACCTCGCGGTCTGCCAGGGCCGCGACTCGATCAACAACCCCTACGCGTTCCGCACGGTCGGCGCGTCTCCCGAACTCGCACCCACGAAAGCAGCCTGAATCATGGCCACCCAAGCAACGCCACCATCGTCACCACGAATCGCGAAGTCTCTCCTCTCTGCGGTCAAGCACGGCGTGCAGAAGCGCCCGCTCCGCACCGTGCTCTACGGCGTCGAGGGCGTCGGCAAGACGCTGTTCGCCTCGAACGCGCCACGCCCGATCTTCCTCGGCAGCGAGGACGGCTTCGGCACGATCGACGCGGCCCGCTTCCCGGCGCCTGCGAGCTGGACCGAGGTCCGCGCCGCCGTGCACGAGCTCGCCACGCAGCAGCACGAGTTCGGCACGCTCGTGATCGACACGGCGGACTGGATCGAGCCGTTGCTGTTCGCGGATATCTGCGCGCGCCACGGCAAGGCGAACGTCGAGGCGTTCGGCTTCGGCAAGGGCTACACGATCGCGGTTGACGAGGGCTGGCGCCCGCTGCTCGCGCAGCTCGAGGAGCTCGGCCGCAAGTCAATGCACGTCGTCATCCTCGCCCACGCCAAGGGCGAGACGCACCAGCCGCCCGACGGCGAGGCGTACGAGCGCTGGACGCTCAAGATCGACAAGCGCGCGAGCGGCCTGCTCAAGGAGTGGTGCGATACGCTGCTCTTCGCCAACTGGAGCGGCGGCGTCGTCGACAAGAGCGGCAAGAAGTCCCGCGCGATCGGCGACCGCTACCGCGCGCTCTACACCGAATCGAGCTCGGGCGCGTTCGAGGCCAAGAACCGCTTTGGCCTGGCGCCGGTCCTCAACCTCGATTGGGCCGAGTTCTACGACGGCTACGACCGCGCGTTCGACCGCGGCCGTCTCCAGCGCGAGTTCGACGCGATCGCCGCGAACGCCCCCGAGGACGTGGCCTCGAAGGCGCGCGCGTGGATCGCCGCCGAACCCAACGACATCTCGCGGCTCACGCGGTCCATCGACCGTCTGCGCGCGCTGATCGCCACCACCAACACTGATTCGAAGGAGTGATTCACATGCTGATCAATGAAGGAAAGTACAAGGCGCGCGTGGTCAGGGCCGTCCTCACCGAGGCGGGCCAGGACAAGAAACCGGTGATCGAGATCACCGCGGAGCTCACGGGCGGCGACGTGGCCGAGCCGGTGCAGCTCTCGAAGACGTTCTGGCTGGGCGAGGAGATCGACACGTACGACGAGGACAAGCGCGCCGAGTGGGTCGTGTCCATCGAAAAGCTGCGCAAGATCGGGTTCGACGGCGACGACATCACGCAGCTCGACTCGTGCATCGGATTCGTCGGCGTCGCTGGTGTGAAGAACAAGCCGAACAAGAACGGCGGCGGCAGCCATTCGACGATCAGCTGGATCGGCCCGGAGATGGGCGCGAAGCCGATGGATGCATCCAAGGCCAAGAGCTTCGCCGAGCAGATGAAGGCGCGCATCCGCGCGGTCGAAGGCGGCAACCGCCCCGCGCCGAACAACCGCCCCACGCCGATCGCTCGCCCTGCGCCGACGCGCACGCAGCCGCAGTCCAGGCCCGCGCCGCAGGAGTCGTTCACCGCGCCCGACGACGGCGAAATCCCCTTCTGAGCCCCACGACCCGCGCAGGCGAAGGCCTCGCGGTCCGCGGTGGGCGTCTCGGCGGCAAAGCGAAGGCGCGTGAGGTTCCAAGCGCGCCCTCGCCGGAGTGGAGACCAGCCGTCGAGACGTCCTCCACGAATCGCGAACGAAACGACACGGAAGGAATCACAGTCATGACCACGAACCGAAAGTCCAAGCTGCAACTGCTCGCCGAGATCGAACACGCGAAGGGAGGGTTCTCCGCGCATGTCATCGACCTCGACCAAGAGAGCGCCGACTGGGCCATCAGCACCAGCGAGGGGAACCGAAACGAAGACGACGGAGACGTCTTTGCCCTGGCGAACGACATGGACAACGACGCGCACATCTTCGACGGCAATACGGTCTCGTTCGAGCGCGGATCGACAGGGCAGCACTTGTTCGATGGGCACCACCGGTGCAAGGCGCGTCTTCTTGCGAAGACCATGAAACCCGTCATGGTTGCGGTCACCTTCAACTCGCCTCCGGGCTCGCAGCGCATTCGCGTGAGCGGCCGCCGGTGGACTCCGAAGGATTGGTCCGCGCGCCTGGGATACACCCCGAGTCACGCTTCGATGATCACCTCGATTCACCGTGCCGTTGACGGCCGGTCGGGCGGACCGACGCGTGATCTGGAGATTCTGTCGGCAATGACCATTGGTGCCACGGGCATCAACGCGGTGGTCGCGAG
>JAAFIF010000198.1 GCA_013298625.1 Myxococcales bacterium
CCGCGGGCGGCGTCATGGTCTACACCACGGTGTGGGGCTCGACGGCCGCAGGGACTGCGCGACAGGTGTTCACCAGCGGTGGCGGCGTCGTCACTCCGGGCTGGGGCCAGGACGTGCTCCCGCTGCGCATCGGCGCGACGGTCGCGGCTGCGCTGCCGTCTGACGCCGCGCTCGGGCTGCAGTGGGACGTGCGCTCGATCGTCGTGCGCGGCTCGGGCAACGCCGCGTGGTTCGACGTGTGGCGCGTCAACGGCAGCGGCGAGTGGCAGTTTGGCACCGACGACGCCACCGACTGTGGCGGCGCTGTGCTGCTCGCGCCGAGCTCGGGCGCAGGGCTGTACCTCCGTCGTGGCTCGACGAATCACGTCGCGATCAACAGCGCGGGCGCGCTCACCGTCGGCGCCGCGTCGTTTCAGACCACGATCACCGGCTCGCGCATCGTGCTGCAGGCGCCCATCGCCGTGCACGACGCCAACGCGAGCAGCGTTGTCACGGCAGCGACGATCGCGCACACGCTCAGCTCGGGCAGCGCGGCCGCAGGGATCGGCGCGCGCGCCACGCTCGCGGCGCACAACGCGGCGGGCACGCTGACGGACGCGGTCGCGATCGATGGCATCCTGACCAACGTCGGCGCGGGCACCGAGGCGGGAGCATTCGCGGTCTCGACGCGCACCGGGGGCGGCGCGCTCACCGAGCGGCTACGCGTGCACGGCGCGGGCGGCGTCACCGTCGGGACGACGCAGTCGCTCACGAGCGGACTCGGGCTCGCGAACACCGCCGCGTTGTGGGTCCGCAATGCGGGCGATAGCGCGTGGCTCTCCCTGATTGCGGCGCCCGCCGGGGTCGTAACGATCGGCGACACGGCCAACGCCGGCGTCATCGTGACGACGGGCGCGACGAGCGTTTTTCAGGTCAGTACCGCGGGGGTCAACGGCCTCACGTATCGCGGCTATCTGACCGCGGCGAGCGGGGTGCAGCAGCAGCTCAAGCTCAGCGAGCCGATCGAGCAGAGCGGCACCGCTGGGTGGACGCTGATCGAGCTCAGCCCGACGCTCACGACGCAGGGCAGCGGCACCAAGCGCGCGATCAGCTACACCGTCTCTTCGTCAGAGCGATTCGGCCTCGACGAAAACGGCTGCTTCGTCGGCCTGCGCCTGCGTCGCACTGCGGTCAACAACGCCGCGCACACCGTCGCGGCGCTGAGCTGCTACGTGGACATGATCGGCCTGACCGCCGCGCGCACGGTCACGGGCCCGAGCACGCCTGTGCAAGCGGGCACCGTGGTGGTGATCACCAACGGCGATGGATCGGCCGACGGCACCAAAACCGTCACGTTCGCGCCCGCGGGCGGCACCGTGAACGGCGCTGCGACGCACGTCGCAATCAACGCGGCGTACGGGTCGTGCACGTACCTGTGCGACGGCACCAACTGGACTGTGATCGCGAAAGTCTGAGGCGAGAGATGGCACGCACACGTAATCAAACGATCGCGCAAACGCTCCCCGACGCGCCGCCCGCGGGCACGATCGTCACTCTCCGTGTCGAGGAGTCGGGCTGGTCTGCGGTCGTCGAGATCCCGCTCCCGTCGGGCGGCACGCTGACGCAGGTCGTGCGTCCCGCGGATGTCAACGCGACCAAGGCGACGCGCGCGACGACGTGCGCCGAGGACCTCTACGACAAGGCGGCCGCGCTGGCTGGATTCGCGCAGACATGACCGCGCGCAAGGTCCCCACACACGACCACGGCGAGCGATTCCGTGGTGACACGCTGCGATTCGCGAGCGTGCGCAAGACGAGCGCGGGCGTCGTCGTCGACCTCACGGGCTACACCGTGCGCGCGCAGATTCGATCGAGCGCGGGCGTCGCGCAGTCGGGCGTGGTCGTTGACGTCACGCCGCTCGCAGGCCGCGTCGAGGTCGTCGTGCCCGCTGCGGTGAGCGCGACCTGGGCCGCGGACACGTACTCGTACGACCTCGAGTACGAGATCGGCGGAGTGGTGACGACGCTCGTGCGCTATCGATTCCGACTCGTCGAGGACGTGACCCGATGAGCGCCGCGATCTCACTCCACCAGCGGCCCCTCGCGGCCGAGCTCGTCGAGGTCTCTGTGCCTTGCAGCCCCGCGCTCGCCGAGGTGCCCGCGTCCGCGGTCGTCTGGCTCGAGCGCCACGGCGTCACGACCGAGTATCCCGCGACGCTCCAGCCCGGCGCGACCACCGCGCTCTCCGTCGTCGTGTGGGACCCGAGCGGGCGCGTGCTCGACGCTGGGCAGTCCGCGTATCGACTGACGGTGCGGCTGCGCGACGCGGGCGGAACGCACATCGCGCGCAGCGAGCCGATCACCCTCACCGTGCTCGCGTATCCCGCGGCACCGGCTTGATAAGGAGCACACACAATGTCTCTGACGAATACCTACGAAAACACCGGCCTCGACACCCTGATCCGCGGACAGGCATGGACGCCGCCGACGCACCTTGCGCTCTTCACCGCCGACCCCGGCGAGACCGGATCGCTCGCGAGCGAGGTCAGCGGCGGGAGCTACGCGCGCATCGCGATCGGCACGCCGAGCACCTTTTGGAGCGCGGCGAGCGGCGGCGCGACGAGCAACGCGGCCGTGATCGACTGGGTGAAGGCGACGGCGCCGTGGGGCACGATCACGCACGTCGGCTTGATGACGGCGTCGAGCGGCGGGGCGTGCATTGCGCGCGCTGCGCTGAGCGCGTCGAAGACAATCGACACGAACGACATCTTCCGCGTCGAGGCGGGGCAGCTCGTCGTGAACCTGGACTGAGCCGATGGCGATCCTCAGCGAAGCCGACTACCTCAGCGCGCGCAAGCAGCGCATCACGCTCACCAAGACGCAGACGGCGACCAGCGTCGCCGCGCAGCCCCACACGCTGTGGGATCGCACCGGCAATCCCGCTGCTGGCGCGCTCGCGATCGGCAACACTGCGAACGGCCTGGTGCCCAGCGATGCAACGACCGGCGCACCGACGATCAACGACTTCGCGGCCGGCGCCGAGGGCTATTTGACCTCAGTGATCTTCGGATCGACTGTGGCGTGCAGGCTCGAGCTCTTCGATCGGCTCTTTCACGTCGGATCGATCAACCTCAACTCGCTCGCGACGACGACGCTTACGGCGCAGCCGTCTTTCGCCTCGCGCGTCACGCTCTACGATCCAATCACGGACACAAGCGCGGCCGACTACAAGGGCCTGCGGATTTTCGTCGAGATCAACGCGGCGGTCAGCGCGACCGCGACGACCGTATCCGTCTCGTACACCAGCCAGGACGGCACGAGCGGGCGCTCAACGGGCGCGACCGCTTCGCTCTCAGGCTTCGTCACGGGCCGTCTCGTCGAGCTGCCGCTGCAGGCCGGAGACACTGGCGTGCAGCGAATCGACTCCGTTACGGTCGGCGGCGTGGTGGCGACGACGGGCACCGTCAACATCGTGGTCGCGCGTCCGCTCTGGTACGGCCGGATTCGCTCGGCGAACGACGGCGACGCCCACGGCTGGGCGCAGATCGGGCTGCAGCAGATCTTCCAGGACTCGTGCCTGTGGCTGGTCTGCGCCGCGGACTCGACGAGCACCGGCGTCCCTGAGCTGCTCGTGGAGATCGCGAGCAAGTGAGCACCGGGCCGCGGATCGACAGGATCGAGAGCCGACGCAGCAGCCTCGTGCTATCGCCCGCGGCGCAGTCGTCCGCGCTGCTGCAGCGCTTCGTCGCGCAGCGGTGGTTTGGCGATACGAGTCCGTACGTGTACGCGTCGGCGTCGGCAACGCTTGCGCTCGCTGGCGGCGTGAGCGCGGGACGAGCCCGCGTGGGCGATGCAGCGGTCGCCGTCGCTTCGGGCACGACTGCGACCGCTGCGCGAGTGCGATCGAGCTCCGCGGGCCTCGCGCTTGCGCTCTCGCTCGCAGCAGGTCCAGCGCGGATCCGCGCGGGCGGAGCGGCATCGCTCGTGTCGCTGTCCACCGCCGCAGCCGCGACACGCGTACGCACGAGTGCGGGAGCTAGCTCGTACGGGCTGAGTGCGAGCGCGTCCTCTGTGCGCCTGCGCACTGGCTCTGCCTCGTGCGTGGTCAGCTCGACGACGACCGCCGCGGCGGTGCGCCTGCGGACTGCTGGCGCGGCTTGCTCGATTGTCCTCGGTGTCGCTGCCGACGCTGTCGTGATCGCCGGGGAGACTCCCGGCGCGATCGTGCTGGCGTCGGCAACGTGCGCGGTCGGACTCACCGCTACAGCGACCTCAGCGCGCGTGCGCTCGTGCTCCGGGGCCGCGTCGCTGGCGGTCGCTCTCTCGACGTCGGGGGCTCGAGTGCGGGCCGCGTCCGGCGCATGCTCGATCGCCACGGGCGCGACTGCTGTCGCCTCGCGCGTGCGCTCGGGCGCGGCTCTGTGCACACTGATCCTCGGCGCGACAGCGGGCGCGCGTAGGGACCGCGTGCGCCTGCGAATCACGCTCCCCGCGCTGCGCGGCCTCGCTGCAAGCGCGAGCGCCGTGGCGCCGACACAGGCAACCGCGGCGGCGATCGCGCGCCGCTTCGTCACCGCGGCCGGTCTCCCGGTCTGACACCTCACTCGCTCGAGCGCACCGCGCGCACGCCGAGCGATTCACGCGCGCACTGGAGTTCGTCACCATGGCCGAGAACACCCCGGCGGAGCAGCCTGTTGCTGCGTCCGCACCGTCC
>JAAFIF010000148.1 GCA_013298625.1 Myxococcales bacterium
CCGCGCTTCCGCGCGCCCCGCCCCCGCGCAGAGCGCAAGGGCGGCGGCTCTGCATGGTGATTCGTCAGGAAATAGTCTGGCAGAGTTGATCGTGAAGGCCCTTGCTCTGCAAGGGCTCTCGGGCTGCTCAATCGAACAAACTCGATCGAACACCGTCGCTGCTCATCACTCGACAGCAGACAACACGCCACCGGTGACGAGATCGCGCTCGTATCGACGAAGCGTCGCTCGTGCCTCGCTGCCATGCCCTTGCAGAGCAAGGGCTGTTTCGATCAACTCTGCCAGACTATTTCCTGACGAATCACCATGCAGAGCCGCCGCCCTTGCGCTCTGCGCGGGGGCGGGGCGCGCGGCAGCGCGGGTGGGGGCCGCGCACCGCTCGCTCGCGCGGTAGCGCGGGTGGGGGCCGCGCACCCTTCGCTCACCGTTCGCACGAGCGCGGGTGGGGGCCGCGCACTCGCTCACTTCAAGCGCGGGTCCGTCGCGCATTCGCGCGCCGCCCGAAGCTCTGGTAGATCGATCGCTTCTATGAAGAGCAACTCGTTCTTTCTCACCGTGGCCCTCGCGACGTCGTTCGCGATGGCGTGCAGCAACCCGCCTCCCGCGCCGACGCCGGACGCCTCGGACGACGCGAGCAGCGCTCAGCCCGATGCCACGTCGCAGCCCGATGCGACCTCGCAGCCGGATGTCACTTCGCAGCCCGACGCGACCTCGATGCCCGACGTCACGTCGCAGCCCGATGTCACTTCGCTGCCCGACGCCGCGACCTCGGGTGACGCGTGCACGCCGCCGATGGGGCTCCCGCCGACCCTCATGGGTCCGGGCGCGTGCAGCACGCTCGAGTTCGGTCAGCCCGCGGCCGCCGCGATGACCGTGCCCGAGGCGATCATGTTTCGCGGCGGGATGATTCCCCCGGGGATCTACGACGCGATCGCGTACAGCCGCACCGTCGGCAGCACCAACTCGAGCTACCGCGCGACGCTCGTGGTCGGCGCAGACCTTCGCTACACCGAGGTGCGTCAGCTCTCGACCAACGTGATGATGCCCGGCCCCGTCACGCGTCGCTCGGGCACGCTGATGCCCTCGGGCACCACCCTCGGCCGCGCCGTCACCTGCACCGACGGCGACGCGGGGATGGACACGATGACCGGCCCCTACTCCGTCGAAAACCGCTGCGACGGCGTCTATCTGCACTACGGAACGGCGAACCTCTGGTTCACCTACCGCCGCCGCCAGTAGCCACTCGTCGGGGGGGTCCGGCGCAGGGGAGCGAGTTCGAGCGAGGCGACTTGCTTCGCAGCACGCCGATCGCACGCGATGGGAGCATTTTGTAGGGCTGCGTAGCCCGTGAAGCAAAATGGACCGTCGCGTGCGCGAGGCGGACGCTGGTTGTTCGTGCTCGACCGTGTTCAGCCCTGACGTCGCATCAGGGACCGAAAGCTCGCTCGCGCGTCGATCTCGTCCCCTGCGCCGGTCACAATCCAAGGATATACCGCCACATGAGTCGAACGCGACCTCCGCCCGTTCGCACCTCCGTCCGACACACCATGCGCAACGCCCGACTGTTCGCCGCCCTCGCGCTCTCTGCCCTCTCGCACCGATGCGCCGCCAACGCCCAGCAGAGCGCGCGCACCGCGGTGATCGACCCGCTCGCGCAGAGCCAGCCCGCGCCCCGCGAGCAGCCCGCGGACGCCGCGCCCGACGCCCCCATCGACGCCGCGCTCCCCGACACTGCGCCGGTCACACAAGCGATCGTGGCCTCGATCCCGGTCCTTCGCGAAGCCAGCGCTCGGGACCGCTGGAGCACCGTCGCGCCGCTCGCTGCGCTCGGCTCGCGCGACGCGCTGTCTGCGCATCTGGGCGCGATCGCACAGCGCCGCATCGCCGCCATGTCCACCGAAGAGCGCCGTGACGCGCTCAGCTGGCACCGCGAGCGCCTCGCTGGCCGCAGTCGCCCGATGCGCAACAGCCTCGGCAGCCGCGAGCCAGAGAGCCTCATGGTGTCGGCCGGCGCGTCGACCCGGTCGAGCTCTGCGAGCGCGCCGAGCGCATCCCGGCCCGCGACGGCGACAAACCACTCGAATAGCATCACCAACAATCAAGTCGCCAACGTGGACGAGGGCGACATCGTGAAGGCGTCCGGGGACGACCTGATCATCCTTCGGCGCGGGCATCTCTTTCGCGTGAGCACCGCCAACAACTCCCTGCGTCGCGTCGGGCACGCGCCGGCTTTTCCACCGGGGACGCGGCCCGGAGACTGGTACGACGAGCTGCTCGTCGACGGGGACATCGCCCTGGTGCTCGGATACAGCTACCGAGCCAACGCCACCGAGGTGAACCGCTTTCGCTTGGAGCGCGGCGGGGCGATTCGCTACCTCGACAGCTTCTACGTCCGCTCGGACGACTACTACTCGTCCGAGAACTACGCCACGCGCCTGGTCAACGGGCGCTTCGTTGTGTACGTGCCCATGGAGGTTCCGCACGAAGACCCCTGGGAGCGGAGGTTTCGCTTGCCGTCGGTGCGCATCGGTCGCCGCGGGGCGTTTCGCGAGCCGTTCGACTACTCGAACGTGTTCGTGACCTCGGCCAACCGAGAGGCGACCACGCTGCACACGGTCCTGCACTGCGACGTGCACGGCCCGCGCGTCTCGTGCTCGGCGCAGGGCGTGATGGGCGGCCCGTCGCGCAGCTTCTACGTCTCGAGCTCGGCTGTGTACGTCTGGACCGTCCCTGCTGACGCGGTCGACGCCGCGGCCAATCAACAGCGAGGATCATGGATCGTGCGGCTCCCGTTGACCGGACGGAGACGGCCCGGCGCGGCAATGGTGCGCGGCGCGCCGGTCGATCAGTTCGCCTTCGACGAGCGCGGGGGCGCGCTGCACGTGCTCTTGCGCGACGACGGCCGCGGCGACGCCATGTGGAGCGCCGAGCGCGCAGCGGGCGCGGTCGCCGCGGTGAAGATCCCCCTCGCGCAGCTCGACGGCGCGGTCAGCCAGGCCCCTGCGGAGGCGTACACGCTGCTCGTCTCGATGCCGAGCGGGGCGTTCAAAGAGCGCTGGATCGGCGACTACGCCCTCTTCGGCAGCGGCGCCAGCGCGTACGGCTATGGCGAGCTGCGGCGGGGCATGGAGTCGAGGTTCTTCGCCTACCGCGCCGGCGATCAACGACTGTTCGAGATCCAAACGGACCACGGCATCGAGCGCATCGAGCCCCTCGGCGCCAACGCCCTCGCCGTCGGAAACAACGACCGCGCGCTGGTGCTCACCCCCGTCGCGCTCGACGGCGCCGCGCCGACGACGCTCGCCGCTCTGCGATTGCCCGGTCGATCGCAAGGCGAGACGCGCTCGCACGGGTTCTTCTTCAGCCCGTCGGGGCCGCGCGAGGGCGTCTTCGGCATCGCCACGTCCGCGCAGATCAACCCGGGGCTTCGCCAGCTCGACGGCGCCTCGGACGTGAGCTTCTTTCGTGTCGACGGGCTCGCGCTGAGCGCGATCGGCACCGTCGAGTCTCGCGCTCGCGCCCTCGCCGGTCGCTGCCTCCTCTCGTGCGCAGACTGGTACGGAAACACTCGGCCCATCTTCTGGCGCAGCCGCGTCCTCGCCCTCATGGGCGACGAGCTCGTCGAAGCGCAGCTCGCGCAGCGATCGCTCACCGAGCGCGGGCGGCTCGACTACGGCGAGGGCGTCGAGACCGTCGTCGCGCAAGAGCCCGAAGACGAGCCCGAAGACTACGAATCGGAGTGAGCCACTTCGCGCACAACTTTTCAGCGCCCCCCGCGTCGATAGGGATCCATTCGCATGCGCATTCGCCGCCCGCTGTTCGTGTCGCTCTCGCTCTTGTCCCTCTGCGCTGGGTGCGAAGAGCGCCCTCGCCCGCGCGCCGACGCGAGCGCCCCGCAGACGCGAGCAGACGCGAGTGCGGACGCGAGTCCCGACGCCAATCCCGAGGACGAACCCGAAGAGCCCGAAGAGCCCTCGGACGCCGCGGTTCGCGCCCGCCCCGTCGTGCGCGCAGGGACCGCTGCAGACTCGTGGAGGACCGTCGGAACGCTCGCCTCCCTCGGTACGCGCGAGGCGCTCGCCGCCCACGTTCACGCCGCCGCGCTGCGCCGCGCCGAGGCCATCGCCCGCGCCGCGGCAGAGCGTCAACGGCAGCTCGCCCAGCAGCTCGCGCAGAACGCCGAGCGAAGCACCAACGCTGCCCCTCCCCGCACGGGCGCCACCCGTCGCGCGGGAGCGTCCGCCGCAGCGGAGTCCGCCTCTCGTGCGCGCCCCGCGCCGACGGCGACGCCGACAGCGACAGCGACAGCGACAGCGACAAACCCTTCGAATAGCATCACCAATAATCAAGTCGCCAACGTGGACGAGGGCGACATCGTGAAGGCGTCCGGGGACGACCTGATCATCCTCCGGCGCGGGCATCTCTTTCGCGTGAGCACCGCCAACAACTCCCTGCGTCGCGTCGGGCACGCGCCAGCGTTTGCGCCGGGGACGCAGCCGGGGGACTGGTACGACGAGTTGCTCGTCGACGGGGACATCGCCCTCGTCCTCGGATACAGCTACCAGGCCGAAGCGACGGAGGTGAATCGCTTTCGCTTGGAGCGCGGCGGGGCGATTCGCTACCTCGACACGTTTTATCTCCGCTCGGACGACTACTACTCGTCCGAGAACTACGCCACGCGGTTGGTCAACGGGCGCTTCGTCATGTACGTCCCGATGAACCTCACCGACGGGGACATGCGTTTGCCCGCGGTGCGCCTCGGTCGCGCAGGGGGCTTTCGCACGATGCTGGATTTCACCAGCGTGTTCGCGACGAGCGGCGAGCGCGCGTCGAGCACGCTGCACGCGGTGCTGCAGTGCGACGTGCACGCGGCGCGCGTCGAGTGCTCGGCGCACGGCGTGATGGGCGCGAGCTCGCGGACGTTCTATGTGTCCAACAGCGCGGTGTACGTATGGACGACGGAGGACGAGTACGGCCCGCGCGCGGCCGGAGAGCCCCCGCCGCGGTCGTGGATCGTGCGGATGCCCCACGCGGCAGGAGCGCAGGCGGGCGCCGCGCAGATCCACGGCGGCCCGGTCGATCAGTTCGCCTTCGACGAGCGCGACGGGGCGCTGCACTTGCTGCTGCGCGACGAGAGCCGCGGCGACGGGATGTGGAGCGGTCGGCGCGCGGGCGGGGGGATTTCGGCGCTGAGGATTCCGCTCGCGCGGATGGACGGGACGGTAACCGACGCGCCCGCGGAGGCGTACACGATGCTGGTCAGCGCCTCGCCGTACGGAGCGTTCAAAGAGCGCTGGATCGGCGAGTGGGCGGTCTTCTCGACGTCTTCGTACGGGGGCCGGGGGCACTTTCGCATGCGCGCGCCGATCGATGAACAACCGCCGAAGCTCTACGCGTATCGCGCGACCGATCAGCGACTGTTCGAGCTGCGCACCGAGCAGCGGGTCGAGCGCATCGAGCCCCTCGGACAGCACGCGCTCGTCGTGGGGCCTGGCGCAGAGGGGCTCGTGCTCACGCCCATCGCGCTCGACGGAGCGTCGCCCGAGCCGTACGCCGCGCTGCGATTGCCCGGTGTTTCACAGGGAGAAACGCGCTCGCACGGGTTCTTCTTCAACCCCTCGGGGCCGCGCGAGGGGGTCTTCGGCATCGCGACCACCGCGCCGAGCGACGATGGCGAAGGCCCTGGCAGCTCGGACGTCAGCTTCTTTCGCGTCGAGCAGCTCGCCCTTCGCTCGATCGGAACGGTCGCAGCCCGCGCCCGCCGCGACAGTCGTTGCTCGACCTCTTGCTACGACTGGTACGGCAACACTCGGCCCATCTTCTGGGGCGATCGCGTCTTCGCCCTCATGGGCGACGAGGTCGTCGAAGCGCAGCTCGCGCAGCAGGCGCTCACCGAGCGACGCAGGATCGACTACGGGCTCGGCGTGCGCGGCGTGGTCGAAGAAGACTGAGCGCGCAGCGCGTCGATCCACGGGCCGAGCGCGGCGACGTCCGCGGGCTTGTCGCACTGCCAGCGCAGCGCTTCGTCGCAGTCCCCGAACACGCGCAGCGCAAACGAGGGACGCGCGAGCGCTTGCATCGCGGTGATCACCGCGCGCCCCGTCGCCGCCGCGAATCCAGTGCCCAGCAGCACGAAGGCCATCGACGCGATGTGCGGCCCGAAGTCCCTCCACACTTGCGCCATGCGCGCGCGCTGCGAGAGGTCGACGTCGATGGCGTCGCGCTCGAGCAAGACCAAGATGCGAACGGGCGGGCTCTTCTCGGCGACCAGCCGCGCGCCCCACGCTTCGAGCGGGGCGATCGAGGCGCCGTCGGGGCCCTTGCGGTAGTGCAGCAGCGCGAAGTGGTCGCGCGTGTAGTACGCGAACCCAGCGCCTCGACCGAGGCTCTTGGTCTCGCTCTTCGACACGCTCACCAGCATGATGGGGCGCTCTTACAACGGCGCCGGCAGAAGTCCCAGCGGTCGGTCGACGCGGTGGCAGCTGTTGCACGAGCCGTGGTCGAGCTCTGCCCGCATCGCGATCTCTCGACCGTTGTACGCAACGCTTGCGCGCAGCGGTGGCGTGAGCGCGAGGGACGTGGCGAAGTTGCCGAGCGCGCTGGTGGTGAGGCGCGCCTCGCGGCCGGTCGAGTCGCGGAGGATCACGGCGACGCCGGGCAGCCCGTCGCGGCACGAGGGCGAAGAAAACACCGTCCCTGCTGCGGTGAATGCAAACGAGCCCGCGCTGGCGTCCGCGCGGTGACACGAGAGGCAGTCGCTGCCGGGCAGCATGTCGATGCCGCCGCGCCCCCAGGCGAAGGCGTCTTCGGCGCGGCAGCCAGGGCCTGCATCGCTTGCGTCAGAGACGGGCTCGGTGAGGTCGGGACTGGCGTCGAGCAGCGCGCTCGCGTCGCGGTCGGCGACAGGCGCAGAGCACGCGCAAAGGGCTGCAAAACAAGCGGCGAAGCTCGACGGGGTCGCGGTGCGCACAGCGGCGATCATCATGGCACACTGAGCGCTGAAGCTCATGCCCAACGAACGCGTCGACGCCGTCATCATCGGCTCGGGCTACGGAGGAACGATCCCCGCCACGCGCCTCGCCGAAGCCGGAATGCGACGCGTGGTCGTGCTCGAGCGGGGCGTGCGCAAAGAGACGCGCGAGCTCGAGCAGAGCGACGCGCTCGCGTACCAGACCGCCGTGGTCGACCTGGTTGTGTCCTCGCAGAACATCGCGTTTCGCACAGGAAAGCTCGTCGGCGGAGCGTCGATCGCCATGGACGGCGCGATGTTTCGCGTCCCGCGGCGGTCCTTCGAGCGACGCGACGGCGCGGGGCGGAGGCACTGGCCCGAGCGCTACACGCCCGAGGCGATGGCGCCGTACTACCAGCGCGTCGAAGAGATGTTCGGGGTGCGGCACTTTCCGTGGAGCGAGATCCCGAAGGCAGGAGGGATGTTCGCCAAGATGCTCGCCCGCGCGGACGCCAGCTGCGACCGCGCCCGCATGAACTACGGTGACTGTCTGCAGTGCGGCTTCTGCGCGCAGGGCTGCATCTACAACAAGAAGCACACGCTCTTGCACACGTACATCCCGCGCGCCGAGCGCGCAGGGGCGGTCTTTCGCACGGGATGCGACGTGCGAACCATCGAGCGCAGCGGCGCGCTCTGGACCGTGCGCTACCTCGAAGGCGCAGAGGCGAAGGCCATCGACGCGGACATCGTCTTCGTCGCCGGCGGCGGGCTGCACACGCCCGCGCTCTTGCTGCGCTCTCGGGCCGCAGGGCTCGCCGGGCTCAACGCGCACGTGGGCGAGCACTTCAATCACAACGGCGAGCTGCAGTTCTTCGGCGTCTTGCCGGAGGGCTTCGACGATCTCGACCGATACAAGTGCTACGCGGGCATGGACAACGCCGGGCTGATGACCTGGCACTGGTTCGAGTCCGACGATTTCACCCTGCATCCGGGCGGGGGAATCGAGCCCACGGTCTTCGCCGCCGCCGTGCAGTCGAGCACCGACGCGAGGCTTCCGCGCAAGGCGTGGGGCATGGAGTTCAAGCGCTGGGTCGAGTCGGTCTATCCCCATCGCGTGATGGGCTTCAGCTCGCTCGGCCTCGCGGACAGCCACCACGCCGTCACGATCAAGCCCGACGGCAGCCCCGACGTGGTCTCTCGCCCGCGCGAGTCGTACGACCGCTACCTCGACCGGCTCGAAGCGCGCGTGCAAGAGGTCTCTCGCGCGAGCGGCGTCGCGATCATCCCGGGCTATCCGCGGAGGTATTCGGGGATGACCAGCGCGCACTTGCTCGCGGCCTGTCGCATGAGCGAGCGCGCAGAGGACGGCGTGGTCGACCCGTTTGGTCAAGTGTGGGGGCAGCGCAACTTGTACCTGTGCGACGCCAGCGCGATCCCGTACGCGCTCGGGGTCAACCCGGCGCTCACGATTTCGGCGGTCGCCGAGCGCGTCGTCGACGGGATCATCAACCCTGCGTCACGGATGAGCTGAGCGCGGTCGCCAGGAGCGTTGATTCATGAACACACTTTCGAAGCAGCAGAGAGAACGCAGGAGATTGTTGCAGGTCTTCTCTGCGCTCGCGGCGCAGTTCGTCCAGGCGTGCGGACCGCGCGCGGTGCTCTCGGGCGACGCGGGGGACCATGACGGGGACGTTGACGCGAGCGCGAGCGACAGCGGAGCGAGGCACCCCACGGGGCTGCCCACGCTCGGCGGGGCGCCGGACACGCTGGTGGGACACGCGATCGCGACGCTGTGCGACACGGTCATCCCGGGCGCGCATCGAGATCCGACGGGGGCGCCGGGGGCGGTGGACGCGGGCGTTCCTGCGCTGTTCTTCGATCGGGCGCTGCCGGCGGCGGCGCTGGTGGGGCTCATTCGAACGGTGCTCGACGGCGTCGCCAGCGAAGTGGGCGGAAGAGCGTTCTCGCGGCTCACGGTCGAGCAGCGAGAGACCGCGCTGCAGATGGCCCTCGACCGCTTGCCCGAAGCCGAGTTCGCCGTGCAGCTCGTGCGCCTCGGCTACTACGCGAGCCCCGTCGCCGCCCGGCACCTCGGCTACCCAGGACCCAACCCTGGCTACCGCGACGACCCGGATTTCTCGTTCGGACCCGACCCGCTGGCGCGCGAGATCACCACGGGGACCGACGGCAATTTTCCATAGCGAAACACCGCGCGCGCCGCGCGATGGGCGTGCGGTGATACCGTCGTCGTCGATGGACGTTCGCCGATCGATCGCGCTCGCGCTGGCCTCGCTCTCGCTCTCGCTCGCATCCCCCGAAGCGCTCGCGCAAGCGCGGCGCGTGGTCATCCGCGCTCCCTCGCGGACCCTCTCGCTCGCGTGCACACCCGCGCTCGGCGGACAGACGTTTAGCTTCAACGAAGACGCCTGGTACACCGCCGCGCGCGCATCGCTGAGAGACCCCGCGAACTTCGGCCCCGCAGGCACCTCGCGCATCGAGTTCGTCTTCGGCCCTCCCTTCAACGAGCTGCGCCCCGAGGTGCTCGACGGCGCAGACCTCCTGGTGCTCAACCCGTACAGCCCCATGCCACAGGTCGAAGAGCTGCGCGCGTTCGGCGCGTACGCGCGGCAAGGCGTGGGGTTCGTGTCCTTTCAAAACGCAGCGGCGACGTTCTTCGCGGGCTCGGGTCCGTGCGTCGGCGAGAACCAGGCAACCCTCGGCCCCGTCGCGGCGAACCCCGTGCTCCAAGGCCCCTTCGGCGCCGTCGCGAGCCCGTATTTCACCGGGTTCAACTGCGCGTTCGTCATGCTCGACCCGATGGCCCGCGTGCTGTCGAACAACTCTCGCGGCCCCAACGCGATCATGATCGACCTCGCGACCAGCACGCCCCTCGCCGGCCGCGCGGTCTCGTTCGGCGACGAAGAGCACTTCGGCAGCTTGAACATCAGCGGCTGCGGCGCCGGCGGCCTCGCGCGCGGAAACAACAACGACACGCTCTTGCGCAACGTCTTCGCGTGGGTCGGCGAGACCGCGCACGACCCCATCCCGAGCAGCGTCGAAGGCGCGATGGACACCGATCGCGACGGGATCACCGACGACCTCGACGGCGACACCGATGACGACGGCATCCTCGACGGCTTCGAAGCCGGCGACCTCGACCCCGCCACCCCGCCGATCGACACCGACCGAGACGGAACGCCGGACTACAAAGACACAGACTCCGACGGCGACGGCCTCGCAGACACCTTCGAGCACGGCGGCTCGATCTATGATCCGCTGGTCGACACGGACTCCGATGGCGTCCCCGACGCGCGAGACCTCGACTCGGACAACGACGGCCTGCCCGACGCCCGCGAGAGCGTCGGAGACACCAACGGCAACGGCGTTCCCAACGTGCGCGACCGCGACTCGGACTCGGACGGAGTGATCGACGGCATGGACGTGTGCCCCACCGCCGAGGACACCGAGCAGCAAGACCGCGATCGCGACGGCGTCGGTGATCGCTGCGACAACTGCCCCTCCGTCGCCAACAACGACCAGCGCGACTCCAACAGCAACGGCGTCGGTGACCTCTGCGAGCCTTCCGATGCAGGCGTCGACGCGAGCGCCGACAGCGCAGTGATCGACGCGAGCAGCCCCGCTGCGGACGCCAACAGCGCGCCCGACGCAACCGCGCCCCGCGACGCAGCAGCAGCAGACGCAAGCGCGGCGCCTCCCGCCGCTGCAGGCTGCGGGTGCCGAACCACCGCGCGCGCTCCATCGAACGCAGGCGCGCTGCTCGCGACGAGCGCCCTCGCGCTCGCCCTCGCCGCACGCCGTCGACGCGGGCGTTGACGAGCAAAGCGCGGATTAGGTAGGCTCACACATTCTTGTGCTGACGCTGCTCTCGCTCTCGCAGAAAGTGCTCGACGTCGATCGCTCCCACGTGGCGGACGGGCTCGAAGCGATCCAAGCGCGGGCGGTCGAAGACCTGGCTGCGCTCGACACCGACCGTCGCGCGGCGCTGATCGGAGCGTTTGTGCGCGGGATGCGCCGGCTCGACGTCGACGCGTCGCTCGAGGTCGAGCGCCAGCTGCTGCAAGCGGCGAAGCTCGAGCCTCCGATGAGCACGGTCTTCGCGATGGACAGCGCGCTGTCGCTGCTCACGGTGCGCGGTCACCTGCGCTGGGTGCTGCTCGCGTCGCGGCTGCGGTGGCACGAGATGCAGAGCATGCTCGCGGTGTTCGGGACCGTGTTTCGCAGCGCGATTCACAGCGATTCGAGCGTCGAGATCCGGCACGACGCGCGGCACTGCACCGTGCATCTCCGCTGCAAGCGAGAGTTTACGACGAAGCTCGGCGTCGAGCGCGCGCTGTTGAGAGAGGCCTGCGTCGAGCGAGAGCGCGCAGACGGGATCGAGTTCGTGATCGAAAAGTGCGTGACCAGCAAGGAGTCGCGATGACCGTCTTGGACTTGCATGTGCTTCCGCGGGCAGAGCGCTCGCGCACACGAAAGCTGCGCGCGGCGTTCTTCGAGTCGTTCGAGAAGGTCCACGGGGCAGAGCCGAGGGTCGAGCTCGATCTGGCGCAGCGCGTGGACGAGCTTCCCAAGATCGACGAGTGGGACGTCGAGGCCAAATTCGAGGTCACGTACGGCGCGGGCGAGCTCGACGAGACCCTCGCCCAGCGCTGGGACGCCCTCTCTCGCCTCACGGATCAGCTGCACCTCGCCCGCCTCATCGTCGTCTCGACCCCGATGTGGAACTTCTCGATCCCCTGGCACCTCAAGCGCTGGATCGACTGCGTGGTGCAAGCCCGGCTGACCTTTCAGTTCGACGGCAAGGACTTCTCGGGGCTGCTGAAGGACAAGCGCGTGATCGTGCTCACCACGCGCGACGGGGTCTACACCGAGGAGCCGACGGCGGCGGCGATGGACCACCAGCTTCCGTACCTGCGCTGGGTGTTCTCGTTTATGGGCTGTACGGACTTCACCGCGATCGCAGCGGACGGCATGGCGTGGCCCGGCCGCGAGCAGTCCCTCGACGACGCCTGCGCGCGGGCCAGAGCGCTGGCCTCGACGCTGTAGCGCTCAGCCCCCGCAGCCGAACACGCGGGTCGTCACGCACGCGCTCGCCGCGCCCGAGCAGCCCATGGACAGCTCGGCCACGTGCGGTGCCCGCGCGACGGTGAGCGAAAACGCAGGCGCTTCGGACTCGCGCCGCGCGCCGACGTCGTCGATCCAGCGCAGCGTCGCGGGGCCCACGTCGACGGGTCGCTCGGTCGTCGCGTCGACGAACGTCACCCGTCCCTGGGCGCGCGCCGAGCGCAGCGCGACCACGGTCGAGATCGAGCGCCGACCGTCGATCGCGGCGCGCAGCGTTCGACCGCCGCAGAGCATCGCGCGGCCGTCGCTGCACGAGCCCGCCGGCGCGCGCAGCGAATACTCGCCAGGAAGCACGTGCACGACGCCTCCTTCGCGCGCGACGGACATCGCGAACGGGGCGCTCTCGGCCACGTCGAGCGCGCTCTTGACCACCAGCGAGCCGAAGCTCGGCTCGTCCATCGGCGCGCCGTCCACGGTGACCGCGATGGGGATGCACGCTGCGTCGATCGGGCCGTCGAGCGTGAAGTCCCGGTCGATCATCGCGAACGGTCGCAGCAGCACCGCGCCGCACGGCCGCTGCACGCCGCAGCCGCTCGCGATGAAGAGCGCCACCGAGGCCTCCATCTGCGGGACCGCGACGCTCTCTCCCGTGCGCGGCAACGGGCGCTCGGCGAGGCGTCGCCCGTCGCGGTCGAAGAACACCAGCGAGGCGTCGGGGCCCGCCGCCAGCGGCCTGTCGTCGAGCCGCAACAGCTGCGTGATCGAGGCCTTGCGCACGGGCAGCTCGACCTCTCTCGACCGAGTGAAGTCCACGCCCCGCGCGAGCACGCGATCCGCGTTGGCGAGGTGCTCTCTCGCGCGAACGTCGTAGCGATCGGCGAAGACGGTCAGCGCGGACAATGGCCCCGCGGACAGCGGCGGCAGCGTCACGCTCGCGCGATCGCTGCGCAGCTCGAGGGCCGCGCTCCACAGGGACGAGGGCGCGCCGGTCACCACCAGCGAGGCATGCGCGGTGCGCAGCTCGATCACCTCGCCGCCGCTCTCGTTGAAGGACCGCTCGCCGAGCTCGATGCGCCCGCACGGAAGCTCTCCGCGCGGGTCGCAGCCGGGCGCAGACTCGAGCGCGAGGCGATAGGTCCCCGGCACGACGCGCTCGACGCTGAGCGCCTCGAGGGCCGTCGATCGAAGCGCGGTCGAGCGCGCGCCGCGCGAGTCCGTGAGCGCCAACACGTAGCCAGCGCGCGAAGGGACTCCGTTGATTCGCAGCGAAAACTCGCGGCGAACAGCGCGCACGTCGATGGCCACCTCGCCGTCCGAGCGCACCTCGAGCGACTCGCGCGCGACGCCCTTCACGACCGCGCCCTGGCCCTCGTCCACGAAGCGCACGCGATACGTCGCCGCGGGGAGCGTGGCCTCGAAGCGACCGTCGACGAGCGCCTGCCCGCTGACGGTCGCGTTGGTTCGACCGTCGTGCGACTCGAGCTCGAGTCGCCACGCGCTCGAGCGCTCGAGCGGCGCGCCGTTGAGCGTCACTCGCGCTCGCACGCGATGGACGCGCACGCGCAGGTCCATCGCGCTGTCGTCCACGGTCTGCCCCTCGCACGAGCCCCACTCGATGGGCCTCGAAGGAGAAGCACACGAAATCAAAACACCCATAGCGCCCGCGAGACAAAGAGCCGCCCCGCGGGACGCGAACCAGCTTTGCTGTTTCATTGCGTCCTCTGCGAAGAGAGAACAGCAACGAGCAGGCCAACGAGCTTCGCTAGAGAATTTTCAGCACAAACGATTTCATCACTGGGGCGCGTCGGCGGGGCGTCGTCAATTCGTGCACGGCGCGCGGTCGATGAATTCAGTCGAGCGCGCCGTCGATCTCGCGGCCGCGCGGGGCGCTGACGAGGACGCCGAGGCGCCAGCGGTCGGTGGCGCCGGGGGTGAGACGGACGTTCCATCGGAGGACGCCGGGGGCGTCGCCTTCGCGACGAGCGCCGGGCGCGCGCGAGTCGACGGTGGTGTGCACGGTGAGCCCCTGTGAGCGCGAGACCGGGATCTGCTCGTACACGACCAGGTCCACGGGCTGCTCGCGGTGGTTGCTCACGCGGTAGTCGAAGCGCACCCCCGTCTGCGCCCTCGCGCCGGCCGAGCGCGCATCGCGGCTCGCCAGCGTGCGATCGACGCTCACCGAAGGGTCCACGCCGAAGGGCAAGACGAGCTCTTCTTGCACTGGGACGTCTCGCATCGCCGTGGTCCCGACGTACTCGCCCTCGACGAAGAGCGCGACGTTGCCCGCCAGCAGCGCAAAGGCGTTGGTGTTGCGCAGCTTCGCCGTGAGAAACACCGCGCTCGACTCGCGCGGCGCCGCGTGGTGCTCGACCGCGCACGGGATCTCGCTGTGCGCCGCGAGGATCCTTCGCGCCGGCGCTCCGCTGCGCAGGTTGACCGGCATCGCCACCTCGAGGCGCGCGGACAACAGGTTCTGCCGCACCGCTGCGGCGCGGTGCTCGATGCGCGTCGGCGGGACCGCGGACTCGGCCCGGTCCATCATCGCCGACGAGGGCATCGCGGCGCCGGCCATCGCGGGCATCGCGCGCATCGAGCGACGACGAAGCACCACCTCGTCGACGTCCTCGCGCTCGGGCAGCGGGACGAGCGAGATCGACCGCTCGCCGAGCGTAGGCAGCGCGATCGTGCCCGTGGGGTTGACGGACGAGACCGTCACGCGCACGCCGGTCCAATCTTCGCCGGTGTTTTGCTGCATGGACGCGAGGACGTCGAGCGCGACCGACCGTCCGTCCTGCGACAAGTGCGCGGCGTACGCGGGCCTCCACGACGCGGCGCCGGGCATCGCGTACTCGAGCGAGAGCTCAGCGGCCCCGGCGCGCTGCGCGCTCACGTCGACGGAGACGTACTTCGCCGGGGTGTTGGCGAGCGCGTCGAGCCTCGCGAGGGTCTG
>JAAFIF010000034.1 GCA_013298625.1 Myxococcales bacterium
GCACAAGAGGTCGTCCCGGCCCGCGAGCGCGCGCAGCGGCTGTCGTGGGGTCGCGCTCAGCGAGCCAAACGCCCTTGCTGAGTACCATCCCCAACAGCTTGCCGCGCGCTGGCCATCGAGAGCGCACGACCAACGGTTGCCGACCGCGATCGATCCAACGACCGCGTTCTGCTCTCGCTCCTCGTCTCCTGCAGCGTCGCGTTGCAAGTGAACGTCCGCCCGAGATGCGTCTTCGCCACGTTGAATCAGCGCGCCTACGGAAACTGGATCGGACCGCTTGGCAGCGCACGCGCTCAGCAGAGCGACAACAATGGCAGAGGCGGCATTTTGTCCCACAACCACGGCATCGCTCCAAACGCCTCGAATGGGGATAGCCCCGCAACTCGACGAATGAGCCTCGCTCCACTCCCGCCCAGCCGCAACAGGATTGTTGCCGCGCGATCGCCTTTCTGCTGGCCGCAGCCTTGTCACTCGACGCACGGGCGCGCCGTCGAGTCGGCGCGCTGGCGCGTGGCAGAGCCAACGTGCGCCCAGGCATCCGCCTGGGCTTCGGCAAACGGGGTTCGCCCGCTGAAACACCAGCGCATCATCACACTGCCGCGCCCGCTGCGCTCGTGCCCACCTGCCTCAGCTCGGGCCTCGTGCCCGAGCGCTTGTCGGCCGCGCCGCACGCAAGCGCGCCAGCTTGCTGGCGCGCCGTAGCTCGTCCGCGTGACCTGCGCGCGCCGTCTTGATGGCGCGCCGCCCCACGAATCCCTGACAACGCGACGCGGCCTTCGACCGGCTCACGCCCCACGGCGCCCTCCCCGTTGCCCAATCGCCACGCGGTCGACCCCGGCCGCGTGCTTCGCCAACGCTCACACCTCGCGGTCCACCGCTCGACACCGCTCACCACCTGCTGCGCTCGCGCGGTAGACCGCTCGAAACCGCTCACGTTTGGCCTGCTGGCAGCGGTCCACCGCTCGAAACCGCTCACTGCACCGCCGATCCCCGCGGTCCACCGCTCGACCCGACGAAAAATTCGTCACCCCACGCAACCGCGGACGGCACGTCCCGAGAAGGGGGCCGCGAGCGCAAGGATTGCCCTGTGTCGCCCGCGATCATTCACCCGCTCGAGGAGCATTCATCATGGACAACAAAGCCGTTTCGTCCCCCGCTTCGCAAGATTCGACCCTCGGACAGACCGAGTTCGACGCCACCGCCGCCGAGCGCGCGGCGATCGACGAGGTCGTTCCGCACTATTTCGACCTCGCGGCGGCGTTCGAGCTGGTGAACTCGAAGGCGCCGCAATTGGCGCAGTTCGACCAGGCGTTCGACGCGCTGCCGAAGTTCGACAAGACGCTACCGCGCCGCGCGGTGACCTACGCGCACGCCGCGCTGCACGCCGCGGTGCTCGAGCAGTTCGCCCCAGCAAACCTGACCGACGCCGAAACCGCGGCCATCGCCACCTGCGTCGAGCTGTACCCCAAGTTCGCGAGCACCGCGCAGCTGCTGGCCGCAGAGAAGCTGCTCCCGGCCACGGTCCTCGCCGCGCCGCCCGTCGGGACGTCGCACCGAGACCGCGCGCACGGGCTGCATCGACTGGTCTTTATCTTTCGCGAACACGAGTCCGCCGTCGTCAACAACTCGATCATCAAGAGCGAGACCATCGAGATCGCCGCCAAGGCCGTCGCGATCGCCCTGCCCGCGTTCTCGGACCGCACGCAGCCGAGCGAAGCCCAGCGCGCCGCGCAGCGCGAGCGGCAGAAGTGCGTGATGCTTCTGTTTCATGCGTGGAATCAAACGCGCCGCGCGGTGAGCTGGCTCCGTTGGGAAGAGCAGGACGCTGACCAGTGGGCGCCGTCGCTCTACGCCCAGCGGGGGCCCCGCGGCGAGAAAACGAAAGCTGACGAGCGCGAGGATACGGACCGCAAGCCGGTCGAGCCCGCCAAGCCGGTCCAGCCCGCGCCGAAGCCGCTCGTCCCCCAGGACGACCCCTTCATTCGTTGAACGAATCCCCCTCACAGAAGATCCCCTACCATGAGCACGCTCTCGCTCGGCGCGTCGCGCCCGCTCGCCTCTTCGGTCGCCTCGGTCACCGCCGCCCCGTGGGAGCTTCCCGCGCAGCACCTCGTCACGCACGGAGTCGTCCTGGGAATGACAGGCTCGGGAAAGACCGGCCTGCTGTTGGTCCTCGTCGAAGAGGCCCTGCGGGCAGGGGTTCCCGTGCTGATGCTCGACGTGAAGGGCGACCTCGCCAACCTGGGACTGGCGTTTCCTTCGCACGACCCGGCGCAGTTCGCCCAGTGGATCGACCCGCTCTCGCTCCGCGGTCGCTCGCTCGAAGAGCAGAGCCGCGCCCTCGCCCAAGCACGCAGCGACGGTCTCTCGCGGTGGAACATCACCGACGAATCCCTCGCGCGCTTTCTGCCCTCGATCGACCTGCACGTGCTCACGCCCGGCAGCACCGCGGGCGAATCCGTGCACATCCTCTCGTCGCTCGAGCGCCGGTCGCCGCGCTGGGACACGGACGTGACCGCCGCGCGCAACGCTCTCTCGGCGGCGATTTCGCTGGTGCTTCGGCTGGTCGACCGCGACCCCGACCCCGCCAGCTCGCGCGAGCACGTCCTGCTCTCGCTGCTCGCCGAAGCGCAGCTGCGCCCGCCGCTGCGCTCGGACGAGCGCCCCGACGACGACCGCTGCCCGCTCTCGACGCTCGTTCGCATGATCGTCGAGCCGCCGTTCGCCACGGTGGGCGCGATGGAGCTCGATGACTTTCTCGCTCCCTCTGCGCGCAAGGACCTCGCGGCGGCGATCAACGCGCTGCTCGCGTCGCCGACGTTCGCCGCGTGGCGCACAGGCGCGTCGCTCTCGCCCGAATCGTGGCTCGCGCCGCGATCCAACAAGACCCCGGCGACCATCCTCTCGGTCGCGCACCTCGACGACGAGCAACGAGCGCTCGTCCTCGGCCTCGTCCTCGAAGAGCTGCTCGAATACGTCCGCGCGCAGTCAGGGACGTCCTCGCTTCGCGCGCTGATCGTCTTCGACGAAGTGTACGGGTTTCTTCCTCCGCACCCGGCCAATCCGCCGACGCGCCGGCCGCTGATCGCCCTGCTCAAACAAGCGCGCGCGTTCGGCGTCGGTCTGCTGCTCGCCACGCAGAACCCAATGGACCTCGACTACCGCGCCCTCAGCAACGCGGGCCTGTGGTGCGTCGGCCGACTGCAAACCGACGCCGATCGCGCGCGGATCACCGAGGCGCTCGCGCCGACCTCGCATCGCCGCAGCAAGCGCGAGAGCCCCCTCGCCGACACGCTCAAGCGGCTCGCGCCGCGCTGGTTCGTGACGCGCAACGTGCACCAGAGCGACGAGTGCGTGCTCGTGCAGCCGCGGCACGCGATGAGCTGGCTCCGCGGCCCCATGACCGGGCGAGAAATCGCGCAATGGCGCTCGGGCTGAGGGCACGCGGGTGTCGTCCGCGCGGCGGCTCGTCAGAGCGTTCGGCGTGGGCGCAGCTCTCACGTTCTCTCGGGGTGTGATTGCGGATCGTGCGGCGGCGAGCTGCCACACCACCTCGCGTGCGGGTTCGCTGCGGGCGGTTCGAAGTGACGCAGAGCCTCCGCTCACCCATTGCCAAGCCACCCCCAGCGTCGCGAAAGCAACGCCGCCGAAGCCAGCGGACTGAACGGCGCGTACAGAAATCGCGGCGCCAACGCGAAGAACTCCACAGAGATCTCGCCCTCGACCGCGGGCACGACGCGAGCAGGCGCGACCGATCCCGTCGGCGGCGACGAGAACAGCAGCGGGACGAGCGCGATCGAAGATCGAGGCGCAATCGCGCCCACCGCGATGTACGGGACGCCGCCAGCGTGCTTCGCTCGCCACACGTACTGAAACGCCGGTGGCGCCGCGGAGTGCGGAATCCCGGTGACGCTGAACTCTGCGTCGCTTCGAAGCAGCTCGGCCGTCGTCGCGCCGCCGCGAAACACGGCCATCGAGAGGGCGTACGGCGGCTGCGTCGGAAGGAGCTTGGCGACCACGTCGTCGAACCCGTCGCGGTCGAGGTCTCCCTCCGCGAGAAAGCCCGTCGCGAGCATCCTCGAGTCGGCGACCAACGCGAGCGGCTCCGTCGCTGGTCCCGACGCGCCGCCGAGATAGATCTCGACGCGCTCGCCGCCGGCATAGTCCAGATAGCCGTCGCCGTTTACGTCGCCCACGACCCGGCGAATGTCTCGATGCCCGATATCCCGTACGCGGTCGAATCGCCGCTCAGCGTGATCGAACCGAAACCACGCTTGATCCGAGAAGTCTGGAGCGCCGCGGATCGCCAGCTCGTTGACGCCGTCCAGATCGAGGTCGACCGCGAAGCCCATCACCACTGGGGCAGGGATTCCATCGGCGCGCAGCGCGAGCCGGTCGGCGACGATTCGACCGCGGGATTCGCGACCGAAGAGAATGTACGGCACCGGCGACGCAGGCGCGGAGCCCTGGTCGATCAGCAAAAGGTCGGCGAATCCGTCGCCGTCGAGATCGCCCAGCAGCTGCCTCGACGCGAGCGAGAGGGGACGCGCGATGCGCACCGCCTCGTACGCCCCCGTCGCGCTTCCGAACACGATTTCGCTGTCCGCCGCGGCGCCGGCGAGCACGTCCGAGCAGCCGTCGCCATCGACGTCGCCGACCGGAGAAACGCTGACCGGCAGCCGCGCCGGAGCAGACGTTCGTATGATCGTCGGCGCGAGCGGCTCTCCCGCACGAACGAGCGGCTCCATGCTGTACACGTAGAGCCCGTAGTCCGCCTCGCTCGTCCCGCGCGGCAAGACCAGGTCTTCGATTCCGTCGCAGTTGATGTCGGTGACGACTTGATGAAACTGCTCGCGCAGCGGCGCCGCTCGCCGGGGCGTGACGCGAAAGAACCACGTCGCCGAGCGCGAGACCTCTCGCCCCTCCACCAGCCCGATCACGCGCCAGAAGTACGACACCGACGGTCGGAGCGGCCGTGCGACGCGCCGTTCGCTCGCCGCGCTGGTCGCGGTCTCGCCCTCGGACGCCACCGTCGCGAAGTCCCGCCGAACATCGACCTCGACTCGAAAGCTGTCGATCCCGCCTGGATCGCGCCAGCGCAGCGTCGGCTGGTCGTCCCGAGCGTACGCGGTCGACTGCGGGTAGAGCAGCCGGATCGCGGCGCGCTCGCAAACGGCCCCGCGCAGCTCGAAGCCGAGATCGCACTGAATCGAGCATGCGCCGGCCGCGCAACGCGCAGTCGCATTCGGTGGCGCAGCGCAACCTCGACCGCACGCCCCGCAGTGATCGACCGAGTCGAAGAGCGAAACCTCGCAGCCGGACTGTTCGCTGCGGTCACAGTCCGCAAAGCCCGGGTTGCATCGAATGCCGCACGCCGTTCCGTCGCACGTGGCCGCGCTGTTGGCGCGCGTCGAGCAAACCACGCAGCGAGGACCGCAGCTCGCTGGGGTGCCTCCGCCCGAACAGCTGGCGTCCGCTTGGGAGTCTTCGATACCAACATCGAATGCTGCGTCCTCGAGCGCGCCCGCATCGACCCCCGCTCCATCGGACGTGGCCGAGACAGAACCGCCGCACGCTGGCGCCATGCAGAGCGAGAGCAACAACCAGCAGTTCGACTGGCGTCGCGCGCCCGCATCGCCTGACAACATCGATGAATACTCCCCCGTCGACCGCCGCTCGGTCAAGCAGCCTACACCGCGCCCGCGACGAGCGTCGACGACGCGCGCAGCGGAACAAGCGACAGATAGACCGTTGAATTCGAGCCAAACCACTGCCGCGCACTCGGAACACTACGAACCCCGTCGTGGTCGTGGTGTAGAGCGCTGGCTCCCCGCCCTGGCGCTCGCGGGGCCGCCCTTCGCAAACACCAAGAATGGCAAATCGACGAACGCGACGACGAGCCCGCCCTGCTCGACACGCGAGGCAAGCCCGAGCAGCCCGCGCCGAAGCCGATCGTCCAGCAGGACGACCCTTTCTTTCGTTGAACGAATGACTCGAACCAGATCGCACGCGCCCATCTGCCCGCGACCGCGACCGGCGTCGCCCACGCAAACACGCCAGCGCCCGCAGCGAACGACGCGAGAGACCAGTTGCTCGGCACGCGCGCAGCGCCCGCTTCGCCCCCGTCGCACGCTGCTCGGCGCGAACGATCCGCGCCTCGACGCCGTCATCCGCCAGTCATTTTGCAAGCCGTTCGCTCGCGACGCCCAGGGTCCTCCCTTCGAACTCCCGGGCAGCGCAGCCGCACAAACGAGTCGATCGACCGATTATTTTTCCCGCTCCCACGGTCTTGGCCGCCGCACCGCGTCGTGTATCGTCCGCGCCACGCCCGAGGGAGCCGCGTCGCGAAGCGCGCTGCGCGTCCGCTCGATTCGATCCGTTCAACAGGAGTTTCTCACGATGATTCGCCGCAATGTTCTTCGCTCGTTCGTCATGGTGGCCGCGCTCACCGCCCTCGCCGGCTGTGGTGGCAGCCCGCTGATCGGCCGCTGGTCACGCACGCAGGGCGCCGGGACGCTGCAGCAGAAGCTCACGGTCTCGTTCAACGCCGACGGCACGGTCGGAGCGACGATCGCGGGCATGGGCGACTGCAGCGGCGCGCTCGACATCTCCGGCGCACGTTGGACCGCGACCGCGGCGCAGGTCACGACGACCGGCACCACCCAGTGCTCCGGCTCGATCACCTGCATGGCGATGGGCGTCTCGCAGACCGTCGACTGCACCAGCGCCAACTCGCAGCCCACCGGCATGCCCGAGAACTTCTCGATCAGCGGCAACACGCTGACGCTCGGCGGCACGATGTACACGCGCGAGTAAGACCTCGCACGAATCGAGCTACTCCGCGCGCAGCCCGTGCCGTCGAAGCAGCTCGCGCAGCGAGTGTCGCTCGAGCCCCGCGCTTCGCGCCGCGAGCGAGAGATTGTCCCCGCATCGCTCGACCAGGCGCGCCAGGTACTCTCGCTCGAACTGGTCGATCACCGAGCGCTTCGCGTCTTTGAACGCGTCGATCGGCGCGCTCTCCTGCGGCGCCCGCGGTCGCTGCGCCCCACGCGCGATCAGCTGCTCGCCGTCGAGGTCTCGGGTCGTGATGATCGCCCCCTGCGCGAGCGCCGCCGCCCGCTCGACCGTCGCCCGCAGCTCGCGCACGTTGCCGAGGTACGCGCGGTTCGCCAGCGCGTCGAGCGCGTCCTGCGCGATCGCACGGGCGCCGATCGCGCCGGCAGGTCGCTCGTCGAGCATCCGTTGCACGAGCAGCGGGACGTCTTCGCTGCGCTCGCTGAGCGCAGGGAGCACCACGCGCGCGTGGGCGAGTCGATAGTACAAATCCTCGCGAAATCGCCCGTCGTTGACCATCGCCCGCAGGTCGCGCCACGTCGCGCTCAGCACGCGCACCGTCACCGGGCGCGGAGCGTGACTGCCGACGCGCACGACCTCGCGCCGCTCGAGCACCCGAAGCAGCTTCGGCTGCAGCTCCGCGGGGAGCTCGCCGATTTCGTCGAGAAAGACCGTTCCTTTGTGGGCGGACTCGAAGGCGCCGGCTTGCGCGGCGTGCGCGCCGGTGAACGACCCACGCTCGTGCCCGAACAAGACCGACTCGGCCAGCGACGCAGGGATCGCCGCGCAGTCAACGACCACGAACGGCCCCGACGCGCTGCCGCTGTGCTCGTGGACGGCGCGCGCGGCGAGCTCTTTGCCCGTTCCTGTTGGGCCCTCGATCAGCAGCGAGAGCTCTGTTTTTGCCAGCCGCTCGAGCGCGGCGAACACCGCTCGCATCGCCGCGCTCTGCCCGAGCAGCGCGCCGAAGCGCGACGGCGCCGCCGCGATGACGTCCCCAGCGCCCGCGTCGGACACCTGGATCACGCTCGCGCCGATCGAGAAGCTGCAGGGCAACGGGAGCTCGGCCTCTCGCACGCGCGCTCCCGCGAAGAACGTCCCGTTGCGACTGCGCAAATCCCGCAGCAGCACGCCGCGCTCGCTCAGCGACAGCTCGCAGTGAAACCTCGACGCGCTCGGGTCATCGAGCCGAAGCTGCGCCTCGGGCCCGCGCCCGATCACCACCACGCGCTCGTCGCTCGTCATCTCGACGCCCGCCTGCGCCCCGGCCGTCACCACGAGCCGCATGCGTCGCGCACGCGCGATCGACCGCAGGGGGCGCTGCGTCGGAACCGTTTCTCCATCGCTCTCCCAGGTCATCCGTTGGTGAGTGTATGCGACGTCGATCAAAAGAGCGGCAGCCGCTTCGACCGCGTCGCTCGCCTCACCCGCGCCCGCGTCGCGCCCGCGTCGACCGCCACGCTCTCCGCCTGATCCTCGACAACAGCATCGACCTCGAAAACATCAGCGCTCGCGTCGACTCCCGCGATCACGACAGCCGACTGTTGCGTTCGTTCGGGCTCGCGCCGCGCCGCGATCAACGCCGCCGCGGTCACCAACCCCACCGCGCCGACGAGCACCAAGACCAACGCCACACCCCTGCCGGGCGCGCTCCTCCGAGGCTCGACCGCAGCGACCGATGGCTGCTGCGCCGGTCGAACCCCCGAGCGCGCCGCGCCGCTCGTGTCCGGCGAGAGCACCCCGCGCCCCACCGCCTGCGAAGCCTCGTCGATGCGCGCTTCGAGCGCTTGTACTTCTGCATCCACGAAGCGCCGCGCGAGGGCAGCGCGCCGCTCGACCGTCGCTCCGTCCGTGCACGCCAGGAGCGCAGCGCGAAGCTCGTCCGCCGTTCGAAACCGTCGCTCTCGATCGCGCTCGAGCGCCCGCGCCACCACGCGCTCGAGCGACTCGGGGCAGTCCTCTCGGTGCGCTCGGATCGGGTCGATCTCGCCCTCCAAGATCGCGCGCATCGTCGCCGCCTCCGAGTCGCGCCGCGGAAACAACCGCTGACCGCACAGCGCCTCCCACAGCACCACGCCGAGGGTGAACACATCGCTGCGCCGATCGAGCCGCTCGCCCAGCACTTGCTCGGGCGAGAGATACCCGAGCTTTCCCCGGATTTCGTCGGGCGAGACCGTCACGTCGTCGATCGCCGCGCTCTGCGCGCGCGCCACGCCGAAGTCCGCCACGCGGACGATCGCGCCTGCGCCCACGAGCAAGTTCGACGGCGTCAGATCACGGTGAACAATGTTGAGCAGCGCGCCGCGCTCGTCCTTGAGCTCGTGCGCCGCGTGCGCGCCCGCACACGCGTCGGCCACCATCGCGGCCACCACGTCGCAGTCGAGCCGTTCGCGCTCTCGTGAAGCGCCGCGCAGCACCGACGAGAAGGGCACCGACGCGAACAACTCCATCACGATGAACGGCCCCGACTCGCACTCATCCAGCTCGAGCACAGGGACAACATTCGGGTGATGCAGCCGCGACGCCACGTCCGCCTCGCGGTGAAACAACCGCAGAAACGTCGCGTCTTCGAGCAAGTGCTCGTGCACCGTCTTCAGCGCCACCAATCGACGCACCGCGCCCGCCGACCGGTGCTGCGCGACGATCACCCGCCCCATTCCCCCCGACGCCAACTGCAGCAACGCCTCGTAGCGACCGAACCGCTGCCCTTCGATCGCGCGCGCGGACCGACCGACGCCGGACTGCTTCGACGCGGACTCTCCTTGGATCGACGCAGCTTTACCAGAGCGCGGCACGCGACGACGCAACGTACAACAATCGCCGCCGCCGCTCACCAGGCTGGCAGCCCGACCCCCGTCCACTCGACGCCCATCGGCGGATCGAGCCGCGACGGGACGAACGACGCCCCGGTCCAGAACAGCACGTGCAGCGAGGCGTCGGTCCCGCCGAAGGTCCCAGCCGCGCCGACGAAGAGCATCGCGGGGGTCGCACTCGTCGCTGAAAACGCAGCGAGAGACGCTCCTCGGCGAGCGCCCATCGGAGTGCTCAGCGCCAGCGTGCTCGGGTCGCCGAGCAGCGCCGCGTCCGCCATGGGCCACGGCCCGATCTCTTTGCGCCACACGACGCCCGTCCCGTCCGCGAGCCAGTTGCTCACCACGAACTCCACGTCGCCGTCTCGATCTGCGTCCATCGCCAGCACGCGCGTTTCCTCGCCAGAGCCGCTCGTTGATTGCGCGAGCGTCCCGATGCGCACGAGCGACACGTCCAACGTGGGCGCGCTGCGAAAGTCCCGCGCGTCGAAGAGCGTGACGCCGCGGTGCGCGCTGTATCGACAGGCGTTGTCCATCGGGCACATCGCGAGCTCGATCGCGCCGATCACCAGCTGCGCCCGCGCTCGACCCGCCGGCCGCGCCGCGGTCATCGCGTAGCCGAATCGCCCCGTGAGCTCGGTCCTCGACTGCGTCGAGAGCACGTACGGCCGCGTCAACGCCCGCCCCGCGCCGCCGCGAAACACGTACACGCGCCCGCTTCGGTCCGCCGACGGTTGCCCGCACGGCGCATCGCCAAACGCAGGCGCGCCGATCGCGATGTCATCGCCGGGCTCTCCGTCGAAGTCGTAGCCGCCCAGCACGACAGAGCCGATTCGCGTGAGCCCGCCGTCGGACTCGGTCGAGAGCTCGACCAGCGACGGGAGCGCGCCGTCGAAGAAGCCCGCTGAGCCGAACTGCACCCACGCCGAGCCCGACTCGCAGCCGACGCTCGCGGCAGCGCGCTTGCCCGGCGCGCCGACGACGAAGTCTGCGTATCCGTCGCGATCCAAGTCGCCTGCGGGCGAGAGCGCGAAGCCAAACGAGTCACGATCGACCCCTCGGCGCAGCGCGACGGCAGGGCGGCGAGCGGCGCCGTCGAAGATCCAGACTGTTCCTGCGGGGACCGTCGTCGTCGAGTCCGGAGACAGACGCGCGCTCGACACCGCGTACTCGACGTAGCCGTCGCCATCGACGTCGCCCACCACCGCGACGGCCCTGCCGAAGCTCGCGTCGGGCTCGAGCGCCGTTGGCGCGACGATGCGATCCACGGTGAAATCAATGGCGCGCGCAGCGCGGCCGATGATCGCAGCACCGCCTCGATTCGCGTCGTGCCGCGGCGCCCCTGCGAGCGCCCTCGGCGTCGGGTCTGCGTCGCTCGTGAAGCGCGGAGGCAGCTCGACGTCCATCGGCGCGCCCGCAGCGTCCACGAACACGTGCCACGGCGTCGACCGCTCGCCGCTTCGACCATCGTCGCTCGTGGCAGTCAGCCGCCAGTAGTGCCGTCGACCGTCGACGAGCGCGGCAGCATCGACGGTCATCTGCCCGTCTCGTCGGGGGGCCCGCTGTTGATGCGTGATCGCGCTGAACGCGCGCGTGTCGCTCAGCTCGAACAGGACGGTGCCCGCCGAGAAGCCACGCCCGTCCCAGCGCACGGTCATTCGGCTCGATCCGAGCGCGCGGCCCGAGCTCGGCGCGATCGGTCGCACCGCGCACGGCGCGCACTCAGCGCGATCCGACGGAGCCACGCAGCTCGACGCGCAGCTCGCGCCCCCGTCGGACGCGTCCAGTGCAACCGCGACGTCTTCTGCATCTGCGTCGGCGCCCGTGTCCGCGTCGACCGCGGCCACGCCGTCCGACGCGGCGTCAGCGCGCGCGCGGAGGCTATTCCAATCGCGGCAGCTCGCCGTCGCGCCGATGAGCAGCAGCAACACGATCGACCGCGTGATCATCGCGTCTCCTGGCGTTGCGCCGTCGCAGCGCGCGGTCGAACCACGATCAGCGCGATCGCGCTCGTGACGAGCGTCGCCGCGCCGGTGATCAGCAGCGCGACGCCGACGCGCTCGAAGCGCTCTCCCTGGTCGATGTCCGCCGCGAACGCCGCGTGCGATGGACACCCGTTGGCGCTGCACTGCGCGGAGAGCGCTTGAAATTGTGTGTCTGATATTCCAAAGAGCGCTCCGCCCGCGCCGACCGCGGCGACGCCGAGCGCCGCGCCGCCGATCGCGAGCGCGAACGGAACGCCGCCGCCGAGCTCGCGGGGCGCGAGAGCGCGGTCGATCGGCGGCGCAGAAGCCACCACGACCGCGGGCCGCGCGAGGGTCGCCGTCGCGCGAAGCTCGATCGGGCACTCGGTGACCTGCGCCGCGAGGACGTCCACCGCGCGCTCGACCGGCTCGAAGCCGCGCGCGACGAAGGTGAAGCGCACGGATCCGGGCGCGACAGGGATGGGTCGATCTGCCACGTAGCCGTGCTCTTGATCGCCGATGCGGACGACCGCGTCCGAGCGCACGGGCTGCGCGGGCCGAAACAACAAGAGCCCCACGCGCGAGGCGATCGCGTCGCGGTCTTCGATGGCGGCGCGCACCGTCTGCGCGTAGCGAGCGCGGCGAGCGGGCTCGCGCTGAGCGCACGCAGAGGCGTCGCGCGCGGCGCGGTCGAACTGCTCGTATGCAGCAGCCCAGCGAGACTGGGCGCGCAGCGTTCGACCGAGAAACAGGCGGGCGTTGGGGCTCTGTTGCTGCTCGAGCACCGCGCGCGCGAGCGCTTCGGCCGCCGTCGCGCGCCCAGCGTCGAGCTCGTCTTGTGCCCGGACGAAGAGCGCGCTCGCCCGGGCCACGGCCGCGGGATCAGCGTCGTCACCGCAGCGCGTCGGCGCTTGTGCGTACGCGGACGGCGCGGTGATGGAGAGCAACGCTGCCAGCGTCGCGGCGGCGCGAAGCCGATCGAGCATGGTCGACAAGGATAGCAAATCTGCTGAGAGTTGTGACGCGGTCGGCTTCGATCCAACAGAGCGCTCAGCGGTCGAGCACTTCGAAGTACAGCTGGTTGCCGACAGCCTGACGCTGCACAGCGCGACCACCGATGTGAACGGTGAACGTCACGCGCTCGAACGCGTCCGCGAAGTTGTCTTGAAACAGCAGCACGGTTCGACCGCTCGACGGGTTGCGCCAGAGCTGCACCCAAGGCTGTCGATCGCTGAACGCGCGGACGAACTCACCGGTGTCCGCGCGCCACGAGGCGGGGCGCTCGGGCTCGCCGTCGCGGGCGAAGGTGAAGGCGCGGTCGAGGTGGACGCGGCGCTGGGTTCCGTCGAGCGTCGGAGCGAGGTGTCGAGAGAAGATCTCGAGGCCCTGCACCATCGCGGAGACGGGGACGATCTCGGTGCCCATGTACTCGCGGCCGTTCGCAGGGCACGGAGGATCGCCCGCGCCCGTGTACTCGAACACGTGAAACCCGCCGCTGACCGAATTGCACCGCGGAGCGCCGTTGACCGTCGCCCACGCCATCGACCCCATCGGGTCGTACGTCTGGCCGAAGCGCCAGTAGTTCACGTACGTGGTGCGAGGGTTCGCGAGAAACGTCACGACCAGGTCGCGCACCAGGTTGGGCGGGTACGCCACGCGGTTGATCTGCATGCGCATCATCCCCTCGAAGCCCGGCAGACGAAACCGCTGCATGGGCGAGTGGACGTCGAACGAGTCCTGAAAGGGCCAGAGAAACAGCAGAAACTCTTCGTCCGTCGCGATCAGCGACTGCACGTTGAGCACGTCGAGCGAGCGCAGGTACCAGGTCATCGGGCTGCGCCACGAGCCCGCCGCGTCGCTCGTCGAATCGCCGGTGTTCACGACGGTCGAGCCGTACCCGACCATGAACTGAACGACCTTGTCGCTCGACCGCTCGACGTTGGTGACGCTCGAAGGGTCCTCGTGGAGCCGCCGAAAGTCCTCGATGTTCTGCGACGGAGCGGCCGACCACCATCCCCCGCCGTTGAGCGAGAGGCGCTTGCCGTGGTGTTCGAGCGACGTGTCCGGCGCCAAGAACGCGTAGAAGCGCCGGCGGTGGCGGGTCCACATGAGCGCGCTCAGCTCGCGCATCACGCGGGTGAAGCGAGGGTCGTCGTAGTTCCACATCCACGACTCGCGCGCGGGGTCCGCGGGCTCGAAATCGACCGCGAACGTGTGCGCGCGCGAGTGCGACGCGAGCCAATCCGCGGCGCGGGCGAGCCCCGCCGCGTCGAACGAGGTGATCCCGTCGGGCGCGCGAGCCCCGAGGTCCGCGATCATTTGCGCGACGGCGGCGGCGTACAACAGCTCGAACCGGTCCGCGCCGCGGTACCACCCAACGCGATCGAGGTTGCGCGTCGGCTCGTCGAGCGGGTCGACCTCGGAGCCGTACTTGATACGCGACGGCACCGTGAATCCAGGCGATGCGTCGAAGATCAGCCCGTCGCGCACCGTGCCTTCGCGCCACAGCGGCTCGGTGTGCGGCAACGCCGGCGGGGTCGTTCCGTCGGCGACGTACAAGAGCACCGAGAGGTTCTGCGAAGCGCGCAGACCGTTGCCGCCGGTGAAGCGATGGACCGTGCGCCAGCCGTCGCTGTTGATGTTGTCGACGTCCGCGTAGAACTTCACGAAGTGGATCCAGCGATTGGCCGGGACGGGCAGCGTCGAGAGCCGCCTCGAGTCGCTTCGAACCACGGCCCCGTTGATCGCGTAGTGAGCGTGCTCGGCGTCGACGTCCGCGGCCTCGTCGACGAGCGCGATGCGACCGTCGGGGCGACGCTCGGCGCGAAGTCTCAAGCGCGGCGCAACCTGCTCGTCGCCTTCGGGGAGGTAATTGAAGTACACGATCCTCGGCGTCCCGCCCTCTTCGACGACGGCGTCCGCAGAGGCGTCGCGCTGCGACGCATCGGCCTCGGGCGGCGCCATCCCATCGTGCGACGCGCTGTCGGGGCTCGACGCGTCGCGCGGTCCGCGGGTCACAGTGACGTCATCGCTGCAGTGCGCACAAGCGACGCAGAGCAACGCGGCGAACAGTCTGCTCTCGAGGTTCATTGGCCAGGGCTGTGAGCAACCGCTGTTCCATCACCCCTTCGGCCGGGTGGAACGCTCGTTGCGAACGCACAGCCTCGATGTCCACCACACGCTCAACGATGGATCGCTCGGCTGCTCACCGCGGTCTCGCTCTGGCGAAATCACCCTCGCACAGCTCGCTCGACGCCGCCGAACGCGTCGCCCCCAGGGGATGGGGGCGCGCTGACCAGTGGTCGGCTGGGGTGGTCGGCGCGCTGATCACCGGGGTTCTGATCACCTTTGGGCAGCTCGCCGCGTGCGCCCCGACGTGCGAGCTGCACGCAGATGCGAGCGTCGAAGCCCGCGCAGACGCGAGCCCGCAGTCGAGCGACGGCTCGCGGCCCGACGCCCTGACCGACGCGAACAGCAACGACGCGAGCTCGCCACAGCCTTCCTGCGCGGCCGCGTGCGGACCACAAGAGCTCTGCGTGCGCGGCGCCTGCGTGCGCACCTGCGGCCTGTCCACGCCCACGGGAGACGACACCTTCGTCGAGCAAGCAACACAGTGGCGCATGGCGACGTACCTCTACTGGGGCGGGTCGGCGCGCTCCAACGTCGACGCGATCGCCGAGCAGATGCAATGGCTGCGAGACCGCGGCTTCAACGCCATCACCATCCCCGTCGCGTGGAACGAGATCGAGCCCGACGAAGACGCGGCCCGCACGGGCTCGAAATACCCCCTGCTCGGCGTGCTGCTCGACCGCGCGCGCGCGCTGGGATTCAGCGTTCGTCTCAACGTGTGGCTCCGTCGCTGGGACGGCGGCGAGCCCGATCGCGCGCCGCAAGACACCCAGTTTTTGCGGCGCGAAGACATCTCGCGCGCGCAAGACGGCAGCTACGACGGCGAGCCCCAGCTCAGCTACCACGCGCCGCGCATCGAGAACGCGACGCGCTTCATCGAGCGCGTGCTTCGCTACGTTCGCCCTTGGCACAACGAGGGTGTGCTCCGCTGGTACAGCGTGATCGTCACGCAGCAAGCAGAGCTCGGGTACTCCTACGATCACGCGGGCGATTACAACGACGCTTCGCGGGCGGCGTTTTCGCGGTGGCTCTTCGACCGCGCGACGAACCCGCGTCCGCACGCGGACTTGAGCGCGCTCAACGGCGCATGGTCCACGACCTACGCGAGCGCTGAGCAAATCGAGCCGCCGTCGGTGGGCGCGTTCTCGAGCGAGGGCCGGCGCGGCGAAGACTGGTGGCGCTTTCGAGAGCACTCGCTGCGGGCGTTTCTCGCACGGGTCCGCGCGACGCTCGATCGCACGATCGACGCGCAGTGGACGCGGCCGGTGCGGCTCATCAACGACTACGGGTCGGTGTACGACCATCTAAGCCGCAGCAGGCAGAGCTTCGATTTCGTGTCGCACCTGCGCGCGCTAGGTCCGTATGGCTACGGGGTGAAGCAGAACGGCGACGCCAACGCGAGCGCGGACGAGCAGCGGTTCGCCATGGAGCTGTTGACCAGTCAAGTCGCTCGTCTCGGCGGAGTGACCTTCAACGAGGCGTTCGACGGAGGATTGCCGATCGCGCAGTGGGCGGACCAGGTGCAGGCGTGGCTGGAGGCGGGCGCCAACGGGTACTCGCTCTACACGGCGTTCGGACTCGACGCGCAGCGATCGCGGGTCGATGCGCTCGTCGCAGAGCTGACGCGGCGAGGCGTGTGGGGAGGAGGCGTCCGTTGCCGCAGCGAACGAAGCACGCTCACGTACACCGCGACCACGATGCTGCGCGCAGGTTGGAACGGTGAGCGCTCTGGGCGCCCGTCGCTCTTCAACGAGTTTCTCTCGAGCCGGATGGGCGGGGGCGCGCGGTTCGTGTTCGAGAACGACCTGTGGCCGTAGCCCAGCGTCAAATCACTGAAATAACTAAAGAAAGTATCTTGTCGCGTCATCGCGCCCTCTCGCCGAACGTCCCCGCCGCGATGCCGCCGTTCGACTCGAGGATCGACGGCGTCGAGAGGGTGGATGCCCGTCGCGCACAGCGCCGCGAGGTGAGCGCAATGAACGAACGTCACCCCTTGTTCGCCGCTGCATTTTCGCCATAACCGTTGCGCCTGCCCCGTGCGTACTGACTCCCACGAAGCAATGACCAGGGACGGACGAGCGGAGACCCCTCCGCCGCCGCTCGAAGTGCTCATGGAAGCGTTCATCGCCGGAGACACGAGTGCGTTCAACCAGCTCTACGGGCGGCTCGCTCCGCGCGTGCTGTCGTTGCTCGCCGCGCTCTCGGGCGACCGCCGACTGGCTGAGGACCTCACACAGACCACGTTCATGAAGATCCACCGCGCGCGAGACACCTACGCGCGCGGGGCCCGCGTCGAGCCCTGGGTGTTCGCGATCGCGCGACGGACCCTGCTCGACGAGCGTCGCAGAAAGAAGCGCAAGCCCGAAGACCTCAGCTCGGACGGAACCATGCCCGAACCCCGCAACGACGATTCACCCGAGTCCTCGCGACTCGACCCCGAGCAAGAGCGAAAGCTCTATGCCCGCATGGCGGATCTGCCCGATCCCCAGCGGGAAGCGCTCGTGTTGCTCAAGGTCCAGGGCCTGTCCATCAACGAAGCCGCACGCCTGGCCGGCACCACGCCGGGCGCCATGAAGCTGCGCGCCCACCGCGCGTACGAGTCCTTGCGCGAAGCGCTCGGCCACAAGCCCACCCGAGACGAACACGGAGAACCACAGTGAGCGCGCAGTGCGAACGCACGCTGGACCTGCTGAGCGACGGAGCTCCGCTCGACGACGCCGCGCAGGCGCACGTCGCGCAATGCGCTCGCTGTCGCGCGATGGTCGGCGACGACGACGCGCTGTCCGCCATCGTGGCCGAGCCCGTCGCGAGCGCGCCTCCCATGAGCGCCGCGCTCGCCGCGGTCGCGAGCCAGCCCGTCGCCCCGTCGCGCTTGCGCGAGCCGTCGGTGCGCGCCCTCGCCGCCATCGCGCCCGCCGCGACCATCACGGTCGCCGTCGTGTCCATCGCGATCCGCAGCGATTTTACTGCGCTCTCGTGGCTCGCCCGATGGCTCCCGGTCCTCTCGCTCGCCGCGCTCGCGCTCGTCGGAGTCTCCTTCGCCTCCGCCCGCGGCCGCGACAACCTCGGCACCCCGCACCGCGTTCGACTCGCGATCGCCATCGCGACGGTGATCGCGTTCGAGCTGCTCTCGATCTCGCTCGGCGTCGCGCCCACGTGGGGCGGAGAGATCGAACACCACATCGCCTGCGCGCTCTCGGGCTCGGGGCTGCCGTTGGTGCTGGTTCCGCTCACGATGTTCGCCCTTCGGCGCACGGACGCGGTGCGTCCCGCCGTCAGCGGCGCAGCGATCGGCGCTGCGGTCGCCGCGGTCATCGCGATCATTCAGCACTTCGAGTGCGCAGCTCCCTCGCGGATGCACACCGCCCTGTCGCACGGCGTCTCGTTCGTGATGGCCATGGCCCTCGGGTCCTGGCTCGGGCGTCGCTGGCTCGCGCCGTAGCTCTTCGCGCGCGGCCGCCGCGTGACGCGTCGACCGCTGGATTCACCGGCGATTCTGCGCGGGTTGCGCCCGGAGCCGCGCTTCGATCGCGCGCTTCTTCTCCGACCACTGCTCGTACGCGAGCCCCGACCAGTCGTCGCTCCACAGCGACAGCGCGCGGCCTCGCAACACCGGAATCGCCTCGATCCGCGCGAGCGTCTCGTCGGTGAAATCCGTGACCGTGATCTTCACGTCCGTCAACGCGTCGAAGCTCATCTGTCCCAGCACCTGCTCGACGAGGTCCACCGGAGCGCACACGTTCGCGAGGTGCGTGAGCGAGCCGAAGTGCGCCTCGCCGATCGACGCCCAGAACGCCGTGATGTCGTCGCGGTCGCGAGCGCGGTCGACGGTGAGCGCGACGAGCCCATCGAGCTTCGCCACCGCTCGTCCGGACTCTTGTCCGAGATCCGAAGCGATCACGTCGAGCGTGCGCACGCCTCGAACGAGCGGGCTCGACAACAGCGCCGCCCACCACGAATCACCGAGCGATTCGCCGAACAGTCTCAGCGAGCGCACGGATCGATGCGACAGCTCCGAGGCCGTGCGCAGCGAGTCGGCTCGCGTCGGCGCGCCTTCGCCCTCGTCCACCAGCTGAACGGTCGCCGTCTCGAGCGCCGGGGCGCGCGCGAGCAGCGTTGAAAACGTGTGCACCGTCCCGTGCGCGGCGCTCACCGATCGCAGCCGCGGCCAGTCCATCTCGGCGATGCGCAGCCACACGGGCAGCACCCTTCGATGCTGCCACGACGCGGCGAACGACCCGAGCGAGAGCCGCTCGATGCGCGCGGAGTGCCCGTCGCCAAGCGCGTCCAAGAACGCGTCGCACAGATGGACGTTGTCGCCGACAGAGAGCTCCCGCAGCGCCGTAGCGTGCGGAGATCGGAGACATCGGGCGATCGACGCGCTCTCCGTTCGCTCGACGGAGAGCGAACGCACCGTCGAGAGCGTCGGCGACGAGGCGAGCGCCGCGATCACCGACTCGGTCCAAGGGTGAAGACTCAGCTCGACCTGCTCGATGGGCGCCGACGACAGCGCGCTCCAAAGCGCCTCGGCGGTCTCGGGGCGAACGACCGCGCGCACCTTGCTGATGGGTGAGCACAGCTCGAAGCGCTCGAGGCGAGGAAGGCTCTCGGCGTCGAGCCCGCGCAGATGCGCGACGAGCTTGCTCCACTGCGTCTCGGTCGGGTCCGAGAGGTAGAGCGATCGCGCGATGACCGACGCCGGATGCGCGGTCTTCTTCGTCGCCCACTCGAGGGGCCAGCGACGAAAGTGAACGGGCCACGACGCGAGCGCGTCCTGCAGCGGCTGGAGCCACGAGTCGATCGACCGCAGCGCGGCTGGCGTATTCGCGACGTCACACAGGCTTCGCCACCCGTCCCACGACGGGCGTTGGCGAGCGATCGCGAGGAGCTGTTCGTTGGGCGACTGCACGAGCGGCGCATCGGTATGAACGACGCCCCTCCGGTCCGCAATCGAACGCCGAAGGATCTTCGCAGCTCACCAGCGCGGGGCCCGTCGGCGCGTTGGCGCGACGCGTCGCCGTCGCTGGCTCGCGCCGTAGATCTTCGCCCGGTCAATCGTGCGACCATCGCGCGCGATGGCTGCATCCAGCGAAGAGCAACAGGGCGCCGCGCCCTATCGAGAGATCACGTTCGCGGGCGTCGCGCTCGGCGTGATCGTCGGCGTGGTCATGACGGTGAGCTTCACCTACGCGGGCTTGAAGCTGGGCTTCACCGTGCCCGCGAGCATGGTGAGCGCCATGCTGGGCTGGGGCGTGCTGCGGGGGCTCTTGAAGAAGGGCTCGATCGTCGAGAACAACATCAACCAGACCGTGGCCGCGGCGATCAACGTGTCGTCGGCGGGGGTGATCTTCACCGTTCCGGTCTTGTACTTGTTTCAGGCAGAGCGGGCGCGGGGCTCGGCCACGGTTGCCCAAGCCGCGCAGCGCGCGGGCCTGTCGATCGAGCAGTACGTCGCGCGACACCCAGAGCTGCAGGCGATCGACCCGAAGTTTCTCTGGGCGATGGCCGGCGCGTCCCTCGCGGGCGCGCTGCTCGGGGTGCTCTTCATCATCCCGTCGCGCAAGCAGATGATCGAGCTCGAGCGGCTGGTGTTTCCCACGGGCGTCGCGACGGCGACGATCTTGAAGGCCAGCGCGTCCGGCGCTCGGCGAGCCAAAATGCTGGGCTGGGGCATCCTCACCAGCGTCTTGTTCGCGACGTTCGTGGGCCTGCCGGGCGTCGTGCAGGGACTGCCGTGGCCCGCGATCGAAGAGTTCTCGATCAGCGAGCGGCTGCATTTGCCCGCGTGGTTCGCGATCACCCTCGCCGTCTCCGGCGGGCTCACGTCGATCGGCGGCGGGTACATCACCGGTCGCGCGGGGCTCGTCTTGATGGTCGGCGCCGTCATCGGCCACTGGATCGTGACCCCCGCGGTGATCACCCAAGGGTGGCTCCCCGACCGCGCCTGGCTCGACGTCGTCGCGCGCGCAGGAACCAACATCGACGCTGCCCAATCCGTGCTCACCGCGCACGGCGAGCACTGTCGCGCCGCGAACACCTGCGCGGAGTTCGTCTCGATGGGCCATCAGCTCGCGGCCGGCGCGCACGGCCACGGCGCGAGCGACGCGGCCAACGCGGTCCTCGGCGGATGGGCGTATCGAAACGTCACGCGACCGCTCGGCGTCGGAATGCTCCTCGGCGGCTCGATCGCCAGCGTGATCCTCACCGCGCCCGTCCTGCTCGCAGCGGTGCGAAGCGTGCGCAGGGCGCGCGCGTCCCAGTCGGGCGCGAGCCAAGAGCTCGACCCGCGGCTCATGTACGTCGGCATCGGAACGGGCTTCGTGATCCTCGTCTTCGCCGCGTGGATGGGCGCGAGCGCCGTGGGCACTGGGACCATCAGCGTGGGCTCGATCCTGCTCGCGAGCGCCATCGCCACCGCGTGGATGTGGCTCGCCAACATCATCGTCTCGATCACCACAGGAAAGACCGACAACTCGCCCCTCTCGGGCATGGCGCTCATCACCATCTTGCTGATCCTCACCGCGCTCGGCCGCAGCGAAGCGGGCGTGATGGTCGCCATGGTCATGGCCGTCGCCGTCTGCGTCGCCACGGGCCAAGGCTCGGACATGATGCAGGACCTGAAGACCGGTCACCTGGTGGGAGCGCTTCCTCGTCGCCAGCAGCTCACGCAGCTGTTGGTGGCGTGGATCGGGCCGCTCGTGTCGTTGGTCACGCTGTTCGTGCTCGCGAAGAAGTTCGTGTTCGGCAACGACCCGCTGACGGCGCCGCAAGCGCAGGCGATCAAAGCCGCGATCGAGCTGCTCGCGCCTGCTCCCGACGCGACCCTCGCGCAGCAAGCGCTCGCGGACGCCACGCGGCTGCGCTACGCGGTGGGCGCCGCGGTCGGGCTCACGCTGACGCTCGGCGCAGGCGGCGGGCTCGGCGTGGTGCTCGGGCTGTCGATGTACCTTCCGATGAGCGTGACGCTGACGTACTCGATCGGCTGCGCGATCACCGTGTGGACCGAGAAGAAATACGGGCGGGACTGGGTCGAAGAGCGAGGGATTCCGTTGGCCGCAGGGTGGCTGGTGGGAGAAGGGCTCGCGCAGGTCGTGCTCGTCGGCGTCGACCTCGCGCGCGTGGCCGCGGGAGGGCGCGCGTGATGGAGACCGAAGCGAAGAAGAGCACCGCAGAGACGCTCGCCTCGTGGGTGCAATACCTGGGGATGACCATCGCCATGCTCGGCGGCGCGACCTGGCCCGCCCCGCGGTGGACCGTCGTCGCAGGGGGCATCGGCGTGCTCGGCGCAGGCATCGTGTGGGCGCGCCTCGCCGCCGGAAAGCGCACAGCCGCAGGCGTCAACGCCGGAGGCGACCGCGCGATCGAGCGCGTTCAGAGCGCGCTCGACGCGGCCAAGCAGCGCACCGCCGCCGTGCGCGCGAGCGCCGAGAGCGCGGCGTTCGAAGCGATCGCCAACGAGTGCGAGGGCATCGTGCGCGACTGCGTCGAAGCCGTCGCCGCGCAGCAAGAGAGCCTCTCGCGCACCTACGGATTCGCGGGCTACGCGCAGGTCATGACGCCGTTTGCCGCCGCCGAACGCTGGCTCAACCGCACGTGGAGCGCCGCGAGCGACGGCCACCGCCCCGAGGTGCTCGCGTCGCTCGATCACGCGATCGAGCACATCGACGAGGCGCTTCGCGAGTGCGCTGTGCTGACCAAGAGCGCGAAGTGAGCGTGTGCGGCGCGCCATCTTGATCGCCCGAGAGGGCGTACGGCGCGCCATCAAGATGGCGCGCTTGCGCGTGGCGTAGCCAACGTGCGCCCAGGCAACAGCCTGGGCTGAGGCAACCGGGGTTCTCCCTCTGAAACACCAGCGCTTCATCACGCTCTCGCGTCGGCGCGCGCCCCCTCACCTGCCTCAGCTCGGGCCTCGTGCCCGAGCGCTTGTCGGCTGCGCCGCACGCAAGCGCGCCGACTTGACGGCGCGCGGATGCCGCACGCGAGCGCGCCGACTTGACGGCGCGCGGACGCCGCACGCAAGCGCGCGGTAGCTCGCCCGCGACAGCGAACCGGCGCGCTACTCGACGCGCTTGATGATGTGAAACCCGAACTGCGTCTCGACCACGTCCGAGATCGCGCCGACCGCGAGCGCGAAGGACGCGCGCTCGAACGGCTCGACGGTCTGCCCGCGCGTGATGAAGCCAAGGTCTCCGCCCTTGCCCTCGTGGCCAGGCTCGTCGCTGTTCTGGCGCGCGAGCGCGATGAAGTCCTCGCCGCTGCGCGCCCGCTGCAGGATGGTCGCGGCGAACGCGCGCGCTTGATCCTTCGTTCGCGTGATCGTGGGCATGCGCATGATCGAGTCGGTGTGCGAGATGAGCACGTGCGCGACGTGCACGCGCTCGCCCTGCCCCGGCTGCGGCGGCTGCGCGGGCGAAGGCTGCTGTTGCGCTTGCGCGGGCGTGGGTGACGGCGTTGGCGTGGGCTGCGCCTCGGGCGACGGAGCAGCGGCCCCGCCGTCACCGAGCGCCGACGGGTCGGGGACGAGCATGTCGCGCAGCGGAGAAACAGCGGGAGGCGCGGCGGACGGCGCGGGCGCTGGGGTCAACAGCAGGTCTCCGCCGTTGCGGTTGCAGGCCGAGAGCGCAGCGACGAGCGCAAACGCAGAGACAACACGAACCTTCGCAGTGAGCATCGCCGTGGTTTGTAATGGGTTCGGGGGTGCCGTGACAACCGCGCAGCGCGTGATGGATGTACTTCAGTTCTTACTTCGATAAGCATTGGACTTGCGCCGTGTTTTGCCGGTGATTCGCGGCAATGCTTGCGCTTCGGTTACCAGTGGGGGACACCTATCGCGCCTTGAGCGACGTGGACAAGCCGCACGAATCCCCGAGCCCTGAAGACGCGCGCTCGATGCGCTCGTCGCTCGCGGGCGTGGGCCGCGCGCGCCCGGACGCGGTCCTCCCCGACACGCACTTCACTGCAGCAACGCTGCGCTGGACCGACGCACACCTCGCCCTCGAGCTCTGCCTCGACGATGACCTTCGCTCGACGGTGATCGTGGCGCGCGACGAGCTCTCGGGTGGATGGTTCGTCCCCGCGTTTACCGAGCGCGCGCTGGGCCTCGCGCTCGCCGGCGAAGAGCGGCCCGTGGTCACCACGGCGAACTTCGCTCCGTGGCTCGTCATCGCCACCCGCGACGGCCGATGGCTCGCCTTCTCGACGCCCGATCGCGACCGCGCCTACGACCTCCTCGAAGCCTTCGCGCTCGGCCCCAGCACGCGAAGCGCAGCGTGGGAGCTCTTCGGCCTCAGCCCCAACGCAGAGTCCCCTCCCGCGTCGCGCGCGGTGTGGCCCCCGACCCGCGCCACCTTCGAGCGCACCAGCGCTGGCGCCATCGCGTCCACGGTGATCGTCGACGCCGTCATCGCGTACGCGGGCGCGTGGCTCGCGCTCGCGGTCGTCACCAGCACCGCGGTCGCCGCCGTGGCCTGGAGTCGAAGCGCGCTTCGCAAGAGAATTTCCAGTCTATCCATCGATCACGAGCGGGGGCGCGCGTCGCTCATGAGCCCGACGCTCGAGCCGCTCGACCTCGACCTCAGCAAGATCGAAGGCGTGCGATTCACGCGCTCGGGCGTCGTCGTCGAGTACGAAGATGCGCCGAGACCCATCGTCGTCGACGTGCTCGACCGCAACGAAGCCGCGCGCGCCGTCGAAGGACAAGACACAGCGCTCTCGAAGCTGCGCGTCGCTCACACCTTCGCCGACTGGGCGCTGCGCGCGAGAGACCGACGCCGGTGAACGCGCTCAATCGTCGCGCTTGATCCCCAGCGCGCGCATCTTCTTGTGCAAGTTGGTGCGCTCGATCCCGAGCAGCGTCGCGGCGCGCGAGATGTTGAAATCCACGTCGCGCAACGTGCTCACGACGTACTCGCGCTCGGCCTGGTCCCGATACTCTTTGAGCGTGAGCCGGGCGCCCGGCTCGCGGGGCGCGACGGACACGACCGCTTCGTCCTCGTCGTCGTCGATCTCGACCGAACGAGCCGCGGGCGGCGCCGTGCTCGGACGCGCAGCCCCGAGTCGCGCGCGCAGCTCTCGCGACAGCCGCGGCTCTTCGGGCACATCCTCGAGTTCGATGCTCTCGCCCGAGAGGATCACCATGCGCTCGACCAGGTTTCGCAGCTCGCGCACATTGCCAGGAAAAGGCCACGCGCACAGCTCGTCGAGCACCGCTTGCGAGACGCGCTTGAGCTTGAACCCGTGCTCGTCGCACAGCTGTCGAACGAACGCCAACACCAGCGCGGGGATGTCCTCGACGCGCTCGCGCAGCGGCGGAACGCGCAGCGGCAAGACGCTCAGTCGAAAGAACAAATCCTCGCGAAACGCGCCCTTCGCCACAGCGGCTTCGAGGTCGTGGTGCGTCGCTGCGAGCACGCGCACGTCGACGGTCTGCACCTGGTCGCTGCCGACACGGGTGATCTCTCCCTGCTGCAGCGCGCGCAGCACCTTCACCTGCACGTTGAGCGGCATGTCGCCGATCTCGTCGAGGAAGAGCGTCCCGTTGTGCGCCGCTTCGAAGTGCCCTCGCTTGCGCGCCACGGCCCCAGTGAACGCGCCCTTCTCGTGGCCGAACAGCTCGCTCTCGACGAGCTCCGCGGGGATCGCCGCGCAGTTGACCTTCACGAAGGGCTGCTCGCTGCGAGGAGACATCCGATGCAGCGCGCGCGCGACGAGCTCTTTGCCCGTCCCGCTCTCGCCCAGGATGAGCACCCGCGCCTTCGTGGGCGCGACCCGCTCGAGCTCGCTGAACAGCTTGCGCATGGAGGCCGCGTCGCCGATGAGCTCTTCTTTCGCGCCGACCCGCGCTTCGAGCGTCGCGACCTTGCGCTCGAGCCGCGCGCGAGCGAGGGCGTTGCGCACGGAGACGAGCACGCGATCGCGGTCGAGCGGCTTCTCGAAGAAGTCCGTCGCGCCGAGGCGAACCGCTTCGACCGCGTCGCTCACCGACGCGTGGCCCGAGATCATCAAGAACGGAACGGACGCCGCGCTCGGGTGCTTGCGCGCCCACTGAAGCAATTCGATCCCTGAAATCCCAGGCAAACGAACGTCGCACACGACCACGTCGACGTCGCCCTCCGCAAGCAAGGGCTGCGCGTCTTCGGCGCGCTCGACGTCGCGCACGGTCATGCCCTCGCCCTCGAGGACCATGCGCAGCGTGCGTCGGATGTTCTTCTCGTCGTCGACGACGAGGACCGTTCCACTCATCTCGTCGACGAGGGTCGCACGAACGCGACGCGACGAGACAGCGATGATGTCAGCGGCGTCCGGCGTCGGGGACGCTCGACGGACCAGGGCCGTTCGAGCGCGGGCCGGGCGTCGGGCCGGGGCCCGGGTTCGCTCCGCTCGGCGGCAGCACAGGCCCCGCGGTGAAGTTCACTTGAAACTGTCCGCGCACGACCATCGGCGTCTGCCCGTGCTGAAACGTGCCCTCGTAGCGCCCCACGCCGCGACCGGGCGCGAGGGTCTCGAACTGCACGAACCCGCGCGGATCCGCGCCGAGCGTCTGGTTGCCGTCGAGCGTGATGCGAATGCTCGCGCCGCTCGAAGGCCCGAGGTCGATGCGCTGCCCCGCGCGCGCGTTGGGAACGTCGATCTCGATGCGACGCACCACGCCGCGACGGCCGCTCGCCGTGATCTGCGCTCGGTTCGTCGTCGGGTCGTAGCGCGCGCCCGACGCGGTCACTGGCAACCGCGCATCTCCCGCCATTCCGCCGCCAACGGCGCCAACGGACGCGACCGAGACCGTGATGAACCCCGTCCCTCCGACGACCACCTGCGCCGACGCCACGGCCGCGGCGAGCACCGCGGACGCGCCGAGAGAACCGAGGACCAGAGCCGCTTTGTGCGAAGTCATTGGCGAGAGCATCTTGTGATTCATCGTACGACGAACGGTGAGCGCGTAGATTCATCGACAGCTCCGATGGGCGATCGAAATCCTCACCCGACGTGGTTCTTCGCGATGGTGCTCGTCCAGAAGGGCCATCGCTTCGCGGTCGTGCACGAGAAGAAGCACGGTCAACGCTGGTATTTTCCTGCCGGTCGCGTCGAGCCGGGCGAGACGTTGCCCGAAGCCGCGCTCCGAGAGACCCTCGAAGAAGCTGGGATTCACGTGGCGCTCACGGGGATCTTGCGGGTCGAACACACGCCGCAGCCAGGCGGAGGCGCGCGGGTGCGAGCGTTCTTCACCGCGCGGCCCATCGACGATTCGCCGCTCAAATCTCAGCCCGACGAGCACTCGCTCGAAGCTCGATGGTGCACCGTCGACGAGCTGCGCGCGCTCGAGCTGCGCGGCGACGAGGTGATCGACTGCGTCGAGGCCGTCCTGCGAGGCGCCGCCGTCGCGCCGCTGTCGATGCTCACCAGCGAAGGCGCCCCCTGGCGCTGAGCGAGGCTACTCGCTGCTCAAGCCCACGGACGCGCCGTCGGTCGCGACGAACTCGCCGTGCAGCGCGCGCGTGAGCCCGTCGAGCTTCGCCCGATCCACGAGGACGCTGATGCGAAACGCCGTCGTCACGAGGCTCTCGACCGAGGCGCCCTCGCGCGCGAGCACCGACAGCGCCCGCGCGAGCACGCGCACGTCGCGCGTGATCCCGTCGCCCACGAGCGAGACCGCGCCCAAGTCTTCGCGCACCTCGACGCCCGCCCCCTCGATGGCCGCCTTGCCCTTCGCCCAGTCCGGCACCCTCGAGAGCGGAACCACGAACCGCACCTCGTCCCCCGCCGCGTGCAGCTCCTTCATCGGAACGTCGCTCTCTCCGCACGCGCGCGTGATCGCCTCGAGCCCGACGCCCTTCGCCCTCGCGTACGCGACCTTCGCTTCGGACACCACCGCGCGAACGCCCGACGCCTCGCGCACGACCCCGAGTCGCACCACCGTCTCGCGTCCCCCGTCCACGGGATCGTCGGTCTTTCTCGCATAAATCGCGATCCCGTGACGCTTGGCGAACTCCACGGCCTCGGCGTTGAGCACCTTCGCGCCCGCCTCGGCCATCTCTTGCAGCTCTTCGTAGCCCATCTGCCCGATGTGCTTCGCGTCGCCGACCACACGCGGATCCGCCGTGTAGACCCCATCCACATCCGAGTAGATCTCGCAGCGCTCGGCGCCGATCGCCGCCGCGATGGCCACCGCCGTCGTGTCGCTCCCGCCGCGACCCAGCGTCGTGATCTCGCGCTTGTACGACATGCCCTGGTAGCCCGCGACGATCACGATGCGCCCGCGCGCCAGCTCGTCCTCGATGCGAAACGGTCGCACCTCGATGATCCTGGCGTCGAAGTGCCGGTCGTTGGTCAAGATCCCCGACTGCGAGCCGGTGAACGAGATCGCGTCCTCGCCCATCGAGTTGAGCGCGATCGCCAAGAGCGCCATCGTCGTTCGCTCGCCGACCGACAACAGCATGTCCAGCTCTCGGCGCGGCGGCGCGGCGCTCACTTCGTTGGCGAGCGAGAGCAGCTGATCCGTGGTCTTTCCCATCGCGCTGACCACGACGCACACCGCGTAGCCCGCGCGCTTCGCGGCCACCACGCGCTCGGCGACGCAGCGGATCTTCGCGATGTCCGCCACCGATGATCCCCCGTACTTCTGCACGATGATCTTCTGTCCCATGACCTTCGCTCTCTCTCGCGGCGCGTGAATCAACGCGCCCGACCCATCCATCGCTTCCAAAACGGCTCTGCCACCACCGGCGGGTGCAGCGCCTCTCGCGCCAGCTTCACCGCCTCGCTCACCAACGGCACCCGCGTCTCGCCCTCGTCCGTGATCCCGCTGGTCGCGAGCACCTCGTGGACCATTCCGCGCACGCCCCCGACGAACGCCCGCGCGCCCAGCGTCCTCGCAGAGATCACGATCGCCCACAGCTCGGCGAGCACCGCCGGCGTGACCGCGTCGAGGTCGCCCACGTCGAGGACGATCACCTTCGCGTCCCTGCGCAAGATGTCCCGCGAGACCCGCTCGGCGAACGCTTGCGCGCCGTCCATGTCCATCGGCCCCGCGGCGATCGCCAGCAAAAATCCAGGCTCGAGCTCGCGCACCGGCGCGGATTCGGCCAGCGCCTTCTGCGCCCGCAGGTGCTCGCGCTCTTCGACCCCGCGCGCGTAGCCCTCGATCGCGAGGCCGAGCAGCTCGTCGGCGCCGGCTTCGACCCACGTTTTCAAGTCGGGCTCGGCGCCCGCGCGCACGGCGTCGCGCCAGGCCATGATCCCTGCGCACACGACGGCGGGAGAAACGCGGTGATCGGCCATGCGGTGGGCGAAGAGCCAGGCCATCGAGCGCGCTTCGTTCCACGACATGCCCGAGGGCCTGGCGCTGTTGGCGGTGCGCTCGCTGAGCGCGCGCTCGGCGCACTCGATGAACGGCTCGAGCTCGACGCTCGAGTCTGTCGCGTCGTCCGTCTGCAGCGCCAGCAGCTTGGCCGCGCGCCCCATCGCGCCGCGAATCGCCTCGCGGATCGCCTCGCGCTCTTTGCTGCGATCGTCGACGCTCACGCCGCGGCGCTCGGCTTCAGAGCCGCCCCTCGATCAAGACGAACTTGTTGTTGTCGATCTCGGTCGTGACGGTGTTCGCCGTCCCGCCCGCGGTGCGCACTTGCGAGATGATGCTCGACGAGCGCGAGTGTTCGGTCACGAAGAACACCCGTTGACCGTTGTGCCGGCGCAGCCAGTCCGGCGTGCGCTCGCGGCACAGCGGCAAGCCGCACTCGAGCATCACCGCGTGGTTGCCCGTGTAGAAGTTCTCGCCCTTCCAGTTCATCTGGTAGGCGACGAGGGGGTTGGACCAGTAGCGCGCGTCCTCGCCCGAGCCGATGTTCTCGCGCACCGTGCGCTCGCGAAAGTACTTGTCGAACAGGTTGCGCTGCGACCAGTGGTTCGACAGGTCGATCATGTACTTGTCGAGCGCCCAGAACCCGAAGCACGCGGCGACCGCCACCATCACGCGCGCCCCGTGGCGTCGCGTCGCGTGGATCACCAGCAGCACCGCGGCGGCGACGGCGACGACGCCGAACCCTCGCAGGATCGGCGTGTAGTCGTACGAGCGCGTCGGCCACTGGCGGTCGTAGTTGTACACGAACAAGTGGATGAACCGCTCGAAGCCCTGCGGCCGAGCGTTGCCTGCGAACCCGATGTCTCGCGCGACGAGGGCGATCATCGAGACCGCTCCCGCAGCGGCCATCGCGAGCCCTGCGCGGACGAACTTCGCGCGGTCCTTCTCGGGCACGTCGGGCAGCGCGTCCTTGTCCATCATCGGGTCCGGCGTCTCGAGGCCGTTGACCACGCCGCCGTCCGCGTAGGGCTCTTCAGCCTCTTTCGCGAAGCGAAACGAGAGGACCACGATCACGACGCCGACGAGCGCGAGCACCGCGCCGAGCGTGGGAGATCCTGCGACGAGCGAGGCCTGCGCGCCGCTGGCCGCCTGCGGATCGATGTGCACGCGGCCGTGCCACGGGCCGAACCACGTGGCGACGCCGAAGATCGTGAGCGCCGTGCCCGCGAAGGTCGCGAGCGCCGCGGCTGCGCCCTTCTTCGTGTGCGAGAGGCGTCCGTCGCCCATCATGCGGTTGAGCGTGAGCCCGACGAGGATCGCCATCGGCGGGACCGCGGGGAAGATGTAGTGGTGAAACTTGGTCACCATCATCGAGAAGAGCGTGAACGTGACGAGCAGCCACAAGAGGGCCAGTCGAGCGACGTCGCGCTGCGCTTCGGTCGCGTCCTTCGGGACGATCAAGCGCCAGCCGCCGAGGGCGATCGGCACGAGCCCGGTCCACGGAAACATCGCGTAGCCGAGCTGCCACACGAAGTAGCGGAACGTGCCCTTGTCGCCGTGGACGCCAGCGAACGCGCGGTTGAGCAGGTCGTGGACGACGAAGCGATCGAAGAACTCGTTGCCGAGTCGGCCGTAGATCGCGATGTACCAGGGGAAGCCCACCAGTAAGAAGATCGCGATCCCTTGAAAGAACCGGATGCGCGGCAGGAGCTTCCACTTGCCCGTGGTGATCATGAACCCGAGCAGGACGATCTCGGGGACGCCCAAGCCCGCCGGGCCTTTGCCCATGAACGAGATGGCGCTGAACATGTAGACGATGGCGAACCGCAGCGCTTGCTCTTTGCGCTCGCGGCGGAACGTCAGCATCAAGATCGTCCCCATCAGCGTCCAGATGAGACCCTGCACGAGCGAGGTCATCATCGGGACCTGGTTGTAGCGGTCCTCCCACGCGGGCGAGCCCGGGACGCTCGCGGCCTGATCATTCGGGACAGAGTTGCCTGCGCTGCCGGACCAGTACTGCTCGATGGGGAGCTGGATGGGTCCGAGGCGCGAGCTCTCGAGGATCGTGCGGCAGTTGCTGGTGGTGTCCTCGGGGCACGCGAACATCACCGGGCGCGTGAGCAGGTACATGACCTGCGGGATCGCGACGAGGAGGATTCCGCCGACGACGAGGTGCCAGAACGAGATGCGCAGCTCGCGGCCGAACACCGTGAATTTGCGCGGCGTGACGAGCTTCTCGGGGTCGGTGATCGTGGCCGAAATCAAGAAGGCCATGGCCACGACGAGCGGCGCGACGAACGGCATGTCCGTCATCGCCTGATGCGAGAGGAACATGAAGTGCGGCATCGTCGCGAGCACCGCGCCGCAGAGCAGCCCGGCGCGTCGTCCCCAGCCGAGCGAGACCGCTTTGTACACGGCGTACACCGCGCCGATCGCGAACAAGCTGATCGGCACGCGGATGAACCACTCGTGCGAGCCCACGCCCATGTCGCGCCAGAAGGGCAGGCCGAAGGAGCTGCCGAAGCCCATTCCGAGGGCGGCGATCCAGAAGATCAAGATGGGCTTGGACATGAACCAGCCCTCTTGTCCCCACCAGAGCGTGATCCAGTCGTCGCGCGCGAGGATCTCTCGCGCCACTTCGCTGTAGTGCGTCTCCCACGGATCCCAGAGCCCGTACGCGCCCGCCATCGGCAGGTAGAGCAAGCCCGCGAAGAACACGAGCCACGTGCCCTCGCGCTGGTACCACTTCTTCTTCTCGACCGGCGTCGCCTCGTCGGGCTTGTGCTCGTCGCCCCGCAAATCCAGCGGCGAATCACCGAGCAGCCCCAAGAGTCCGACCACGGCCACGAGCGTGAGCAGCACGCCCCAGAGCACGCCGCCCGGGATGTGCCCCGAGCGCAGCAGCGAGGCGAAGTGCCCGAGCGGCCGCGTGGGGTCGTCGCCGCGCGGGGTCACGACGTCGCCGCGAAAGCTCATCAGCCCCGCGAGGGCGCCGAGCGAGCCGAGCACCATGAGCCAGTCGCGGCGCTTGGGCTTCGCGGGCTCGAACGGCGGCGCGACGGGCGGGTCCTGCTGACCTTCGCGAAAGATCCCCTTCTCGGGCGCAGCGGCGGCGCTCTTGTCGCCCTCGTCTGCTTTGGCGGGCTCGGCTGCGTCCGCGCTGGCGGCGTCGGCCTTGGGCGCGTCCGCGTCGGGCTCGGCCGCGCTGGATTCTTCCTCGGATTTGGCCTTCGCGTTCGCGTCGGGCTCGGGCTCGGGCTTCTTCGCGCCGCCAGCGGGCGCTTCGCCGCTGCCTCGCGCGAGAAAGACCGCGACGCCCGCGATCGCAAAGAACGCGAGGACGAGCGGGACTCCCCCTTGGTCGAGCAAGCCCGTCATCGACTCCCTCCGTCTCGGAGGACCCAGATCATTGCGTCGTCGGTCATGGTCGTGGCTGCAAACGAGTGCGACAAAGCACACTCGGGGCCGAGCGCGTACCACCTTTCGCTCTCACAGTCACCGGCCGCGCGCAGCGCCCGCGATTCGCTGCTCGCCTCGCGTCGATGGACTGCGCTGCATCCGCGGCTCGCTGAGACATCCTTGTCGCGGACGCCCGTGCCCGGCACCGACCGATGGCCCATCGCGAAGAACGCGCTTCTACAACGGACACGAAGTGTTGCAGACTGCGTTCTTGTGAGAGCACCAACACACGTCGCGCGCGGTCGATGGTCGATCCGAGCGCTGCGCGCGGGCATGTTGGCCTCGCTCGGGTTCGTCCCGATCGCTGCTCCGAACGCTCATGCACAGCAGAGCGCTGGCGCGTCCTCGCGGCTCGCCTTTGCGCATCCAGACGGGCGCGCGTCGAGCGCGGTCGCAGCGGCGAAGAAGGGCGCTTCGAGCGGGCAGCGCCCTGCCCTGTTGCCCACGACGATCACCGTCGCGTCCGTGCACTTGCGCGAGGCGATCGCGTGGGACCCAGCGCCGCAGCGGACGAGCCCTCGGAGGATCGACTGGATTCTTCGAGACCGAACCAACTGGCAGAGCGCCGTGATCGACGACCGCACGCTCGCCGCGGTGCGCGCGACGTGCGAGCGCTTCGCCTGCGATCGCATCGAAGTGGTCTCTGGCTACCGCAGCGCGAAGATGAACGAGATGCTGCGCAAGAAGGGCCGGCACGTCGCGCAGCGCTCGCAGCACCCGATGGCGACGGCGGTCGACTTCAGGCTCGTCGGGATCGAGATGGCGCCGGTGTTTCGTTGGCTCGAGCGCGGTCACAACGGGGGCGTGGGTCGCTATCGGGACGACGCGTTCGTGCACGTAGACGCGGGGCCGCGCCGTCGCTGGCGCGGTGAGTGAAGGAGCGACGTGATGTTCGGTTTCACCAACGAAGAGATCGTCACGAGAGGGACGTTTTGGACCATCTGGCGCTGTCCGACGACGGTCTTCATGCAGGTCCGCGGCTACCTGGACAACGCTCGATCGACCGAGTGGCAGCAGGCGCTGCAGCACGAGTACGACAAGAAGTACCCGCGCTTCGCCGCGATGGAGGTGACCCAGGTCGACCCGCAGACCACGGTCCAGCATCGGTTCAAGGCGGCGATGTGGATCCGCGACACGTTCAAGATCATCGAGCAGGGCGCGCTGCTCACGGGGGCGCGGCCGGGTCCGCTGGTGGTCTCGCGCACGCTGCTGCGCTTGATCGGCCTGGACAACATCGTGCTGCACGTGGACCCGGCGGACTTTCAGGCGCACCTCGACGCGTTTCGTCAGGGAAACAAGCGGTAGATCCCGCGCTCACAGCGTCGGCGGCAGCACCCCGCCGCCCGTGAAGCGCAGCCCTCGAACGAGCACCGCGGGGGCGCGAAACGCTCCGCTGTCGCTCCACCATGTGGGCACCGCTTCGAGCGCGCGCGTCATCCCGTCGCAGCGCGCGAGCGCCTCGAACACCGAGTCGGTGAAGCGCATGTTGCGCACGCCCCGCCCCCGCTCGCCGCGCTCGATCACGAACGTCCCGTCCCTCGTGAGGCCGGTCATCACCGTGCGTCGCGGCTCGATCAGCCCGTTGACGTAGTGAAGCCGCGAGATCCACAGCCCGCGATCCACCCGTGCGACGAGGGCTTCGATCGACTCGGCCTCGCCGCCCGCGAGCTCGAGCGTCTGCGCGACGGGCGCGTCGTCCCAGCCTGAAGGCGGAGCGGCGTTTCCCGTCGAGCGCTCGCCGCTCTTGGCCGCGTGCAGCCGATCGGTGACCGATCCGCGCGCGACGCCCTGATCGATCAAGACCACCCGCTGCCGCGCGGTCCCTTCGCGGTCGAAGCCCGCGACGAAGGTGTCTCGGCTCGCGCCCGCCTCGACCAACGTCACGCCCGCGCCGGTCACGCGCTCGCCGATGCGGCCGGCCAACGCGCTGGTCCCGTCGTGCACCTCGCGCGCGCCGAACGTCGTAAACGCCAGCCACTCGAGCAGCTCGACCACCGCCGCGGGCTCGAGCACGACGTCGTATTCGCCCGCGCCCAAGAGCACAGGGTCCCGCCCGGCCGCGCACTTCTCGATCGCCCGCGAAGCCACGGCGTCGACGTCGATTTCGGCAGCGTTTCGGCTGGTCATTTGCGCGTATCCAGAGATCCCGTCCGCGTCGAGCGCAAACAGCTTGCAGCTCGCGAACGGCGTCCGCTCGGCGCGCTCGAGCCCGCGCGTGTTCACCAGCGTCGCGCTGTACTCGCTCGACTCGAACGCCCCCGCGCCGTGCATCGACCGCGCGCGGCAGCGAGAGAGCATCGCGCCCACTGCGCGGGATCGCTCTTCGGCGCTGCGCATCGCGGGTTCGATCGCGCTGCGCGCGGGCGGCGCCGGCTCGTCGCCGTCCGCGAAGCCAGGCCACCCCTCGGTCACGGGCGTCACCTTCGCGATCGCCAGCGCGCGCTCGGCGGCCCGCGCGATCCCATCCACGCTCGTGTCCGTCGTCGTCACGCTCGCGACTCGCCACCCCTCGCCCGCGGGCTCGGCGGCGCGCACGATCGCCTTGCGCTCTTCGAGCTCGACGTGCTGATCGAGTTCGCCCCGAGAAAACCGCGCGAATCCGCGATCGCTCGCAGACACGAACACCTCTGCCTCGGCCACGCGAGACCGACGAAGACCCTCGCGCGCGTCGTCGAGCAGCGACCGCGTTCGCTCATCCATGGCCCACCTCGACGTTGCGAAACCGCGCAGGCGCGGCGCCGTGTCCCACTTGCATGAGCTGCATCGGCTCGCCTTTTCCGCAGTTGGTGACGCCCCACAAGCGCCAGTCGCTCGGGCCGCAGATCGCGTCGCAGCCCTGCCAGAACTTCGGCGTCACGCCGGTGTACATCGGGTCTCGCAGCATGCGAACGCGCTTGCCCTTCTTGATCTCCCACGCGATTTCGCAGCCGAACTGAAAGTTCAATCGCAGGTCGTCGATGGACCAGCTCTTGTTCGTCTCGATGTAGATCCCGTCGTCGGTGTCCGCGATGAGCTCTTCGAGCGTCGGCCCGCGCGGGTCGGCTTCGAGGTTGACGTTGACCATGCGGATCAACGGCGCCCGCGAGAACCCATCGGCGCGCATCGAGCCAGAGCTCGTCACGCCCAACCGCGCCGCGGTCTCGCGGGACGAGAGGTAGCCCACGAACATCCCCTCGCGAACGAGCGGCGTCCGCGTGGCCGCGACGCCCTCGTCGTCCCAGCCAAACGTGCCGAGCCCGCCCGGGTTGGTCGCGTCCGCAGTGAGGTTGACCTTGCTGCTTCCATAGCGAAATCCCTGCAGCATCGAGGGCTGCAAGAACGAGCCGCCGGCCAGCGAGATCTCCGTCCCGTACGCGCGGTCGAGCTCGCACGGATGCCCGCAGCTCTCGTGCACTTGAAGAGCGACCTGTGAGCTGTCGAGGATGATCGTCGCGTCCGAGCGAGCGTCGAGCGGCGGCGCGCTGAGCAGGGCCACGCTCTCGTCGCGGGCGCGCTCGGCGATCGCCTCGAGGTCCATCGCTTCGACCCGCTCGTAGCCGCCCTGCCCCGAATCGCCGTCGATCGCCGATGGGAGGCTGCGTCGCTGCGCCGTTCCGTCGTCGCCGACGGCGAAGCAGCTCACGCCGGCGCCGCCGTAGACGAAGCGCTGCACCACTTCGGTCCCGTCGCTGGTGACCAACGCTTTGCGGACGCGGGTCCATCCCATGCGCGCCTCCGCCCTTCGCACTTGCGCGGCGCCCTTGCGAGCGCGCTCTGTCGCGCGCACGAGCAGGTCGATCTTCTCGTCCGTGCTCACCGCGAACGGATCGCGCACGAACGGCGTGTCGTAGCGGCCCTTCGACGGCTCGATCGGCGCGAGCGTCGCGCGCTCGATGACCGTGGACGCGGTGGCCTTCGCGACCGCGAGCGCTCGGCTCGCCGCGCGCAGCGCGTCCTCCGCCCGCCCGCCGCGCACCGACGCGAAGCCCCATCCGCCGGCGCAGAGCACCCGCACGCCGACGCCCGCAGAGTCCGACTCCTGCACGGCCTCGACGCGGCCGTCGCGCACGCGGATCGACTCGGCGCCCTCGTCGACGAAGCGCAGCTCTGCGTAGGAGACGCCCCGTTGTTTGCACAGCCACGCGCGCGCCTCGCGCAGCGCGTCCATCACGCTCTCGTCTTCGGTCATCGCTTGAAGGCGCAGAGCATACTCTGGGCGCTTCTTCACCTCGCCGCCCGTGTGCTAGCGTCCCACGCTCGCCGCGAGGATGGCGGAATGGCAGACGCACCGGGTTTAGGTTCCGGCGTTTTACGACGTGGGGGTTCAAGTCCCCCTCCTCGCACTCAGAGAGCCCCGGAATCGCGAGGTTTCGGGGCCTTTTCTTTGGTTTGTGGCGCGACGTTCTCGGGCGTCGCAGCCCGCGCTGCTCGTCGCGGCGCAATCCCAACGACGCTACGCAGGCCGGTACAGATGGGCGCCCGTTGAGTCGCGCCATCGCTCGTGACTTGCGCGCAGCTCAGCGATCACGCTGTCGATGGTCACGCGATCGGGTGTCTTCGACGAAGCGGTCTTGCGCACTTCATCGTGAAACTCTTGCATCGTCCCCACGACGATCTGGCGCTTCTTCGAGAGCATGTTGACCGTGCGAATCACAGACCGAACGGCCAACGCGCGAAACGAGTCACCGGACGGAAACGTGATGATCTCTCGCGTCCTCGAGGCGATCCGCTCCGTCATCTTGGCCGCGGCTCTCTGCGCGTCGAGCGACGGAACGCCCTTTCCCGGATCGACCACCTGCGCGACCAACAAGCTGTCGCTTCGCGACGCCATCAGCTCGTCCATCGCGGCGCCGATCGCCTGAAAAACCCCGACGTTCGGCGAGTCGTAGTACACGATGAGCAACGTGTCCTCGATCGCCTGAAGGCCAAGAAAGCCCGGGAGAAACGCTGCCTTGGACATCTAACAAACCATACCATTGGCTATCTAACAAACAAGGCCCCTCCGGCGTGAGCGCCGCGTGTGTCGACGCCGCCCCGCCGCGCGTCACTGGGCGGGATGTGATTGCGGATCGTGCGGACGGCGAGCGAGCGAGCACGCAGCCCCCAGCCGTGCGGAAGCGAGCGAGCGAACGACCCGGTGAATCGCGGTTTGCACCACGGCGGGTTGGCAAACCCGCCGCTCACGACGCTCGAAGCCCGCGTCGGAAGGTCGCGCTGAGCGCGAAACCTGCGCCTCTCGCGCCGCTTCGCGACATCGCCACCAGATTGTGCGCCGCAACACGAGGGCGCACCTTCGCCCTATGAACAGCACCCTCGGCACTGCCCTCTCGATCGCAGCCCTCTCGCTCTTCACCGCCTGCGCGCCGGCGCAGCCCGCGGGGGACGCGGGACAGGACGCGAGCAACGGCAACGATGGCTCGGTCGAGCTCTGCTCGGCCACCCTCGCGAGCACCGCGCGAGGCTGCGGCCCCGCCAACGTGGGGTTGAGCGCTGAGCTCTGCCGCTGCGGCTCGAAGTTCTATTGGGACGGCGCGACGTGCGCGGCCACCGCGGCGTGCCGGTGCACCAGCAACTGCGAGCTGCTCTTCGACACGCAGTCCGCGTGCGAGAGCGCCTACGCCGTCTGCCGCGACGCCAGCGTCGGCGACTGACCGCTGCGCAGCCGCGCTCGCAGGGTGATCCCGCCCTTCGGCCGCAGCGTGATCGCAGGCTGAACGCCCACCGCTTCGCGATCGACGCGCTCGAAGCGCACGCGCTGCGCGATGGCCGCGAGCGTGAGCACCGCCTCCATCATCGCGAAGTGATTGCCCACGCAGACGCGCGGTCCGCCGCCGAACGGGAGGTACACGTGGCGCGGGAGGTTGGCGGTGCTTCCGTCGAGCCAGCGCTCGGGACGAAACGCCTCGGGGTCGTCGAAGAAGCGACGATCGTGGTGCAGCGCCCACGGCGAGATCAGCACCGAGGCGTTGGCGGGGATCGTCCAGCGGCCGAGCTTCATCTCGCGCGTCGCTTCGCGGCCGATGATGTGCGCCGGCGGATAGATCCGCATGGACTCTTTGAGCACGGCGTCCGTGTACGTGAGCGCCGAGACGTCCTCGAGCGTCGCTGCGCGATCGCCGACGACCCGCTGCACTTCGGCGCACAGCTTCGCGTCCACCTCGGGGTGCTCGGCCATGAGCAGCAGCGTCCACGAGAGGGCGTTGGCCGTCGTCTCGTGGCCCGCGAGAAAGAGCGTGACGAGCTCGTCGCGCAGCTGTTGGTCGTCCATTCCGCGGGTCGGATCGCTCTCGTCGCGCGCCGCGAGCAGCCGCGAGAGCAGGTCGTCGCCGAGCGCGCCAGACGCCCGTCGCTTCTTGACCAGGTCGAAGACCACCGCGTCGAGCAGCTTCGCGTTGCCCAGCGACCGCCGCCGCGCCGCGAACGGAACCCACTCGGGAAACAGCCTCCGCCAGCTCTGGATCACCTCTTGAAAATCGGCCATCAAATCATCGATCACGTGGCCGACCTTCTCGTGCCCGCGCTCGATGCCCGTCCCGAAGAGCGTCACCAGCACGATGTCGAGCGTGACCTTGGCCATGTCCGCGTGCACGTCGCGCACCTCGTCGGCGCGCACTTTCGCCGCATATTCTCTAGCCGATCGCGTCATCGCCTCCGCGTAGCTCGCGATGTGCTTGCGCGTGAGCGACGGCGAGATGAGCCTGCGCTGCCGCTTCCACAGCTCGCCCTCGCTCGTGAGCAGCCCTTGCCCCACGATGATCGACAGCCCGCGGGTCACCTTGTCCTTGATGAACGCCCCGTCCTTGTCGAGCAAGACCTCGCCGATCAGGTCGGGCTCGCCGAGAAACACCACGTTTTCTTGGCCGAGCCGAAAGCCCGCGGTGCCTCCGTAGCGCTCGCTGAGCGCCAGCATCTGCTTCGACGGATTGTCCGAGAACGCGCGAAACGCCCTCGAAACCTCGATCACTCCCCGCGGTCCAGGTGGAAACGTCATCGCTTGGACCGCTGTTATCTCCCATCGCGCCGCGGCGGTGAATAGCCCTCGCGCCGCTCGGTGCGCTATCACCGCGGGACCACAGCATGCGCGATGAATGGGCGGACGCCTTCGCCGAGCGAGCTCGGGAGTACTGGACGCAAGAGCGGCTCGACGACTTGATCCGCGGCAAGGACCTCAACGTGCTTCCGCATCGCGCGCCGGCGCTGTTGCGCGCGCTCGGGATCTTGCACCGCGACGGGTCCATGCCGCCGGCGCAGCGGCGAAAGTTCTTTCAGATCAATCACATGGTCGCAGCCCTCGGCCCGTCGCTGCGCGAGATCGTCGCCGAGCGCGCCGCGCAAGGGCGAGCGGCGCCCCTGCGGCTCATCGACGCGGCGTGCGGGCGCTCGTACCTGACGCTGCTGCTGGCGCACACGTTCGTCGAGCGCTTCGCTGTTCCGGTGCAGGTGTTGGCGGTCGATCGCAACGAGGCGCTGGTCGAAGAGAGCGCGCGAAGGACGGCCATGGCGGGGCTCACCGACGTCGTGAAGCACAAGGCCTCGAGCCTCGCCACGCTCGACGCAGGTCCGAGCTTCGACGCGCTCTTCGGCGCGAGCACCGACGATCGCATCGACGGCGTGGTCTCGCTGCACGCGTGCAACACCGCGACGGACGACGCGATCGAGCTCGGCGTCCGCGCGCGCGCCACGCTGCTCGCGCTCACGCCCTGCTGCCACGCCGAGCTCGCCGCGCAGTGGAAGGACCTCGCCCCCACGTCCACCGGCCCCTTCGCGCCCATCCACCGCACGCCGCACTTGCGCCGAGAGAGCGCAGCGCTCGTGACGGACACCATGCGCTCGCTGCTCTTGCGCGCGGTGGGCTACCAGAGCTGGGCCATCGAGCTCGTGCCCACCGAGCACACGCCGAAGAACCTCTTGCTGCGGGCCATGCTGCGGCGCACAAACGAGCGCGACCAGGACGCCCTCCGCGAGTACGACGCCCTGCGAGAGAGCACCGGTGGCTGCGGGATCGCCCTGGCCGATCGGCTGCTCAGAAGCCCAAGCGCCTGAACTCGAGCGCCGTGGTGAACTCCGCCGCGACCTGCCCGTCCATCGACGTGATGCGCGCGACCTCGCCGTAGCACTCGGTCATCCAGAGGTACTGGATCCGCCGACGCCCCGGCCCCGCAGGAAACGCTTGCGTCAGCTCGACCCGCAGCCGCAGGGCGTCGCGAAACGTGAGCGCGCCGAGCTGCACTTCGCCGCGCGCGTCGACGGTCATCGAGTAGCTGTCGCGGGAGGCGACGGGCGTTCCGTCGACCATGCCGTTCATGGTCATGGTGGTGGCCGTCCACGCGTCGCCCATGCGCATCGGAAAGCGCAGCAATTCGACCGGCGGATTGTACGGGAGCACCGTGCGCGTCGCCTCGCTCTCGCCGACGGCGCCCAAGAAGAGCACCGACGTCGGAGTGGCCTGGTAGACGCCCAGCGTGGGCTCGCGAGGGTCGAGCCGCGCGGCGTACTGCGCGCCCGCGAACTGCGAGGCGAAGTACTGCCCCGCGACGTCCAGCACGCGCAGCGCCACCACGTCTCCGTCAGGGCTCGTGAAGTCCCACACGCGCGCGCCGCCCGCGCCCATCGCGCCCGCGGTGTTCACCACGACGCCGACGCCCGCAGGGTTGATCCGATACCGCGCCTCGGCCCCCGGAACGAACACCACTTCGTCCCGCGTGATCACTCCGTCGCCGTTGCCGCGGCAGCTCGCCGCCGCGTCCGGAAGCGCGATGTACGAGTCTCCGCCCGCGTCGCGCCCAGGCCCCACGGGCATCACGCACGCGCTCGCCCACAGCGCCAACGGCAACGAAACCATCCCCACGCGACGCGAAGCCATCATCACCAACGCACTCACTTTCGATCAAACGCAGCGCTTGTCACGCTGACAACTCCGGCGGCGGAAGCGGCCCCACGTTGTGCCGATAGCCGTCGTGATTGCACTGCCACCGGGCCTCGGCGCCCGCGCCCACGCACACGCACGAGCCGCCAGGGCCCGGGCGCAGCTGCCCGTGGATACAAACGCTCGCGACGACCGGCTGGCAGAGCCACGCAGGCCCCGCGCTGGTCGATACGCACACCGCGGACTGCCCAGGCGCACACCCGATGGACTGCCCCAACGGGCACACGGGCGAAGGCTGCACGACCACCGTCTGCTGCTGCTGGCCCGTGACCACGGTGCGCATCTCGACGTTTTGCTCGTTGCTGTTGCCCTGCACAACGACGGTGTTCGCCTGCGCGACGCCGTCTTGCACGACCACGCCTCCGCCCGACGAGCCGCCCATCGGCGGTGGCGGCGGGACCTCGTCGGCGTGCACGGTGCACGCGGGAAGCGCTCCCAGCAGGGCCAACGCGCGCACGAAGCGCAGAGAGTGAAGCGTGTCGGTTCGTGGCATCGGTGGTCTATGGCTCCTTCGTCGCGGCGCTCAGAAGCGGTACGCGAGTGTAGCCCTCAACGCGTGGGCGGGCACCGGGCTTACACCGCGGACGGTGTCCGCGAAGCCCGCGAGGGGGATCAGCAAGCCGTACTCGGCGCGCGCGAAGAAGCCCCACTCTTGCTCGTAGTTGAGGGCGACGTCCGCTTCGATTCCGAGCGGGTTCGCGCCGCCCGGCGTGCTCGAGCTGAGCATCGCGACGCTGGCGATCGCGGCGCCCTCCATCGTGAGCATCGGGCCGATGCGATAGCGCAGCATCGGGCGAAAATACGCGGCGTCCGTGACCAGCCCCAGGATGCGCCGAAACAAGATCAGGTCCACGCGGTAGTTCGGGTGGAAGCGAAAGTTGTCGATGGTCGTGTCCGGCGTCGGCGCGGTGATGTCGAACTGCGGACCGTCGAGGTCGCCCGGCTGCGTGGGGGTGGCGTTTAGCGGGCGCGCTCCGAAGCCGGGCGCGCTGTCGCCGCTGGCGAAGCCGAACTCGATGCGGCCGAAGAGCCTCGGTCCGCCGCGAAAATCCGCGCGCACCACGCCGCCCATCTGCAAGCCCGTCACGGGGATGTTGGTGATCACCGTGGGGTCGAGCGAGAGGTTCTGCACGCGCAGGTACAAGAGCCCGAGCTCTGCTTCGAGCGTAAACCAGCCCACGTCGAGCCGCGCCCACGCATCGCCCACGACCGCCATCAGCCCGCGCGGAATCACGGTCGTGCGCGACGGAGTCATCCCCGGCGCGGCGTCGTAGTCCTGCCAGCGCACTGCGCTCACGACGCCGAAGTTGAAGCGCGTCCGCTGCGCCTCGAGCAGTCGCCTCCGCGTGGTGTTGGTGTCCCACCGCGCGACGCCGAACGAAATCGTGCGCACGTCGTCGCGCGGATCGAGGTCGAACGTGGGCTTCACGCGGCCGTCGACCTGATCTGTCCCTGGGCCGCTGGCGGAGTTTTCGTAGAGCAGCGTCCACAGCAGACCGCCCAGCGAAGTCGTGAACGAGACGCGGTCACCGACGTCGCCGAAGTCGTCGTCCCAGCCGTTGCCTGCGTTGACGAAGAACCCCGTGCCCCAATCGACGAGGGCGCCCATGCGTCCTGCGCGCAGCACGCCGAACGGGAGCATCACTTCGCCGTAGAGCTGTCGCACGTCGATGGGCGTGGTGGGAGCGCGCTGCGAGATCGACCCGCCGACGAAATCCGCGTCGGGGAGGCTGCCGAATCGCACGTTGTCCAGCGCGTGGAGCCGCGCGCGAAAGGTCACGCCGTACCCGACGTTGACCTCTGCGTCGAGGCGCAGGCGCATGTCCGCGTTGGTCTGCAGCGGCGAGCGCCCGCCGTCGACGTAGGCTGCAGGCCACACCGGGGCGCCCGACGTGGTGGGGCCGCGGTTCAAGTCCCAGCCGTACCCGAGGTCTCCGCGCACGCGGTAGAAGCCCTCGAAGCGCACGCGCGGCCACGAGTGACCCGCGGTGGCGCGGACGGGCTCGTCGATGGGCGTGGCGCCGGGGGCGTCGGCGTAGGGCTCCCTGGCACGAGCGGCGTTTTCGTTGCGCGAGACGGGCCGAGCGGGGGGCTGCGCGGCGGGTCGCGCGGGGGGCTGCGCGGCGGGCGTCGGCGATTCGGGCTGCGAATTCGGGGACGGATCCACGCTGGTCCGCGTGGCGAGCGGCAACGTCGGAGGCTCTGTGCGCTCGGGTTGGGCTGCGCTCTGCTCTTGCGCGGCGGCCGTTGTTGCAGCGCACAAGAGCGAGAGGGCGAGCGAGAGGGTCGCGCGGTGCTTCACGGGGCGCTCCGATCGAGAAACTCGCGGACGTAGCCGCGGGTGGTTCCTGCGCTCTCGAACATGGGAAAGTGTCCCGCGCGCGGGACGATCACGAGCCGTCCATCGCGCAGCTCGTTGGCGAGGCGCGCGCCGTACCGTGGCAGCGCGACGCGGTCTTCGTCGCCGTAGATCACCAGCGTGGGCGCGGCGATCGAGCGGTACTGCCGCTCCAGGTGCAGGTAGTACTGCCCGCGGACCGCGGCGAGCGCGGCGCGCAGCGTCCCGGGTCGTTCGAGGGACCGCTCGATGGCGTCGACCGTGGTCTGCGGGACCGTCGAGCCCTCGGCGAAGCCCATCGGCGCGCGGTCATCGAGCCGCTCGCGATAGAACAGCTCGAAGAGCGCCTCGCCCACGCCGCCCTCGCGCGCCCAGCGAAAAAACGGCGGGATCTGCTCTTCGAACGCCCACGCGCCGATCAGCACCATCCGCCGCACGCGCGACGGGTGCCGCAGCACGAACGCGAGCGAGACCGAGCAGCCCCACGAGTGCGCCACCACGTCCACCTGCGCGACGCCCTTGCGATCGAGCATCGAGGCCAGGTCGTCCGCGAGCGCGTCGGGCGAGTAGTCCCCTTCGGTGCGATCGCTGTACCCGAAGCCCGGCAGGTCCACGGCGAGCGTCTGCCGCTCGGCGCGCAGGGAGGGCTCGATGGTGGTCCACGTCTCGCGGTTGCTCGCGAAGCCGTGCACGAGCAGCACCGGCGTGCGCGCCCCTTGGCCACGCGTCTCGACGTAGAGCGCTCGTCCCGAGCGGACCGTCACGCGCTGCCCCGGGGCGTCCCGAGGAATCCCCAGCGATTCTCCTGGCCGTTGATACTCGGCGCACGCCGCGAGCGAGAGCGTCAGAGCCGTGAGGACCCCGAGCGTCGCGCCCCGCGCCGAGCGCGCACGAAGGACCCTGTTGCGCCGCACCATTCGCCGCTCCCTCTGATCGCTTATAGCCCGAGCCGCCGGTACTCGGACGCTCGCGTAAACTCTTCGGACATCTCGTTGTCGACCGACGCGACGCGGGCGACGAGGCCCCAGCACTCGCTCAAGAACAGGTACGTGCGCTGCGTGCGACGGATGATCGTGCCGGTGACGGTCTGATCGAGGTCCATCCGCAGGCGCAGCGCAGAGAAGCGCGTGGCGGGGGTGAGCACCGTTCCGCTGCGGTCGACGGTGAAGCGGTAGGTGTTGACCGTGCTCGTCGCGATGCTGTTGAACACGCCGTTGCCCGCGCTCGTGATGGTCCACGTCGAGCCCATGCGCAGCGGAAACCGAATCGCGTCCACCGCGGGCGTAAACGCCACGTTGGTGCGCCCGGTGTCCCTCGAGACCGACCCGATGATCTGCAGCGCCGTGTCCGTCGCGCGGTACATCGCCCAGTTGCTCGACGCGCGGTCGAGCGGGAGCGCGAAGTTGGCCGTCGGATACAGCGGCTGCCACCAGCGCCCCATGGGGTTTTGCACTTCGTCGAGCACGCGACGATCGCCCGGCTTGGCCTGCGAGAAGTCCCACTCGTAGCCGCCCGCGCCCATCACGCCCGCGGTCGAGATCCCGTCGACCGTCGTGTTGTCGTCGTTGACCACGAACAGCGCTTGCGCTCCCACGATGTACGGAAGCTCTGCGCGGTCGATCACCCCGTCGTTGTTGGGCACGCACGCGGGGCCGCCGTCGCGCGGCGGGACGCCAGTGTCCACGACGCCTGCGTCTTCTTGCGGCGCAACATCCTCGACGGACGCGTCGACGCTCGCCTCGCTCGCGGCGCCAGTGTCCGCTCGGGCGTCGGTGGGCAGCGGGTTGACGCGCTCTTCGACGCACGCGTCGAGCGAGAGCAGCGCAGCGGCGCAAGCGAGCAAGCGAAGTGGGGTGGTCATCAGAGGGCCTCTCGTTAGGCTACCGCATCGGCGCGCGTCACGCGGTCGATCATCCAGTCGCACAGCTGCGGGTGAAATCGCTCGCGCGCGCTGGGGTTGACCACGCCCGAGACGTGGCCGCCGCGCACGACGAGCACCGAGCGGTCCTCGGACGCGACGAAGCGCTCGAGCGCGAGGGCCGACGCCGGAGGCGTGATCGAGTCGCGATCGGCGACGATGGTGAGCAACGGCGCGGTGATGCGCTCGAGCTCGACGCGCTCGCCGGCGACGACGTGCGTGCCGTGGACGAGCTCGTTGCGCTGAAAGAGGGCCTTTACGTAGTCCGCGTAGGCCTTCGCGGGGAAGGGAACGTTGTCGTACGCCCACCCCTGCAGCGCGAGCACGGCGTCGCGCTCTTCGTCGCGCCCTTGCGCGTGCAGGTCGGCGACCTTCACGACGTCGGCGAGGATGTTGGTGGGCCTCAGCGCCAAGAATCCGCCCAGCATTTGCGCAGGCGAAACATTGCCCGCGCGAGTGATCGCGTCGACGTCGAACCATCGCGGGTCCGTCAGGCGCTGGAGCATTCCGCTGCGCTCGAAGTCAATCGGGCCGGCGAGGTTGATGAGCCCCGCGACGCGCTCGGGCTCGCGGGCGGCGGCGATGACCGAGAGCGTCCCGGAGATCGAGTAGCCGAGCAGGACGCACTGCGGAGCGCCGGTTGTGCGCCGCACAACGGCCATGGCGCGCGAGATCGAGAGGGCGAGGTCGTCCCATCCTCGGTGGCGGTCTTCGTCGTTGGCGACGCCCCAGTCGAGGACCCACACGTCGAGCCCAGCGTCGCGCAGGATCTTCACGAGCGAGCCGCCGGGGTACAGGTCGAGGACGTACCAGCGGTTGATGAGCGACGGGACGAGCAGGACCGGGGTCTTGCCGGCGCGCGGGACGTCGTGGTTGGGGACGATGCGCTCGAGGCGCATGGCGCCCTCTTGCCACACGGTGGCGCGGGGGGTGGCGCCGGGCTTGGGGCGGACGGGGAGGCCGACGGTGCGCGCGGCGTCTTCGGCGCCTTCGCGGACGGTGCGGGTGAGCTCGTAGAGGGAGCGCATCATGGGGGCGATCAGGCCTTGCTGCTCGTGCTCTGCGAGGGCGCGCCGAGGATCGAGCGCCACGCGTCGAGGGTCAGCGTGCGCGCCGCGGCGGCGAGCTGGACGTTGTACTCGAGGCTGGCCTTGGTGAGCCGCGCGCCCTCGTCGATGGCGGTGCGCGCCCACTCGAGGCCCTTGAGCTCCATCGCGGTGCGGCGGTCGGACGCCACGCGCACGCGAGAGACCTGCGCCACAGCGGCGGAGCGAACCACGTCGCCCACGGATCGGATCGCCCTTCTCGCCCAGTGCCCGTTCTGCTCGTTGGCTTCGGTCATGGGCGCGAACCTACGCGCCGACCGCCCCCACCGTCAAGCCACAATTGTTGCACTGCACAATGATGCTATTTCTTCGCTTCTTTGCCGGGAATCTTGCGCTTCTTGGGCGCGCGCTGCTGCGTCGCACCATCGCCGCGGGACTCTTGGTTGGACACGCGCTGGCGCAGGGCGGCGAGCTCGGCGCGCAGGGACTCGATGTCGTCGCGCTGGGCTTCGAGCGCGCTCTCTTGCGCGGACGGGGCTTCGAGCGTGCCGGCGAGCGCGGGCTCGTCGGGATGCATGCTGGGGACGACCATGGCCGGCTGGGGGACCACGGCTGGGGGCATGGCGTAGGCGCCGGGCGGGGGGGCGTACGCTTGCGCGCCGCCGGGCCACGGGAGGGCGCCGTTGAGCAAGCGCGCGAGGGCGTCGGTGGCGGCGAAGGGCAGCGTGGCCAGCGGGTTGAACGGCGCGAGCGCCTGCGCGCCCCTTCGAGATTGAACGTAGAAATCCAGGGCCGTGGACAGGTAGCGCCCGAGAAAATCCGAGAGGGCGTCGTCGCCGAGCCGCACGAGCTGGGTGAGCAGCGGGACCGAGAGAAAGCGCGCCGCGCCGCGGCCGTCGAAGAGCATCTGCGCGAGCGTTTGTTGCGTGAGGTCTTCGTTGGTGGTGGCGTCGACGATGCGCACGTCTGCCCCGCCCTTCACGCGCGAGACGAGCTCGTCGAGCGTGATGTACGCGCTGTCCGTCGTGTCGTACAGCCGTCGGTTGGGGTACTTCTTGATGAGCCTGGGGGGCTGGCGGGTGAACCTCATCGGCCGCGGGAGCGTACCGCGAGCCGGGCCAGCGCGAAACGTCGAGGTCATTTGTGCACTGCACCATTGCACCGCTTGACAATCCTTGTCCACTGTGGAATCCAACGCGCCTCGCGACGTGTTGCGGCACACCATTGCCGCTCGCCCGTCGCGCACTCGAAGGAGCGCACCATGTTCGGCTGGGATCAGTGGAAGAAGGGCTTCGAACGCTGGGAGAACTCGACCGCGCAGTACCTCGAGCAGGTGCTGAAGTCTCCGGCGGTGCTGGTCCCGGCGGGCGCGGCGCTCACCGTGGGGATGCGCGCGAAGGCCGCGGTGGACGCGGGGGTCGAGGCGATGTTGGCGGCGATGCGCTTGCCGACGCGCGGCGATCAAGAGCGCGCGATGCACCAGCTCAACCAGCTGCAGAGCCAGCTGTTCGACCTGCGCGAGAAGCTCGAAGACCTCGAGCACAACAAGCGCTGACCGCCGCTACGCCAGGGACCACGCATCGAAGTCACAGAGAGGGACCACGCACCATGGACGTCACGCCGTACATCGCTCGGATCGACCCCGCGCCGCTCGCAGTGTTCAACCGCTTGGAGACGCACCGGGACAAGCCCCGGTTCATGCTTCCGCGGCAGGGCGGGGGGTGGGACGCGGTGACGTGGGGGCAGTTCGCGACGGAGATCGAAGAGATCGGCGCGTACCTGATCGCGCGCGGGATCGCGCACCGTGACCGGGGAGCGGTCTTCGCGCCGAACCGCGTCGAGTGGATGAGCGCGGCGCTCGGGCTCGAAGCGGCCGGCGGCGTGATGGTCCCGGTCTACCCGGCGTCCACGGCAGAGCAAGCGGCGTACATCCTCGAGCACTCGGACGCCAAGGTGGTCTTCGTCGACACGCCGGCGCTGCTCGCGCGCTTGTTCGCGGCGTCCGCGGCGCTCTCGAACGTCGAGACCGTGATCACCCTCGATGACAGCGTCGACCCTGGCAAGATCGCCGACAGCGCCGTCGAGAAGGGCCTGTGCTCGCGCGAAGCCGCAGAAGCTCTGCGCGAGCGCGTCGTCCTCTGGTCCTCGGCGCGCGCCCAAGGGCGGGCGAAGCTCGCGGCGGACCCGACCGTTGTGCGCCGCAGCATGGCGGCGATCGACCTCGATGCGCCCGCGGTGATGCTCTACACGAGCGGGACGACGGGCAATCCGAAGGGCGTTCCGCTCACGCACAACAACGTGGGGGTGAACGGGCGGGACTGGCTCGTGTGCAACGGGCCGGTGATCGACGAGGGCGCGGTGGACCTGTTGTGGCTGCCGTTTAGCCACATCTTCGGCTTCGGCGAGGCGTGCCTCGGCAACACCCTCGGGTTCACCACGTACATGAGCGACCCGGCCTCGGTGCTCTCGAAGCTGCCCGAGGTGAAGCCCACGGTGTTCATGAGCGTCCCGGCTTACTGGGAGAAGATCGCGATGGGCGTCGCGACCGAAGCCGATCCGAGCAAGCGAAGCGAGAAGCTCGCCGCGCTCACGGGCGGACGGTTTCAGTTCTGCCTATCGGGCGGCGCGGGGCTCAAGCGCGAGGTCAAAGAGCTCTTTCACCAGTGCGGCGTGCTGATCATCGAGGGCTACGGCCTCACCGAGTGCTCGCCGACGCTCACGCTCAACCGACTCGATCGCTTTCGCTTCGACAGCGTCGGCGTGGCCCTGCCCTCGGTCGAGCTCAAGCTCGCCGAGGACGGAGAGATCCTCGCGAAGGGCCCCAACATCTTCGCGGGCTACCACAAGGACCCCGAGGCCACGCGCGGGACGTTCACCGAGGACGGGTGGTTCAAGACCGGCGACGTCGGGCGTTGGACCGAAGACGGCTTTCTGCAGATCATCGACCGCAAGAAGGACATCCTCGTCACCGCGGGCGGCAAGAACGTGCCCCCCGTCAACATCGAGCTGCGCTTCGCGGACGAGCCCTTGTTCACGCACGTGGTCGTCTACGGCGACGGAAAGCGCTTTCTCACCGCCGGCGTCTGGATCAACGAGGGCGTCGCCAAGGCGCTGCTCGGCGCGCAGTGGGACGACGAAGCGGGCCGCGATGCTGCGCTGCACAAGCTCGTGCAAGAGCGCGTCGACCGCGTCAACGCTCAGCTCGCCAACTACGAGAGCATCAAGAAGTTCGTGGTGATGCCGGCGGCGCTGACGGTCGAGGGCGGGCTGCTCACCGCCTCGCTCAAGGTGCGGCGCAAGAAGGTGTACGAGGCGTTCAAAGCGCAGTTCGAAGGGCTCTACGAGCCAGTAGGCTGATGGCAACCCGCGGCGCGGCGGCAGAGGGATCTCACATGGCGATCAAGAGCGCAGAGCTCGAGCGCGAAGCGAAGCGGTGGAAGAACCTGCTCGGCCTGGTCCGGCGCAAGAAGCCCGTGGTCGGCGGCTCTCCGCACCGCGTGGTGCACCGCGAGAACAAATGGAGCCTCTTGCGCTACGAGCACCCCGACGGCGCGGCTCCAGCGTTTCGTACGCCGGTCCTGCTCGTCCCGTCGCTCATCAATCGCCACTACGTGCTCGACCTCGCGCCGCAGCAATCGATGGTCGAAGACCTCGTTCGCCGCGGCCACGACGTGTTCGTGATCGACTGGGGCACGCCCGGCCGCGAGGATCGATACATCTCGTTCGACGACGTGTGCGACCGCGCCATCGCGCGCGCGCTGCGCGTCGCCTCGAGCTTCGGTCAGTCGGGCAAGGCGCACTTGCTGGGCTACTGCATGGGCGGGACGCTCACGGTCATTCACACGGCGGTGCACCCCGAGCGGGTCGCGACGCTCACCGCGCTCGCCGCGCCCGTGGTGTTCAACGACGAAGGGTTGCTCTCGCAGTGGGTGCGCAGCCCGGGGTTCGACGTCAACGTGATGGTGGACACGTTCGGGCTCGTTCCGTGGCAGCTGATGCAGCCGGCGTTTCAGCTGTTGAGGCCAACGCTCAACCTGTGGAAGGCCGTGCAGCTCGTCGACAAGGCGTGGGACGACGAGTTCTTGGACTCGTTTCTCGCGGTCGAGACGTGGGGCAACGACAACGTCTCTCTGCCCGGCGAGTTCTACCGTCGGTACATCGACGAGCTGTACCGCGGCGACGCCCTCGCCAAGGGCGGCTTTCTTCTCTCGGGCCGCGACGCGCGCATGGAGAACATCACCACGCCCGTGATGGCCATCACGTTCGAGCACGACAACATCGTCCCGTGGAAGAGCGCCGCCACGCTGCTCGACCGCGTGAAGAGCGAAGACAAAGTGCACTTGCACCAGCCGGGCGGACACGTCGGCGCGGTTGTCTCGAAGAAGGCTTCGCAGCGGCTGTGGCCGAAGCTCTCGGGCTTCTGGCAGTCGCACGACTGAGAGGGGATCGCTGTCAGCGCCGCGCAGACGCCGCGCGCGCGCCGCTCACCTCGGCGTCGCTCGCGCGCACAAAGGCGTCGAGCCCGGTCGCTGCGTGGGCGTTGGCGAGCTGCTCGAGCTGCTCGCTGAGCTCTTGCGCCGTCGGCCGCTCGCTGGCCTGCTTGTTCAAGCACCGCATGATCAGCGCGCAGAGCTCTTTGGGCGCTGTCTTCGCGATGGACTCGAGCGCCAGGGGAGCCTCGGTCATGTGCGCCTTGAGCCAGCCTGCACCCGTCGTGGGGGCGTACGGCGAGCGCGACGAGAGCGCGTAGTAGAGCAAGAGCCCCAGCGAGTAGACGTCGGCGCGGCCATCGATCGAGCTCTCGCGCGTCTCGTCGCGGAGGTACTCGGGCGCGACGTACTCGGGGTCGACCCCCGAGAGCACGGTGTGCGTGCTGGTGCCGCGCTGAACGGGCCGCACCGTGCCGAAGCCGAGCAGGCGAACGCCGGGCGAAAACGCGCTGAGCATGATGTTGGACGGCGTCACCGAGCGGTGCACGATGCCCTTGGCGTGCGCTTCTGCGAGGGCGCCTGCGAGCAGCGCTCCGAAGCGCGCGACCATGGGCGCGGGCATCGCGCCGTTGGCGCGGACCCACTTCTCGATCGAGAGGCCGGGCACATACTCGAGGGCCTGCACGAGAAAGCCGTCCTCGGTGAGGTCGATGTGCACGGTGCGAACGAACACCGCGTGCCGCACGGTCGTGAGCGAGTGGATCTCTGCGAGCATCGTGTTGAACGCGTCGAGCTCGCCCGCCGACGAAGCCTGCGCGACGCGGAGGACCACGCGCGAGTTGCTCACACGATCATCGGCGAGCCAGACGGAGCCAGCGGTGTTGAGCGGCGCGTCGACGACGAAGCGCGATCCGACGATCGTCCCAGCGGTGATGGTGCGGCGACCGCTCGCGCCTTGGGCGAGGCTCGCGAGCGCGAGCGAGAGCTCTTTGGAGCGCTGCTGCACTTGCGCGTCGAGGTGACGATTCAAGCGCGCGATCTCGTCGACGTACGAGAAGATCTCTCGGACCTGGCCGTCGACGCGCTCTTCGAGGGCCTCTCGCGCGGTTTTCTCGGACCACCGCGAGCGCAGCTCGTTGACCAGCGTGTGCACGGGCACGCGGGACCAGAGAAAGCCCAGCACCCCCGTCGAGAGCACGGTGCCGATGGCCGCCCCGCGCACGGCGTGGTCTTGTTGCAGAAGCGCGATGGCGACGGCGAGGATGCCCGAGGCGGCTCCGTACAACAGCGCGGCGGAGCGCAGGTCGATGGCGGCGGTGGCGGCGCCCATGACGCACACGACGAAGAAACCGTACGAGCCGTGCGTGCGCTGCGCGTTGGCGGACATGAGCGCGCCGAAGAGCGGATAGAAGCGCAGCGCGGCTTCGAAGAGCGCGGTGCGCGCGCGCGACGCGCGGATCTTCTTGGTCGAGGTGTTGATCGCGAGCAGCACGACGACGACGAAGCAAGCGGCGATGGTGTGCAGCCGCACCATCGTGTGCAGCCACTCGACCTGCGAGCGCGACGACGGCGCGAGCGCGTTGAAGTACACCGCGGCGACGAGGTGACCGACGAGCGCGATCGGCGCGCCTGCGCGGAGGTACTTGTGCAGGTGCGCGAGGCGCGCGTGATCGTAGGCCGCGAGCTCCTCAGCGCTGAAGCCCGCGGTGGGCTCGAGCGATTGCCACACTCGCTTGAGCAGCGAAGGGCGAGGTCTGGCGGGATCGACGGTCACGTTTAGTTCGACAGTATAAGTCGAAGGGAGGGTCGATTGGTAGCGAGACCAACGGCATTTATGCGGCTGGGAGAATGGGGCGCTCGCGGTCGTCGAAGGCGACTCCGCGCTGTTTGAGCTCGCGACGAACGGCGAGCCGCTCGGTCGTGTACTCGTTGGTGTGGCCCCAGACGACGTACCACGCGACGCTCGCGAGGCCGATCGCGGTGATGGCGACGAGCAGCCCGGCGAGGCCACCCTTGAAGTACCAGGCCACCGGCGCGAGGGCGATGGTGACGATCAGGAACGGCGCGCGGCGCTGGTCTCGGGAGAGCGACTCGATGTTGCGGTCGAGCCAATCGAGGCGTTCGAGGAGAACTTCGGTGCGATCACGGGCCATGGGAGCGGCGGGCGCCTCAGCGCGAGCGGCGGCGGGCGCGAGCGGCGACGGCGCCGAGCGCGGCGAGCGCAGCGAGTGTGATGGTGCGAGAGGGGGTCGAGCGCGCGGGCGCGGCGGGGACACGGCAGGCGCACGCGGCGTCGATTTGGGGTCCGTTGTACTCGCTGGGAACCTCCCCCGGACCGGAGCCACCGCCGTCGCGGCGGGTGGGTCCGCCGTCGCTCGTTCCGCCGTCGCGACCGACGGGGGGACGGGTCATGTCGGCGCCGATGCCGAAGAGCCGAACGCGGTGCGGGTTGTTGGTGGCGCCGTTGGAGGCGACGAGCACTTCGCTTCGAAACTCACCGCGCGAAGTCGGGCTAAACGAGATCGGCACGCTGCCCATCCCGCCGGCGCTCACGCAGCTCGAGTTCATCCCGAGCCTGAACGTCGGGTCGGACGGCGCGGACACACCCGCGGCCAGCGTCGACGCACCAGGATTCAAGATGATCAGGTTCTGCATCGCGGTCTGGCCGAGCATCACGCTGCCGAAATCGATTTCGGGGTCGTTGAAGTTGGCGAGCGGCAGCAGCACGGGCTGATCGGTGGGCTCGAACGGATCGGGCAGCGATTCGTTGCTGAGCGCGATCGGCAAGAAGTCGTCACCCGTGGGCACATCGACGTTGGTGCAGATGCCGACCACACACACGCGACGGCTCACGATGAGCCGAAGTTGAATGGTGCCGCGGTAGCGGAGCTGCGGCTTCCAACGAACGGCGAGGTTGAGGCGGCCGTCCGCTGGGACGGGCACGGTGACCGCCGAAGTCGTCTCGTTGATGGCGCCGAAGACGTTGCCGGCCGCGCCGCTCGCGCGGTTGGGAAACCCGATTTCGGCGGTGCGCGCCCAGGCCTGCATGTTGTAGCGGGCTTGAATTTCCCAGGGATAGTCGTCGCCCGCGATCGTGACGGAGTTGTTGTAGATCCTGCGCCACGCCGACACGGGCAGCTCGACCTTGGTGGCGTCGTTGAACGAGAACTGCCACGGGTCGAACGTGCGCATCCCCATGCCCTCCATGTCGTCGATGATTCGCGACAGGGGCAGGTCGATGGCGACGCCGAGAATGAAGATTCGACCGATCATTCGCAGGCCAAACGTCACGTTGAACGCGCCCGTACCGGGTGATCCCGTGGTCGAGAGCGTCAGCGGGCTCACGCCGCCGAGCCAGTTCACGTGGACCGTGCCGGCCATCGCGAGGCGGTAGGTGCCCGAGAAGAGCAGGTTGAACTCAGCGCCGAAATTACGGCTGCCGACCATTCGCATGCCCGTCCCGGGCCCGAAATCAACGGGCCCGTTGCGGTTGAAGCTCACCGGCACGTTGGCCGTGTTGATCGCGCCCGGACAGGACGGGAGCGTCGGCGTCGGTCCGCCTCCCCCTGCGTCGACCTGCGGCGCAGCGTCAACCGGCGGCGCAGCGTCGCGCAGCCCCGCGTCTTGTGCGTGGGCGATCGCGGGTGCGATCGACGACAGAGCGATCGCCAACATGGCCGACGGGGCGGTGCGAAGCTTCATGGGAGCAGTTCTCCTGCGAGGCAAAGGACAGAACTGCCGCAGTGTACCCTGCCCTGCGTCCCTGCGCGCAAGCAACGTCACGATCCCCATCCCAATCCCGTCACGATCCCCTTGGCGCTTCGTCGATCACCCCGCGGGCGGAGCGAAATAGAGCGGCAGGCGGATGGACACGCGCGTCCCTTGCCCTTCGATCGAGTCGATCAACACCGCGCCGCCGTGGCGTTGCACGATCTGACGAACGATCGTCAGCCCGAGCCCCGTGCCCGCAGGCTTGGTGGTGAAGAACGGCTCGTACACGCGCGCCAATGTAGCCGCGGGAATCCCCCGCCCTCGGTCCTGCACCGACGCCAAGACCGCCGGCTGCGAGCCCGTCTCGAGCTCGAGCAGCACGGTCACCGTCCCGCCTTCGCTCGACGCCTCGATCGCGTTGACGACCAGGTTGTGAAACACCTGCTCGAGCCGCTCGGTGTCGCCGCGAGCCAGCGCCGGCCGCAGCGCGCGCTGCACGGTGATCCCCCGGGACTGCGCGGACGGCTCGTGCAGCGCGAGCACGCGATCGAGCAGCGCGTGCATGTCCACGGACGCGCGGGCGATCGGCCTCGGCCGCGCGAGCTCGAGAAAATCACCGAGCAGATGTTCGAGCCGCTTGAGCTCGGACGCGACGATCTCGACCCGCGCCTTGAGCGGGCCTCGCTCGCCCTCGTCCTGCAGCCGATCTACGCCGCGGCCGAGCAAATGCAGCTGCAGCCCCGCGGCGTTGAGCGGGTTGCGAATCTCGTGCGCGAGGCCCGCGGCGAGCGTCCCCATGTGCGCGAGCGCTTCGGACTCGGCCGCGCGCCGCTCGAGCTCGAGCCGCTCGGTGACGTCGACGCCCGTGAGGTAGACGACCGCGTCCGAGCTGCGCGCGCCTGACGCGGCGGACGTGACGTGCCAGCGCACCGAGCGCGGCCCATTTCGACCGAGCAGCACGGCCTCGAACTCGATGGCGCCCTTTGCGTCGCGCGCCGCGTCGACGCGCTTTCTCGCGAGCGCGCGGGCCTCTGCTCCGATGCATCGAGCGAAGAAATCGCAGGACGCGAGCTCTTCGGCGCTCGCGCCCACGGTGTCGCACGCGCGGCGGTTCGCGATGACCGCGCGCGCGTCGCGATCGAGCGCAAACACCAGCACGCCCGTGGAGTCGACGACGTCCCGATAGCGCCGCTCGCTGGCGGCGAGCTGCTGCGCGAGGGCCTCTCGCTCGGCGCGGAGCTCCACCTGCATCAGCGCGTGCTCGACGGTCGCGACGAGCTCTTCGACGTTGAACGGCTTGACGACGTAGTGAAACGCCCCGACGCGGACCGCGGCGATCGCCGAGTCGATCGACGCGTGGCCGGTCATGAGCAGCACCTCGCCGCCCGGGCACGCGGCGCGCATGGCAGGGACGAGCTCGTGACCGGAGGAGTCCGGGAGGTTGACGTCGACGAACGCGAGCTCGTAGCCGCGAGCGCGCGCGACCTCGAGCGCGGCGGCGGCGCTGGGGACGACCTCGACCGAGAAGCCTCGCTCTTCGAAGAGCTCGACGAGGTTGTCCGCGAGCTCGCGGTTGTCGTCGACGACGAGCAGTCTGGGACGGCTGGTCATGCGCCCTCTGCTCTGGTGACGCGCAGCGCGAAGCGCGCGCCGACGTCGCTCGGACTGATCGCGAGCTCGCCGCCTTGCGCGCGGGCCCACTCGCGAGAGATCGCGAGGCCGAAGCCGTGCCCTCCAGCGCTCTTGCTGACGCCGAGCGCGAACACGCGGTCGAAGTCTTCTCTGGCGATTCCCGGTCCGTTGTCTTGCACGGTCACGATGAGATGGGGTCCGTCGCGCGTGATGGCCAGCGCGAGCTCGGCGTGATCGCCGCACGCCGCGCGGGCGTTGGACAGGAGGTTGCCGAGGATCTGCTGCGTGCGTCTGCGGTCGAGCCTCGCCACGGCCGCCGGCGCGTCGTCGTTGATCGTCACGCTGACCGTGGGCGGGAGGTTGGCCGATTCGACAGCGTCGAGCACCAGCGGGTGCAGCGCGACGAGCTCGAGCAAAATCGGCCGCGGCGAGGCGCCGTCGAGCAGCTCGTGCGCCAGGGACGACGCGAGCTTCACTTGGGCGTCGATGCGCGCGATGTGCTTTCGACCGCGCTCGTCGTCGCCGACGCGGGGCGCGAGCAGCGAGGCGCTCGTGGCGATGACGGCGAGCGGGTTGCGCAGCTCGTGCGAGAGCGCTGCTGCGCGCCGTCCCGCGATGGCGGCGGCCACGAGCGGAGCGAGCTGCGCGGCGACGACGGCGCGCGCGTCGCGCACCGAGTCGAGGCCGGTGTGCTTCGCGATTGCGTCGCAGATCGCCTCCGCGAGCACCGACGAGTCATCGACGTCTTGCATGAAGGGGCGGTTCGCGAGTGTACTCGATGCCGCGGACGATGATCGAGCGAGGACGGTTCGCGCCGACGCCTTCGGGACGGCTGCACATCGGGAGCGCTCGAACCGCGCTCGCCGCGGCGCTCGCTGCGCGGGCGGCGGGAGGGCGCTTCGCGCTTCGCGTCGAGGACCTCGATGGAACGCGGACGCGCGAGGGCATGACGCGGGCGATGCTCGAGGACCTCACGTGGCTCGGCGTGCGCTTCGACGAGGGTCCCGAGCGCGGGCCGCACGAGCCGTATGTGCAGAGCGCTCGCGGCGCGCTCTACCTCGAGGCGCTCTCGGTGCTTCGCGAGAAGGGGCTCGTGTATCCGTGCGCGTGTTCGCGAAGAGAGGTCGAAGAGCTCGCGCGCGCGCCGCACGGTCGAGAGCCGGTCTACCCAGGGACGTGCAGAGACCGAGCCCACGACGCCGTGCTCGCGCAGGCGCACGAGCGGGGACGCGCCGCGGCGTGGAGGTTTCGGGCGCGCGAGGGCACGGTCGCGATGGTGGATGAAATCGCCGGCGCGTACGCGCAGGACGTCGCGCGGGAGGTCGGCGATTTCGTGGTGTACCGCGCGGACGGCGTGGCGGCCTACCAGCTCGCGGTCGTGGTCGACGACATCGCGATGGAGGTCACGCAGGTCGTGCGAGGCGAGGACCTGCTGGCGAGCACGCCGAGGCAAGCGCTGCTCTACGAGGCGTTTGGCGCGCGTCCGCCGCGGTGGGCGCACGTCGGGCTCGTGGTCAACGACCAGGGACAGCGGCTGGCGAAGCGCGACGGCGCGCTGTCCATCGCAGCGCTGCGCGAAGCCGGGGTGCGCGCGCAGGCGCTGCGCGAAGCGCTGCTGGACACGCTGGGCGCCGGCCCTACACAGGACCGCTGGACACCCGAGTCGATCGCGAGAGGCGCGCTGACGTTGCGCGCGCTCAGCGAGCGGCTGCCCGAGATCGCTCCGCTGATCGCGGGGTCGACCGAAGGCTGAGCGTCGCCGTTGCAACGCGGGGGCGAACGCCGGTAGGGTGCGCGCCGCTCGTGGCGCTGTTGGCGCAGAGCATTCCTACAGAGGAGCAGTGAAGCGATGGCCGTCGATGTCGTGATGCCCCAGCTCGGTGAAAGCGTGGTCGAAGGTACGATCACGCGGTGGCTCGTGAAAGAGGGAGGAGCGATCCAGAAGGACCAGCCCCTCGTGACGATCTCGACGGACAAGGCTGACACCGATGTTCCGTCGCCGACCTCGGGCGTCGTCGTGAAGCTCGCGGTCGCCGAAGGCGAGACCGTCAAAGTCAACACCGTGATCGCCGTGATCGACGCCGCGGCGACGGCGAGCGCGCCTGCAGCAGCAGCGGCGCCTGCAGCACCCGCGGCGCCCGCAGCGAGCGACGCAGGCGGACAGACGTCTCCCGCGGTTCGTTCTCTCGCGCGCGAGCACAACGTGGACCTCTCGACGCTGCGCGGCACCGGCGAAAACGGCCGCGTGACCAAGCAAGACGTGCTCGACGCTGCGAGCAAGAAGCCCGCAGCGCCCACGGCGGTCGCCGCGCCCGCGCCGATCGCCGCGCCCGCGCCGGTCGCCGCGCCCTCGCGCGTCGAGAGCGCAAACGCTGTGATTCAAGCGGCGAGCGCGGTCTCGTACGGCGCGCCCACCAAGACGTTCAAGGTCCCGGCGTACGTGCCCCAGCCGGGCGACGAGGTGGTTCCGTTCTCGCGTCGTCGGCGGATCATCGCCGAGCACATGGTGTACTCGAAGCACGTCTCTCCGCACGTGATGACCATCGCGGAGATCGACATGCACAAGGTGCACAAGCTCCGCGAGGCGAAGAAGAACGAGCTGAAGGCGCAGGGCGTCAACCTCACGTACCTCGCGTTCATCGCCGCCGCGACCGCGCGCGCGCTGCGAGAGAACCCCGTGATGAACGCGCGCGTCCTCGACGACGCCTTCGTCAAGCTCAAGCGCATCAACCTCGGGATCGCCGTCGAGACCAAAGACGGCCTGATCGTCCCGGTCGTTCGCGACGCCGATGAGCTCACGGTCCGCGGGATCGCGCGCGCCATCGACGACGTCGCCGCCAAGGCCCGCGACGGAAAGACCTCGCCCGACGACCTCGCCGGCGCGACCTTCTCCATCAGCAACCCTGGCCTCAAGGGCAACTTCGTCGGCGCCGCGATCATCTCGCAGCCCAACGTGGGCATCTTGCGCATCGGCGAGATGGTCAAGCGCCCGGTCGTCGTCGAGCAGGACGGGCAGGATATGATCGCGATCCACCCGGTGATGTTCGCTGCGCTCTCGTACGATCACCGCATCGTCGACGGCGTCGCCGCGAACAGCTTCTTGTTTCGCGTGACCGAGCTGCTCGAGAAGGCCGAGTTCGACGTCTGAGCCGCGCGTCGCTGCCCCTGCAGCGACGGCGAACGACGCGCTGCAGAAGGGGGCAGCGGGGGGCTACGGTCCGAGGATCGTGAGCGTGTACGGGCTCATCGAGCGCTCGAGCGCCACGATCGAATCGCCACCGGACATGAACGTGGCGCCGTTGGCGATGCAGCCGCCCATGCTCCCGCAGTCACGCCGGGCCAGGATCGACCCTGATGAAGCGAACACCCGAACCTGCCCCGCGGCGCCGCGGTAGCGGTAGTTCTCGACGTTGCCGACGCCCATTCCGCCACACGTCGTCGAGCTGAGCGACGCGACCGACGTGGGCGCTCGGATGGTGCCTCCGTCGATCTGCATCGCGTTGTTGCAGTCGCGTCCACCGCCCATCTGCGTGCGAAATCGCAGCGTAAACCCGCCGCCCGTCGCGTTGAACGAGTCGACCGCGACCAGCGCCGTGCGCGTCCCGAGCAGCCCGTCGGCGCGCAGCACGACCCGCGAGCCGTTGTTGCTGTTTGCGATGTCGTCGTTGCACGCGATGGGCATGCGGCCGCAGGCGTCGCCAACCCAAAGCACAGGGTCGAGCCCGTCCGTCGTGCGGGTGGCTTCGATCCACAGGTCGCGGTTCTGCGGCCAGGTCACCGAATACCAGCGTTCTCCGCCGGCGCCGAGCTCCATGCGCGTGCCGCAGTAGGACTGCACCGTGCTCGCGACACCGGCGTTGTTTCCGGTGAGCTCGGTCGACGTGGCGGAGGTGAGGTCCACGCGCTGCGCGTTGGCGCAAGTGGTGTTCATCGTGACGCCGCACATCGGGACCTCGTCGGTCATCCCGTTGCAGTTGTTGTCGACGCGGTCGCAGAGCTCCGCAGCGGAGGGGTTGATCGCGCGGTCGTTGTCGTTGCAATCGCCGTTGGCAAATCCGCACGCGCGGCCGTCGACCATGGCCGCAGGGGCGCCGTCCATGTCGCGATCCACAGGGGTGTTCGAGCAGACGCGCGCGTTGCAGGCGTCGACGGTGCACGGGTTGGAGTCGTTGCAATCCATGGGGCCGTTGCAGCCGGTCATCATGTTGGGCACGCAGCCCATCGCGAGGTCGCAGCGCGAGTCCGGTCCGCACGCGGTGTTGTCTGGCGTGTTGACGCAGGTCCCAGCGTTGCAGCGGTCGATCGTGCACGCGATGTTGTCGTTGCAGTCGTTGGGGCACGTCGGGACGACGTCTGGCGTCGAGATCACGTCGTCGGGCGGCGCGATCACGTCGGGCAGGTTCGCGCTGTCGGGCGGACGCGAGACGTCTTGCGTCGAGCTGCCTCCGTCGCCGCGGACCCGCGAGAGGTCCGGTTGCACGAGCACCGAGCAGCCCGTGAGCCCCGCCAACGCGATCACGCTGAGCCTCGCGGCGCTCACAGCGAGCCTCCGATCGCCAGCCCAGCGGCGCCGGGGGCGAACGTCGGGACGAGCGCGACCGACGAGCTTCGCGGCGCAGAGCTCCAGCGCGTGTTGATCGCGATGACCGTCGTGGCGATGGCGCCCGCGGCGGTGACGGCCATCATCACGTCGGAGACAGCGGCGAACGTCCGCGCGCGGCGGGCGGCGTCTTCACCACGCTGCGGATCGGTGGGCTCGGCGTTGCCGGACTCGATGCGCGTCGCGATGGTGTTGAACGCGCCGTTCGCTTGCAGGGCGAGGCCGCCCATGACGCCCCAGGTGATGGCGAACGCGCCGGTGCCTGCGGCGGCGCCGATGAACACCGGCAGCGGCAGACCGCGCGGGCGGTCCGACGGCGGCGCGACGACATCGTTGCCTGCGCCGACGGTGGGCGGGGTGCTGCCTGTCGCAGCAGCGCCGTCGTTGTTGGTTGTCGTGGTGGACGGCCCGGTGGAGGTCGTGGTCGTGGGCTCGGTGGTTTGCGTGGTGTTGATGGGCTGCGCGTTGGCGGCCACGGTCGTGCTTGCAGCGGTCGCGGTGCCAGCGGTGTTCGCGACGGTGGTGGTGGTCGTGGTGGCGGCGACGGGCGTGGGCGGGCGCAGAGCGATGTTGAGATCCGCGCGTTGACCCGCGGAAGCGGTGAACTCCTGTCGACCCGTAGCGTAGCCGTCGGCGGTCACTTCGACCGTGTGGCGGCCGGGCATCATGCGAACGACACCTGAGGCGTTGGCGGGCTGACCGTCGACCGTGATGATCGGATCGCGGACGCTCGCGGGCTCGATGCGGACCTGCACTTCGGCCACTTGCGAGCGCAGCTCGGTGATCTGCGACTCGACCTCGCGGCGCTGCTGCGGGGGAATTCCGCCGGCGGTCATCGCCTCGGCGATGAAGCTCTCGAAGTGGTTGAGCGCGTCGATGGGCCGGCCGAGGTGCATGAAACAGTTGGCGATGTTGACGCGCACCGAGTGGTGCGGCGCGACGCGGTACGCGGTCTGAAACTCCGCGAGCGCCGCGGAGTAATCGCCGCGTTGATAGGACTCGACGCCGCTGCGAAAGTGTCGGCCGGCCTCTTGTCGCTGCGCCGCGCTGGGGGGCGTTTGCGCGGCGGCGACCGACGAGACGGCGGTGACGGTCGAGGTGCTGAGGGCGAGTACCAAAAGCAGTCTTGAGCGGTATTGCATCGGTGTTGTTCCAGGCGACGGTGGCGCAGCGTGAGTGGCCGAGGGAGCGGCGACGCTTCACAGAGCGCGTTCGTTGCGAGAGGGTAGCGAGCGCGATCGACCGCAGCAACTCCGCGGTGAAAACGCCTTCAACAAACAGTCTCCGAGGGCTGTACACGAGAGCTCCCGGGTGTGCCGCGAGGTAGGTTTTGCCCGCTGTCAACCCGACCGAAAAGCTCGGAAGCGCTTTTCGCACCCCGGACTCGTGTGTCATGGTCGCCTCCCTTCGCGATGGATTGACAGAAGTCAGCCGTCTTTTTCTTCCACCACGAATCCCCTGACGACGAACCGATGCGGACCCCGAAAAAGACCGAGGCCCTCACAGTCGCCGCTCTCGCGGGAGCGATCCTCGCGGCCCCCCTCGCCCTTCGGGCGTCGGGACCGTGCCCCGAGGGGATGGCTCGAATCGAAGAACAGTTCTGCGTGGACCGGTACGAAGCTTCGCTGGTCGAAGTGCTCAACGACGGCGCCGAACAATCGTGGTCAGCGTTTCATTCGCCCGAGCGCGCGAGGGTGCGAGCGGTGAGCCAGCGGGGCGTCGTTCCGCAGGGGTACATCAGCGCCGATCAGGCTGCGCGCGCGTGCGCCGCGTCGGGCAAGCGTCTGTGTACCGACCGCGAGTGGGTTCGCGCGTGCTCAGGTCCCCGTCGCACGCAGTACACGTACGGCAACCAGCGCGTCGCCGGCGCGTGCAACGAAGACCACTCGCGCCACCCCGTGGTCCAGCTCTTCGGCCACACGCGTCGCTACCTGTGGAACGGCGTGTTCATGAACGATCCCCAGCTCAACCAGCTGAGCGGGACCCTCGCGACGACAGCGGCCAACGAGTCGTGCACCAACGACTACGGCGTCTTCGACATGCAGGGCAACCTGCACGAGTGGACGTCGGACTCCGAGGGCACGTTTCGCGGGGGCTACTACATGGACAACCGCATCAACGGCGACGGTTGCCAGTACGTGACGCGCGGCCACAACCGCTCGTACCACGACTATTCGACGGGCTTTCGCTGCTGCGCGAACCTCCCGGACTGATCGCGGCGCGCCCTGCGCGCGAGGGTGATGGCGGTGCAGACCAGCGCGAGCGCGTAGGGGACGCGAGGGCGCGGTGACGGTTGGGTTCGGCAGTTGCAGCCGCCCCAGTCATTGGGATTGTACGCCGATGCGTCCGCGCGAGCGTCGGCAGCAGCGACGACGTCGGCGCGGTTCGCGTCCACGCTGCTTGCGTCCGACGGCGCGACGCTCGTGTCTGCGCTCGCGTCGAGCAGCGAGGTGACATCCACGACGACGTCGCGTGCGACGGCGCTGTCCGACGCGCTCGCGTCGCGCGGCGACGACGCGTCCACGATCACGCCAGAGTCCATGGGAGCGCTGCTCGCGCACGCCTCGGCCGGCAGGTTGCGATACACGCCCTGCGTCACCCAATGCGTCCCCCCGCCGCCGCACGCCGCGCGGGCTTCGAACGAGTCCGTCGGCGACGAGCCGATGCGCACTTCGAAGTGAACGTGTGGCCCCGTGCTGTTGCCCGAGCTGCCCACCAGGCCGAGCGGTTCGCCGCAGCGCACGCGTTGGCCGGGCATCACGCGGAGCGAGCCGCGGCGCATGTGCGCGTAGTACGAGAGCTTTCCGTCCGAGTGCTGCACGACGACGTAGTTGCCGAAGCCGCCGCCGCCGCCGCAGGTGCCCGTGGTGCAGCGGTCCGTCTCGCCGTCGTGCGTGGTCATCACGGTGCCGTCCGCGCCCGCGACGATCGTGCGGCCTTCGTCCTGCGCCGTGAACCCGCCGAACGGCGCGAAGTCCGTCCCGCGGTGGCTGTTGTACGTCTGGCTACCGCAGTTCCAGTCGCGCGAGCCCGACGAGGTGTCTCGGTCGTAGTACGCCGTCACCGTCGCGCACGTGCTGCCGCAGTTCTGCAACGGGTAGCGAAAGAGCGTCGCTTGCGCGCTCGCCTCCGCGCCGCACGCCACGATCGCACACGAAATCAAGATCGCTCGAGCGCGCTTCATGGCGACAGCTCCTCGCGGTGGGCGCCGTCCGCCGCGATCCATCGCACCGCGCGCGGCCCGTCGAACACGAAGCTCCGCTCGATCGGGGGCTCGACGAACCCTGCGCCCCCCGCGCGAACCCCGCGGTTGTTCTGGCGCACCGGCGACGCGCCGTCGCGCAGCGCGAGCACGTACATCCCCACGACGTTGTCCTGACCGCCGCTCCCCCAAAACGCGAGCAGCGCTCCGTCCGGCGAGAGCGCAGGCCGATCGGCGACCGAGAGCCCCGCGGTGAGCACCCTGCCCTCTTGCGCGTCGAGCGCGCGCAGCACCAGCGCCGTCCCCAGCTCCGTGCGCCGCGGATACGCGATGGTCGAGCCGTCCTGCGAGACGCTCACTTCAGCGATCACATCGCGGTCGAGCACCCGCGCGCCACGGCCGTCGTCGAGCGTGAGCGTTCCTGTGTCGTCGACGTCGAGCACGCCGCGAGGGACGGTCGCGCGAAAGGTCACGACTCCGTCGCCGCCGACCGCGGGACGGCTCGCGCGCGGGGTTGGTGTCGGGGTTGATCTCGCCGCGGGCGCGGGCGGGTACGAGCACGCAGCCATGCACCCGAGCAGCATCCATCCTGCGGTGAATCTCATTCAGTTCGTTGCTCCGTTGCAACGATCGTAGCCGCGTTGGCGCCGCGACGCGAAGCGCGACCGCGCGGGACGTACGCGAGCCGTGTGCCGCGATGTGCGTGCGCGGAGCTACGTCGTCAGATTCTCGCGGTCACCGATGGCAGCGCAGTAAGCACAGCCCTGGGAGGTCCGCTCCGTTGTACGACCCAACACGCTATACGCGAGGCGTGCGTCAGCCCGTCGCGCGCTCCATCCGAGTCTCTGTGTTCGAGCTCGACGTCGATGACACGGCGCCTGAACGCGTCTCGCTGCGCGACGAGCAAGGCGCCCGCAGCTTCGTGACCGAGGACGGGGGCCGCTCGTGGAGCCGTCCAGAGGCTCACCAGAGATCCGCGATGCTCCCGCCGATCCCGTAGCGCCCGAGCGTCCAGCGCACCGCGCGCCGCAGCCAGCGCGAGCGATGCTCGCCTTCGTCTGCGCGCGCGACAGAAGGGCACGGCCCCTCGGACACCACCACCGTGCGCGTCGCGAGCGCGAGCCACTCTTCTGCGACGAACTCTGCGCGGAGCAGACCCCCGAGCGCTTCGGCGGGCGTGCTGTTGACGAAGACGCTGTCAGCCATCGTTCGAAGCGCGATCGATCGGGCGCGCGCGGCGTCGCTGCCGAATCCGCACGCCGCCGACCACGGGCCGCTCGCCTTCGCGTTCTCGACGAACGCGCGTTCGTCCGACGACTCTTCGAGCACGAGGGTGCTCGGTGACTCGCGGTGCGCGTCGGACCACGGGACGCGCGTCACGCGGACAGCGCCGAGCTCGAATGCGCCGGCGATCGACGCGAGCGCGCGCGAGAGGCGGTCGATCACCGCGGGAGGCCCGCACACCCAGCGCAGCGCGCCGCGCCGGTCGCCGCCAGCGTAGCGCGCGGCCCGCAGCAACGAGCGGGCGCAGCGATCGGCGGCTGCTACGTCATCGATCCACGCGAGCGAAGGTGCTGCAAGGCCCTCGTGCGTGAGCGCGCAAGGCGTACGGACGAGGCTCGTTGCATCGAGGGAGTGATCGAGCACGAGCGGCCACCGGTCGTCACCCTCGACGCAGCTCGCGAGCTGCGAGAGCGCGGGCGCGACGCGGTCGCTGCAGTGAACGGAGGGATCGCTTCCGACGACGAACGCGCACGCGCACCACGCGACGAGGGCCGCGGGCGATGCGCGGTCATCGACGACGATCGCTCGCTGCGAGAGCGGCTCGACGCGAGCGTGCGCGCGCTCGCCGAAGAACCAGCGACGCGCGGGGCGGGCGTCGAGCACGCGGGGAGCGGCGCGCGCGAGCTCGTCGAGCGCGGCGGCCGCAGCGGGGAGCTCGTAGCGCAACACGTGGCCTTCGCTCAGCGAAAACGCGGCGCTCCAGCACGGGACGACCTCGGACGATCGCTCGACCAGCGCGGTTGCGAGGCGGGCGCACGCGCGGGCGCGGGCGGCGACGTTGGACCGGCGCCACGACTGGCCGCGGTCGTCGTCGATCACGGCGCGGACTCGCCGACGGACGAGAGCGCGATCGATCGATCCGTCACGGTGGCGCGCAGCGCTCCGGTCTGGCTCTTGTGCAGCACCAGCGGAGCGAGCAGCTCGTGCTCGAGCGCGAGGCGCAGCGAACGGGCGTCGCGGTGGCGCTCGGCGAGGGAGGCGATGGCCTCGGACGCGCCCTCGAGCGCGGGCGCGGGCGAGCCGGCGGACGAGATCGCGGCGAGGGCGGCGCGCAGCCAGCGGTTCGCGAGTTCGGCGCGTTGCTCGACGGTGAGCGGGTCGCACAGCACGGTGGCGTCGACGCGCTCGAAGAGCTCTGGCGGCAGGGTGGTCTCGACCGTGCGTCGCAGCGCTTGCACGCGGCGCGTGGTGTCTTGTTCGGGGCCGATTCCGAGGGGGCGATCACGAAACGCGTCGCCGCCGGCGTTGGTGGTCACGATGATAAACGTGCTGCGGAGCGAGACGGGCTCACCGGAGCCGGTGACGAACGAGCCGGTGTCGGCCACTTGCAACAGCCAGCGGAGCAGCAGCGGGTGGGCGCGCTCGAGCTCGTCGATCAAGACGACGGCGACGGCGGTACCGGCGAGGGCTTGCGCGAGCATTCCGCGGCGGAGCTCTGCGGAGCTCGCGCCGATCTGGCCGAGGAGCTGATCGACCTTCCAGTCCTCAGCGAACTCGCCACCGTGGATGGTGACGACGTGCTCTTCGTGGCCAAGCGCGGCGCGGGCGAACTCGCGGGCGACATGGCTCTTTCCTGCGCCTGGGGGGCCAGCGAGCATGACGATGGCGGCGGGGTGGTTGCTGCGGCTCGCGCGGGACTGCCAGAGGGCGTAGCGCTCGACGAGCGTCGAGATGGCGTCGGATTGACCGACGATCGACGCTTCGAGCGACGCCCGCAACGCGTGCGCGTCACCGTCGCCGATGGCGGGTGCGACGTCGACCGTGCGAGCGAGCGCTCGCGAGACGCCCTTCGCCGTGAGCGGCTCTGCCGGATCCGAGGCTTCGAGCGCGAGGCTGAGCACGCGAAACGCGCGGCCCGGAAGGGCGCGGTTGGCGAACGCTCCGACCGAGAGGGACATCGCGCGTTCGACGGCGGACTTGCGGACGACTCGGCCCATGGCGGCGAGCCACTCGCGATACGCGTCGAGCAGCGCGCGGGTGTGCGCTTCGTCTGCTTCGGGCATGCGCAGCGGGTGGAGGCTATTGGCGAGCTCGACGTCATCGAGGCACTGGCGGTCGAACGGCGGGAGCGCCTCGCCGATCATGCGGACGCCACTGCGCTCGAGCAGCAGCGCGAGCACGGCGTGCACGTCGTAGAACCGCGCGAGGTGAACGTCGGGGATCCAGAGAATCGGGCGCTCTTTCGCGGTCGCGGCGTCGCCGACGACCTGCGAGAGAGCGGGCACGAGCGCGGCGTCTTTGTGCGTGGCGAGGTCGATCGATCGCATGGACACGCGCCAGACGGCGCTGGCGCCGACGGGGCGAGCGCCGGCGGCGATGGCAGCAGCGATCGCGCGGACAACGGACGACTTGCCCGAGTCGTGCGGGCCGACGAGCACTGGGTGGCGACCGCCGGCTTCGAGCAGTCGAACGACTTCGACGACGCGATCATCCGCGAGAAAGGTCGGAGCGAGTCGAGGCGCGTCGGCGACGAGGTCAGCTTCGACGAACGGGGGGAGCGGTGCGTGGATCGCTCGCGAGCGGGGGCGTTTTGCCATTGCGTCGTCGGTCAGCGCCTCAAGGCAGCTTGAGCAGCTCCTTGACCTTGGCGATCACCTGCGGCGCCTGGATGGGCTTGGTGATGTAGGCGTTGGCGCCGAGCTGAAGCGCGCGCTGGCGGTCTTCGGCGCTGCCTTCGGTCGTGACGATCATGATGGGCACGTCCTTGTGCACCTCGTCCGAGCGGATCTTCTTCACGAGCTTGAGCCCGTCGAGCACGGGCATGTTGATGTCCGTGATGATCAGGTCGAACTTGGCCGTCGTGAGCTTTCGCAGCGCATCGACGCCGTCGTCAGCCTCGACGACCTTGAGGACCTTGATGCGCGCCAGCGCGAACACCAGCAATTGGCGCATCATCGGAGAATCCTCGACTACCAGGCAAAGCCGCTCACTCATCCCAGGTTCCTTGTCCGATCGAACAACATTCGTAGGGCAGCGCTCAGCGGTCCGTCGAAGACCACGGCGGGATCGTCCCGTTTGCTGCCGCAGAGAAGCGCGCGGCGGCCAGCGCCGACGCTCCCTGTGAGCTCACCATGCGCAGAAGCTCGTGATCGAAGACGTCGAGCTCACGCTTCTGCTCGAGCAGCTCGAAGACCGCCACCGCGCCGACGTTTTGCTCGCCGACGCGCAGCGGAACGACCACGAGCGGCCCCTCACCCGCGCCCATCGCGAGCGTAAACGGCGCGCTCGACTCGAACGCCTTGCCGACGGCGCCGCGGCCGATGCGCTCGTCGACGACCTGATCGGCCGGCAGGCCTTCGGTGGCGACGGGCACGAGCTTGTCGCCCTCGGCGCTGTACACGACGTACGCGCCCGCGCCGACGAACTGGAGCAAGAGCTGGCCGAGCGTGGCGACCACGTCGCGCAGGTCCAGCGAAGCGTGCAGCTGCGAGGTGGCGACGTAGAGGCTGGCGAGGTTGGACAGCTCGTTTTCGACGGCCGTCGCGCGCTCGACCTCGTTGCGGGCCTTCTCTTCGACCTCGTTCGTGCGAGAGAGCAGCTCGCGGCGCTCGCCCTCGAGGGTCTCGATCTTGTTGAGCAGGTCGCGGATCGCGGCGTCGCTCTTCAGCTGCATGCGCAGCCGGGCGTTTTCGGCCTCGAGCTCAGAGAGCTTGCGGCGCGCGGCGTCGAGCTCAGCGACGAGCTCACTGGCGATTTGCCGGCCATTCTCGAAATAGGTCTCGAGCAGCTCCCTGCGCTTCTCGACGAGGTCCGCCTTGTCTGTGTTGCGCGGCGGACGATTGCTCGTCCCCTTGGCCGGTCGCTTGCGATCCATCCGATCTCCCGTTGCGAATAACTACTGCAGCTTACGGCCCACGAAAGGCGTCGGGACGGTATCACGGTCCCGACGCCGTCGTGAATCGTTCGAGCGCTCCGCGAAAATTCACGGTCAGCGAAGCTCGAACGTGGCGATTCGCGCGAGCAGCGACCCGAGCGGCAGCACGAGCGTGGGGCCGATGCGGCGGGCGGCGGCGGGCATTCCGTCGACGACGGCGGTCTCGGCGGCCTCGACCCAGAGCTCTCCGCCGCGTGCGAGCACCTCGGCGCCGCCGACCGCGCCGTCGTCACCCATGCCCGTGAGCACCACGCCGATGCACCGCGCGCCCAGGGGTGACGCGCTGGCGAGCACGCGATCCGCGCAGGGCGAATAGCGGTCGCTCGGGTCGAGGGGACCGACGCGCACCACCAGCGAGTTGGCCTCCGCGGCGATCTCGGAGCTCTTGTTGCCAGGGAGGATCACGATGGAGCCCGCGGTCAACCGCGTTCCGTCCTCGGCTTCGCACACGCGAAGGACGCACTTGCGCGCGAGGCGGTCGGCGAACGAGCGCGTAAATCGCTCGGGCATGTGCTGCGCCACCACGATCGCGTGCGGAAACGACGTCGGCAGCCGCTGCACGAGGTCGAGCACCGCCGGCGGTCCCCCGGTCGACGACGCGATCACGAACACGCGCTTCGGCTCGTCGCTGACAGGCTTGACCGCGTTCGGCGAAATCGCCCGGATGGCCTGCGTCGCGTCGGCTCTGCCCGCGCCGCTCTGCGCCGTCGCGCGCGGGTGGCTGTGGCTGTTCTTGAGCGCTTGCACCTTGTCGCGCAGCGCGGCGCGCATCGACGCGAGGTCGCCGCCCGTCGCGCGAGCCACGAAATCAACAGCGCCGCACTCGAGCGCGCGAAACACGTTCTCGACGTTGGAGAAGCTCGAGACGACCAGCACCGACGTAGGGCGCGTCGCCATGAGCAACCGCAAGAACGTGAACCCGTCCATCCTCGGCATCTCGAGGTCGAGCGTGATCAAGTCGGGCTCGAGCAACGTCACCGTCCTCAGCGCCTCTTGGCCATCGACCGCGCGACCGACGACCTCGACGCCGTCGATCTCTTTGAGCATGTCCACGATGGTCTGTCGGTTCACCACCGAGTCGTCGACGACCAGGACCCTGAACGGCTTGGCCTTCATCGACCACCTCGGCTCAGATCGTCCTCAGCGAGGGCAGGCAGCGACTCAGTCGACTGCGCCGGACGCCGGTACACGAGGTCCGACGAGAGCACCACGGGCTCGAACGCGGTCGTCATCGAGAGCAGCGACTCGCTGTGGCCGAGCAGCAGCACACCGCCCGGCGCGAGCCTGCGAAAGAACTGGTCCACCACCGCGCGCTTCGCGGAGGGCTCGAGGTAGATCAGCACGTTGCGGCAGAAGATGGCGTCGAGCTTTCCGATGAGCGCGACGCGCGCGGCGTCGACGAGGTTGAGTTGCCCGAAGTGACAGAGCGCCCGCACCTCGCGAGACACCTCGTAGCAGCCGTCGGGCGCGGGACGAAAGTACTGCTGCCGGTATCGGTCGGGACACGCGCGAAAGCTCGACGGTCCGTAGAGCCCGCGGCGCGCGTGTGCGATCACTCTACGAGACAAATCGCTGCCAAAGATGCGCACATCCCAGTCCTTCGGGATGCCCGCCTCGAGCAGCATCATCGCGAGCGTGTAGGGCTCTTCGCCGGTCGAGCACCCCGCGCTCCAGATCGCGACGCGGCGCAACGGCTTGCGGCTCTCGTACAGACCGCTCAGCACCTCGTCGCGAAACGCGCGGAGCTGGTAGTCCTCGCGAAAGAAATACGTCTCGTGCGTGGTGATCGACTCGGCCGCGTCTTCGATCTCTTGAGGACCCGCGGGATCGAAGCGCAAATAGCGGTAGTAGCCGCGAAAATCGCTGATCCCTAGCAGCGCGAGGCGGTCGCGGAGGCGACGCTCGACGTAGCCGCGCTGGTCGTCGCCGAGCACGACGCCGCAGTACTTCAAGATCAGCTCGCGAATGAGCCGAAACTCTTCGAGCGCGAGGAGCGCGACAGACGTCATCGTGCCTCGCCTCCTCCGCTCAGCGCCGCGTCGATCGCCTCGACCACGAGCTCGTCGCGCTCGGCCGAGCGCGCTTGCGCGAGGCGCTCGCGCCCCACAGCGCCGGCGTCGACGAGGGCTCGAACCGCTTCGAGTCGCACTGACCACACCCCGTGGGAGAGAAGCTCGGGCGCGATCTGCGCCGCGCGCGTGGGGTCCTTGGCGCGCAGCGTCGCCAACGCTTGCGCGGCGACGTCCGAGTCCGCGTGGCCGGTGAGCGCGACGAGCTCGTCCGCGGTGATGCGCTGATCGAGCGCCTCCATCACGCCGAGGACGACGGACGGCTCGGGGTCGTCGAGCAGCGGACGAACGCGCGCCGCGCCGTCGGTCCATCGCGCGACGGCGACGGTGGCTGCGCGACGCACGCGCGGGTCGCTCGCCGCGAGCGAAGCGACGAGCAGCTCGCGGCCCTCGCCGCGGCGGCCGAGCAGCTCGGCGGCGACGGTCTGCACCGAGGGGTCCTCGTCGGCGAGCGCGAAGGCGACGGCTTCGCTCATCGCGCGCGGGTCGGCCTCGGCCAACGCGCGCAGCGCACCCGAGCGAATGGGCGCGTCCGCCGAAGAGAGCGCCTCGTAGAGCGCGGGCTCGTCCACGGGCAGCCCGGCGCGCGCGATGGCGGCCGCGACCATCACGCCGAGCGTCGAAATTGTCGGGATATTGCGCAGGATATCCGCGGTGGACGCGAAGCGCGAGACGAGCTGCTCGATGCACGAGGCGACCTCGTGCGCGTCGAGCGAAGGGGCGCGCGCGACGATGCGCGACGCGAGCCGCTGACACGCCCACTCGTCGCCGAGCGAGCCGATGGTGTCCCACAGCACGACGCTGCGCACGCCGCCGTCCAGCCAGCGCTCGGCGAGCGCGACGAAGCTGGCCGCGAAATCCGACGCTCCGTGCGCCCGCGCCCAACGCAAGAGCGCGAGCGAGCCGACCTGACCGAGCGCCGCGACCGAGCGAACGGCGGTGGCGAGCGCGTCGGGACCGAACGCTTCGAGCGCGGCCTCTGCGGCGCCTGCGGTCTCTGGGGCGTCGATGCTCGCGAGCACGACGCCGATCGACTCTGGGACGTGCGCGGTCGACAGGCAGCGCAGCGCAGCGCGGCGCGCATCGACGCTCGAAGAGCGCTCAGCGAGGTCCGACAGCACGCGCACGATGGCGTCGTCGCGCAGCCGCTCGGCGACGGCTCGATCGAGCGCGGCGTCCACGCGGTGGGCGAGCGCGATGCACGCGGACGTCGAGAGGGGCCCACCGCCGGCGAGCGCGCGGGTGATCGCGTCGAACGCCGCGGGCTCGGGCGCGTACGCCGCGGCGAGGAGGGCCGCGCGACGGCAGATCACGTCGCGGGTGAGCGGCTCGAGGAGCGCCCACTGAAGCGGGCGACGGCGCGCCGAGAACGCCTGCAGCACCGCGAGACGCACGACGGCCTCGGGGTTGTCGAGCGCGCGCACGAGCGCGGCTTGCGCGGCGGGCGCGTCGATGCGCGCGAGCGATTCTGCGGCGGCGTGCGCGACGTTGGCGTCGTCGCCCGCGAGCAGCTCTTCGAGCGCGGAGACGGCGCTGACGTCGCCGACGTCGGCGAGCAGCTCGACGAGAAAGCGCCGAGCAGTGGGGCCGACGAGCTTGAGCCTCGCGAGCAGCGTCGGCGCGACGGTGGCGCCGATGTGACGAAGCGCCTCCATCGCGGCGTTGCGGCGCGCGACGTCTCCGCGCTCGACCGAGTCGACGAGGGGCGCGACGGACGCGCTGGTGTCGCCCGCGCGCGCGATGGCGAGGGCGACCTCGCGACGAACGCGCCAATCGGGGTCGTCGAGCAGCGCGAGCAGCGCCGATCGCTCGCGGTCGATCGTGGCGGGGTCGAGCTCGGCGATGCACTGTCGTCGAAGCTCGGCGTCCGGGTGTCGAAGCGCGACGAGGCTCATTCGGCGTGCGATCCTGTCGTGGCGGCGAGCGTTGGGAGGGGCGAGACGGTGTTGTCTTCGATGGCCTTGGAGAGCGCCTTGAGGTCGAGCGCCATCACGAGCCGATTGTCGTACGCGTACACGCGGGTGAAGCCTTGCGCGACATCACTCGGCCCGACGCGCGGCGCCGTTCGCTCGTGCGAAGAGTCGACGCGAAAGACCTCTGTGACCTCGTCGACGGCGAGGCCGAGCCAGCCCGTTCCGGTCTCGACGACGATCCACTTGGCGCGGCGCGATGCGCCGAGCGGACCGAGGCCGAAGCGGCGGCGCAGGTCGACGATGGGGACCACGTGACCGCGGTGCTCGATGACGCCCATCACGATGCGCGCCGCATCCGGAACGGCCACGACCGGCGCGGGCGCGAGGATCTCGCGCACGACGCTGACTTCGACGGCGAAGGTCCCGTCGGCGACGCGAAACCCGACGAGGCTGAGCTCGTTGGTCGGTCGGCCGAGGTTCTGCGTGGCTCGCTTGGATTGCATGGCGGGATCGACTCGTTGGAGGCGAAGGGTCAGGTGGACAGAAGCGCGGCGAGGTCGAGGAGGATGAGCACTTCTTCAGTGGCGCTCTGCACTTCTCCGCGCAGCCCGCGGATGCGAGGGCGACCGATGCCAGCGACGTGCGAGCCGACGTTGGCGCCGAGCACCGACGTGGCCGGCTCGATCTCGAGCGGCGACAGTCGGTACACTTGCGTCACCTCGTCGACGAGCAGACCGAGCACCTCGTCGTTGCCCTGCACGAGCAGCACGCGCGACGAGACCGTGGGCGGAGAGGCGAACAAGCCGAGCCTTCGGCGCAGGTCGATCACGGTCGTGATCTGCCCGCGCACCGACACGATCCCGAGGATGTCTCGGCGCGCGCGGGGGACCTCGGTGATGGGTGGCGGCTTCAAGATCTCGCGCACCAGCGCGAGCGAGACGGCGAACATCTCTTTTTCTGCGCGAAATCCCAGGTATTCTTCGCGGTCTTCGCCGCTGGGCAAAACACGCGAACGGCCCGCGCGGACGGTCCCGAGCTCTCTGCGACTAGCGTCCGACACTGAAGGCCTCCGCGCCGCGGCGATCGCCGCTGGATAGGACTTCGTCGAGCAGCGCGGCCGCGTCGAGCACGAGGCCCACGCGTTGATCGCCCAGGTCCGTGGCCCCGGCGAAGCCGCGGACCGACGCGAGCGACGGGCCGAGCGCCTTGATCACGATGTCTTGCTGGCCGAAGAGCTCGTCGACGACGATCCCGACGCGACGACCGCCGAGCGCGACCACCACGACGAACGAGCGATTGCTGGGCTTGGGCGCGACGCGCTCGTGCGAGAAGAGCCGGTCGAGCCGGCAGAGCGGCAGCGTCTCGCCGCGCAGCGACGTGACCTCGCGGCCCTCGACGGTGCGAACCGCGCGGGTGTCGAGCACCGTCGCTTCTGCGACGGACGAGAGCGGCAGCGCGTAGGTGCGCCCCGCGACGCCCAAGAGCAGCGCGCGCAAGATCGCGAGCGTGATGGGCAGGGTGATCGTGAACTTGGTCCCGATCCCGCGCTCGCTCTGCACGTCGACGACGCCGCCGAGCCGCGCGATGTTGGTCTTGACGACGTCGAGCCCGACGCCTCGGCCGCTGAGGTCCGTGACGCTTTCGCGCGTCGAAAAGCCGGGCAAAAACAAGAAGTTGATCGCGTCTCGAGGCGAGATGTCCCGCGCTTGATCCTCGGTCAACAGCCCCTTGCGCACCGCGGTCGCGACGACGCGCTCGTGCTCGACGCCCGCGCCGTCGTCTTCGATCTCGATGATGACGTGGTTGCCGGCTTGATAGGCGTTGAGCGCGATGGTGCCCTCCATGGGCTTTCCTTGCGCGGCGCGGGCGGCGTGCGGCTCGATGCCGTGGTCGATCGAGTTGCGAACGATGTGCAGCAGCGGGTCCGAGAGCTCTTCGACGATGAGCTTGTCGACCTCGGTCTCGGCGCCCGTGACGACGAGGCGAATCTCTTTGTCGTTCTGCCGCGCGATTTGCCGCACCGCGCGCGCGAGCCGCTCGAACACCTGCCCGAGCGGAACCATGCGCACCTCGAGGATGCCCGACTGCATCTCCGCGAGGTTGCGGTCGAACGCGCGATGCAACCGGTGCAGCTCCGCCGTGAGGTCGCGAAACGCCGTGTGCTGCCGGAGCCGATCGGTCAATCGCGCCAGCGAGCCGCGCACGATGGCCAGCTCGCCGAGGACGTTCATCAAGTGATCGAGCCGACGAATGTCCACGCGAACCGTGTGCGACATGCGACCGGCCAGCGCCGCCCGCGACGTCTCGTCCTCGGGCTTGGGCGGGACGGGCGTCTTCGGCGCGCTGTTCTTCACCTCTTGCAGCGCCGCGCGCTCGCCGGTCGAAGAGTCTCCGAAGGGCTTGTCGAGCGAGAGCGGCACCGACTCGCGGCCCTCGCGTGGCGTCGCCGGCGGCGGCGGCACCACGGCGTTGACCGGCTGCGGTCCCGCGGCGGGCACGGACGTGTGCGACGCGGCGTTCTTGCGCAAGATCCTGTGGATCGTCGCGTCCTGCCCGTCGAGTCGGTTGCGCAGCTGCTCGACCGGCGCCGCGCTCGCGTAGAGCAAATCGAGCTCGAAGAGCGTCCCGTCCGCAGGAAGATCTCCGGTCGGCAGGTACGCGATGATCTCGCCGAGGGGCTTCGCGCGCTGCTTGAGCTCGTCCAGCGCCTTGTCGATCCGGTCGATCGGAAACCGCGCTCGGATGCGATACAGCGGCGTCCCGTTGCGAACGTTGGTCCGCAACCTGTGCTCTTCAGCCTCGGTCAACACGCGGACGATGTCCGGGTCGAGGTCGAACGCGTTGAGCTCGTCGTCCGCCTTCTGCGGCGGCGCAGCGCCTGCGCTCTTCAGCGTCGAGAGCAGCGAGGGCAGCTCGGTGTCGTCGTCCGCTTCGCCGCGGCGCGCGCTCGCGAGCATGCGACCGAGCAGCTCGACCGCTTTGAAGAGCACGTCGAGCACGCCCGCGCTCACCGCGAGGCGCCCCATGCGCATGTCGTCCAGGCGGTTCTCGAGCTCGTGCGTGAGCGTGCCGAGGCGGCTCAGCCCGAAGAGCCCCGAGAGCCCCTTGAGCGTGTGAACGCTGCGAAAAATGTCGTTGACCAGCTCAGGGTCTTCAGCCCCTGCGCGCGACGACGTCTCGAGCGCGAGCAGGTCTCGCGCGAGCGTGTCGATCAGGTCCTGAGCTTCGCTGTAGAACTCGTCCCTCGGATCAGAGGCCATCGGCGAGCCCCCTTCAGCCGGTCTCTCCGAGCAGCGGCTCGACGGTCGCGAGCAGCACCTCGGGCTTGAACGGCTTGGTGACGTACGCGTTGGCGCCGAGCGATAGGCCGCGCGCGCGGTCGCTCTCGCGTCCCTCGGTGCTGATCAACACGATCGGCGTGCTGCGATGGCTGCTGCGTCGAATGACGCTCACCAGCTCGAGCCCCGAGAGATCGGGCATGTTGATGTCCGTAATCACCGCTGCGTACGGCCCCCGCGGGAGCAATCGCAACGCGTCCAACCCCGACGTGGCCTCGACCACTTCGTGCCCGCCCGCCTCGAGCGCTGCGCGGACATAGGCCCGCATTGCAGCCGAGTCTTCGACAACCAGAATTCGGTTCACGGCTGAGCGCGAGTGTACCACCGCTCGCCGCGCTTCCGTCAGCGTCGCATCACACCATCGCGGCCCAATTGTTCGGCGTGCTGTCCGAGCCTTCGCAGGTAGTCCCACGTGTAGATGCCCGAGTCGTGCCCGTCGCCCCAGCGAAAGCAGAGCGCGTAGTTGCCGACCTCAGAAATCGAGTCGATCTCTGGGTTTCCGCCGTGGCGGTACGCGATCGTGCTGCTGTGGCCCTGGCAGCCCGCGCACGGGCAGTAGCCTCGCATCAGCTCGTTGGAGAGCACCGTCACGGTCCCATCGGACCAGTGGATCTCCGTCGTCTCTGCGCCGCGCGGCGCGCGCACTTCCACGGGCTCTACGGGGGTCGAAGCGTTGGTCATCGCTCGTTGTCTTTCTACGGTTGAAGATGGTCCGCCAGACGCGCTCGCGAGACGCCCTCGGTCGAGCCGACCGCGGTGACCGCCAGCGCGCCTGCACGACACGCGGCCGACAGCCACGCAGACCACCGAAGAGCGTCGCGCGCGGGGTCGTAAGACTGTGCGCACGCAGCGTCGAGCGCGGCCAGCAGCGCGCCCACAAACGCGTCCCCCGCGCCGATCGCGTCCACGACGGCGACCGAGGGAGCGTCCGCGCTCAGCTCTTCGCCAGCGACCCGCGCGCTCGCCCCGCGCTCGGCGCGCGTCAGCACGCACGCGATGGCCTTCGGCGCGAGCGCGCTGAGCGCGTCGAGCGTGGGCAGCTCACCCAGCAGCGCGAGGTCTTCTTCGCTCGCCTTCACGATCGCCGCCCGCGCGCTCAGCCAACGCACAGCTTCGAGCATCGCGTCGCGCGAGCCCCACACGCCAGGGCGCACGTTGAGGTCGACAGAGACCGCAACACCCAGCGAATTCGCCCGCAACACGATCGCCCTCGTCGCCGTCGCGCGAGGCTCGGCGCGCAGGCTGCTCGACGCGAGGTGCAGCCACCGCACGCCGTCCAGCGCGCGCTCGCCCAAGTGCTCGAGCGCGAACGCCGAGTCCGCGCCGCCGTTGCGGTACGAGAGAAAGAACCGCGTCCCGTCGGCGTTGCTCGCGCAGAAGGTGACCGGCGTGCGCGTCGCCGCGATGGTCACCAGCGACGCTGCGTCGATGCCTTCGCCCGCGAGCGCGCCGCGAATTCGCTGGCCCCACGCGTCCGGCCCCACCGCGCCGATGAAGCGAACGCTCGCGCCTGCGCGGGCTGCGACCACAGCGACGTTGCAGGTCGAGCCTCCCACGTGCGGCTCGAACGCGCTCGCGTCCTCGATGGACGCCCCGATCGGCAACGCGAACAGATCAATGATCGCGTCGCCGTAGGACGCGATCATTTCGCGGGCTCAGCTGGCGCAGGTGGCTTGCGGCCGAGCCCCACGAGAAACAGCTCGACGCTCTCGCGCCGAGACGCCTCGGGCTTGATGAGCCGCACGTCCGAGAAGATCCCTCGCATGCGCGCGCGGAGCGCCTCGAACCCCTCGCCGCGAAACAGCTTCGCGACCACGTTGCCGCCGGGGACGAGCAGCCGCTCGCACACGTCGAGGACGCGATCGACCAGCTCTTCGCTGCGCGCGGCGTCGGCGAACGGGGTACCCGTCGTGTGCGGCGCCATGTCGCTCAGCACCAGGTCGAAGGGCCCGTACGGATCGAGCACGGACAGGTCGCCGAGGGCGTCCATCTCTAGCGCTTGCACGTTGGGGCCGCAGGCGACGCGCAGCGGGTCGAGGTCGATCGCGACGACCTTTCCCTTCGGGCCCACTTTGGGTGCGACGTACTGCGTCCACGACCCGGGAGCAGCCCCCAGGTCGAGCACGCGCAGCCCCGGCCGCAGCAGCTTGGTGCGGCGGTCGATCTCTTCGAGCTTGTAGACCGATCGAGCAGCGAAGCCCTCTGCCTTCGCCTGCTTGGTGTACCGGTCCGCGGGCCGCTTGTACGTCACCGCTCGATCAGGCGTGCTTGCCGTTCTTCACAGCGCCCCGGATCGTCACGATCTGGTTGCGCGCGCCCGGAACGGAGCCTTCGATCAGCACCAGGTTCTTGTCCGCGAGCACTTCGGCGACCTTGAGGTTGATCTGCGTCGTGCGCTTGTTGCCGTGCTGGCCCGGCATCTTCTTGCCCGGCATCGTGCGACCCGGCGTCATGTTCGTACCGATCGAACCGCCGTGGCGCTTGTACTCGTGGGTACCGTGCGTCTGCACGAAGCCCGCGAAGTTGTAGCGACGAAACACGCCCGAAAAGCCGCGGCCGCGCGAGATGCCCGCGGCGTCCACGAACTGGCCGACCTTGAAGACGTCCTGCGCCGTGAGCACCTGGCCGACTTCGTACTTGGCCACTTCTTCGGCCGGCAGGCGCAGCTCGCGCAGCACCTCGGGGAGCAGCTCGACGTCGTGGCCCTTCTTCGTGGCCTTCTTCGGCTCGACGCCGTTCTTCGCGTAGTAGCCCTTCATGGGCTTGGACATGTTCTTCGTGCTGCGCTCGCCGAACGAGAGCTGCAGCGCCGAGTAGCCGTCCTTCTCTTCAGTGCGCTTGCGAACGACCTTGCAGGGGCCGACTTCGACGACCGTGACGCGCACGACCGCGCCGTTGTCCGTGAAGAGCTGCGTGCAGCCGAGCTTGCGGCCGATGAGTCCGAGGTTCTTGTTCATCGCTGTACTTCCGTCGAATCCGTATGGGGATGGTGGGTGCCTCTCGCGGCTCTCGTCTCCCGCCTTCGCGCTGCGCTCGCTCGTTGCCCGAGCGTGCCTTCGTGCGATGGCGTCTGTGCAGGATGTTTCGGTGCGAGCGATCGCCCGCCTGCTCGGCCCGACTGAGACAGTCGGGCGGGGACGCGATCCGCGCTCTCGATCACCGCTGCGACTGCAACGACGCCGAGAGATTCGCGGCTGAAAGGGTCGCGGAGGGTACAAGAGTCCCGCGATTGGTCAAGTGCCCCCTCGTTGTGCCTGCGATTTCACCGACGGCGCAGCGAAATGGTCCCCGGCTCGCGCGTCCCGCTCGCGCTCGTGTCCCGGTAGCGAAGGGTGCTCTCGGCGATGCAGTACTCCCAGCGCTTGTTGAGCGTGGCCGAGACGATCTCGTTGCCCATGATGCTGTAGCCGTCGCCGTCGTCGATCGTGTAGCTCGCGGTCGCGCGGCAGTTGCACGCTCCCGTGGGGGTCGCTGTGCAGGTCGCGCCCGGAGCTCCGCGCTGCACGAGCGCTTGCAGCGTCGCGCACCCTCCGACGGGCGTCGCGCAAATGTCCGGGACGAACAGCTCGACCGTCGCTTCGGACTGCGCCACGCGGCGCGCGACCATCGGCGCGCTTCCGAAGACCACCCTGCCCCGCGCGCGCCCTTCGCGACGGGTCACCATCGCGCCAGGGCACGCGGCGAGCGCGCTCTCGATCGGAACCTCGATGCAGGCGCCAGAGACATCCCACGTCCCCACCACGTCGCCGCCGCACGCGGTGACCGCCGGGCACGTCCCC
>JAAFIF010000167.1 GCA_013298625.1 Myxococcales bacterium
GGTGGGCGCCAGCGCTGCGAGTCGAAACAGTGGTTCTCCACGGCGCACCGACGCGCCTGGCGCCAACGCTGCGCTCGTCGCCAAGCGAACTTCGCCGGCAACGGGTGCGGTCACGACCAACGTCCTACCAGGCGGAATGATCACTTCTCCGCCCACCAACCGAGTCGCCGCCACGCTAGACGCCCGCACGGTGCTCTGCTCGACGCGCAATCGTGCGATCGCCTGTGGCGAGAGCCGCACCTGCGGCAGCGTTTCTTCGTGCACCGGATGCTCGACGCTCGACGGCGGGCGAGCCGTGTTGTGCGCGTTCGTATGGTCCGTGGGGCGGCAGCCCGTCGTGCAACACGCGAGCACGCCAGCGGTGATGACTCGTCGCGCGGTCATGCTCCACCCCGCTCGGTGCGGGCTTCGGCGGCGACCTGCGGCGCGCGTTCGAGTCGTGCGCCGATCGCGCGCTCCAGCTCGCACAACGCGCGGCGCTGCTCGGCCACGATCTCGGCCTGTCGTAGCTGCGCTTCGGCGACGCGACGAAGCACATCGAGCACGACGGAGTACGGCTGATCTCCGCTCTCGAACCCGCGGCGCGCGGCGTCGAGCGCGCCCTCGAGTGCGCGCATCACCTCGCCCTCAAACGTCCTGCGCGAACGGGCGGCTTGTTCGAAGCGCTCGTGCGCAAGCGTGACCTCCATGCCGACGGTTCGTGCAAGCTGCTCGTTCATCGCCGTCACGCGCTCGACCTCAGCGTCGGCGCGACCGATGCCTCCCTGGTTCTGGTTGAACAGCGGCAGATCGACTCTGCCGCCGAGGCGGAGAGCGGGGCCCGCGGGCTGGTTCCACTGTGTCTCGATGAGGGCGCTTAGGTTGACGAGGCGAGCGCGCTCCCAACGTGCGCGGGCTGCGGCGGCGGTGATCGCGCGCTCGGAGGCTCGTGCGTCGGGTCGAGCGTCGCGCGCGAAGCCGAGCAGCGCCCCCAGTGACGGAAGCGCGGTGACGTCCGCCGCGAACACCGCGCGAACTTCGTTTGTCGGCTCATCGAGCGCCAGCGTCGCAGCAAGCCTCGCTCTCGCCATTCGGACCTCCGCCTCCGCCCCCTGGAGCGCGTCTGCGCTCGTGGTCGCGTCCGCCGCGAACACGCGCTCTTCGAGCGGACTGATGTCCCCGCTCGCTGCGCGAACCGCTGCGATGCGCGCGAGCTCGAGCGCCGTCTGCGCGAGCGAGCGCCGCACCTGCACGCGATCCTCCGCGAGTCCGAGCTCGACGTGCAGCAGCCTCGCGTCTCGCACGACATCGAGCCCGCGCATCAACACGGACTCGCCCACCATGTCCGCCTCGCGCGCCGCCGCCTCGGTGCGGCTCGGCATCTGCCACAGCGACTCGAGCGGAACGAGCAGCGTCGCCACCGCCGTAATCACCCCGATGGGCCCCATCATCGAGAGCTGCGGGTTGGCCGGCCTGCGCGCCTCGTCGAGCGTGGCAAACGCCGCGTCGATGCGTGTGCGCTCTGCGCGCAGCGTCGGGTTGCGGCAGAGCGCGACAGAGACCACTTCGATCTCGCTGAGCCCGTCAGCGAGCAAGACCCCTTGGGGCAGCGCGCCTCCCGTTGGGCTGGCGCACGGTGTCGTTCCTGTGCGATCGCGCCACTGTCGATCGAGCCACGCGCGATTGTGAGTCGAGCTCGCGCAGCCGCCGAGGGCGAACAGCGCGACCGAGAGGGAGAGAAAGCGTCGCACCCCGCTCGTGTGCCACGCGCACCTGAACGCAGCCTGAACGGCGAGGGCGGTGGAAGCCCGTTCAAGCCCCGAACGCGTTGCGCAGGTCGCGCTTGAGGCGCTGCACGCAGCGCAGCATCCCGCGCGTCGGGCGGTTGCCCTCGACGTTGGTCACCGACGCGCTTCCGAGGAACGCGACGGGCGCCCGATGAAGACCGCGCGAACGCGCACAACGCATCCCCGCACTCGTCTTGCTCGGTGATCGATCGCAACGGTTTGTCGTCCCGACGCGTGCGGCTCTGGTTGATCGAGCTGCACCGCTTCTTCCACCGTTCTGCCCTTCGATCCTCGTGTGTGGTCGATGAGCGAGAGTGGACCCCCCGCGATGGGGACACGCCCGTGGTCACTCGCGAGTGTGATAGACCCGGCGCATGCGTTCTGTGCTCGTGTCGATCGTGGCCGCGTTGACGATGATCGCCTGTGCGCCGCCACAACCGACGTCCAACTACGACTCCTGCGGCGCACAGCCAGCGTGCCTCGGCAACACCCAGTGCACCTTTCCCGACGCGGGCGCGAACGGGACATGCCTGCCGCCATGCACGCGAACGGCGGACTGCCCGCGCGCCAGCTCGGGCACGCCGAACGCGATCTGCGACACGACTGTGGGCCGGTGCTTTCTGCTGTGCGACGTGAACATCAACCCCACGTGTCCAACGGGCATGCAGTGCGTTCGTGAGATGGCTGCGGGCAGCGGTGGTGTCTGCGTTTGGCCCTGAGCTGCGACTAGTCTCGCGAGGCGATCCACGCGAGCGCAGCGGCTGCCCCAAGCGACGCCAGAACGACACCGACGCTCGACGTGGGTGACGACGGACTCTGCGCGAGGGATCGCGACGCCACGGTCGACTCGCGGGCTGTGGTCGCTGGCGTGGCGAGCGTCGAGTCGTCGAGCGCAGGTGGCGGAAGTGTGGGTGACGACGGAGCGAGGAGACGAATGATCGCAGACGTTCCGATGCGGTTTGGGGTGCGGGCGGCGCTCGACTCGCGAGCGGTGGCCGCGCTCGCCGAGAGCGTCATCAGCGCGTCGATCGTTGGTGGATCGAGCGGAACCGGCGCAGAACCTTCTCTCGGTCGAATCCGCGCGAATCCTACTGGGGCTGCGACGTCGTGCGAGGGGCCGTCGTTCGGCCCTTCGTAGCCAGTCGTCATGTTCGGCAGCGGCAGTCGCGGAGGGACCACTTCAGCCGTCGCCAGCCACGCGCGCGGAATCACCTGAAGCATCAAGCCAGCAAGCGCGGCGACCACACCCAGCACAGCCGCCGCCGGCGCGAGCACCAGCGCGGCAGGCGGAGCCGCAGCGGAGATCGCGCCGAGCACACCAACGACGCTTCCTGCGCCCGTGGCGAGGCCCTCACGCGCAAGCGCGCGGGCACGTTCGAGCGCAGCCTCGCTTCGCGCCTGCGCGAGCGCCTGCATTGACTCGCGGATGCTGTCGACCTGGCGAACGCTGATCGTGCTCGCGAGTTCTGGCAGTTGTCCGGCCCACTCGATCGCGACGGCGGCGTTGTTCTCCCTCACGCGCTCGCGCGACGACACCAGCGCTGACCACGGATCGCGAGCGATCATCTGCATCAGTGGCCGCGCGAGCTCGAGCTTGCGCACCACGCGATCGCGCTCCCAGACGAGCGGCGCGCTCCACACGAGCTCGGACTCGTCCTCGGCTCGCACGAGAGTCCACGGCCTCCGCGCCCAGAGTGCCAGAAACGCACGATCCGAGTTCGCCGCGTTGCGCCTGAACGCGAGCGACGCTTCGAACGGCCCGCGAAACGCCGTCCGCCGCGCGCGAACGTCGACCACGATGCCTTCGTCGCTCGCGAGTTCGCGCGCGCCTAGAGTGCGCCACAACGCGGCCATCTCCTCGGCCTGCGCGGGTCCGCGTCGGTTGGCGCCCAGCATGAGCTGCGTTCGCACTTCGACGCGGCCCTTCGAGAGCACGACATACGAGCGGATGAGGTCGACCGTCCCGAGTTCATCGCTCGTTGGCGCGACGATCGGCGGGACGTTGAGCGCCTGAAACGCGTTGTTGAGCGACCGCAGCACGCCGAACGCCTCCGTCGCAATCGGGGCGCGTGCGCCAGCTTCGAGCTGCGCTGCGCTGGCGGTCTGACCGGAGTACTTCACGACGAACGCGTCGAGGTCGCGCAGCGCTTGCTCGGCCCACGCCGCGGCGAGCTCGAGGTCGGCCCAGTGGATCCACTCGATGTTTCCCTTGCCGTCGCGCTTCGGATACCGCCGCCACACTGCTGCCCCCGCAACGCTCGCCACGCCCGCGGGACGAATCGCACGAGCACGTTGACGATGGGGCGGCGTGAACATACCCGCACGTTGACCACAAACTGCCGCCGCCGAAAGCGATGCAATTCGCCTCGCAGACACGAACGCCCACGCCGCGCGAATTGCATCGCTTTCGGCGCTCGGCTCCGCGCGCCATCCTCGCGCGCGATGCGCTGGATCATTGCGCCCGAGGTCGATCCCGTTGCACGCGTGGTGTTGCTCGACTCGCTCGCCGACGACGCGACCCAACGGCGCGCCGTGCGCCTGCTCGCCGGTCTGGTTGATGGCAGTGCGCCGGAGCGAACGCGTGCAGAGCGTGTTCTCGCGCTGGTACACAGGCTTCCCTATCGGGCCGATCCCACGGGGGACGAGGTGTTTCAGGACGCGGACGAGACCATCGCGCATGGCGGCGACTGCGAGGACCTCGCGGCGCTGTTCGTTGCGCTCGCGCGGCTCGTCGGGCTGCGCGCGAAGATCGTCTGGCTCAACCAGCAGATCCACGGAGCCGCACTCAACCACGTGTTCGCGCAGGTGCTCGTCGCCGGCGTGTGGCTCGACGCTGAGAGCTCGATCGCCGGAGCGCAGCTCGGCGAGAGCCCCGCGAGTGCGGCGAGGCGGCGAGGTTCGCCTCGATACTAAAGAAGCGTCTGCGAGAACTTGGTGTGAAGCGTGCACGAGACGAAGAGGTCAGCTGGCGACTGCAGATCGGTCGCCCCTCGCACCTCACCGAGAATGGCTTCGTGCGGATCGTTCGCGTGACTGCCCGCAGAGCATCTCTCTGCACGCAGAGCGAAAGTGGTCGAACGATCAACGCCCATCTCCCGAAATCCCGCTGTCATCGCGCAGCACGCCGGAGCATGCGTATTGAACGCACGTTGGCTGTCTGTTACTCAATACCATCAACGATAACCTCGCACCCTCAGGTGCTTGGCTCGCACGCTACGGTCAACGTTTCTCACAGAGGCACCTCCGATGGACTGGATAGCTCAACTTGTTCAAGCGGGATCTCTCGTGATCGAGGTAGCTGAAACGCTCGACGCAATCGGAACACCCGCACGACTTCGTCTGCGTGCCGCCAACGAGGCAGACGGACTTGCATCGCCAGGTCTACAACAGCCAGCGAGCGACGCCGCGGCCGCCTTGCTACTGGCCGCGGCCACAGGAGCGTCGAGCGCGCAAGTCGTCGATCAACTGAAGGCGATCAACAGACGGCTCGAGGCGATCGAGCAAACGATGGGGGTCATGCAGAAGCAGCTCGCCGAAATCGAGAAGCGCACGAAGCGCATCGACGTAAAGGTTGCGGAAGCACATCTCCGCGAGGCGATTCGACATGCAAATCGCGAGGCGTGGAAGGAAGGAACGCTCCGATGTTCAGCCCTTGTTGACCTGAGCGACGACGTTGACAGTCTGCTGGAGACCGTTGAGGGCTTTGGCGTGCTCGACACCTCCGTGCGCCTGACGACCGATGTGCGGCACGCTGTACGGTCACTGGCATTCTCCCTCTTCGCTCTTCGAACACTCGTGTTTCAGCTGCACAATCGTCGCGTTGGCGGAGATCCCGTTCGTGTGGCAATCGTTCAGCCTGTAGACGATTATGTAGGGGACATGCAGAATCTGACGCTGGCAGCCTTTGCGTCGAACCATGTCCTACGCGAGCTGCTTCCCGCAATACTCTCGGCGAGCGCAGAGTGGATTAAGTCGAATTTTAGTTTCGGCGACGACCGGGACTGCGCGAAATTTGCGGCGATGTTCGAGGAACACGGGGCGAGTCCTCTCATCAGTACCTTGGCAATGCTGCCCGGAGCGTCGTTGGTGACCCGTGTGCCGCAAGAAGCGCTTCAAAACGACGATCTGCGGGATCTCGCTCGTAAGTTGCGCCTGCTCGTTGGCGCCTGGCTGTGGAAAAGTGATGGAGGGGCTCTCTTCCGGCTTCAAAGCGAACTGTCCGCGCTGAGGGATGGCTACGCATATACGTTTGTCTCCGATGAGGAGCGTGTGTTCGCGAAGAACTGTGCTCCCGCTGAGAGTGTCGTCTTTTCGATCTAGAAATTGACCGTCGCGGAGTAGTTGCGCCGTAGTGTTCGCTGCAGCATCGCTGCAGCTCATGGAGCGCTGCCTGCGCTCGTCCTTGGTCGTGGCTTCTGTGTTTCTGCAATGCAATTGCGCTTTTCTGAATTGCATCGCTTTCGGCACTTCGACCCAGCGCGCAGCGTTGACGCATGGCCTGTGGACCCTGTGTTCAGTCGGGACGACCGTGCGACGGAACGTGCGGCTCCCATGCGGTGACGACGCTATCCAGCGCCTCACCGTCGAGCTTCGCGCGCTTCGGCGGAACACTTCGCCCAGCGCACACCATCGCGACTCGCCCCGCGGGTGACGCCGCCGAGACGCCGCGCACCACGACGAACCCGCCTGCCGCGACGACCGCGAACAACACCGCGGCGCGCGAAGACGCGGGGCTGCAGGTCGGTCGCCAGGTCATCGGCACGACCACCGACGCCATCGCCCGCGAGCAAGAGCGCGCCCGCCAGGAGCAAGAGCAGCGCGCTCGCGAACGCCTCGCGGAGATCGAAGCGCAGCGAGAGATCGAGCTCGCTCGCATCCGCGCCAACGCGCAGGCCGCGATCGCCCAGCGCGACGCCACCACCTCGCTCGCGCCCCTGCCTCGCACGGAGTTCTCTGTGCTCGGCGTCGAGGCCGCGCAGAACGTCAACGCGCGCCCCGCGCCTGCTGCCGACACGGGCGTGCTCGCGTGGGTGAAGGAGAACCCCGTTCCGACGGCGATCGGCGTGGCCGTCGTGTTGGGTGGAATCGCGTACTACGTGAAGACCTCGAAGAAGCGGGGGCGCCGATGAGCCTCCCGAGCGCGCGCCCCACTTTTCAAGGCACCGCATATCTGGCGCTGTGGTGGCGACGCCGCACCGGAGCGACCGAGCTGGTCTGCGCGACCGGTGGCGGCCACTTCGTGCGTCGACTGCAGACCGTCCTCATCGAGGCCGGCTACAACGACCGCCTCTCGTCCCTGCGGCCCGACGTCGTCATCGAGCGCTCGCGCATCGCAGGCGAGCTCGGGCTCGGAACGGACTCCACCCGCCGCGCGCTCAGCGCGGACGGCGCGTGGGGACCGAACACGCAGTTCGCGCTCTACTGGGCGGCGAAGTCCAACGGAGCCGCTGCCGATGTGCTCGACGCGCTTCGCAACGACTTCGCGCGCCGCGCTGTCTCGCCCGTCTCCATGCGCTACGCGGCGATCGTCGCGTACCACCCGAACGCGCGGTGGGAGGACATCGAGTTTCCTCTCACGACCGTCGCGCCCGGCTGGGGGCAGACGATCGCGACGCCGGGCTTCGATGCCGCGCTTCGTTGCTGGGACCCCGCGACGAGCGATCCGCCCGCGGATCCTCGGAGCGGCGCGAGCGCGGGCTCGGGCAGCTCGAGCCTCGTGCGCACGTCGAGTTCGAGCGTCACGACCTCGTACAGCGACTCGAACGCGACGGGCGTTCTCGCGTTCGTCGAGCGGCATCCGATCGCGACGGCCGCGGGCGTGGTGGGCGTCGCAGGGCTCGGGATGTGGGCGCTCGCCAACATGAAGAAGCCTCGCAGAAAGGCACGTCGATGAGCGGAAAGTGGATTCATCACAGCGCCACCAGCGCGGGCGACTGGCGCAACAGCGCGATCTCGGGTCGCGCGACGCCGACTGCTGGACGTAACGCGTTCGTCGCGCAGCTCGCGGCGCTTCGTGACGCGATCAACGCACCGCTCGTGGTGCTGAGCGATGAGGGCGCGATCGCGTTTCTTCCGAAGGTGAAGTACCGCGGCAACGAGGCGGAGTGGCAGGGACAGAACGCGCCGATCGTCGGTGCGCTGCCTCCGCCGTCGTCGTGGGAGTGCACCGCGGCCATCGATTCGACGGGCTCGCTCGAGGGCCAGCGCCGCGCGACCTCCACGGCGATCTCGCGCGTGTTCGAGCTGCTCGCAGGGTCGGGCGAAGTCGGCGCGCGCAACGGAACTGCGCCCGCGGGCAACTTCCTGCTCTTCGAGGGCCCCGCGTTCGTGTGGGGCGACGCCGCTGATGCGCTGCTGCCCGATCCTGGCGAGCTCGTGGTGCTCGAAGACAAAGAGACGTCGTTTCACGCGTGGAACGTTTACGTCGCCGCGCTCGCGATGACTCGCCGGCTCGCTGCCACGCGGCAGAGCCCGCTCACGGCGGCGCCGTCGATGACCAGCGCGGAGCAGTTCGCGATGGAGTCGGTGATGGAGCTCGCCGAGCAGCGCCAGGCCGCGGCCATGCGAGCGAACGCGCGCGCCTTCACGGGCGCGGTCGGAACCGCCATCGGGCTGGGCGTCCTGCTCGGCTCGGAGCCTGCGAAAAACGCCGCCAAAGCGGCTCTCAAGTCTCTGTTTCGTTGAGGAGTCGCCATGGAGTCGAAGAAGCCAAGCAACGTCGCCGAGTTCGTGAAGACCACGGCCATCGTGGGCGGAGTCGGCGCGGTCTCTGTCACCGCCACCAACATGCTGCTCGATGGAACGTCGCTCACCGACGTCTCCAAAGCGTTCGTTCAAACGCTCGGGCACGTGGTGTTGGGCGCGGCCGTCGGACGCGTCGCGCCCCGCATCGGCGCGGGAATCGCCATCGGCGGCATCGTCGGCGGCGCCGCGAAGCTCGAGCGCGAGGTCCGCGTCCGCGCGTACATCCGCTCGCTGGTCACGCCGCAGCGCGCGCAGACCAACGCGACCGCTGCGACCACGCAGAGCACGCAGAGCACGAACACCAGCACCACGCAGACCGCGACGCAGCAGATGAACGCGGGCACCGCGGGCGCTGGCTACGCCGAGGCGTGGGACGCGTCGCCGCGCTACGCCGCGCGGTAACTGACCGCGGGACACACAATGAATTCAGGGCGATTCGTCGCTCTGAAGCAACGACAACACCACGTGGAGCAACAACGATGAACGAGTCATTCGCGAGAGCCGCGCTCTTTCCTCTTCAGCCGCCGGGGCAGCCCTCGGAGCCGCAGTCGGGGCCGGGCGTGTGCGTCAACGACAAGGTTCGAACGCTGGCCTCGGGCCTCAACCCGTTTCGCTTCGGGCGCGCTGCGCTGCGCTTCAACGTGCAGGCGGTCGGTTCGCCGCTGATCCTCTCGGCCGCGAAAGAAGCGGCGACGCTCTTCGACAAGGGCATCAACGAGGACAGCGCTTCGGCGGGCCTCAACGTGTTCGGCGCGAGCCTCACGGAGACAGACACCGACACGAGCAAGGACGGCGCGCTGGTCCCGAACAAGTACCTGTTCGAGATGATGGGCATGGGCGTGATCGTCGGCCGTCCCATCGCGAAGATGATCGCGGGCGGCGATGGCGTCGGGCGCC
>JAAFIF010000092.1 GCA_013298625.1 Myxococcales bacterium
CGCGCTCGCACTCCACGTTTTCGCTTGGACTTTTCCACGCAGAAGCCTCGCCGCAGATCCTTCAGGAAGCCCTCGGCATCACGCCGACCCAGGCTTTCTCCAGGGCGGCGTGAGGGGATGCATCAGTCACAGCGCTCGCTGGGCCTGGCCGTGGTTCGACTTGCATCGCGACCGCGTTCGTCGGCACCGGTCGCCTCCGATGGGGGCGGGGCACAGCTCATAAACATACAATACTATTGATGATTTTTCTTGCGACGTCATAACAGCGCTCGTCTCAGTCGTGGTCCGAGGCCTCGTGCGCGCAGGTCTGCCCCGATCTTGGCGACGAGCACGTCGCTTTGGTCCTCAACCGCTGCTGCGACGGGGACCGCAGTTTTTCCGGTGCGCGGCATTCATGTAGATGCTCGCGTCACTCCAAGTGAATCGCGTTGCGGACCAGCTCGCGCGCACCGGGTCGATATCGAGCTGCGTACGCATCACCAACGAGCGTTCGTCACACGCCCGACCGAGCCATGCAACGCAGCAGCGTCAGGGCCGCGCCCGCGAACGCGCTGGTCGCGCGCGGCCCCAGCGCGAGAGAAACCATGCGCCGGCCGTCACGCACGGTCGCGACGTTGCTCTCGCTCGATCGCATTCGATGCCCTACACTCCCGCCCCGCTCCATGAACGAGCAGTGGTTCGAGGCGATCGAGCGATGCCGGGACGCGAAGGGACGGCAGGCTCGCAACGAGGCCGAGCGCGCGCTCCACGCGCTCGCGATGAAGGTCGGAGTTCGCGCGCTGTCGCGATTTCGAGAGATCCCGGAGGACGAAAAGTGTGAGCTGGTGGGCGACACATTCGTGCGATTGATCCAGAGCTATCCCAACGAAAGTTGGTCGCTCGCGCTGTTTCTGTCGATCCTGACCAACGTGGCGCGCGACGTCGTGAAGAAGCTCGATCACCGAATGCGGCGCGACGCTGTGCGCGAGGCCCCGTCGAGCGACGACGAGCCCAGCCAGTGGAACGCCATCGCCTCGCCCAGCGACGAGTTCGCCAAGGTCGAGCGGCAGCGCGAAGCCCGCGCGATGATGACCCGCGTTCGACCGCTGCTCTCGCAGCGGGACCTCGCGTGGCTCGAGCTCGTGCTGCTCGGGACCACGCACAATGAGATCGCGGAGCAGCACCAGGTGGCCAAGGCCGTCGTGGACAAAGCGATGCAGCGCGCGTGGGAGAAAGTCCGCGCTGCGGCGACGCCAGCGGAGGACGAGCGATGAGCGCGACCGTTCCATCGGGGGAGTTCGTGTTGCCGACGAGCCCGACGTTGCAGGCGAAGCCGACGGTCATCGCAGATCGCAGGTGGATGGCTCACCTCGCGAAGCACCCGCTCGGCGCCAACGCCCTGCGCCAACACAAACCGTGGAACGACGAGGGCTTCGACCAGCTCTCTCCGCCCACCGTCGACCACGACGAACGCGAGCGATTTCTCTCGTTGATCCGCGACGCAGACTCCCGGGGCGGAGCTTGTGGAGTGCGCGAGTTCGCGCGCGGACCGATCGAGACCAGCGAAGGCGAGCCCGCTTGCTACTCCGACTCGGTCGCGCGGCTCAACCGCTCCGATGGACTGCGCATCAGCTTCTACCTTCGAGGACGCGCGCTGAGCTGGCGGACGACCTTTCGCAAGGTCCCTGTCTCGCCAACGGCCGCAGTGCGAACGCTGCTCGATGTTCCGCGGGACGAATCGATGTCAGCAACGTTTCTCGTCGCTCGTCCCTGGTGGCAGCAACAACAGGTCCCACTCCGATGAGCCACACTTTGCACGACCAACTCCGATCGACCCTCGACGCGCTCGCCGCCAGCGAATTCTCACTCTCGACGCCCGGCGCGAGCCTCGTCGTGCAGCACTACGGCGACGCGCTTCGCGCAGGGATCACCGTGCCGATGGCGCTGCGCAAGCGCCTGCACAGCGCCGATTTGAGCGCCCTGCGCGCGATCGCCGACGAGGCACGACGCGACCTCGACGCTCCCCCTCCGGCGGTCGACGGGTTCGACGATCCGTCGGTCGAGCTCGCCCTGCGCGCGCGGGATCAACTCGAGAGCGTGCTCGTCGGGCTTCGCCGCATCGCGCTCGCGCACGGGCTCGCGTCGGACGAGTTCGACCCGATCTTCGACCTCGCCTCCGCGCTCGAACAGTTCGATGCGAGCGCGTCCAAGTCGCAGTCGCGCAACCACGTCGAGCAGCTGCTCGCAGAGCGAATGAGCCTGCACGCGAGCGCCGGTTGGCTCGACCGCTACGAGCACCGCGACGTCGCCGCTCCGCGCCCGGAGGTGGAGCTCGATGCCAGCGAATTTCGTCCGACGCACGAGCAGCTGACCCAATGGGCCACCCGCGGAGTCGGCGCGAAGCAGGTCGCAGCGTGGGCCTCTCGCGACGAGAACACCGAAGAGCTGCGCGCGTTGCTCGAAGCGCTGCAAGCAGAGCGCATCCCCCTCTCGCTCAACGCCCTTCGCTGGAGCCGAACGCGCGCCGACTCGACGACGATCGAGTGGGCCATTCGACCGATGACCCGCCTCGCCGCGGGCACGGACCGCCCCACGGAGCCCATGCGCTCGGTCGAACTCGGCCAACTCGGCTCGCTGCGCGCGTTCGGCCACTTGCTGGTGAGGTCCTCGTCGACGTTGCTGCGCGTGCGCGCAGAGCCCAACGAGATTCGCAGCATTCAGTTCGGTGACCAGACGCTCGACGCTCCCGACGCGAGAGGCAATTGGTCGCTGGAGGTTCGCGCTCCGCACGGGCCGCTCGCGCTGATCGTCACCGATGCGTCCGGCCAGTCGTTTTGCTGGACGTTGTCCATCGGCCCGCTCAACGAAGGCTGAGCGATGCCCACTCGAATCGAAGTCGAGCGCGCGCTCGATCGCGTACGCCGTCAGGGCATCGACGCAGCCTCGCTCAGCGACGTTTCGTTGCTCGAGTTCGCGCTCGACGATCGGCTCCCTTGGCTCACGCCGGGCCTCGCCTCGCGCATCGCCAACGCAGTGAATCGACCGGCGCCCGTCGTCGCTCCCATCGGCGTGGGCGAGGCGCTGTTGCTCGTGTGCGATAGCGCCACTCGGCGAGGTCGAGCGCTGCGGCTGCGCGTCGTCGCTCACGCGTCAGGTCACGCTTGTTTCGGCGATCGAGCGCAGGGACAGATTCGTCAGGCGAAGCGCGCGCTGCTCGCTGCCATCGATCAGGGTGGCCGAAGCTGGCCGACGGACGTCCGGCGCGCGGAAGGCGCGCTGGTCGAAGGGATCACCGAGTACGAGCGGGTCGACGAAGAGTCGCTGGGCCTCTCGGTCGTGGTCGCCGAGCTCTCGCGGGCCACTGGCATCGCCGCGAGCGCGACGGTGGCGGGCAGCGCGGTCGTCGACGCACGCGGACAGCTGCATGCTGTCGGCTTTCTGCGCGAGAAGATCGACGCGCTTCGCGACGGCTGGCCTGCGGTGGCCACGCTGGTCGTCGCAGAGACGCAAGAGCTCGTCGAGCTGCCCCTTGGATTCACGGTGATTCGCGCGAAGACGCTCGTCGAGGCGATCGGGCACTTCGGGCTCTCGCTCGAGGCGCTTCCGGTCTCGTCGATCGAGCACGCCGAGCGCGTCGCATCGGAGCTCGATCGCGAGTCGCGACGCTCACACAGCCCGGAAGAATGGTCGGCGCTCGCCGACGAGGCTACGAGCGCGAGCGTCGCGCTCGCTGCGGACGGATCGAGAGAGAAAGCACTGCAGGTGCGTGCATGGGCGGCGCTGTTTCGCGTGCACGCGGGACGATCGAACGAGGTGGACGCCGCCGAGGTGGACGAGGACGCTGCCGCGTACGATCCGCGCGTGCTCGCCGCGATGGCGGTGAGTCGCGCGACCGCCGCGATCGACGCCGCTCCGAGCACGTGTGTGGCTGTCGCGACGCAGACGCTCGAGCGCGCCGAAGCGTGCCGTGATCGAGCGATCTGCGCACGCGCGCTCGGCACGCTGGGGCGCGCGCTCACGCACACGGGTGCGCCCGAGCGCGCGGAGGCACATTTTCGTGCCGCCATCGCGTTGTGGAACGAGGTCGAGCAGCCGCAGATCCCCCAGACGCAGAGCTACCTGGCGACCAGCCTTCGGCGCGCAGGTCGCGTTTCTGACGCGATGAACGAGATTCGCGACGCGCTCGCCCGATGCGAGAAGCGCGCGAGCGCGTACACCCACGAGACCGCTCGCTATGCCTGGCTCGAACTCGGGCGATGCCAGCTCGAGCTGCGCATGTTCGACGAAGCCGAGCTCTCGCTCGCGCGGGTCCTGCGCGACGACCTGGGCGATGCCAGCTATCCGAACATCGGCGCGCTCGCCACGCGCTACGCGCTGCGAGAAGAGCGGGGAGACCAACCAGGCGCCGAACGAGACCTCGAACGGTGCCTTCGGGTCGCAGAGGGGTCGGGGCCGATCGCGAGGGTGGCGCTGCAAGCAGTCGGACGACACATGCTCGGCTCCGAAGGCTCCGAGCGAGCTCGCCGATGCTGGGCCAGGCACGTCGCCAGCGCGGACCGCGCGACGATCGAGCGAGCGCTGCGCGAGTGGGTCTACTGAGCGCCCGAGAGCGCACCGAGCGGAGGCGTACGACGAGCTGCTCGAGCGCGCTCGCCGCGCAGCGCACGTTCGGAGAAAACAAAAACGCCGCAGTTTTCACTGCGGCGCTGTTGTTTCGAGAGTGAGTCGGGGCGAGAGGATTTGAACCTCCGACTCCACCGTCCCGAACGGTGTGCGCTACCAGGCTGCGCTACGCCCCGAGGGTGGGCGCGGAATCTACCCACAACTCACGATCCGTCAAGCCAAGAACACCGAGCTACACACGATTGTCTCGTTTGCGCGCGCGCCACAGGACGAAGCCGTCGGTCTCGTCGCGGTCGGGGCGCAGCGTGACGAGCGAGGGTCGCAGCCGTTCGATCTCGACGCGATCCGCCGCGGCGTCGTGCGGCTCGAACGCGCCCGCGGTCTCGCGCAAAAACCACTCGAGCATCCCCGCGCCCTCGGCGTGGGTCAGCGTGCAGACGGCGAAGACGAGCTCGCCGCCGGGCCGCACGAGGCCCGCGCTCGTGCGCAGGATCGCCCGCTGAAGCTCGTCGATGGCGAGCCGAGCCTTGGGCGCGCTCGTCGTGTCGCCGTCGCCGTCGTCGTCGCTCGTCGCCGCGCTGAGCCTTCGCGCGAGCAGGTCTGGCCTTCGCGCGAGCGTCCCCAAGCCCGAGCAGGGAGCGTCGACGAGCACGAGGTCGTAGCCTCCCTCGGGAGCCTTGCTGGCCAACGATCCGACGCCGCGCGTGACGTCCGCGCCGACCGCTTCGTACGCGAGCGACTCGCGCAAGAGACCCAAGCGCACGAGCTCGTCGCGGCCGCGCTGGACCTTCTCGGGGTAGGCGTCGGCGGCGTGCAAGAGGCCTTCGCCGCGGAGCATCGAGGCGAGCAGGGCGGTCTTTCCGCCGCGGCCGGCGCAGGCGTCGAGCACGCGCATGCCGGGGCGAACGCCGGTCGCGAGCGCCACGCACTGGGCGCCCTCTTCTTGCACGGCGAACAAGCCGCGCTCGCGGTAGAGCGGGCTCGTTCGAAGGTCGCCCGCGCCCGAGACGCGCAGCGAGAGAGGGCTGGTCTTTCCGTGGGTGATCGCCGCGCCGGGGCGCTCTTCGCGCAAGAGCCGCTCGAGCTCGTCCCGCCCGATCCGCGTGCGCTCTGCGCGCACGTCGGTCGACGGCGTGCGCTCGAACATCGCCCGCAGCACGCTCTCGGCGTCCTCTGCGCTGCCGAGGCCCGCGCTCAGCGCCGCGCGCACCGAAGGGTCCACGCTGTCGAGCGCGAGGCTCACCCGCAGCCGCGCGCACTGCGACTCGTCACGGCCCGCGGCGACCTTGCGCAAGAGCGCGTTGACGAAGCCGCTCAGGCCCTTCGAGCGATCTTTGGACACCGCGTCCACCGCGGCGTTGACCGCGGCGCGCGAGGGCACGCGCTCGAGCACCAGCACTTGATACGCAGCGATGCGCAGGACGGCGCGCGTGTACGCGTCGAGCGCGGCGATCGAGCCCGGCTTGCTCGCAAACGCAGCGAGCCGCGCGTCGAGGGCGCTCGCCGTGCGCAGCACGCCGTAGACGAGCTCTGTGCACAGGCCGCGGTCCGCGGCAGAGAGGGCGGGCTCGCGCTCGAGCGAGGAGGCGAGCGCGGGGGCGGCGAACGCTCCTTCGGTCTCGACGCGAACCAACACGTCGGCGGCGCGGTCCCTGGCGCTTCCGTTGCGCACGCGGCGCGGCGCGGTCTTCGAGCTCATGGCTTCGGTCCCTGCGTCACGAGTAGCAATTGATCCTGAGCATCTGGACGTTGCCGCCCTCGGCCCAGAACGCGAAGACCGTGTTGCCGACGGCCGCGGCGCTGAACGCCTCGGGCTGCGTCGCTCGAAAGGTCCCCATCGCGAAGCTCGGCCCCAGCGTGCGCCCGTCCGCGCGCAGCGCGCGGATGCTCAGCGTGTTGGCGCTGGGCCAGAGAGAGAACGCTCCCCACGCGGTGGGCGCGACGGCGGCGTGCGTGGCAGAGACCGCGGGCCCGAGCTCGATCGTGCGACCGCGGTCCGTGGCCGAGCGGAGAAAGTGCGCGCGAGCCGTGCCGTTGGCCACGGTGACGACCAGGGCGTTGCGGCCGCTCGCGGCGACGGAGAACGACGTCACGTTGGCCGGCGCAGAGCCCACCGCGCGCGCGGCGCGCCCCGAGGCGACCGAGAACTGCGAGGTCGTGGTCGCGCTGCCGAACACCGCGCCGCCGAGCGCGCCGGTCACTTCGCCGCGCGCGATGTTGCTGGTGATGGTGCGCACGGCGCCGACCGCGGCGCCTGCGGTGGAGACCGTCCAGAGGTGCGAGGCGCCGCTGCTTCCGGCCCACGAAATCAAGACGTTGCGGCCGCTGACGGCGACGCTGGGGACGCTGGTCGCGGTGAGGGCGGCGTCCGCGGGCAGCTCGGTGATCGAGCCTCTGCCGACGGGGCGAGTGAACGCCGCGACGCGCCCGTCCGCGCGCTTGTACGCGCCGACGAGGGTCTGCCCGACGATGGTGAGCGCGCGACGCCCCACGGTGCCCTCGCCCACGTTGAACGTGTTGACCTGCACTTGCCCAGAGCTCACGCCGTCGAGCACGAGCAGGCCGACGTTGCGGCGCCCGCGCGCCTCGGCGTCGTAGAGGACATAGAGAGAGTCGGACGAAGCGGCGATGACCGAGAGCCCTTGGATCGGGCCGCCCGTGGCCATCGTCGCTGGCTGCGTCGCCGAGCACGCTCGAGGAATCCCCTGCCCCCACGAGGGCAGTCCAATTGAATAGACGCCCACAAAACCAAGTGCTGCCGCGACAGCGATCGACCGCTTCATCGCCGGCCACGTTACATCAATCGCGCGGGGACACTGCGCGATTCACGCGCGCGCGCAGAACCGCTCAGCGGGCGCTGAGCCACTGACCGAGCCGGTCGAGCACGGGCATGGGGATCTCGTGCTGCCCGCGAAACGCGTGGAAATTCACGGTCAGACCGGCGGCGGTGAGCGCGGTGTGCAGGCGCTCGCCGGCGGCGTAGGGGAGGATGGGGTCGTGCGTTCCGTGGCTCTGAAAGACGGGGAGCGAGGCGCGCGCGGGCATCCGCGGCGTCCACTCGCCCATCGCGATGAGCGAGCCCGAGAGCAAGACGAGCCCCGCGAAAGGGCGATCGCTGTGGAGCGCGACGTCGCAGCTCAGCATGGCGCCCTGCGAGAACCCTCCGAGCACGACGCGCTCGGGCGGGACCGAGAGCTTCGCCTCGAGGGCAGAGAGCGTCGCGAGGAGCTTCTCTCTCGCCGAGGCGAGCCCGTCGGGCACGTCGTTGAGCAGCCGGTCGATCGAGCCCGTCGCGAGCTGCATCTGCAAGCGCATCATGTCGATCTGCCACCAGGCGCGGGCGTCGTCGCCGAAGCCCATCGCCGCGAGCGACAGCGGCGCCGCGGGAAAAGCGAAGCGCGTCCCCTTGGGGACATCCAGCGCGCGGGCGAAGGGCACGAGGTCTGTGCCGGGCGCGCCGAACCCGTGCAAGAGCACCACGAGCATCCCGTCGCCGCCGCCGCCGTCGCCGTCGGTCCCCCCTGCGACACACACATTCAAGTCGCCGAAGCGCTCGATCTTCATGCGCGCGGTGATAACACGGCGCGCGCCGCGGTCACGGCTTGAACTCGAGCGCGTACTGGTAGGTCGCGCCCGCGGTGTTGGGCACGCCGTCGATCACGATGTTGCCCGCGGTCTGCGCGGTCATGAGCGTGACGGAGTTCATCCCGTTGTACGCGCAGTTGCGCTCGTTGCCGCAGTTGTTCGCGTCGCGCACGGTCAGCATCGGAAAGAACCCCGTGGCCGACCCGGTGATCGCGCCCGCGCCGCCCGAGAACACGTAGCCCTGCTCGCCGCGGGCGGTGTAGCCCATGCCCATCGGCGCGCACGAGCCAGTGATCGTGCCGACCGAGGGGGCGACGATGTGGTAGACGGTTCCGCCCGAGCTGACGTCGAAGCGAGTCCCGCAGCCGCCGGCGGCGACGGGCATCTGCAGCGTGGCGGTGAGGGTGAAGGCGCCCACGGTCATCGCGTTGAACGAGTCGACCGCGACGATCACAGTGCGGGTCGCCCCGCCCACGATGGGCGACGCGCGCACCCACAAGCGCGAGGCGGTCGTCCCGTTGCGCTGATCGTCGTTGCACGCGAGCACCGCGCCCGCCCCGCACGCAGCGCCGGCGAACTGCAGGATCGGGTCGACGCCCATCGCGCCGGTCGCTTCGATCCGCAGGTCCGCCGCCGCAGGAAACGTAATCGCATAGAACACGTCCGGCTGCCCGTCACCGCCGCAGCGCGAGCCGAGCTGGCTCGTCGCGTTGAGCGTCGTGCCCATCACGGTCACCGTCGGGCTCGTCGTGGACAGCGTCACGCGCTCGGCGGCCGCGCACTGGTCGTTGGGCGGCGGCGTCGTGCACATGAGCCCTTCGTCGGTCATCATGTTGCAGTTGTCGTCGCGGCCGTTGCAGACCTCCATCGCGCCGGGGTTGATCGCGCGATCGCCGTCGTTGCAGTCGCGCCCCGCGCACACCATGCCGCCCACGTTCGCCGCCGGAAACCCGTCGCCGTCCGCGTCGATCGCCGTGTTGACGCACGCCCCGCGCCCGCTGTTCGCCGCCGGGTCGCACGCGTCGCTGGTGCACACGTTGCCGTCGCGGCACGTCTGCGCGACGCCCGGCTGGCATCCCCGCGCGCGGTCGCACGTCTCGGTCCCGTTGCAGAACAGACCGTCGTCGCACACGAGCGGGGCGCCCGTGGTGCAGCCCATGCGCGCGTCGCAGCCCTCGAGGCCGTTGCACACGTTGCCGTCGTCGCATCGCAGCGCGGTTCCCGCGACGCAGCGGCCCGCGTTGCACTGCTCGGCGCCGTTGCACATGTTGCCGTCGTCGCACTGCGCCGCGGTCGTGCAGCCCATGGTCACGCAGCCGGTCATCACGTTGCAGACCTGGCCCATCGGGCAGCGCGTCCCGTCGGCGACGAACTCGCATCGGCGCGTGGCTTCGTTGCACGTGTCGTTGGTGCACGCGACGGTGTCTGCGCAGGTCGGCGCGGTGCCCGCAACGCAGCCGCGGGCCGGGTCGCACGTCTCTGTTCCGTTGCAGAAGCGGCCGTCGTCGCAGGTGAGCGCGGTCCCGCGCTGGCAGCCCATGCGCGGGTCGCACGTCTCGGCGCCGTTGCACGCGTTGCCGTCGTCGCACGCGAGGGCGGTCCCGCCCTGGCAGCGGCCCATCACGCACGTCTCAGCGCCGTTGCACGCGTTGCCGTCGTCGCACATCCCGTTGCCCGTGCACGCGACGGCCACGCAGCCGCCCATCGCCGGGTTGCACACGAGCCCCATCGCGCAGCGCGTGGGGTTCGCGGTGAACTCGCAGCGGCCGAGCGCCTCGTTGCAGCGATCGTCGGTGCACTCGACGCCGTCGTTGCAGCCGAGCGGACAGGTGCTCTGCACGTCAGGCGTCGCGTCGGGCAGCGAGATCACGTCCGGCGGAGGCTCGATCACGTCCGGCGGAGGAGAGATCACGTCCATGCCCGAGCCGTCTGGCCGCAGCACGTCGGGGCGCGAGCCCGCGTCGCTCACGCCGCCCTCGCGCAATCGATCTTCGTTGGGCTGAACGAGCAGCGAACAGCCTGCGATCGAGAGCGCAGCCACACACAACACCGCCGGAGCACGCACGGACTTCATCGGTCATCTCCTGAGAAAGAAACCTGGAGAGTGTACCCCGAAGCGCTCGCGAGCGCCGCGTTTGCGACGCGCGACGCGGGCGGTCTTCGCACGACCACAGCGCCCGCGATGCAGGTCCAGTGTGCGATTCTTTCGCACGGGTTCTTTCGCCGTACGAATATTTCGTGTACGAAACAGTTATGGCAGCGAATCGAGTCCGTGTTCTGGTGTTCGGCCTGGCCCTCTCGGCGTGCGGGACGCCTGTGCAACCCACGAACGACGCGAGCGCGTCGGACCGCGCGAGCCCTCCGGTCGACGTCGCGACGGGCGAAGACGCCGCGGTCATCGAAGACAGCAGCGCGCCGATGGACGGCACGCTCATCGAGGACACGGGGGTCGCGCCCGCCGACACAGGGGTCGCGCCAGCGGACACAGGCGTGGTCGTCGACACGGGCGTCGTGAGCGCCGACAGCGGCGCGAGCGCGTCGGACTTCGCCGGGCCGGGGCCGTTGATGGTGAGCGCGAGCACGATCAACAACGTGATGCTGCCGACGAGCACCGGTTGCTCGGGCAACGACTGTCGCGTCAACGTGTTCGTGACGGCGCCGAGCAACAGCGCGCCGGGGCGGGCGGCGCCGTTTCCCGTGGTGGTGATCTCGAACGGGTTTCAGATCAGCGCGTCGCAGTATCAGTCGTACGCGATCCGCCTCGCGCGCTGGGGCTACGTGGTGCTGCGCTGGGACACGACCACCGAAGGCGGCGTGATTCCTCGGTCGATCACGCACCGCGCGCTCGGCAACATGGTGCGTCAGCTGCCCGAGACCGTCGCGGCGATGGGCGCGATGGGCGCGATGATGGACACGCGCAAGGTTGTCTTTGCCGGGCACTCAAGGGGCGGCAAGATCTCTGCGCTCGCTGTGAGCGGCAACAGCAACGCCCTGGCGTTCGTGGGCTTGGACCCCGTCGACGCGACGCCTCCAGGCACGCCCGCGGGCCCCGAGTACCCGAGCGGCGCCGCGGCGCTCGCGAGCTTCTCGGGCTCGTCGGTGATCCTCGGGGCGGCCCTCGGCAACACGAGCATGTTCGGCATGCCGTGCGCGCCGACGGCGTCGAACTATCAGACCTTCTTCTCGATGGCCCGCGCGCCGGCGCTCGAGGTGACGCTCGCGCAGACCGGGCACGTGCAGTTCATCGACTCTCGGGCGGCGTGCACGACGGCGTGCCTGTTTTGTCCGTCGGGATCGACCACGGACGCGACCGTCACGAGCCTCTCGGCCATCATGCTCGTCGCGGCGAGCGAGCGCGCCACGCGCGGCGCGGACGCGAGCGCGTACCTGACCCCCGGCGGATCGTGGCTCTCGATGCAGCCCGTCGCGACGATGCCGCGCGTGCGCTGAGAGCGGGAGATGCTCGAGCGCTCCTGGCTGTTGAGCGGGCGTGATTGCGGATCTTGCAGACGGCGAGCGAATGGTGCGCGGCCCCCACCCGCGCTGCCGATTGAGCGACAGCGATGGTGCGCGGCCCCCACCCGCGCTGCCGCGCGCCCCGCCCCCGCGCAAAGCGCAAGGGCGGCGGCTCTGCATGGTGAATCGTCTGGAAATTGTCTAGCAGAGTTGATCGAAGAAGCCCTTGCTCTGCAAGGGCATGGCAGCGAGCAACGAGCGAAGCTTCGTCGATGCGAGCGCGATCTCGTCACCAGTGGCGCGTTGTCTGCCGGCGAGCGATGAGCGGCGATTGTGTTCGATCGAGCAGCCTGAGAGCCCTTGCAGAGCAAGGGCATTCACGATCAACTCTAGCAGTCTATTTCCCGACGATTCGCCACGCAGAGCCGCCGCCCTTGCGCTTTGCGCGAGGGCGGGGCGCGCGGTAGCGCGGGTGGGGGCCGCGCACCATCGCTGTCGCTCAATCGGCAGCGCGGGTGGGGGCCGCGCACCATCGCTGTCGCTCAATCGGCAGCGCGGGTGGGGGCCGCGCACCATCGCTGTCGCTCAATCGGTAGCGCGTGGCGGCAGCGCACCTCTCGCTCACCCCAAACTCGGGCGGCGGCCGCGCACCCTTCGCTCGCCGTCTACACGATCCGCAATCACGCCCGATCGAGCGCTCAGCCGAGCGCTTTTTCGAGGGGCGTGTACTCGAGGCCGTGCGCGTCGGCGACGGCCTTGTAGACGCACGCGCCGTCCCAGCAATTGACGCCGAGCGCGAGGGACTTGTCCTGCTTGATCGCGTTTTCGACGCCCTTGTCGGCCAGGTCGATCGCGTAGCGGATCGTGACGTTGGTGAGGGCGAACGTGCTCGTGTGCGAGACCGCGCCGGGCATGTTGGCCACGCCGTAGTGGATCACGCCGGACTCTTCGTAGGTCGGGTGGTCGTGCGAGGTGACGCGCGCGGTCTCGACGCAGCCGCCCTGGTCGATGGCGACGTCGACGATGACCGAGCCCTTCTCCATGCGCGAGACGAGGTCGCGAGAGACGAGCGTCGGGGCCTTGGCGCCGGTGACGAGCACGGCACCGACGACGAGGTCTGCGCGAGAGACCTGCTCTTCGATGTTCTGCGGGTTGGAGTAGAGCGTCTCGACGGAGGTCCCGAAGATGTCTTCGAGGTAGTCCATCGTGTGGGGGCTGACGTCGAGGATGGTGACGTGCGCGCCCATTCCGATGGCGATCTTGGCTGCGTTGCGACCGACGACGCCGCCGCCGAGGATCACCACACGACCGCGACGGGTCCCGGGGACGCCGCCGAGGAGGACGCCCTTGCCGCCGCGCCATTTCTCCAAGCTGGTGGCGCCGACTTGGACCGACATTTTGCCGGCGACTTCGCTCATCGGGCGAAGCAGCGGGAGCGAGCCGTCCGGGAGCTGAATGGTCTCGTACGCGATCGCGCGGACCTTCTTCTCCATGAGCTTGCGCGTGAGCTCGGGCTCGGGCGCGAGGTGCAAGTACGTGTAGACGATCTGCCCCGCGCGAAAGAACGGAAACTCCGCGGGCAAAGGCTCTTTGACCTTCACGATCATGTCCGCGCTCCACGCGTCGGCCGCGGTCGGGACGATCTTGGCGCCCGCTGCGACGTACTGCTCGTCGCGGATGCCCGAGCCTTCGCCGGCCGAGGCCTGCACGAGCACGGTGTGCCCGCGCTGAGCGAGCTGACGAACGCCCGCGGGCGTCATTCCGACGCGGTACTCGCGGGTCTTGATCTCCTTCGGAACTCCGATGATCACAGCGCTGCTCCTCTTGTGTGCTTTGGTGCTTTGGTGCTTCGCGGGCTCTCTCGCAAAAGGGCCCGAGCGCGCGCGGAGGATGCACGAGCGGCCAGCGCTTGTGCAGTGCATTCGCACAGAGAAATCTCTGTGAATTTCGTCACGCACTCGACGCACGGCGTCAACGCTGCGCCCCTCGCGCGGTGTTTCGTCGCCCAGCGCCCTCGAGGACCGCGCTATGTTCGCGCGCAGCCGCAATGCCTGCTCGAAGCCTCGGGGCGCACCGCTCCACTGTCACTCGCGTCACGACTGCGTTTGCGTCGATGAGCCTCGCGCTCGGCGCCTGTCAGCCTCGGCCCAACCCGCCGCACGACCCTGGCGCCGCGGCGCCGCAGCCCCACAGCGCGCCGTCGCCGCGCGCGGACCGTCCCTTCGCCGAGGGAGAGAGCTGCTCGCGCAGCGACGACTGCCCCGCGAGCGCGCGGTGCATCGAGCATCACTGTCTGCTCAGCGCGCGGTCTCTGCGAGGCGAAGTGCTGGTCGAACGCGGCGCGCGCGCGCTCGCGCTCGGGCGCTTCGACGAGGCCACGGCGGCGTACACGCAGGCCGAGTCGGCGTACCGAGAGCGATCGCTCACGGTGCCCTCGTCCGTGTGGTGCGGGCTCGCGAGCGCGTACGTCGCGCAGCTCGATCGAGGCAGCCCGGGGCAAGACCTCCGCGAGCAAGCTGCGCGCTCTGCGGCGCGGTGCCTCGGCGCTGCGCCGCCAGCGTCTCCAGCGAGCGAAGGAGTGCTCGCGCAGCTCGCGTCGCTGGTCGACCGAGGGCTCGAGGTGGGCGCGCTCGACCGCGACGACAGCGCGCGGTTGATGGCTGGGCAAGACCGCAGCCCGGGGATGCGCGGGATGACCATCACCGTGGCGTTCTCGGGCGTCGCGGACCAGGCGTCGCGAGGGGCGTTCAAGACGCTGGTCGAGGCAGAGCCCGTGCGACGCGAGATCACCCGGTGTTTTCTGCGGTGGTACGAAGAGCACCGAACGGCGACCGACGAAGGGACGATCCGCGTGACGTACGCGCGCGCCGTGGACGAGTACGACACGCTCTCGGCCGCGCGGTTGACGGTCACGGCGCCGGACGTGGACCCGACGCTCGCGACGCCCGCAGAGGGAAGGGCGCAGCACTGGGTCGCGTGCAGCGCGACGGCGATCCGCGCGGCCGCGGTCGCGCAGCGATGGCCTGCGCGCGCAGAGCGCTGGACAGAGACCGTTCAAGTGCGCATCGCGACCCAGTAAGGGGTACACTGGCCGTCGTTGAGCGCGCCGATGAAAGACGGACACAGGACAGCGGCCTTCGCGACGATCGCCTTGGTGAGCGCGCTTCCTGAGGCCGCGAGCGCGCAGAGCGCGGGCTCGATGGGGGCGCTGCGGGGCTGGGACGGACGCGAGCAGAGCGCGAGCGCGCAGCCTGCGTCGAGCGCAAACGAACCGCCGAGCCCGCCGCAGCCGCAGCTGCGACCGTGGGCCGGGGCGGCGCGGTCCAACAGCGCGCCGAGCAGCGCGCAGGCGACCAACGCGCCAACGCCAACGCCAACGCCAACGCCGACCACAGCGCAAGCGACGCGACCGCAGCGAGGTCGAGCAGGCAGCGGCCGAGCGAACACGCGCGACGCGAGCGGCGCGACGGTGCTCGCTTCGATGCGCGTACCGGTGACGCGCGCGGCGCGCGAGGACGACGGGGACGAGCAGCCGATCGTGATCGAGATGTTCGCGGCGCCGGGCGTGACGCCGTTCGCCGCGCCGTTTGGCTTGCGGCCCTTCGGTCCTCCGCAGCGACCGCTGCGCTTGATTTCGACGTATGACGGAGACGAAGCAGAGACCGCGTCGCGGGTGACGGTCACCGTCGCGCCCGCGTTGGCGATCTTGCGCGACTACGATGGAGAGCCGCCGCAGCCCCCAGAAGTGCGGGTCGAAGTGGTCGCCAGCGCCGTAGAAAACACGATGATTCTGTTGCCGATGCGAGTGATTTCGAGGACGAACCCGTGAAGTGGTCGACAGTGTTGAAGTGGGTCGTCGGCACGACTGTGCTGCTCGGTGCAGGCGTCGGGCGGCTCGCGCAGGTCGGGATGGTGACGATCCCTGGGACGGCGGTGCATCCGGGGCTCGAGAGCCAGCTGCGGGACCGCGGGACGGTGGCGATCGCGGGGAGCGTTCCGTTTGGGCTGCGGCGCGGGGACGTTTCGTTGGTGGAGTATCGGCAGTTCGGCCCGCTCGCCACGGCGCTCGAAGGACGAGACCCCGCGGCGCTCTCTCGCGCGCTGCGCGCTGCGCGGGTCGACGGGCTGCTCGTGCGGACCGATCGCGCGCAGGGACAGCCGGGCAGCGTCCTGCGTTCGCTCAGTGAATTCAGGGCGATTCCCGACGTGTGCGCGACGTGGATGGACCACGACGCGGCCCTCTACGAAGCGCGCGATCGCCCGCTCGTGACGAGCGAAGATGCGCCGAAGCTCATCGAAGCGGTGCGGCTCATGGTCGAGGGCGCCGCTGCGCCGCCAGAGCGATTGTTTCCCGAGCCGCTGCGCGGAGCACGACCGGCCGAAGTGATGGTCGTCGTGCGCGACGGCGCAGCGCCGATCCTGTGGCGCGCCGTGCGAGGCAGCTCCGTCGCCCGCGCCCTCGTCGACGCCACCTACGCCGTCATCGACCGATGGAACACCCGGCAGCAGCAAGCCTACGGCCCCATCCGCGAGGCCATTCGCCGCATGCCGCTCACCGTCGCTGTCTTCTACGACAAGGGCACGCTCGACACGCGCGAGGCCGCGTGGATCGACCGCGCCGTGGACGCGAGCGTCTTCGCCGTCGGCTACGAGCGCCTCGGCCGATGGGAGTACGTGCTGCCGCCGTCGAGCGGCGGGCCTGCGCGCAAAGCGTCGACGGCGCTCGCGGACCTGGTGAGAGAGCACGACGTTCCGCCGCCTGGATTTCAGCGGACGGACCTCACGCTGTATCGCTTTCGCGCGCTGCAGATGATCGAGCAGACGCCGGGCGGGACCGTGCAGATCTTCAACCCGTAGCGCCCGCTAGGGGATCACTCGCTCGGCGGCGCTCTCGCCCATCGCCGCGACGCCCGTTGCGTTGCTGCCGCCCGCGCCCGCCGCTCCGGGGATCACCATCGTGCCCACGAGACGAACAGTGGCTGCCGCGACCCGCGCCACCACGATGGACGAGCCGCCCGCGCCCGAGCCCCCTGTGCCGCCAGTGCCGCCCATGCCGCCCATCGTCGCTGCCGCCCCTGGCGTCGCCGACGCGACCGTCCCCGAGGTCGTGCAATTGCACGTCGACCACCCCGCAGTGCACTGGGTGTCGCACGTTTGCGTGAGGCCCGAGGTCGGCGCTTGCCCGGCCGCGCCGCCGCCGCCGACAGCCCCAGCGACGCCGTCGCCTCCGGCTCCGGTCCGCAGCACGGAGTCCTCGACGAGGACCGTCGCTGCTCCGGCCACGAAGAGAGCGATCGCCGCTCTGCCTCCTTCACCGCCAGCGCCGCCTGCGCCGCCGTTGCCTCCGCAGCCGCATTGCCCCGCGCTCGCAGTCAACGTGCGCATCTGCATGATGCACTGCCGCTGCATCATCGCGCCGCACGACGGATACGAAGTGGCCCCGCACACCACGCCGCACACTTCTCCGATGCACAGCGCGCAGTTTGCGGTGCGCGGCGTGCCTGCGGTGCCAGGACGACCGCTGAAGCCCGGAGCGCCCACGGCGCCTGCGCTCCCGCTCGACGGAACGAACCCCATCGTCGCGCTCAAGCGACCTGGGTTCGTCGCGCGCGGTCCGTTGGCGACCGCGCCGCCCGGCATTCCCGCGGACGCCGTCGTGTCACAGACAGTGCGATTGCAGGCGACCGCCCCCGCGCCGCTCGCGCTGATGGCTGCGGGGACGCCGTTGCCTCCGCGTGACGCGAGCACATCGACCGACCGCAGCGTGACCGCGCGCGTGCTCGCGATCCAAATCGCGTACTGGCTCACTCCAGCCGCGGGGTTCGCGCGGGTTCGAACAGCGACGCGCTCGATCGTCACGGGCTGCGAGTTCGGCCCGATGAAGAGCGCTTGATTGACGTTTCCTCCGACGATCCACGCGTCGAGCGGCGACGTGCAGCTGCGCGACCACGAGCCCCCCGATCGCGCGAAGCCTCCGACGATGCGAAGCGAGCGCGTCGCGCTGTCGAGCGTGATCACTCCGTTCGGCGCCGGCCCGTCGTAGATGCCTGGCGCGAGCACAATCGGGCGATCGACGCCTTCGCGTTCGACCATCGCGACCGCTTCGGTGATGGTCTTCAACGGGTTGAAGTTGCTGCCGTCACCGGACACGGCGATGGTGCTGTCGACGTACACCGCGCTGGTGGGAGTCCGCTCGCTCGGGTCGCACGCGACCACGACATCTGTGCGTGTCACGTCCACGGGCATGATCGCCGAGTCGCGCGCATCGAGCAGCGCGCCGTCCTGCGACGCGTCGCCAACGTCCACCCCAGCGTCGAGCGCTCCGACATCGCTCGCGCCATCGAGCAGCGCGCCGTCCATCGCGGCGGCGCCGTCGAGCGGAGCGACGACGTCCTGCGCGCCGTCCAGCGCCGCCTGCCCGTCGCGCCCGTTGAACGAGTATTGATCGAGCGAGCAGCCCGCGAGCGCGAGCAGCGAGAATCCCAGCGATTGCAGCGATCGATTGCGCATCAGAAGCTCCCTACGACAGTGATCCCTGCGCTTGACACGGTGACAATTGGCACCCGTTCGCTCGAGCGCCCGGCGAGGGCCCACACGAGCCCGCCGACGAGCGCCGCGCCGCCAACACTGATGGTGATCGCACCGGCTGTCCCGAGGGACTGGGCGCGGTCACGAATCGCGAGCGCGCCAGGCTCGCAATCGAAGCCGCCCCCCGTGCGCCGGCTGCAGTTCGCGGGGCTCTCGAGCTCGGCGACGGCGCCCGCGTACAGGCCGAGCAGTACGGCGCCGGTGACGGCGGACGCGCCGCCGACGGCTGTGGTCACCCACGCGCCGACAGGCCACCGGGTGCGCGTCGCGAACGTCTGCGCGGGAGGCGTGACGACCGGCGGGGTGACAACGGCGGGTGTGGGGACGACGCTCGTCGGAGCCGCGCGGAGCCGCGCCTCGGCGTCGCGGATCGACGCGAGCGTGGTGGTTCGGTTGGGCGCGTCGGGGACGCGCTCGAGGTAGAGCCGCCACGTCGCGATGGCGTCGGCCCACTGCTCGAGGGCCGCGTACATCGTCGCGACGTTGTAGAGGATGGTCGGGTCCTGCTGGCGCTCGTATGCCCGGCGAAAAAGCTGCAACGCCCGCGCAAAATCCCGCACTTCGAACGCGGCGTCCGCCTGACGGAGCAGCGCGTTGGCGTCGCTCTCGGCGTTGGTCGAGGCGCTCTGCGCGTGCGCGGCGGCAGGCGAAGACGCGGCGAGCGCGGCGAAGAGCGCGCACGCGAGCGCCGCCGGGGGACGGTCGAGGATCATGAGGTTGAGGGATCCCTATGAAAGGTGCGTGCCCGCGGCGCGATCATCGCGCGGGCGAGAGGTGCTCGAGCGCGCGCTCGAAGGTCAAGAAGCGCCCGGCGGGCAGGGACTTCGCGATGCTGCGCAGCTTCGATGCGCACGCGACGAGCTCGCGCGGCGAGTACTCGAGGTACGCGAGCGCGGCGTTGATCTCTTGGGGAGAGAACGCGCGGATGCCATCGACCACGAGGGACATCGCGCTGATCACGAAGCGCACCGAGGCCGCGTCGGTGATGATCGCGTTGCGCACGCGCTCGGAGCGCCCCGCGAGCGCGTCGAACAGTCGCTTGCGCTGCGCTGTGCTGGGCGCGCCGCCGTCGGTGATCACCAGCGAGCGCACGAGCTCGTTGTCGGACGCGAGCTTCACCATCGCGGGGATCATCGCCGCGACGTCCGCGTCTGTCGGCGCGGGCCTGCCGTGCAGCGAGAGCATGGTGGACGGCTCGAACACCTCCGCTGCGAAGTGAGGCTGAGACACAAGCATCGGCGCACCTTCTCTCGCACGGCAGCGCGGGACGTCAATCGAATGAACGGGGAGAGTCTGTATTCGGACAAGAGCTTGTACGCTGCGAGCGCTGGCAATGACCCAAAGGACATCGCCAAGAAAAAGCACCGGAAACCCTTAAGAAATCCTTGCGCGAAGCCCGCGCCGGACTACGTTTAAATTCGAAATTGATTGACACGAAGTAGCGCTCATGTCGGGCGCGCTCGGCGGGATCTGTTGGGGAATCGTTCATCGGGGCGGTGCGGTCGCTGCGCGTTGCAGTCGGTCGACGCTGCGGCCGAGGCGCGTTCGCGCGCGGAGTTTACGGGAGGAAGCGCATGGCCAAGCACGGGGAAGTTGAGCACGCGTCCGAGACCGCGGTGATCGAGCGATCGTCGCGCGGCGACGGCGACGGGGATGAAGGCATCGCGGGCTGGGGGACGCGAACGAGCGAAGGGGCGGCGAAGAAGAACTGCTCCGACGCGATCGCAGAGGGGCTGTTCGCCCTGGGCGTTCGCGAGGTGTTTCTCGTGTGTGGTGGCGCGATCGCGCACCTGACGACGGCGCTCGCGAAGGCGAAGCTCTCGGTGCGGCACTTTCGGCACGAAGCGGGCGCGGCGTTCGCGGCGCACGAGGCGAGCGTGGCCATGGGCAGGCCGGTCGCGGTGTGCGTGACGACCGGGCCGGGGCTGTACAACGCCCTCACGGGGCTGGCCGCGGTGCGCGCGGACGGCGGGCAAGTGCTGCTGCTCTCTGGAGCAACGAGCCCCGCGTTGCGCGGGCGCGGCGCGGTGCAAGAGACAGGGCCCGAGACGATGCCCGCGGATCTGTTCGTGGCAGGACCGCTGTTTCACTGGGCGAGGATGCTGGCGGACCCGGTCGAGCTGCCGGCGGCGTTCGCGCAGATCGCGGCGGGACTGCAGCGGCCGGGGGGATTTCTGGGGCACATTTCGGTTCCGTCGAGCGTGCAGAGCGCGCCGGCGCCGACGGGCGCGTGGCAGCCGTCGCTGACGGTCGCGCCGGCCGGGCCGTGGGTCGACGCGGTGGACACGACGCTGGCGTTGCTCACGAAAGAGCGCTGGGCCGTGTGGGCGGGCTTCGGCGCGACGCACGCGTCGACCGAGCTCGCCGAGCTCGTTCGCAGGACCAACTGCGGGGTGGTGTGCACGCCGCGCGCGAAGGGGGTCTTCCCCGAGACGCACGAGAACTTCGTAGGGGTCTCGGGCGCAGGCGCGCACGAGTCCGTGCAGCGCTTCGTGCGCGAGCACGGGATCGAGCGGTGGCTCGTGCTCGGCACGCGCCTCGGCGAAGTGAGCTCGTTCTTCGAGCGCGCGCTCGTCCCCCCGAAGGGCCTCATCCAAGTCGACCTCGCGCCCGACGCGTTCGGAACGGCTTTTCCCGGCGTCCCCGTCGTCGGCATCGTGTCCGAGATCGGGCGCTTTCTCGAAGCCCTGCTCGACCGCATGCCCGAGCGCTGGAGCGTCCAGCCCTCGCACCATCACTCTCTCCCTCGGCCCGAGCACATCACCCCCCTCGACGATCAGCCCGTCCGAACCCCGTATCTCTTTCAAGAGATCCAGCGCGTCTTCATCGACGACCCGCGCGTCGACGTCACCGTCATGGCCGAGTCGGGCAACTCCTTCGCCTGGGCCAATCACCTCTTGCGCTTCGCCTCTCCCGGCCGCTACCGCACCAGCGCGGCCTACGGCTCGATGGGGCACTTCGTCACCGGCGTCGTCGGCGCCGCCATCGCCCGCCGCGCCAAGAGCGTCGTCATCACCGGCGACGGCGCCATGCTCATGAACAACGAGGTCAACACGGCAGTGCAGTACCGCGCGCCCGCCGTGTGGATCGTGCTCAACGACGCCCGCTTCGGCCTGTCCGAACACGGCTACGAAGCGCTCGGGCTCGAGCCCGTCGAGACTCGCATCCCCCGCAGCAACTTCGCGGACTTCGCGCGCAGCCTCGGCGCCGACGGCGTCGTGGTCGAGCGCGAACGCGACCTCGGCCCCGCGCTCGATCGAGCCCTCGCCGCGCAGGGCCCGTTCGTCGTCGACGTGCGGATCGCCCTCGACAACGTCGCCCCGCTCCTCGCGAGCCGCACCAAAACACTGCGATCCACAAACACCTCCGCGCGCTGAGCGCCCCCGAAGGAGACGCAGCATGTTCGACCATCAACGCCCTGTCCTCCGCTCGCTCGCCGCGGTCTCGCCCTCGGTCGTTCGCCGCAACGACTTCTTTCGCGCGCTCGGCCACGGAGCGCGCCGAGACCCCTCGCTCGGCCGCGTGTGGACCGTCCCAGACGAGAGCACCCTCACCGACTTCGAGCGCGAAATGCTCCCGTACTTGAGCGACCCGTTTCGCGGGACCGTCGAGCGCCGCGTCCTCGGCCCGGGCGAGTCATCGGTCTCGCTGCTCGTCGAAGCGGGCCGCCGCGCGCTCGCCTCCGCAAACCTCCGCGCGCACGACGTCGACGCGCTGCTGTGCGCGTCGTTTCCGTCGGGACAAGTCGGCATCGGCGAGGCCGCCTTCGTCGCGCGCGAGCTGGGCTTGCGCGGCTCGTCGCTCAACGTCGAGAGCGCGTGCGCGAGCGCCCTCGTCGCGCTCGACATGGCCTCGTCCCTCGTCGCGTCCGGTCGCCATCAGCGCGTCCTCGTCGTCACCGCGTGCACGTACTCGCGCGTGTGCCCCCCAGACGACTCGCTCTCGTGGACCATCGGCGACGGCGCCGCCGCGTTCGTCGTCGAAGCCTCGCGTCACGGCGCGGCCGTGCTCGGCGCATACAACACCCACACCGCCGAGAGCTGCGACGCGCTCTCGTACGCGATCGACCCGACCGTCGAGGCATCGGGCATGCGCATGAAGACCTTCGAAGGCGCGCGAACCGCGCTGCGCGACGGCGCAGAGCGCACTGTCCCCGAGTGCTGCAACGGCGCCCTGCGCGCGGCGGGAGTGCGCATCGAGGACATCGCGCTGGTCGTTCCCAACACGCCCACGGCGTGGTTCGCGGCGTTCGTCGCGCGCAAGCTCGGCGTCGAGCGTTCGCGCGTCGTGGACACGTATCCGCGCTACGCCAACATCGGCCCCGCGCTGTGGCCCACAGGGCTGCACCGCGCAGCGCTCGACGGACGGCTGTCGCAAGGCGACCTCGTCTTGCTCTACGCCGTCGGCAGCGTCGCGAGCGCGGCGGCCGCGGTCATCCGCTGGGGCGACGTCGCCATCGCCGCGGACGACCGCGCGCACGCAGCAGAGTTTGCGCCGTCGCACGCGTGAACCTCAGCGAGCCTTGTCCGTTGCGCGACGCGCCTGCTTCGCCGCATCCTGCGGATCGAATGCGGGAGCAGAGCTGGTTCGATGCGATCACCGACCCGGTGCCGTTGCGGACGGCGACGCCGTTCGAGGCGTTCTCCGTGCGGTGCGAGCAGCAACCGCGGCTGTTGTTGATGGCCAACACGAAGCTCGATCCGGGCGAGGCGCGCGCCCGCGCGGACGCCATCGCCGCAGCGCACGAGCGGCTCGAAGGCCCGCACATCGCCGGGCTGCAAGCGCGCGGCGAGCACCAGGGTCGGCCGTGGCTGCTCTTGCGCGCCGCTGCGATCGCCGACGGCGACGACGTGATTCGCACCCAAGTCGACCGCAACGTGAGGCAGCCGTACCGCGCGGCCATCGGCGGGCTCGACGCGATCGGGTCTGCGCTGCAGCGCATGCACGGGACGCGATCGCCGCAGACGGGACAGCCCTACGCCATCGGCGCGATCGGCCTCGCGAACCTCTACTACGAAGCGGACGGGACGCTCTGGCTGCTCGGCGCCGGTGACAATGGCTTCGCGCGGGCGAGCACGCTGTTGCCCACGGTGATCGCGCCCGAGGTCGCGCTCGGCGATCACCCGACGCCAGCGTCGGACGTCTTCGCGCTCTCGGCGCTGATGCGCGCGATGGTCCCGTACGTCGATCTGCCCGCGCCGATCGCCCGCGTCCTTCGCGGCCACGACGCCAACACCCCGCTCGGAAAGCTCACGCACGAGTCCAACGCCCGCGTCTGGGGCCTGCCTCACGCGCTGCGCCCGTCCCTCGCGACGCTCGACCGAGTGCTTCGCGGGGTCGTCACGCTGCTCGGAGAGAGCATCTCGTACAGCGCTCACCGAGACTTCGTCGCAGCGTTGCTCGCGCACGACGAGCCCGAGCACGCCGCGCACGAGCGAGCGGTGCTCGAGCTGGCCGACGACGGGAGCTGGTTTCGTCTCGACGCGCAACAGACGCAGCGAATCGCCTCGCGCGCGGCGCTGCGCAGGGTCCTGCTCTGCATCGTCGAGCACGCGGACCGCGGCGAGTCGTGCGACGTGCGCAAGCTGCTCGAGGCCGGCTGGCCCGGCGAGCGCGTCGACCCTGAAGCGGGCGCGAACCGCGTGTACGTCGCGGTGTCCGCGCTGCGGCGGATGGGGCTGCGCGCGGCGATCGAGCGCTTCGACCTCGGCTATCGACTGGTCCCTGGCGTGCGGGTCGAGCGCCGCAGAGCCGAGCTGGGTCCGTCGCAACGGTGACGGCGTCGAGGAGCGCGGTTCAGCCGCTCTTCGCGCGCTCGACGGCGCGGGCGTACACCACGGCGCGGTCGAGGCCGAGGGCCTTGGCGACCTCGCGCGCGGCGGCGCTGGGCTTCATCCCCGCGGCCATCGCCGTGTCGAGCGCGCGGTCCATCGAGTCTGCGCTGGCGTCGGGCGCGCTCGCAGTGCCGCCGTCGACGACGATGGACACTTCGCCGAGCAGCCCTTCTCGCGTGCGCTCGACGAGCTCAGAGAGCGTCCCGCGCAGCACTTCTTCGTGCAGCTTGGTGAGCTCACGAGCGACCGCGGCGCGCCGATCGGGGCCGCACGCGCGGGCGAGGTCCGAGAGCGTCTCGTGCGTGCGATTGGGGCTCTCGTAGAGCACGGTGGGCAGGGGATCTCGGGCCAGCGTGGCGAGTGCGGCGGTGCGCTCGGATCCTTCGCGCGGCAAAAAGCCCACGAAACGAAAGCCGTCCGCCGCGAGCCCCGACACGAGCAGCGCGCTCACCGCGGCGCTCGGCCCCGGAACGCTCTCGACGCGCACCCCCGCGACGATCGCCGCCCGCGCGAGCAGCGCGCCCGGGTCGCTCACCATGGGCGTCCCGGCGTCGGTGACCAGCGCCATCCACGCGCGCTCGTCGCGCATGCGCGCCACGAGCGAATCGGCTTTGTGCCGCGCGACGTGGTCATCGAGGCGCTCGACCGCGCGGCCCTCTTCGATGCCGTGCGCGCGCAAGAGCTGCCACGTGCGGCGGGTGTCTTCGGCGAGGATCACGTCGCACTCGCGCAGGACGCGCAGGGCGCGGAGGGTGATGTCCTCGAGGTTTCCGATCGGCGTGGCGACGAGCGAGAGCGTCCCCTCTTGTGGACGTGCGTTTTTGCTCATCGAAACTGGATCGCCGCGCCCATCTCTTCTTGCAGAAACTTCTTCAGCTTGCCCTGCAGCCGCGCCTCGAGCTGCCGGACGCGCTCGCGCGAGATCTTGTAGTGATCGCCGATCTCTTGCAGGGTCTTGGGGTCCTCGGCCACCAATCGCTCGTCATAAATCGTGAGCTCTTTGCCCTGCAGCGTCGCGCGAAAGCGATCGAGGTGCTCTTTCAAGATCCCCGAGAACTCCGCGCCACCGACGCTCTCGTCCTGCGGCTCGAGCCCCGAGGGCAACAAGTCCAAGCGCGTGAGGGGCTTGCCGTCGGCGTCGCCGATGGGCGCGTCGAGCGAGGCGTCCCCCGAGGACAAGCGGCGATCCATCTCGATCACTTCGCTCTCGGTCACGTCCAAGCGCCGCGCGATCTCGGCGCTGTCGGGGTTGATCCCCTGCGCCATCAACCGCTGCTTCTCTTTGTTGAGGTTGAAGAACAGCTTGCGCTGCGCCTGCGTGGTCCCGAGCTTGACCAGCCGCCAGTTGTTCAAGATGAACCGCAGGATGTACGCGCGGATCCACCACGCGGCGTACGAGCTGAGCTTCACGCCGCGGTACGGGTCGTAGCGCTTGACCGCCTGCATGAGCCCGATGTTTCCCTCTTGGACGAGGTCCATCATGTTGCGGTACGCGCGGCGGTACTCGTAGGCGATCTTCACGACGAGGCGCAGGTTGGACGTGACCAGCTTCGAGGCGGCCTTCACGTCGCCCGTCTCGAGGTAGCGAACGGCCAGCGCGTTCTGCTCCTCTTGCGTGAGCACCTTGTGCTTGCCGATCTCTCGGAAGTACGTCGCGAACGGGTCGAATTTCTTCAGCCCCTTCTCGCGGTCCTGCCGCGCGATCGCGGCCAGGCTCGACTCGGTGCCCTCTTCGGAGTCATCGGGCGCGTCCGACACCTCGCCGACGAGCGCGTCGTCGTCGTCGTCGCGCGACTCGTCTCGCTCTTCGGACTCCCTCGCGGGGGTCGCCTCGGTGCGCGAGGGCGAGTCGCTGCTCTTGTTGTTCGCAGTGCGCTTGGGGGTAGCCACGAGTCGAAAGCTCCTACAGACCAGTGTTCGAACCGATGAAGATCGTCTTCGCTGTCGCCAGACAGTCGGGGACGAATTCAGGACAGTCCCGGGCGAAGGTATACCGCAATGAGGTACACACGCAGGTGTGTCATCGCTCGAACCGACGAGAGATCGGGAGGGCCCCGACCTCGCCCCATCGCGCGAGGGACGCTGGCTCGGGCTGCTGACGTTTGCGTGTTGGTGTGTTCACGCCAGCGTTCACTGGCGGAGGGGCAGCGCGCCAGACCTCGTCTGGGGCTGCAACCTGGGCGCCCTCTTCATCGCCACGGGGCTGCTCTTCGTCGAGCCCTCGCTGATCGCGGTCGGCACCTTCTGGCTCGCCGCGGGGACGCCCCTGTGGATCATGGACCTCTTGTTCGGCGGCGAGTGGCTCGCGAGCTCGCTGCTCACGCACGGCGTGGTGTTTTCGCTAGCGATTCGCCACGCCGTTCGCGGTGGGCTGGTCGAGGGCGCCTGGTGGCGCGCGCTGCTCGGCGGCGCACTTCTACAACAGTGCTCGCGCTGGCTCACGCACTGGAGCCTCAACGTCAACGTGGCCTGGGGGATCTACCCCCCGATGCGCAGGTACTTCTCGGACTTCTCGCGGTACTGGCTCGCGACGTTCGTCTATCTGGCGCTGCTCTACTTCGCGCTCGACCGGGCGCTGCGCTGGCTGCATCGGCGAAGGTCCGCTCTGGTACCATCCGCGAACCCGTGAACGACCCCGATCGCGCGATCATCGAGCGGTTCGGCCGCCACATTTCTCCTTCGTTCGTGCGGCTGCTCGGCGTGCTCGGCTACGGGCGGGTGTTCACCCGCGCCGAGGACGTGTGGCTGTGGGACTCGAAGGGGCGGCGCTACCTCGACGCGCTCGCGGGCTTCGGCTCGGCCAACCTCGGGCACAATCCGCCGGCGCTCTTCGAGGCGATTCGCGCGCATTTGAGCAGGGATCTTCCTGGGATTCTGCACGTAGGGCCGTCTTCGTCCGCGGCGGTGCTCGGCGAGGCGCTGAGCGCGCTCACGGGGGACGCGCTCGACGTGAGCATGCTCGCGCTCTCGGGCGCAGAGGCGGTCGACAGCGCGATGAAGCTCGCGCGCGCAGCGACCGGGCGGCGGGGCTTCGTCTCGTGCGAGGGCGGCTACCATGGGCTCGACCTCGGGGTGCTGAGCATCATGGGGACCGGGCGCATTCGGGCGCCGTTCGAGCCGCTGCTCGAGCACTGCGCGCGGGTGCGGTTCGGGGACATCGACGCGCTCGATGCAGCGCTGCGCAAGCACAAGCCCGCGGCGTTTGTGATCGAGCCCGTGATGGCCGAAGGGGGCGCCGAGATCCCCGCGCCCGGCTACCTCGCCGCCGCGAAATCGCTCTGCCAAAAGAGCGGAGCGGTGCTGGTCTTCGACGAGGTGCAGACGGGCCTCGGGCGGACGGGGCGCATGTTCGCGCACCAGCGCGAAGGGGTGGTGCCCGACGTGCTCGTGCTGGGCAAAGCGCTCGGCGCGGGGCTCGTTCCGATGAGCGCCGCGCTGACGAGCCGGGCGCTGCACGAGCGGGCGTTTGGAACGATGGACCGCTTCGACCTGCACGGCAGCACGTACGCGGGCTACGCGCTCGGCTGCGCGGTGGCCGTCGAGGTGATCGCGCGCACACAGAATCAAGCGCTGCTCGACAACGCCCGCGATCGGGGGGCGTCGCTGCGGGACAAGCTGCGGGCGCGGGTGGGGTCGCACCCGATGGTGCGCGACGTGCGGGGCGACGGGCTCTTGGTGGCGGTCGAGCTCGGGGCGAAGCCCGACACGCTGCTCAGAAGGCTCACGGCGGCGGCGGTGGACGCGGTCAGCGAGAAGGTGCTCGGCCAGTGGCTCTGCGTGCGGCTGCTCGAGCACAACGTCGTCGCCCAGCCCGCCACACAAAAATGGAACGTCCTCAAGCTCACCCCTCCCCTCACCATCACCGAGGCCGCCGTGGACACGCTGGTTGAATCTGTGGGCGCGATCCTCGACGCCTACCCCGACCCCGTGCGCGTCCTGCGCGACGCGGCAGTGCGCGTGACCGAACAGTGGCGCGCGAAGGGAGCCTTTCGATGACCGTCCTGCGCGCGTGGAAGAAAGACCTCTCGTTTACCGCGGGGATCGTCGGCAAGAAGCCCTTTCAAGTGCTCGTGCAGCTCACGAACAAGTGCAACATGCGCTGCTCGTTCTGCGACTTCTGGCCCAACGTCGCGCCGCGCAGCGAAGAGCTCTCGGTGAGCGACTACAAGCGCCTCTCGCGCGAGCTCAAAGAGCTCGGGACCTTTCTGGTCTCGATCGAGGGCGGCGAGCCGCTGGTGCGCCCGGACCTCGTCCCCATCGTCGAAGCGCTGAGCGAGCACCACGTGACGGCGCTGTTCACCAACGGGTGGCTGCTCACGCGCGAGCTCGCGCGGTCGCTCTTCGACGCGGGGCTCGTGCACGCCAACGTGAGCATCGACTACCCCGACGCCGAGCGGCACGACCGCAAGCGCGGCCTCGACGGCGCGTTCGCGCGCGCGTGGACGGCGGTCGATCACTTTCGCTTCGCCGCCCCGCGCGGCGGAAAGCAAACGCACGTCATGTCCGTCGTCATGGACGACAACTGGCGCGACCTCCCGCAGCTCTTCGAGATGAGCGCCGCTCGCTCGGTGGGTCATCAGCTCACGCTGCTCAGCGTCAACGGCTACCGACGCAAGTCCACCGACGAAGGGCCCGACCGCCTGCCGCCGCCCGAAGCCGGGCGAGCGCTCGTCGAATGGCACGCAAAATTCCAGCACATTCGAATGTTTCGCGAGTACTTCTCTCGCTCGTTCGACTGGCTCGACGGCCGCGCGATGCCCGAGTGCGCAGCGGGCGTGCAGTCCTTCAACGTCGACCACGTCGGCGCCGTCAGCGCGTGCATCGAGCGCATCGACGAGAGCGTCGGCTCGGTGAAGACCGCCCCCTTGCGCGACCTGGTCGCCGCGCTCGCCGCGCGCCAGAGCGAGCGCGCGCAGTGTCAGCGCTGCTGGACCGCGTGCCGAGGCTTCGCCCAGTCGCTCTCGGGCGGCGCGAGCGCGCGCACCCTCCTCGAGATGACCGCGCGCATGCGCACGACGTAGCGCTCAGCGCTTGCGGGCGCGCAGGACCGCGAGCGCGCCGAGCAACAGGGCGATCCACCCGCGAGGGTCTCCGGTGTTCGCCGGGCTCGTCGAGCAGCCGACCCGCGCAGGGGACGCGAGCTCGATCTGCGTCGGGACACGCGCTGGAATCACCTGCGATTCTACAGTCGAGTTGATTTCTACGCTTGTATTCGAGACGACTGGCCTCGCCTCGGGTTGCCCCACCGCCACGGCGCTCTCGGTCCCGAGCGCGCTCGCCGCGAGCGGCCGGTGCGCGAGGGCGTTGGCCCCGTCGATCGCGAGCCAGTGAAGCACGCCGTCGCCGGTCACCACGAGCAGCGGCTCGGCGTCGATGGGCGCGCGCGCGTTGGGGCCCTCGCGCACCGAGACGGCCTCTCCGTCGGCCACGCGAAACGCGCTGAGCGCGCCGGAGCGCTCGCTCACGAGCAGGTCGAGCGCGCCGTCTCCGTCGACGTCTCCGACGCGCACGCCCACCCTCGAAGCACCCGCGCTTCGCCTGGGAAATCCCTGCCTCGCGGCCCCTGTTCGCGCGTCGACCAGGTGCACCCATCCGTCGACGTCGGCCCACGCCGCGAGCATGGTGCGACCTTCGTAGAAGGCCACAGGGGGCGCGAGGACGAGCGAGCGCCCCGCGTGGGACCAGCGGGCTGCCCCTGAGCGAGAGAGCGCGCGCACGACGCCGCCTGGAGCCGCGACGAGCAGCTCGTCCTCGCCGTCGCGGTCGACGTCTACGGCGAGCGCGGGGCTGGTGCTGCCGCGGGCGTCCGCGCCAAACGCGCCCTCGAGCGAGCGTCCGTCGATGGCGCTCCAGCAGTCGAACGCGTCCGAGCGCGCGACGCACACCGCGCTTCCGTCGCTGCGTTGAACGAGCAGCGGAGCGCCCGCGCCGAGCATCGCGCGCGGGTCGCCAGCGGCTTCGGTGCGGCGATAGAGCTGCAGCGATCCGTCGCGGATCGAGCGCCACTGCACCTGTCCGTCGCCGAGGCGCAGGACCGCGGATTGATCGACGAGCAGCGGCTCCGCCCACACGGGCGCGGCGAGCGCGGCCCTGAAGAGCACCGCGCCGTTGGCGTCGAGGCGAACGAGCGCGCGCGCAGCGGGGCTCGGGTCGATGAAGAGCGCGCCGCCGTCGGTCAAGACACGCACCGAGCCGGTCGCGCACGATCCCTCTCGGGACCACTCGACGCGGGGCGCGCCTTCGGGGCCGATGGACCACTGCGAGACGCGGTCGCCGAGGCAGCCGACGAAGCGCGCGCGGTCCGACGCATTCGAGAGGGCGCGCAGCGATCCTGCGTGCTGCGCGAGCGCGGCGGGCGCAGAAGAGAGCGCGGCGAGCGCCGTCGCGAAGGCGAAGAGCGAACGTTGGTTCTTCATCGGTGCTTACCTCGCCCTCGTGAGCCACGAGGCGTGACGGGTGAACGTGCTTGCGGGCATGCGGTAGTCGCTGCGCGCGGCGGCTTCGAAGTCATCGAACGCGGTCCACGTGGGGACGGACTCGGCGCTCCATCGCGCGAGCGAGCCTTGGATCACGATGGCCATGGGCATGACGACGCCGACGGGTCCTGGCGCGCGGGCGACGCGCTCTTCGGTGGGCCGCGCGGCGCCGAGGCTGCTGTGGATGTCTCCGACGGTGGGGCGCGTGACGCGGAGGTAGAAGTCGAACGGCGCTGCGGGGCGGCTCGCGCTGGGGTTGGCCTCGGCGTCGGCGAGGGTGATGGTCACGCGAAAGTGCGCGCCTGCAACCGTGGCCGAGCCAGCGACGGTGTTGGTCGCGGACTCGCCGGCGTTCGGCGGAAGCGCTGCGCGCGTGTCGTCGATCACCTCGAGGTCGATGGCGTCCGTTCCGTTGACGGTGGTGCTGCTCGGCGAAGAAGAAGCGACGACCGCGGCGCTGGCCCAGCGATCGACGCGCGCGGTCCACGGACCGACCGTGGGGAGCGCGAGGCGAAGGGCGTGGTCGTACCAGGCGCCGCGCGCGAGGGGCTCGACGTCGATCACGTAGCCCGTGACGGATCCGCTGGAAAATCTCTCGTCGATCACGGTCTCGACGATGAGGTCGTTGTAGTCCCAGTCGTTGTCGCCCGAGCCGAGGCGGTCTTCGAAGGCGACGGTCCAGGTCGAGCTCGCGTTCGTGGGCGCTTGCGGCGTGGCGTACGCGGGGTCGCTCGCGGCGCTGACGTTGTTGCTGCTGTCTTGCGCAGAGATGCGCCAGGCGTAGCGGCGGCCGTTGAGCACGCCGGTGTCGACGTAGGTGCTGGCGTTGACGAGGCCAGCGACGATGCGGGTGAACGGACCGCCCGCTTCGGAGCGCTCGAGGACGTACCCCGAGAGGTCTCCGTCGCGGTCTCCGCCCGAGAACGAGAGGTTGGCTCGGTTGTCTCCGCCGCTCGCAAACACCGCGGGGACGTCGGGCGCCAGCGTGTCGCGCGCCTTGGCCGAGAGCGTCTCGGTGTAGATGTACGCGCCGTCATCGAGCACCGCGCGCACGCGGTAGTAGTACGTCGCGTTGACCGTCACGGCGGTGTCGGTCCACTGGTACATGCCGCCGGTGGTCCAGCTTCCTCCGGCGGTGATCGACGAGAGGATCCTCGACTCGAGGCCGCCGGGCGCGCTGGCGCGGACGAGCTCGAAGCGGACGGCGCGGGCCTCGCGAGCGGTGGTGGCGCGCACGACGATGGCGCTCGCTGAAGGCACTGCAGAGGCCGAAGAAAACGCGGCAAACGCGGGGTCATCGAGGATGGTGAGCTCGCTCGCGGCCGTGGCGAGCGGCTCGCTCGCGAGCAGGCCGGGCCCGGTGGCGCGGACGATCCCGCGCACCGCCACGCGGCTGCCGTTGCGCAGCCCGCCGACGGCGCACTCGGGGCGCAGCGTGGCGCGGACGACGCGGCGCGAGCGGGCGGCGAGCGTGCGCGAGGGGAGCGTGAGCACGGTCCCAGCGGCGTTGATGGTGCTGGTGGGGACGGCAACGACGCCGTCGTCGGTGACAGAGACGAGCGACCAGGCCTGACCGAGGTCGATGTCGAGCGATGCGCCGGTGAGGTCCGTGGACTCGGTGTTTTCTGCGGTCAATACGAACTCGTGCGCGACGCCGCAGCGCGCGGTGGGGCTCGCGGTCTCGACTTGCAACGTGGGGTTGGCGGGCGCTGCGCTGGCCGCGTACGAGAGCCAGTTGTCGTTGAAGTTGGTGCTCCAGACGGCGATGGGGTTGTCGCTGGTGACGCGGAGGTAGGGGCGACGTCCCATGGCGGGGACGTTCATGGAGTTCCACTGCGTGGAGTCGATGCGGACGTCGGCGGGCGTGAGGCGGCCCGCGGTGACCCGTTGAGAAAAGAGCGTTCCCCCTGTGTCGGCGTCGATGATGGTGACGGTGGCCGAGGTCGAGCGCGCGAAGATGTACAAGTGGCTGTACGTCCCGGCGATGTTGCGCACGGCGTTCTGGATCCCCGGCGGCGGAATGTACGCGAGAAAATCCCGCCCCGACGCGCTGCCGTCCGCCGCGGACACGTAGCTCGCGACGTCGCTCGTGCCGATCGATCCCGTCTCGAGCCAGTTGGCCTCGAACACGCTCACGCGCTTGCCCGCCGTGGCCGTGAGCCGAAAGAGATCATAGTTGGGCCCGACGATGTCCGCGTGATCGAAGGGCTGCGGGAGGGCGTAGGTGCCGACGGACTCCCAGCGAAGCGTGGTCGCGTTCCACCCGTCGAGCGCGACGGAGGTGCTCGCGTCGTAGCCCACCACGCGGATCTCTTGCTCGTTTCGCCGCCCCGGATCGTGCGGCACCGTGAAGTAGAACAGATCGCCCGTCGAAGCGCCGTTCGCGCTCGGAACAAACCCTCCGCCGTCCCTCGCCTGCGACCCCGTCCCCAACGTCTCGAGCGCGCCTGTGATCGCGGTCACGGGCTCGCTCGCCTCGATCAAGTACGTGTGCCCAGGAGTCATCAAGTCCACGCCCAACCCGCGGCGCACCATGAGGTCTTCGCCCACGCCGAGCGTCGTCTCGAGCAGCACCCTGCCGCCCGTCGGCGACAGATCCGTCGCCCCCGTCGCGAGCGTCGCGCTCGCGCTGATCTCGCTGATCCGCACGCGCGTGTTCGCTGTGTACGCAAACACGTCGACGTCTCGCTTCGAGCCCGTCCCGTCGGGCGCAAAGATGAAGAACGACTGGCTCAACATGCGGTTGTTGTCACCAGGAACCCAGTCGTGCTCCCAGTCCGACCGCGTCGCGAGCAGGACCGTCACGGGCGCGTCCGAGCGCACGTCGAACAGGTCTCCGTCCCACACGCCGCCCGCGTCGTCGTTGATCGCGCCGTCCCTCAGGTAGATCACCTGCGATTGCCCGCGCGCGAGGCTCACTGAGTAGCTGTCGTCGCTGTCTCCGTCGGCGCCGTCATCGACGATGTCCACTTGCGTGCGACCGTTCGTTCCGCTGCTCTGCGCGGTGACGATCAGCATCGAGTGTCGGCCGTTGTTCGAGTTGTTCGGCGGAGCGAACACGGTGAAGTGCGTCGCGGCGTTGCCGATGGCGGCGGCTTCGCGCGGCGCAGCGATGGCTCCGATGAGCACACTCGCAGCGCAGAGTCCGAGGGGTAGCAGGGCTCTTCTCATCGAAGAGCGCACGCTTCGCACGCCGCGCGCCAGCCTCGCGCACGCGCGCGCGATCGAGCGAAGAAACAGCGACAATTCACTGCGAATCACCGCACGGATCGATCGCGCTCCCCGCGCGCTACGACGACCCTTGATTGCGTGTGCGCTGTTTCAAAACGGGACGCGCGCCCCCCGCGCCGGTGCCGAAACGGGACGCGCGCTCAGAGCGCGATCGGCCCGCGATGAAACGGGTACGGCGTTCGAAACTGCCCCGCCCAATCCGCGTGCGCCGTCGACAGCATCCCGGTCATCCCGAAGGTCATGTCCGTCCCGCCGAGCAGTCGCAGCACCGTGGCGTACAAGTCGCCCGTCGTCGGACGCGTCGCGGTCAAGTCCAGGTGCCGTCCCTTCGCGAACGCGCTGCCCAGCCCCGCCATCACGACCGGCAAGCGCGTGACCTGATGCGATCCCGCGTTGCCGAACTCGCTGATCCAGAGGACCAGCGTGCTGTCGAGCATGGGCCTTCCATCCAAGTCCATCGTGCTCGAGAGTCGATCGAGCAGCGTCGCCACGCTCTCGGCGTAGAAGCGCTGGCCCATCGACAGCCGGTCGAGCGGCGACGGAGCGCCGTTGGCGTTGCTCCACCCCATGTGCACCATGTCGTGCCAGTCGTTGAACCCCGCGCTCGCCCGCGTGCGATCCCCGCCGAAGAGCCAGGGAAACCGCGGGTCGTGGGCGACGTTGAAATGCAGCGCAGCCACGCGCGTCACGTCGCACGCCAGCGCGCGCACCACGTTCTCGATCTGCGCGGGCGTCGAGAGGTTGTCGCGGTCGCCCTCGCCCGGCCACTGGCTCTCGAGGCTCGGCAGCGCGGCGAGGTTCGGCCTCGTGCAGCTGGAGGTCGCCGACATCGAGCCGCCGCCAGTGCTGCGCGCCTCGAGCGTCTGCAAATGCGCCACATGCGCGTCGAGCCGCTCGCGGTCTTCGGCAGGGAGCCTCCCGCGCAGCGTCGACAGCTCGCCGCGCACCGCGCTCAAGATCCCCGCTCGCTGCGCGCGCAGCCGATCGCGACGCGACAGCGTGGGCATCGGCATCATCGGGTCCGCGACGTTGGTGAAGAGCACCTCCGCTGCGCGACGAGGGTTGCCCGAGACCGCCTGCGTCGCTTGGATCGCGCCGGCGACGCGAGAGAAGTGAAAGGTCGCAGAGCTTCCGTCGGGCGAGGCGTGCACCAAGATGTTGGCGCGCTCGGAGGTGCCGCGGAGCCGCTCGCCGACCACGAAATCAAGAGACGGCCCGGTGTTGGGCTGCGACGCGGTCAAGATCGAGGCGTTGGCCGGGCGGTGTCCGTCGCCGTCGTCGATCGCGTGGCGCGTCACGTTGTCCACGCCCGAGATCACCACGAGCTTGTCCTTGTGCCGGTCGAGCGGCGCGAGGATCGGCGAGATCGAGCCCGCGGCGGGCAGCGCTCCTGCGGCGGCGGGACGCCAGCGATCGAACGGCGCTCCCTGCCCGTGCGTCACGAGGATGAAGCGCCTGGGAGGCGTGCGCATCTGCGCCAGCGCGCGGCCCGGCCACAGCGCTTCGAGCAGCGGAAGCGTGAGCACCGCGCCTCCTGCGCCCACGAGAAATCGTCGTCGATCGATGGTCATGGGGTCTCCCGCGCGCGGCGAACGAAGAATGCGTCGGTCGTCGACATCGCGACGAACATCGAGAGCAGCGAGGCGTCTGCGGCGCGCGCCGGGTCGAGCCGGTCTGTCAGCGCCTGCAGCGTGCATTGGTCGGCGGTCTCTTCGCGACGGCCGAAGGTGAATCGCAGCCACTGCTTGCTCATGCACGGCTCGCACAGACCTGTCGCGGCGACGGAGCGCATGAGGTCTGCGGGGCCGTTGAAGCGAAGCGTCAGGTCGTTGGTCAGCATCGAGTCGCCGCCGCTCGCCACGGGGTTGCCGTGCTGGTCTCGGTCGCGTCGCTGGCCGATCTCGTCGAAGCGGTCGAACGCGAGCCCGATCGGGTCGATGCGATTGTGGCAGTGCATGCAGTCGAGCCGCATGCGAACGGCGTTCGAGCGGTCGATCGCTGGCGCCGTCGCGGGGAGCGGGAGCATGTCGAAGACCGCCTGCGCGTTTCCTGGAGGGGCGCCGAGCGGCTGGCAGGTGAGCTGTTGCAGCACGAAGACCCCACGAAATACGTAGGACGGCGCGCTGTCGTGCGCGAGCCCCGCGAGCACCGCGGGCTGCGTGGCGAGCCCCGCGTACTGCGACGGGTCGAGCGTCACGCGAACCCAGTCGTTGTCCGTCGCAGCCGTGTTGGCGGGCAGACCGTAGAACTGCGCGAGGCGGTTGTTGGCGAAGGTCTCTGTCGAAGTGAGCAGGTCTCGCAGCGATCGTTGCTCGCGGATCGCGCTCATGAGGTAGCGCTCGAAGCCCTCTTGCACGGCCGTGGCGAGGCGCTGGTCGAACGCGGGGTTCGCGCGGCTGCCTTGGGTAAGGACACCGATGTGAATCCACTCGCGAAAGAAGCGCATCAACGCGGGCTGGGCGCGGTCGCTCGTGAGCAGCCGCCGCGCCTGCGCTTCGACCTGCGCCTTGGTCCTGAGCTCTCCGCGCTCGGCGGCGGCGAGCAGCGCTTCGTCCGGCGCGCGGTCCCAGTAGAGAAACGACAGCCGCGAGGCGAGCTCGAAGTCGTCGAGCTCTCGGAGGTTGGCGCCGTTGAGCCGTCCGGCCTCGGGGACGTAGAGAAACGCCGGCATCTGCAGCATGGCGGCGGTGATCGCCGCGACGCCATCGGAGAAGTCTCCGTTGTTGCTTCGACCGAGGCGGTAGACGCCGAGCAGCGCGTCTCGCTGCGCCGCGGTGACTGGGCGGCGAAACGCGCGACGACCGAAGGTGTTGATAAACGTCGTCGCGCAGGGCTCACCAGCGCCGGCCTGAGCGCTGCACGGCAGCAGCGTCGCGAGCGCGGGGACGAGCGCTTCAGCGGTCTCTTCGGCGGCGTTCATGATCTGTTCGGCGCCGGCTTCGCCGACGACGTTGCGGCCGGGATCGGTGCTGTAGCCCGTGGCCTGCGCGCTCTCGAAGCGGGTCTGCGCGGGGAAGCTCGCGCCGGCTCGCACGCGTCCGTCGAACAAGTCCGCGACGAGCGTTCGATATTGCGCCGGGGTGACGCGTCGAAGCGGCGCGCTCGCGGGCTGCACGCCGTCGCACGCGACGCGGGGAGGCGCGCCGTCGACGAGCGTCGCGGCGTCACGAGGCGCAGGGCCTCCATCGCCGCCACGGAGCTGCGGGTCCGAGATGGTGCCGGTGCATCCAGCGGCAGCGAAGAGCACAGCGACGAACGAGCGTGCGCTCGTGGCTGTTGTGCTGCGACGCCTCGCAGCGCTCGCGATGGTGGTCATCGAAGGACATAGAGCGATGGTCGCGGTCGATCGGCTCACGAAAAAACGCGGTCGATCGTGGTTTTTCTGCGCCCAATTCGCTCCCCTGAAATGCGCGAAGCGCCCGTGACCGTTGCCGATCACGAGCGCTGCGAGCTCCCCCTCCTAGGCTGTCAGCTGCTGATTACCAGCGGCTGCCGCCGCCGCCGCCGCCGCTGCGGCCGCCGCGGTCACCACCACGGCCACCGCCGCCGCCGCCGTAGCCGCCACGGCC
>JAAFIF010000110.1 GCA_013298625.1 Myxococcales bacterium
GAGGCATCGCGGCGCTCGGCGCGTGGCGCGCGGTGCGCAAGGGCACCCTCTCGCAGCGAGACGCTGGCGTGCGCGTGCTGCTCGGAGCGTCGCGCGGAGCGGTCGCGGGCGCGGTGGGCGTCACCGCGGCGGGCCTGGTGAGCGCGGGCGTCGCGTTTACGGGGCTGACCATCGCGGGCGCGCCGATCGTGCTGCCGATCGTGACGATGGCCGCGGCGGGCGCGCTGACGGGGCGCGCGTTCGACCGCGTGGTGGCCGAGCGCGTCACCTTGCGGCTCAGCGAGACGAGCGGCGAGCGCTGAGCGCGTCGCTCACTCGCGCGCGGTCGACGAGATGCTCTCGCCCGAGCGCGAGTCGTACTCGCGACGGAGGCGCTGCGTGCGCTGCACGTCGCGGCGCGCGAAGCTCAGCGCGGGCGCGGCCCCGGCGACGCCCACCGAGAACAAGTGATCGTCGAACCACCCCGTGACGATCACGCGCAGCCCCGAAGCGGCGAAGACGATCCCGCTCGCGCGGTTCATGAGCGGAACTTCGATCGAGCGCGAGCTCCAGTCGGTCGTGTCGATCACGGTCACGCCCGAGGCGTTGTAGTCCGCCGTCGCGACGTAGCGGCCGTCCGGCGAGACGTCGTTGGCCTTGGGCCCAGAGACCGTGCGAATCCTGCGCTCGACGCGCTCGGTGCTGGTGTTCATCACCGCGAGCACCGCGGCGCCGAGGCACGAGATGTACAGCCGCGAGTCGTCCGGAGAGAGCGTGATGTGCCGAGGGATCCTGCAGACGCGCGCGAGCCTGTGCGTCTGCGCCATGGTGGCGCCCTCGTAGACGTGGATGTCGTCGCTGGTCGAGTTGGCGATGTAGAGCTTTCCGCTGCGGGAGATGGCCATCCCGCGCGGGTTGTCTCCGGCGTCGAGCGTGCGGGTCACCGTGCCCGTCGCGACGTCGATCTCGGACACGTCGCGCGAGGCCCAGTTGGCGGCGAACAAGCGACGGCCGTCGTGGCTCACCACGAGGATCTTCGGGTGACGACCGGTGTTGACCTCGCGCGTGACGCGCCCGCTCGCGAGATCCAGGTACTGCACGCTGTTGCGGCGAAAATTCGAGACGTACAACGTCCGCCCATCGGGCGAGATCGCGCTCTCGACGATGATCCCCGGAACGTCGACGTTGCGCTGCAACGCGAGGGTGTTGGCGTCGTACACACCCAGGTTTCGCCTGTCGATTTGCCCGTAGTTCGCGACGTACAGCGTCCGTCCGTCCGGCGAGCGGATCACCCCTTTGGGCATCGACCCCGTCGCCACCATCTGCTGCACGCTCAGCGGAGGGACGGCCGCGTCGATCGCCAGCAGCGGCGCGCTCACCCCAACGACAGCGACGAAGACGGCAGCGATCGCAGTGCGACTCATCGGCTTTCTCGGTCAACCCGATGCCACACAACCGAGCAACCGAGCAAGTTACCGCGGGCGCTCAGCGGTACGCCAGAACGTGGTGCTCGGTCGAGACCACCAACAGCTCGCCCGCGATCACGGGAATCGTCGCGAAACGGCTGCTCTTCAGCTCGCCGCGCGCGACCTCGCCGCCCGATGCCAGGTCGATGGCGACCACGCTCGTCCCAGCCACCGCGTAGCCGCGCGACGAGCCGCGCGCGATCGAGCACTCGGCGGAGGCCGCGAAGCCGTCGGTCTCGAAGCTCCATCGAAGCTCGCCCGTCCGCTCGTCGAGCGCGTGCACTTGCGTGCGTTTCTTGCCGTAAAACGACGAGCAGAGCAGCGTCGAGTGGTCGAGCGCCGAGGCGCCGTAGCACGCCGTGTCGAACATGCGCGACCACGCGAGCTCGCCAGAGCCGAGGTCCAGCGCGAGAAAGAGCGACCGCTCGCCGCCCGGACAAAACACACGCTCGGCGTTGAACGCGAGCGAAGATCTCCCGGTCTTCGCGTGCTTGCGGTGCCAGGTCACTTTGCCGCGCGCGAGGTCGATGGCGCTGACCGTCCCGTCGAAGCACTTCACGACCGCGATCGAGCCCTTCTCGTCGACCGCGATCGGCGCGATGACCTCGTCGCGAAGCGCGACGCGCGCGCGCTCTTCGCCAGAGCTCAAGTCCATCGCCACCAACGACCGTTGCTGCGCGAGCAAGAGCGTCGAGCCCGCGATCGCAGGCGGCGCCGAACCCGGCTGATGCGCGTACCGACGCACCACCGCGCCGCTCGTCGGATCGACGCACAGCACAGCGTCGTCCGTGAAGAGCAACGCGCCCGCGCCCTGCCCGCCGTCCCAGCGCACGGGTGCGAGCAGCCCGCCTCGCGTCGGGGGCTCGGCGCACGCAGCGATGCTCCAGAGCACGCGGCCCTTCTTCGCGTCGAGGCCGTAGTACGCGCCGTCGAGCGCGGCGCACACCACCACGTCGCCGACGATGAGCGGCTCGGCGAAGGTGCGCCAGCCGCGGACGGCTCCCTTGGGCAATTTCAGGTCGAAGCGCCAGGCGGCCCTCGCAAACGAGCGCGGCCCTTCGCCGTCGAACAAACCGTTGTGCATGGGCCGTGAGTAGACGGCATCCGCGCCCTTCGACGAAAGCCCTCGTTGATCGCGGCTCGCGAGGCGAGCGGACGGAGGCCCGATGGTGCTACCTCGTTGCGAGCATGCGCTACGAAGGAAGGATCTTTCGCCCGCCGTCCGAGGCGGACGCGCTGATCGTGCAGGGCACCATCGGCTGCTCGTACAACCGCTGCACGTACTGCGACATGTACCGGGACAAGACCTTTCGCGCGCGGCCCATCGCGGAGGTGATCGAGGACATCGAGGGCGCGGCGCGCGCCGCGGGCGATCGGGTCGAGAAGCTCTTCGTCGGCGACGGAGACGCGCTGGTGATGCCGACAGAAGACTGGCTCGCGTTGCTGGGACGGGCGCGAGCGCTGTTTCCGCGGCTGCGACGGGTGTCGTGCTACGCGATGGCGCGCAACGTCTTGGCCAAGCGCGACGACGAGCTGCGCGCGCTGCGCGAGGCGGGGCTCTCGTTGCTGTACATCGGCCCCGAGTCCGGCGACGACCCGACGCTCGACCGCGTGGCCAAGGGCGACGACGCAGCAGCGCACATCGAAGCGGCGCGGCGCGCGAGAGAGGCGGGCGTCGAGCTCAGCGTGATCGCGTTGCTCGGGATCGCGATGGAGCGCAGCGAAGAGCACGCGCTCGCGACGGCGGAGCTCGTCACGAAGATGGACCCGGCGTTCTTCTCGGCGCTCACCGTCACCGTGGTGCCCGGGACGCCGCTCGCGAAGCTCGAAGCGCGCGGAAGATTCCAGGTCCCCGCGGTGCCCGCGCTGCTGCGCGAGCTGCGGACGATGGTGGCCCACGCGAGCCCGACGCGCGCGGTGTTTCGCACGAACCACGCGTCCAACTACCTGCCGCTCGGCGGAGAGCTGCCGCGGGATCGCGCGCGCATCGTGGCGCTGATCGACGCTGCGCTCGAGGGAAAGATCCCCCTTCGTCCCGAGAGATCGCGCGGGTTGTAAGCGGGTCGTTAACGCGCCGCAGCGCGGGATGGGTCGGCGAAGAGCGAGCGAGAAAGCGAGCTTCCCGCGGCGAAATCCGCTGTATAAGCGCCGCCGCTAATCGATGGTTACCGAGCGCCGCTCCAACGCGCCCACGGACGACGCGTACGACCGCTTCTCTCGCGAGCAGTGGGCTGCGCTGCGCGACAACGTCCGGATCTCGATCGACGAGGGGCAGCTCGAGTCGCTGCGCTCGCTCGACGAGCCGGTCTCGCAGCGCGAGGTGCGCGACGTGTACCTGCCGATGGCGAGGCTCATCAACCTCCGCGTCTCTGCTGCGCGTGCGCTCAAGCACAGCCGCGAGACGTTCTTGGGGACGACGCCGACGAGCGCGCCCTTCGTCATCGGCCTCGCCGGCTCGGTCGCCGTCGGAAAGAGCACCACAGCGCGCGTCCTCAAGGCCCTGCTCTCGCAGTGGCCCGAGCACCCGAAGGTGGAGCTCGTCACGACCGACGGTTTTTTGCTGCCCAACCGCACGCTCGAGGCGCGCGGGATCATGGCGCGCAAGGGGTTTCCCGAGAGCTACGACTTGAAGGCGCTCTTGCAGTTGTTGATGGACTTGAAGCGCGGAGAGCCGGTCGTGCACGCGCCCCGGTACTCGCACTTGCACTACGACGTGCTCAGCAAAGAGACGCAGCGCATCGAGCAGCCGGACGTAGTCATCATCGAAGGACTCAACGTGTTGCAGACCCGCGCGCTCACCAAGGCACGAAGCCCGCGCTGGTTCGTCTCGGACTTCTTCGACTTGTCCATCTACGTGCACGCGCCGGTCGAGCTGCTGCGCCGCTGGTACCTCGAGCGCTTTCTCGCGCTGCGCCGCACGGCCCTCATGGACCCGCGCAGCTATTTTCATCGCTACGCCAAGCTGTCCGAACGCGAAGCCGCGAAGTTCGCGCGCGGCGTGTGGAAGTCGATCAACGAGAAGAACCTCGTCGAGAACATCCTCCCCACCATGCACCGCGCGCAGCTCGTGCTCGACAAGGGCGCAGACCACGCCGTCGAGGCCGTGCGGCTGCGTCGCTTCTGACCGAGCGGAGTCAGTCCGCGCAGCGGCTCGCCACACGGTGGCCGCCCGCGACGTAGGGGCCTGCGGCGCGCGCGCCTTCGGGGATGTAGCTGCGGCAGCCGAAGTTCATCCTGCGCTCGGCGCAGCGCCCGACGCGGACGACCATCGCGGGACGACCAGGAGAGCAGACGGGCGCGCACAGCGCCCGGTTGGCGCGGGCTCGCCCCGAGCACTGGCAGCCAGCGGGACACACGCAGCGAGGCTCGACCGCGGGCGTCACCACGCGCACCCCCGTGGGGACGCACAGCGACTCGCAGTCCGCGCCGTCCTCACAGGCGCTGCCCGCGTCGCGCGTGCGGCAGTTGCAGCCCTCGCGGCCGAGCATGCCCCACCGTCCCCACACGCCGCTGCACGATGAACACTCGGAGATCGCGCGGGCGCGGGCGACGTTGCGGATGGACGCGCTCGCGTGGCTCGTCACCACCACGGCGCCGCGCTCGTCGACGACGCGCGCGTCGAGCTCGAGCTGCTCGTCCCGGTCCGAGAGGTAGTCGCGATCGACGGTGTGCGAGCTCGCGGGACCGACCCAGCGCGGGGCGAATTCCCAGTTGGTTCCGCGGGCATCAGCGGTGCGCGCCGAGAGCGCGTAGAGGGCCACGGGCAACGCGCTGCAGTTGTCGACGCGCACCGAGACGATGTTCGTGCACGAGCTGAACCCGTCTCGACAGTGGCTCTCGGCCGTCACGCCGATGCGAACAGCGACGCGTCCGTCCCCTGGCGTGCACTCGCTCGGCGCGCGCGGCGCGTCCTGCGTAGCGTCGGCACGGCCATCGACGACCGTCGCCGAAGCGTCCATCGCGAGAGCGCCGCCGTCGAAGCGGGCAGACTGCGCGCGCGCGACCCCAGGCGCGAGCAACACGACGAGCGAACCGAACACCAACGAAACGCGCACGATGAGCGACACGATGGCGCACTGACAGCGCGGCGCGCCAGATGTTCTCGCGGACGGTCAGCGAACGAGCAGCTCGACGAAGATGGGCATCGGGCGATAGCGGTTGCTGCCGCGGACACGAACGGTGAACGGGGTGTTCACCGCGCGACGACGAAAGATGTACTCGGCGTCCGGCTCGAAGCGCGCGCCGTACGTGACGCCGTCCACCGTGAGCTCGGTGAGGATCTCTTGCGGCGCGCCGGTCACCAGCGTGACGTCACGATTGGCAGGAATCGAACACGCGAACGTCATCGTCGCGCCCACGTCGATCGTCCCGGTGTACGGCCGCGCGCAAATGTCGATCGCGCCAGCGGGAGGCTCTTCAGCAGGCGGCGGTTCGGCCGGCGGCTCGGCGGGAGGCTCTGCGCCCGGCGGCGGCTCCGCAGGGGGCTCGGCAGGCGGCTCCGCGCCAGGCGGTGGTTCTGCGGGGGGCTCTGCGGGGGGCTCCATCGCGCCGCCGCCGACGGACGCGATCGCGGCGTCGATCAACGCCGTGTGCGCGTCGGTGCGGGTGTACACGCCCACGCCGCCCTCGCAGGTGCTCGCGGTGCCGCGCGAGACCACGCCGATCACGCGGCCCGCGCGGTTGAACATCGGCCCCCCAGAGTCGCCGTAGCAGGGCAACGGACGGGCGGTGGTGAGCTCTTTGCCGACCACGCGACCGATCGTTCCGGTCCCGCGAAACTTGCGACCCGCGGGAAGGCCACGACGACTGCCGTCGGTCTGTCCGTAGCCGATGCCCACGACGGACTCGCCCACGGTCGGCGCGGTGCGCGACCACGGGTACGGCGTGAGCTCGCCCGCGCGATCGAGGACGAGAACAGCGATGTCGTTGCCGTCGAACATGTCTCCGCTGGTCGTGCGCACCTCAGTGACACGGGCGTAGACCGTGGAACCGTCGGCGTTGGGGCCCGTTCCGACGGACAATTGGCTGGCGGGAGTGCGCGCGCCGTCGCTCTCGATGCAGTGCCTCGCGGTGAGCACCACACGCGGCGCGATCAGCGAGCCGGTGCACATGAACCGCCCGCCGGTCATCAGGTACAGCGTCGCCGGGTCTCCGTCGTACGCGGCGCCGTTGATGATGTTCTCGGCGCTGGGGCCAGTGTCTTGCCAGCCGCCCACCTCTCCGTCGGCGCACGCAGAGAGCGCGGCGAGCGAGAGCACGCTGACCGCGTTGACCACCGAACGGAGCGAGATGTGTCCCATACAAGGGTCGTCTGCAAACCGCCTGCCGACGTACGACCATCGCTCGAATCGCAGCGAATTCGCACAGCGAGTCACCGAACGCGCGCCTCGAACACCCGCGCAGCGGGATGCTTCTCGGCCGCACTGGGCGATCGATCACCCACCGCGGACAGGGGACAGAACGCAGCACTCACTGCGTTGATCGTTTGGTGGCACGGATGCAACGCACCAGCGTTGCGAGCGAACCACGGATTGACGGGCGCGATGAATACTGGTGCGTTCTCGACGATGTCATCGATCACTCCAGCTCGCGCGCTCGTCGCGCTCATCACGACGTCGATCGCGCTCACGAGCTGCGCGCGGCCCGCGCCCACCACGGACCCCACGTACGTCGCCGCAGCAGCGCAGGTCGATCAGCTCTTGCTCGGGCTCGAAGTGACCGGCGTGGGCATTGGCTTCATGGCCGGACGCGAGCCGGGATCGGTCCCCTCGGTCACGCTGCCGATCCTCGAGACGGGGTTTCGGCAGGCGTTCGGCGGGTGCGCGACGGTGAGCTCCAACACGATGACCGGCGAGCTGAGCTTGGACTTCGCGCCGGGCGGATGCGCGCTGCCCGAGGCGTCGACGCGCGTATCGGGCGGGCTCACGGTGCGCTCGATGGAGTCCATGGGCACGACCACGCTGGGCCTGGCGTTTCGCAATTTTGCGATCACCAACGCGCCCACGGTCAACGGCTCGGTCACCGTGCGCTTCATCGACGGCGCGACGCTCGAAGGGACGTTCGGCGACTTCTCGATCACGCAGAACGGCGCGACGCCGGTGCGCGTCGACGGCTCGATGCGCGTGAGCGCCTCGCGGTTCAACACCATCGTCACGATGAACATCAACGGGGCCGCGACGCTCGCTGGACGCTCGCTCGCGCTGCGCTCGCAGAACCTCTCGCGACACCTGTTGGCCGACTGCTTTCCCGAGAGCGGAACGATCACGATCCAAGTCCCAAGCGGCGCGAGCACGACGGACGCGACGTTCGAGTTCGTCGACGCTGAGACCTCGCTCGACTCGGACGACACCGGGCTCGCGTTTCTCACGATCGGCGGGCAGCAGAAGGTCGTTCAGCTCGCGCCTCGCACGTGCCTCGCGCTGTGAAGCGCTAGGGCGACGGCGGGTCGCAGCCCGCAGCGCTCAGAGCCGTCGAATTCTCGAGTCCATCGCCGCGGGAGTGTCGGGCATCGAGAAGGGCGCGCCGGCATCGCCGGCCGCGCGCGGGTGAAAGCGCCGAAAATACTCGGCAAGCGCCCACTGCTCGCGTCCCACGTCGCTGAAGCCGTCGTTGACGGCGGGCGTCGCGTCGAGCTCGACGCGGTTGTAGAACGCCGCGTTCTCGCGCGCGAACCGAGGAAAGGGATAGCCGTCGCCGCCCAGGTTGCTCACCTCTGTGGTCGAGCCCGTGATGAAGCTCAGCGTGACGAGTCGAATCTGTCGATTCGCGTCGCCGACGAGCGCGCCGTCGCGAACGATGACGTCCTCCATCGCGCCGCCGAGCTGCACCGAGAGATAGCGAACCCGAGCGCCCGCCGTCGCGACGAGCGGCATCGCCGGATCTGCGCGCAGCACTTGAGCCGTCCGAGCGGGATCGTACTCGACGCGAACGCCGCCGATCTGCGGAAACCCGCCCGGCGTCGCGCCCATGGCCACGCCCGAGAACGCGTGCTCGAAGATGATCTGCAGCTGCGCCGCGCTGACCGTGACGATCGAGAGGGCGTTGTTGAAGCGCAAGCTGTTCTCCACGTCGAGCTGCGACACCTCGCCAGCGAGCTTGCCTGCGGCAGGGTTGGCGGCGGGCGGCTCGTAGGTGGGCGTTGCGCCTGCGCCGATGGTGCCGATGCTGTCGCGGATGCCTCCGCCGTTCTTGAGAGACACGACGACGGTGGCGTCCGAGCGGCCAACCACACCCTCGCGCGCGGCCCAGAGGTTGGCGTCCGCAGAGAGGTCTCCGAAGTTGGTCTCTTCGGTGCGAACCGCGCCGCGGAGGCCGTTCAAATACACGCTCGTTCGACCGAGGATCACGCCGTCTTTGCTGTTGATGACCGCGCGCACCGCCTCAGCGATCGCGCGGACCTCTGGGTCGACCAGAGCCATCGCGCCCAGGCGCGCCACGCCCGCGTCGTCGGTGGCGTACGAGCCGGACGTGCTGCTGTCGTGGCCGGCGCGGATCAACACGCCCCTCGCATCGAAGCGGGCCATGAACCGGCCGACGTAGCGATAGTTTGCACCAGTATTCAAGATGGCGACGGGCTCGCCGCCAGCGTTGCTGCGCCAGAGCGGATACTCGTTGGCGCGCGTGTCGCCGGCGCGCAGCGGGTCGTCGCTGTCAGCCCACACCGAGTGGTTTCCGCCAGCGAGGATCACGTCGACGTCGCGCAGGCGAGGAGCGAGCTGGTCGACTTCGACGTCGAACTGTTGCATGTGCGCCATCACGATGACCTTGTCGACGCCCGCCGTCGTGATCGCGTCGACGCGCGACTGGATGATCGAAGCGAGCATGGCGTAGTCCGTCGCGCTGGCCGGTCGAGTGACGACGGACTCGGGTCGCGAGATCTGCGGCAGCAACGGGGTCGTCGCGCCGACCACTCCGACGCGATGGCCGTCGACCGTGAAGATCACGCTGCCAGTGATGCGGCCGTGGTGCGTCGTGCTCGCGCGATCGATCAACGTGTCGTTGGCGAACACGCGGCCGCGCAGGTCGCTGTTGCCCGAGAAATCCAGGTTCGAGCTGAGGTAGACGAAGCGCGCGCCCGGCCAGAGCACGCCCGCGTCGGCGCCGCTCGTCATGGTGGGAAAGAGAATGTTCGCGATCTCGCGCGGGCCGTTGTCGAACTCGTGGTTTCCGAAGCTCGCTGCGTCCCAGCCCATCTCGTTGAGCATCGCGATGTCCGCGCGCCCGGGACCCGGCTGCACGATCTGCGAGACGCCGCTCAGCGCCGGGTCGCCGCCCGCGTTGTAGAACACGCCTGGCAGCCAGAGGTCCCCGTTGGTGAGCTTGAGCGTTCGTCGGGGCATCGCGCCTTCGAGCGCGCGAAGCACCGCCGAAAACCGCGGCGCATCGTCAATGGCGCCGAGCCCCGCCTCCTGGTCGGACGCGTGGAGGATCTGCACAGTGAACGCCGCCAGCGCAGCGTCCTGCGCGGCATCCGCGACGAGGGCGTCGTCTGTCGCGTCCGTTCGCGGGACATCCGTCGCGAGAGGACCATCCGCGCCCAGGTCGTTGGAGACGTCCGTCGCGACGTCCATCGCGACGTCAGGAGCCACGTCCATCGCGACATCGGGAGCCGCGCTGTCTGCTGCGTCAGGGCCGACCACGGGAGCGTTGCACGCGGCGAGCATCGAGCTGGCGACGCCTGCGATGAAGACCGCCAGCGGCGCGCGTGTCGTTGCGAATCGATTGAGAGTCATGGGTGTTGTCCTCGGTGCGTCGCAGCTCCTCGAGAGCGCCGCGACAGCCGAGAGAGAACCTCGAGCCCGTTTCATCGACGGAACGAGCGTTCGTCGCCGCGGTGTCAACCGCCGCGCCCCCCCGCTGCGCCGTTGCCCGATCGGGTCGGCGCGCTCAGAGCACGCGCACGCCGCGGCGGCCGAGCCAGCACGCGATCCGCGACGCGGCGGTCGGATAGAACGTCGTGACGCCGCGTCGATCGCTCGCCATCGCGCGGATCAGGGCCGCGGTCGGGATCTCGCGGTGCACCATCGGATTGTCGCCGCCCGGTCCGTCGTGGCGCCAGAAGCGGGTCTTCATTCCCCCGAGGTTGTACACGCGCAAGTCGAGGTCTCGGTACGCGGGTTGGGCTGGGAGTTGGTTGATGAACCACATTCCGAGCGCGTAGTCCCCGGTGTACGGAAAGCACGAGAACAGCGAGCCGAGCAGGTGAAACCGCGTGTGCGCGGCGAAGGGCCTGAACGCCTCGATGATCTGCAATCGGCAGTTCAAGTTGATCTGCAAGCCGTCGTCGGTGAACGCGAAGCGGGGCGAGCGCTCCGCGTAGTTCCACGAGAAGCGGCCGTAGGTCGGCAGCACGTGGGTGCTGCGACCGGGCGTCACGTGAGCTGCCACGAGCTCGTCGAGCGCGCGACGAAACGCCGCGCTGTCGGCGACGTCGGCCTCGACCACGACGCGGTCGAACCCCGCGTACGCGTCGCTGATCTTCGTCCCGCGCTGCACGAGGATCAGCCGTCGCACGTTCTGCTCGAACCACGCGCGCTCGGCGACGAAGAGCCGCTGAACGAGCTCGCTGGTCGCCCCGAACACAAAGAAATCGCTGTCTGGAGATGGCATGGATGATCGTCCTTGTGAGCGATCGGTAGCGTCCCCGCCGAGGGTTGGGATTGGACGATCTAAACCGAATCGACGCGCGCACGCGCGCCGCTGCGATCCGCAGTTGCCAACCGCTCGGAGCCGTACGACGTACATGCCGCGCCTGCGATGTCGCCCTCCGTTCCCCCCTCGACCGACTCGACCCTGATGCTCGCAGACGGCCTTCGCTGGACGGAGCTTCCGCGGTCGCTTCGACGCTGGAGCGGCGAAGTGAAGGCCTACACGATCACCGCGGTGCGCGACGGCGCGTCGGTGTGGCGACTCGGCGGGATCGAGCGACGGACGTGCGGCGGCGGGCTGCGATTGAAGCGGCCAGGCGCGTTCTTTCGCACGGTCGAGGTCGAGTCGCCGTCGGCGATGGTCGTGCTGGACGTGCGTCCGTCGTTGATCGAACGCCTGTCGGTCGGTCGGGTCGCAGCGCTCTTCGCCCTGACGCAGGTCGAGCACGCAGCGACGATGGAGCGCTTTCTCGCCGTGCGCGAGGCAGAGGACCGGGAGGCGGCGCTGGTCGAACTGCTCGGCGCCCTCGCGCAACACGCGGGCGAGCGAGAGGCCCTCGGGCGCACCGGCACGCGCGCCGACGTCCTTCGCGTGCGCCGCATGATCGAGTCGCAGCTCGCGACGACGCACTCGCTGCAAGAGCTCGCGACGGTCGCCGGCGTGCACCCCGTGACGCTGGTGCGCTTGTTTCGTGCAGAGTTTGGGCTGCCGCCTCGCGCGTTCTTGCTCGAGCGTCGCGTCGAGCACGCGCAGACGCTGCTCGCGTCAGGCGTCTCGGCAGCGGACGCCTCTGCCCGCTGCGGCTTCTTCGATCAGAGCCACTTCCAGCGACACTTCAAGCGCGTCACCGGCCTCACGCCGAAAGAGTTCTCGCGGATCGAGCTCGCGTCGCGCGCGCGATGATCCGCACGCAGGCTCAGCGACGCACGCGCTCGAACCGAGCAGAGCGCTGCAAATGGGCGCGCCGCTCGCTCATAACGACCGTTCTCGAGCACGCCCACAGAACGCAGGACACTCGCGACGCGCGCTGGCAGTATGCATTTTGTACAAGCGCCCACCGTCAACCGACTGGACTCGTGAGCCATGACGCCTCCCCTCGCGCTGATCCTTGGTTCGTCCGAGAGAGACTCTGTCGAGCTCGCTGAATCGTTCGCTCGCGAGCTGCCCGCGGTCGAGTTCGAACCCGTGCGCTCTGCGCGCGAGCTGCTCCGCGCGCTCGAACGCCGCCGCGCGAGCGCGGTGATCGCACGCGCACCCCGCGAAGGCGCACCGCTGCCCGAGCTCGCCGAAGTCGCCCGGCTCTATCCGTCGACCGCGCTGCTCGTCCTCGGTGATGCGCAACAGGCGCACGCGACACAATCGACCGAAGCCCATCCGCAAGACGATGGCCGCCGCGCGATCCTGAGCTTTCTGCGGGACGACGTGCTCAAGGCCGCACGGGGATCGCTGAGCGGCGTCGCGCTTCCGACGATGATCCAGGTCCTCGCTGGCGAGCAGCGCACCTGCGCGCTGCGCGTGCGACGCGGGCGAGCCGTGGGCTCCATCGTCATGCGCGCGGGTGAGATCGTGCACGCCGAGCACCGCGCGCTCTCGCCCCGCGACGCTGCCCTCACCCTGCTCGCGTGGGAGGCGACCGACGTCGTCTTCGAGCCCGCGCCCGCACACCCAGAGCGCACGATCCACGACCGCGTCGACTTTCTGCTCTTCGAAGCTGCGCGGCTGCAGGACGAGCGAGCGCAGGGCTCTCACCGCGACTCCGTCGCTCCGTCGGCGAGCGCGACCTCGCAAGGCTCGTGGCAGTTTCCCGCGCTGCTGCGAGGAGAGCGCGACGCGCTGCTCGCGGAGGTGCTGAAGATCCCTGGCGCGACCATGGCCGAGCTCGTGGACGTTGGGCAGCGGCAGGTCGTGTCGAAGCGAACCACCGACGGCAAACCCGCTCCTTCGGTGTCGCCCGACCGCGTCGCGTCGATCGTGCGCTCGGTCTACGACATGGCGCTCGACGCGGACACGCGCGGCGCGATGGAGGAGATCGTCCTGTCGTTCTCCACTTGGTTCAAGCTCTTGCGACCGGTGCGCAACGCGCCGGACCTGGTCGTGTGCGTGGCGTTCGAGCGCGCTGACATCACCCTTGGGCTGGCCAAGTCGATGCTCTCGAAAGCGATCGACGGCTTCGGCCGCGCCGAGGGATGAGCGCTAGGGCGACGGAGCGTCGCAGCGCACCGGCGCGACGTGCAAGCGCCAGCGCGTTCGCTCGAAGTCCAACCACAGCGCGCTGCACGTCGTCGCAGGCGTTCAACGCGACCACTGCGCTGGCCGAGTGCGCGCTGTTCGCATTGCTGCGAACTGCGTTCTCATCGGTGCGATTGAGATGCCGCGCCGCCAGAGCTATCTCAGCGGCGATGAACGGAGCTTCACTCGCGCTCGCGATGGCAGCGATCGCCGTCAGCGCGTGCACGGACGACCCCGCCCAGTACAGCGCCGCGGTGCTCTCGGTCGACTCGATGCACATCGTGTTCGAGCTTCGCGGACCGAGCGGGACGCACGTGCACGACGACCTGCTGAGCCCTGGCGGAACGCAGATCGAAAACGGCGCGTCGCGCTGGGACTACCAGTGGCGGTGGCTTCGCCAGCCGCTCTCGAGCCCGATGTGCTTCGAGTTCACACCGCGGTGGCCGCGCAAGCGCACGCGTCGGTGCATCCCGCTGCCTTACCCCGACTCAGTGATGCGGCGCATCCCGCCCGCGGGGCAGTTCGCGGTCCTCGAGCAATCCGACGCCGGAGCGCTCCTGGTCGCCGCGCCGGGCACTCGCTCGCTTGCCGTCGGAGGAGCGCCGGTCGCGCTGGATTCCTTCGGCGTGGGTCGCGCCAACATCGACCTGCGCGCGCGGTTCTTCTCGACGCCGCGCCCCTCGCCCGCCGATTGGAACGCGATCACCGTGCCGGTCACGATGGACGGCGCCTCGATCGACGCGCGCCTCGACATCAACGCGACGCAGTGGATCCTCGCCGCGCTCGAGCAGCCCGCCGCTCCCGACGCGACGCTCGACGGCGTGCTCATTCGAAGCGCGACGGGCCAGTTCGAGCGGCGCTCCGGCGCGAGCACGCTGCCGCGCTTGTACGTGAGCGAGACGCGCAACCAAACGCAGGTGGGCTGGTGCTACGGGCGACGAAAGCTCGCCGTCCAGCGCACGTTCGTCGTGCGCGATCTGCGCGCTGGGCGAGTGGCGAGCGAGCGCACGTTTTCGCCGCGCGCGACCAGCGGATGCCCGCGCGAGTACGTGATCAACCTCCGCGATCGCGCGCCGTACCTATACGAGCCCGAAGAGTCCGACGTTCGCCGTTGGCTCGAGACGCTCGACGCGCGCTGAGAGCGCTCCCGTCGCGAACCCGCGCCGTCAGCACGACTGTCGCTGGATGCCCCTCGCATGAGCGCAACGTCGACCGGCGATGGCTCCCCCACGGGCTGTGCGTCATCGCTCGGCGCGCGGCGCGAACATCCCGCGGCGCAGCAGCGGCAAGAAGATCATCGCCCGGCTCACACAAACGAGCGGAACATAGCGAATCAGCACAAACCAGCGGACGCCGAGCGCGCGTACATGCACGCGGTGACTCAGCGCGACGACGAGCGCGAACAACGCACCCACGACGAGCGACGTCACGAGGGTGCGTTGCGCGACGCGCGCCACGGCCCGAAGCCAACCGAAGCGACGACGCGACTCTCTCACCGTGCGCTTCGCAGTGCGCGCGGTGAGAGAGTCACGGCCCCCCGTGGCTTTGTGTTGTGGGCGGGACAGGGATCGAACCTGCGACCAACGCCGTGTAAAGGCGCCGCTCTACCGCTGAGCTACCCGCCCGGTAGATGCAGCGCTGTCTAACACACAGATGCCGCTTGTCACACCCCCGGCGCGATCGTCGCAGTGATCGCGGTCGGGGATGCGCTAGCGGACTCTGCTTCGACGAGCGTGCCTTCGCGGTACTCCGCGGGGCGCGGTCGCTTCTCGAGCCACTCGTTCGCGTTGGGCAACGCGGCGGCGAGGGCCTCGCGGATCGCGTCGTCGACGTGATCCACCATGACGATGCGCATCGCCTGCAGCACGCGGCGCGGAACCTCGCGGAGGTCCTTTCGGTTCTCCTTGGGGATCAGCACCGTGTGAATGCCTCCGCGGTGCGCGGCGAGCAGCTTCTCTTTGAGCCCGCCGATGGCGAGCACCCTGCCCCGCAGCGTGATTTCACCGGTCATCGCTACGTCGCGGCGGACCGGCACCTTCATGAGCGCGCTGACCAGCGAGGTCGCGACGGTCACGCCGGCGCTCGGTCCGTCCTTGGGCACTGCGGCTTCGGGGAAGTGCACGTGCAGGTCGAGCTTCTCGTAGAACGCGTCGTCCAGGCCCAAGAGCTTCGCGCGCGAACGCACGTAGCTCATCGCGGCTTGGACGCTCTCTTTCATAACGTCGCCGAGCTTGCCGGTGATCTGGAGGTTGCCCTTGCCCGGAAGCACGGCGACCTCCGTCGGCAAGAGGTCTCCGCCGACGCTCGTGACGGCGAGGCCCATGGTGAGCCCCACTTCGTCACGCTCTTCGCGCTTGCCCACTTCGTAGTGCGGAACGCCGAGGTACTTCGGAACGTCCTTCGCCTCCACCGCGTAGGGGCGATCCTTGCCGTTGGCGAGCACTTCGCGAGCAATTTTGCGGGCGATCGAGCCGAGCTCGCGCTCGAGGTTTCGCACGCCCGCCTCGCGCGTGTAGTGGTTGATCGCCGCGCGCACCGCGCTCTCGCTGATCGACACGTTCACCCCGTCTAGACCCGCTTCGTGCAGCTGCCGCGGAACCAGGTACTTCACCGCGATGTTGAGCTTCTCGAACTCCGTGTACCCAGCGAGCTCGATGATCTCCATACGGTCCTGCAGCGGGATCGGGATGCCCGAGAGCGTGTTCGCAGTCGTCACGAACATCACGTCCGACAGGTCGTAGTCGAGGTCGAGGTAGTGGTCGCTGAACGTGTTGTTCTGCTCGGGGTCCAAGACCTCGAGCAGGGCGCTCGCGGGATCACCGCGAAAATCCACGCTCATCTTGTCGATCTCGTCCAAGAGAAACACGGGGTTCGACGAGCCCGCCTTCTTGAGCGACTGCACGATCTTGCCCGGCATCGCGCCGATGTACGTGCGTCGATGGCCTCGGATCTCGGCCTCGTCGCGCACGCCGCCGAGCGCCACGCGGACGAACTTGCGTCCCGTGCAGCGCGCGATCGATCGAGCGAGCGAGGTCTTGCCGACGCCGGGCGGGCCGACGAGGCAGAGCACCGGGCCGCGAATGCGGTTCGAGAGCGCCTGCACCGCGAGGTGCTCGAGGATGCGCTCCTTCACTTTCTTCAGGCCGTAGTGGTCCTCGTCGAGGATGCTGGTCGCCTCGGTGATGTCGCGTCGGTCCTCGGTCTTGTCGCCCCACGGGAGCGTCACGATCCAGTCGACGTAGTTGCGCACCACCGTGGCTTCGGCGCTCATCGGCGCCATCATCTTGAGCTTGCGCAGCTCTTTCTTCACGCGCTCTTGGGCCTCTTTCGAGAGGCCCTTGATCGTGCGCAGTCGATCCTCGAGCTCTTGCATCTCGCTCTTGAACTCGTCGCGCTCGCCGAGCTCCTTCTGGATCGCCTGCATCTGCTCGTTCAGGTAGTACTCCTTCTGCGTGCGCTCCATCTGGCGCTTCACGCGAGAGCGGATCTTCTTCTCTACCTGCAGGATCTCGATCTCGTTCTGCATGACCTCGTGCAGACGCTCGAGCCGCGCGATGGGATCGCTGAGCTCCAAGAGCGCCTGACGATCGGCCAGCTTGATGCTGCCGAGGTGCACGACCACCGTGTCCGCCAGGGCTCCTGGCTGCTCGATGGTCTGCACGGTCATCAACATCTCGGGTGGAACCCGCTTGTTGAGCTTCACGTACACCTCGAAGGTCGACTGCACCGAGCGCATCAGCGCCTCGACCTCGAGCGAGTCGCGCTGCGGCTCGACGATGGGCTCGACCTCGACGGTGAACACTTTGTCCGCCTCTTGAAAGCGACGGATCTTCGCGCGGCGTAGGCCCTCGACCAGCACCTTCACCGTGCCGTCCGGGAGCTTGTGATAGCGATGGATGGTCCCGATGGTCCCCACGTCGAACACTTCGTCCGGCGTCGGCTCGGTCTGCTTGGCCTTCTTCTGGGCCGAGAGAAACAGCTCGCGATCCTTCGCGAGCGCGGCATCGATCGCAGCGATGCTCTTCTCTCGCCCCACGAACAGCGGCACCACCATGTGCGGAAACACAATGATGTCCCGCAGCGGAAGCAGCGGCAGAAGCTTCGTGCGCGTAGCGCTCTCGTCGTCTCTAGGTGCCATCGGTAATGCGATCGTCGGTGTAGTGGTTTTGCTCTGCTACGTCCAATCAACACGCGCGGGCTTCGCAGCGCAGCGCGGAGCTCCGCTCACGGAGGGGGCCTCGCCGCGACGCACGTATGGTCTACGCGCTCGGTCGAGAGCCGATGGCTCACGGCGCGCTCGCCCTTCGCGCGGCGCCGACGCACGATCGCAGCGCGGCGGTCGGCCACGCGAGAGAGCGCGCGTCGCGAGGACGCTCCGGTCGCTCCATCCACTGCGAAGACAGTGATCGCCGCGGTCGCCGCGGTGGCTGCGCTCCAATCCCATGCGAGATCGGGCAGCGCTTCGGGCTCTTCGGACCAGTCGAGTTGATAGAGGGACACGAGGGCCTCCTTGCAGCCTTCGGCCCTTACAACAGCCCGCGACGCGAGCAGCAATTTGTGACGAACACGGCGCCGACGTCGCAGTCGACAGAAGAAGTATTCCGTCGTCTCAGTTTCGAGCCGCGACCGTCACAGTCGACGAAACATCGCTTCGGTCAACTCGATGGCGTCGCGCTTCGTCACGAGCCCTCGACCGTGCGCGGGTCCCACGAGGTCGCGAAGACCAGCAGCCCTTCGGCGAGCGCAGGGTTGGCGCTCGCCCAGCAGTCGTCGAACACGATCCACTGATCGAAGTACCGATGCGACCCCGCGGTAGACAACGCAGCGTGGTGCGCTCCCACGTCGACCACCGCCGCGTCGCCGCGGGCTTCGCGCTGCTCGGGCGTCGCGGCGCGGGCGAACGCCCACTTCGAGCGCGCCCGTGGCAGCGGCTCGATCTGCCCTTCGACGGCTTCGACGAACGCGTCGAACGCGTCCTGGTGGTTCGCGTCTTCGCCGAGCCGCCCGCTGGATCCCCCAAGTCTGTGCACAGGAAACTCTGCGCACCGCTGCATCGCAGGCCCGATGTGCGCTTCATCAGGCGCGACCATCGCGCGCAGCAGCCGCAGCTCGTAGGGCCAGCGACGGCCCGTCGCCGTCGGCGCTGGTCGTGCTTCGCGCAGCGCGCGGCCGAGGTCGGGCATGCGCACGCCTTCGAGCACAAACGTCCCCGGAAACCCGAAGGTGTCGCTGTCGTAGCTCGTGAGCAGGACGACCCACGTACGTCCCACGCCGAGCGCAAGCTCGTCGCGCAGGCCAGGCAACGGACGCACGCGCACGTCGAGCGACGGTCGCCACCCGCCTGCGCCCGCGACGGCGGGCAATCGCTCGTGCGCGAAGGACCACCACGCCCACCGCGCGGGGTCCTCGCGCACGAGCGCCTCGGGGACGAGCGCGTACGCGAGGTCGACCTCGTCGTCGTCGGTGCGGACGCAGAGCGCGCCCTCGCTCATGCGAATGAACTCTGTTCGTGAAGGCGGAGCGCACTCGACATAGAGATCCCGCAGCAGCGCGCGGTAGAGCGCGTCGTCGGTCTCCGGCAACGCGAACGGACGCTGGCACGCAGCGGTGAACACCGTCACGAAGCCGTACGGAGCCGCGCCGAGCTCTGCTCGAACGAGCTTGTGCACCGCATCTTCGCCACCCTTCTCGAACGCGGCGCGCGTCTGCGCGAACAGCCGACGAAAGAGCGCGAGCACCGACGCGTCGTGCAGGCGATGAACGCTGTGCCCGATGGGGGCCGCGCGCTTGTGTCGATACAGCAACAGGACGCCGTCGCCCTCGCGGGCGTCGCTCGATGCGACCGCAGGAGCGGTAGCGGGCCCATCCATCGCGAGGACCGCCGCGAGAAACGACGCGAGCACGGCGCGCTCGCCGCTCGCGTCGAAGGACACGGTGACCTTCGCGTTGGCGCCGCCGGGCTGCGTACGCAGGACCGTTCCTTCGCCGAAGGTCTTGTGTGAGACGCGCTGCCCTGGCGCGAAGGACATCAGTCGCGCCCTCCGCTGTCAGCGCTCGCGCTCGCGTCGCTGACACCCGCTTCGACGCCGCCATCGCCGGAGAGAACCGCGCCCTGCCGCGCGAGGTCCATCATCGGGCCGAACAAGTGCTCCTGGCTGTCGGGGCCGATCGAGTTGGTCTCTTCGTAGTGATCGCCGGTGGCCTCTTGCGTGTACGGGCTCGTGGGGTGCAGGACGTAGTTCCAGTCGGCGACGATGTAGCCGAGAAAGTCTTGCGAGAGGCCGCTGACGAACGCGTAGCGCACGCCAGGGTTCGCCAGCATCAAGTCCCGCAAATACGGCGGCGGAGGCGCGCGCATGAAGTCCGGGGGATTGTCCATCTCGGTCACGCGCGGCAGGTTGAACGACCACCGCATGTCCTGCGCTCCGACCCACAGCTCGGGGTGCAGCTCGCCCGGCGCCGTGATCGTCGCCACGGGCCCCACCTGCAAGTACGTCGTGCGCGACTCGACCCACGGAACGTTGTTCGCCGACGGCCCCTGCGCGCGATTGAAGTTGGTCAGCTCCCTCGCCAAGATCCGAAACTGAAATCCCAGCCAATACAGCCGGTTCGACACCCTCGCGAACATCTTCGCGCTGCGGTAGCTCACCGACGTCGGCCCCGTCACGAGCCCGTTGTTCGCGCCGCTCGCCACCGTGCGCAGCTCGTTCAAGCCCAGCACCGCGACGTTGCGACCGCACGCCTCGGCCTTGGCGAGACCCGCGTCACGAACGGGCGTTCCCATGCGATCGAGCGGCGCGGCCTGGCCCGGTCCAACTTGTCCCCCGAGGGCGCCGTTGACGAACACCGTCGTCCCGCCGATGCCCGCGACCGCTGACATCGCGTCGCCGTTCTCGATCACGTCCCGCAGCGTGTGAACGTAGTCCGCGGTCAGCAAATTGTTGCGCGAGCCCGTGTACTCCGGGTGCGCCGACCAGTTCACCCACGTCCCGATCGTGTCGCTCGGAGCGCTCTCGCGGACGAACTGCACCAGCATCAGCGTCGGATCCAGAATCGTCGGATCCCTCGTGTCCGAGACGTACGGCCGCGGGTCCTGCATCGAGTTCACCGTCAGCACCTGCGCCACACGCATCAGCGCCCTCGCCTGCGGCCGCATCGCGTCGGTCACCGCGTCGCGCACCGCCTGCGCCGCGCGATCGATCACCAGCTGCTGATACCGACGATTCACCCCGGTTTCGACCGCGCTTCGTCCCCACAAGCCCACGGTGTCCACGCCCTCGTGCAAGTGCGTCGAGCTCACCACCACGTGGTCGATGTTCATGCCCTGCAGCAGCGCGTGGCCGCGGATGCGCTCCATGTCGTCGCGAAAGAGACCCACGATATCAAGCGAGACCACCGCGACCGTCACGTCCCCGAGCGAAACGCCATCGCCCTCACCTCGAGGTCGTCGTGTGATCCCGTCGCGGGTCTGCCTGAAGAAAACCCGGCGATCCACGTTCCGTCGAACTCCCCGTTCGCGTTGGTGTCGACGAACGGCTCGCCCGGCTCGTACAGGTTGTTGCCGTTGGTGTCCGTCCACTCGCGGTCGACGAACGTCGGGTTGATCAGCCCCCGCGCGACGCCGACGTAGAGCACTCCGTCTCCGCCCATCGGGCAGTGCGCAGCGCCCGGACAGCGATCGTCCACGCCGGGATACCGCACGAACGGCGCAGCGTCCCGCGCGTCTACAGCGGCGTCTCCAGTGAGCACGTCGTCGTCTGGTCCCGCTTCAGCGCTCGCATCGAGCGCAACTGCGTCCGCAGCAGCGTCGGGCGTCGGCGCGGGCGGCGGCGAACAGTGAGCGAGGGCGAGCGAGACGAGCGAGATCGAGAGCAGAGGGCGGCTCATGGGGCGGAGAGTATACAGCGAGGGGGTTGCGCAGACGCGCGCGCGTGAGCAGACGCCGCGCTCGGTGGATCCGACGTTGATCGAGCGCGAAGCGCCGCGAGTTCGTATGCAAATTGGCTGCAAGATGTCGGCAGAGCGGGAGGGCGCACGAGCGTGACGCACGAGGGTGAAACCGCTCGCGAACGGCTGAACGCCGACGTGCAGCGACGGATCGACTCGTGGCGCAGCGCGCACCGGATCATGCGCGCGAGAGAAGAGCGTTACCACGCAGGCGAATGGCAACTGGCGCTGCGACGCGCGACGACGCGGGACGCAGCTCTACGCGCGCTCATGCAGGGCGCGTTCGACTGGACCCATCAGGACTACACCGAGCGAACGGGCTTCTGTGCGCTCACAGTCTCGCCCCACACGCTGTTCGATCACTGGCTGAACGGCAAGCTCACAGACGAGGAGACGAAGCGCCTGTTCCCGTGGTGGGACGACGAGATGAAGCTGCTCACGGATCGGGTCGATCCCGCGCGCGTCCACGCGGCAGTCCGACGCGCGGCCCCGGACACGATGCCGAGATGGCTTCGGCCGATCGACGTGATTGGCAAAGACCTCGGCGCGAACTCGTGGGCATGCATGGCGCTCTTCGACCCGTCGCAATCCGAACATCTGGCGGAGGCGTTCGTACACCGGTCGAACCGAGCAGCGCTCGTCGAAGCGACGCACCACGCAGAGCGCAATGGATGGAGCGTGGCTCCTGTGTGCGAGCAGCACGTCGCGCTGACGCACGCGCTCATCCTCGACGATCGCGCGGCGCTTCGCGCGGCGGTGGACACGCTCGAACAGGCGCGCGCGCTCGACGATCGTCCTGTGGTCGATCGCATCGAATCGCTCGAATCCGCCGCGCTCGCGTGCGCGTGCTTCGGCCAGGCCGAGGTCGCGATCGAGCTGTTCGAGTCGATCTTCCGCGCTCCTCGTCGCGCGCTCTACGCGGGTCAGCCGTTCACTGAGCCGCCGCATCCGCGGACAACGAGGACGGTGCTCGCGATGCTCGATCTGCGCGCGCAGCGCGCGCTCGCCGCGCGTGTGTTCGAGATGCTCTCGTCGCGCGAGGCATCGGCGGCCGAATGGCTCGCGCTCGCGCAATGGGCGTTCGAGCCAATCGCGTCGAAGAGCGTCGAGCGAGCGCGGGCGATCATCGAGAGAAGGGATGTTCCGTTCGACGTCAACCTCGTGCCTCGCAGAGTGTACGAAGCGTTGCGCGACTCGCTGCGCGAGCGGTTCGAACAGTGGGTGATCAGCGCCGATGCCACGGAGTTCGACGCGACGCTCGATCACGAGAGCGCACGCGTGTTTCGATTCTTCTGGTTTTTGCCCGACGATCGCGCGCTCGAGCGCGCGGTCGAGCTCTGCCCAAGGGACAACGGAATCGAACGTGACCTCGCGACGCGCGCCGAACGCGGCGCGAGGCAGTGGTTGTCGTGGTACCGCTTGCACGCGTCCCCCGAGGACGTTGCGCGCAACGCAGGGCTGCTCGACTCGGTCGAGGTCGCACGACGCGGCGCCTCGCTCGGAGCGTCGTTGCGCTGGCTCGAACCGTTGGTTTCGCGTGAGACGTTTTCGCGCTGGCTCGCGGCGACCTCCGACGAAGCGCGCGTCGAAGCGCGTCGAGAAGCGCTGCACAGGCGACGAAGCGACCAAGATCGCCCCGTCGAAGAGCGCTTCGCGATCGCATGCTGCAGCGCAGGTGCGCACGACGCAGCGGTTCCATCGGCCGACTTGTTTTCGCCCGAAGAGCAACGCGCCCTCGCCCACCGACTCTCACCCGAACTGCCAGAGGTCGTTCACGCGTATTGGAGCGGCGACAACGACAGGTTGCTCGCAGCGATCCGCAGCACTCACGCGCGGCTGAATCCGTACGGAATCGGCTTCACCGTGCTCGAGCTGTTCTCGCGACTCGCGACCAGCAACGAGGCCGTCGTGCTCGGCGACGCGCTCGCGGACTTGATCGAGTGGGACTGGAGCGACCGGGTCGAGACGCTGGCGTCGTTCGACGCGGACGGGATCTTGCGCTTCGCGAATCGGCAGTAAACGAACTGCTGCGAGCGATCATCAAGAGTCACGCCCAGCCGGATCCCCAACCCGCGTGATGCGATTTCCCCTGAACAATCGCTGACGAAACACCCCCCTCAGTCGCCGCTCAGCTCAAGCGCTCTTCGCGCTCTCCTTGTGGTACACGATCAGCGGCGGCTCGTGCTTGAGGATGACCTCCTCGTTGACGACCACCTCTTTGATCCCGGTCTTGCTCGGGACCTCGTACATGATGTCGAGCATCGCGCCTTCGAGGATCGCGCGCAGACCGCGGGCGCCGCTCTGACGAGCGAGCGCTTCGCGAGCCACCGCGGCGAGCGCGGGCTTGCTGAAGTTGAGCTTCACGCCGTCCATGTCGAACAAGCGCTGGTACTGCTTCACCAGCGAGTTCTTCGGCTTGGTGAGCACGTCGATGAGGGCTTCATCGTTGAGCTCGTGCAGCGTCGCGACGACCGGCAAGCGCCCGATGAACTCGGGGATCATGCCGAACTTCAACAGGTCCTCGGGCTGCACCTGCGCGAACAGCTCGCCGAGCTTCTTGTCGGCCTTGCTGGGGATCTCTGCGCCGAAGCCCATCGAGCGCTGGTTGACCCTGCGCTCGATGATCTGGTCGAGGCCTACGAACGCGCCGCCGCAGATGAACAAGATGTTCGTCGTGTCGACCTGCAAGAAGTCCTGCTGCGGGTGCTTGCGTCCGCCCTTCGGGGGGACGTTGGCGACCGTGCCTTCGAGGATCTTGAGGAGGGCCTGCTGCACGCCCTCGCCCGAGACGTCGCGCGTGATCGAGGGGTTGTCGCCCTTGCGCGCGATCTTGTCGATCTCGTCGATGTACACGATGCCGCGCTGCGCGCGCTCGATGTCGTGATCAGCGTTCTGCAGCAGCTGCACGATGATGTTCTCGACGTCCTCGCCCACGTAGCCGGCTTCGGTCAGCGTGGTGGCGTCCGCGATCGCGAACGGGACGTTGAGGATCTTCGCGAGCGTCTGCGCGAGCAGCGTCTTGCCGGTGCCCGTGGGGCCGAGCAACAAGATGTTGCTCTTCTGCAGCTCGACGCCGTCGTTGTGGCCGTGCTGATTGACCTCGATGCGCTTGTAGTGGTTGTGCACCGCCACCGAGAGGATCCGCTTGGCGCGGTCCTGGCCCACGACGTAGTCGTCGAGGATCGCCTTGATCTCTGCGGGCTTGGGGATGGGCGAGCTCGACGAGAGCTTGTCCCCTCGCTCGCCTTCTTCAGCGATGATGTCGTTGCAGAGCTGAATGCACTCGTCGCAAATGTAGACCGTCGGTCCTGCGATGAGCTTCTTCACCTCGCGCTGGCTCTTGCTGCAGAACGAGCACGAGAGGTTGCCGTGATCGCCCTTGTTTGGCGGGTTTTGAGCCACCGAACGCTCCCCTTCTTTCTCTCAGAGGAAGAATGGATGAAGTGTGCTGCGCTATCGAGCGCGATCGCCGTGGAGCAAAAATCACTCTCAACGACGAGCGCAGTCTAGTCGCCGACCCACAGAACGGCAAGCATCGCGCAACAGTCGCGCGACGACGATCGACGCCGGAATTCTCGCGGCGACGGAGATCACTCGACGCGCGCTCGACGCGCGTTCACCGCCCCGCTGCTGTGCGACAACGCCGCCGCGACGCGTCGATCGACGACCGACGCGCGCTCAGCTGCGCGCCACCCCGACAAACCTCCGCGACGCGCGCTCCCCCCGAAGCGTCGCGTCGCGAGCGCCGCTCACTTCGGAGCGGCTTTGATCTCTTTGCGGTAGTTGAGCACCTCGTCGATCAGGCCGTAGCCCTTCGCGTCGGCGGCGCTCATGTAGTTGTCGCGCTCGGTGTCGGCCTTGATCTTGTCGATCGGCTGACCCGTGTGGCGATTGTAGATCTCGTTGAGCAAGTGGCGCAGACGGCCGATCTCGCGCGCTTGGATCTCGATGTCCGTCGCCTGTCCGCGCGCGCCGCCGAGCGGCTGGTGGATCATCACCCGCGCGTTGGGGAGCGCGAAGCGGCGACCCTGCGTTCCGGCGGCGAGCAGGACCGAGGCCATCGAGGCGGCCATGCCGAGGCAGAGCGTGCTGATCGGGCAGCGCACGTACTGCATCGTGTCGTAGATCGCGAGCCCCGACGAGATCACCCCGCCCGGGCTGTTGATGTACAGCATGATCTCTTTGTCGGGGTCTTCGCTCTCGAGATACAGCAACTGCGCGATCACGATGTTCGCGACGTCGTCGTTGATCTCGGTCCCGAGGAAGACGATGCGGTCCTTCAAGAGCCGCGAGAAGATGTCCCACGCCCGCTCGCCGCGGTGGGTCGTCTCGATCACCTGCGGGTACGGGATGAAGTTGCTCATCGGAAACTCGCTCATCGTCGTCGCTCTCCTTCGCGAATAAACCCGTGCGTTGCTGCAGCTCTGCTCGTCAACGGAACTCGATTGCGTGTGCGCGCAATCAACCGTCGAGCGGCTCGGTGGCGGCGATCTCCTCGACCTTGACCTTGGAGATCAACAGGGAGAGCACCTTGTCCTCGAGCACCGCGTTGGCAAGCGCCACGCGCTTGTCGTTGTCCCTGTGCTCGGCGCGGACGCGGGCGACGGCCTTGCCTGTCTCCTTGGCCAGCTCCTCGAAGCGCGCTTCGAGGTCGGCGTCCGTCACCTGCAGCGTGTTCTTGCGGGCCATCTCGGCGAGCAAGAGCCCCGCGCGGACGCGAGACTCGGCCTGCTCAGTGGCGTCCTTCACGATCGCCTCGGCGTCGAACGCCTCGTTGCGAACGCGCGCGTACTGCACCATCTCGCGCGCCACGATGCCGACGGCGTTCTTCACGAGCGAGGGCGGGACGGCGATGGGGTTCTTCTCGACGAGGGCGTTGATCGCGGCCTCGCGAAGGTCGTGCTCCGAGCGCTCTTTCGCTTCGGCTTCGATCTTCGCGCGGATCTTCGCCTTCATGTCCGCGAGCGACTCGTAGCCCGCGTCCTTGGCGAGCTCGTCGTCGATCGCCGGCAGCACCGTCTCGCGCAGCTCGTTGAGCTTGAGCGTGAGCACAGCCTTCTTCTCGCGGAGGTCTTCGCGCGGATGGGTGTCCGGGAAGGTCACCTCGACGTCCTTGCTCTCTCCGACGCTCATCCCAGCGAGGGCCTTGTCGAGCTCTTCGAGCAAGCGGCCCTTGCCGACGACGACGGTGCGGTTGCGCTGCTTGAGGTCGTCGCGCGCCGCGCCTTCGATCGTGACGTCGTAGTCGATCGTGGCCTGATCGCCCTCGCCCGCGGGGCGCGCGGGCTCGGGGGTGCGCAGGCTCGAGTGCATCTCGCGCAGCGTCTCGATGCGCTTGTCCACGTCGCCGTCGGCGACGGTCCAGACCTTGCGCTTGAGCTCGACGCCTTCGAGGTTCACCTCGCCCACTTCGGGGCGGATCTCGAGCTTCGCCGTGAACGACCAGTCTTCGACCTTGTCGCCGATCTGATCGATCTTGGTGAGCGTGGGCTGCACCACCGGGTCGAGCTTCTCGGCGTCGATCGCCTTCGGCAGCGACTCGTCGACCAGCTTCGCCGCCACGTCGTTGATCACTCGAGCGCCGTAGTACTGCTTCAAAATGTGCAGGGGCACCTTGCCCTTGCGGAAGCCCTTGACCTCGGCAACCTTTCCGAGATCGTTGTAGGCCTTCGAAATCGCGGAGTTGACCTGCTCCTTGGGGAGCTTGACCTCGAGTTCGACTTCAACCGGGGACAGACGCGACACAGTCGTTTGCATGGAACCAGCAGCCTCCAGACGTGCGGGGCGCGGGACTGTATCGAGGGCACCCCCCCTGTCAAGCGCGAGCTTGCGACCCCCGCGATGATTGTGCGGATTTCACCGCGCGGTCAGCCACAGCAACGCGCGTCGCGTGACCGGAACGAACTCCGGCGGCAGCTCGTGCCCCGCGCGATCCATCACCCTGTGCTTCACCCTGCGACGACCGAACGCGCGCACCAGCCGCTGCTCGGCCCGCAGCGCGTCCTGGTAGATCTCGTCGTGACGGCCCGTGATCAAATAGATCCTGGGTGAGCTCTGCGCGAGCCGTCGGATGCGCTCGGCCTCGCCGTCGATGTACCCGTCGTTGGGCGCCACGATCAGCCACCGCGGAAACGTCGTCGGCTCTTGCAGCCCGACGTTCATCCCGACGTACGCGCCCTCGCTGAAGCCCATCACCACGTTGTCGTTGCGCTGCACGCGCCGCGGAAACAACGCGCTCAATCGCTCGAGCGCCGCGATCGACTCGCGCCGCGCGTAGCCCGCGTCGTTGCGCCACTGCCGCGTCGCCCCGCCGCGCTCGTGCGTGTGCGGGCCGATCGGACACACCAGCCACCCGAAGCGCGGCGTGCTCTCGTGCCACCGTCGGCAGGACTCTTTGGGGTTCGCCCCGCGCGCGTGCAGATAGACCAGCACTCGCTGCCGGCCCCGCGCGCTCGGACGATAGAAGTACGCGCCCGCGAAGCCCGCGAGGTCGACCCGCTCGGGGTCGCCCGCGTGCGTCGGCGCGTGCACGCCCGGCAGCGCCGCTTGCCCTCGCTGCCCTCGCGCTCCGCGCGCATCGCCGGTGTTGCGCGCTTGCGCCGTCGGGCCGAGGCCGCGGCGCGGCTGCTGTTGCGCGCTCGACGCGGCGCTCACCAACGTGAGGGCCAGCGCCGCGAGAGAAGCGACCGCGGACGGCCGTGCACAGAGCGGTCTTGCCGAAGAACTCACAGCGCCGCAGCGGTTAGCAGATCCACCCCCCCGCGGTCCAATTCGCGACCGCGCCCGGGGGACGGACATCGTACGGCCACTCGCATGCGCATCGATCAGCTGCCGAACACCAAGTGGTCCCGCGTCACCGATGGCGACGAGCGGCTCGTTCACTATGTCGTTCGCGACGTGCGCCCGAAGCTGCGGCGCGTGACGCTCGTCGCCGTGCTCGACGGATCCACGCTCGAGCTCTCGCTCGACGCCCTGCGAGACCGCGCGCAGTGGACGCCGGGCTGGCGCTCTTGCCACGCGACCGCGGCGCCGTAACGAATCGCGCCACCCCGCGACGCACGCTGCGAACCCATCGATCCCGCGCCCGGCTCACACCAAGTGCTGCCTCGCAGCGAGGATGACGTCATGCTCGATCACACGCTCTTTCTGTTGCTCGCGCAGGCCGCGCGGCGCGAAGTGCACTGCAATTGCTCGGACGTCACCCGCGTTCAGCTCGGGCCGCTCTCGATCCCAGTCGGGCCGCTCACGGTGATCTTCGCGCTGGTCGTCGCGATGCTCGGCCCCACGTGGCTGCTCGCGCAGTGGCGCAAGGCACGGGACGAGCGAGCCGCGCAGGCGGTGATGGCGGGCGCTGACTGCGACGCTTCGAGCGTGTGAGGCGCAAGAAGCGTCAACGACCCGTCAACGAGCGGGGCGACCGCGAGCGAAGGGGCGGGGCGCGATCGCGATTTACTCATGGATTCTAATGATTTAGAGAGCGTCTCACTTTGCGGGTGTGCCGCGAGCGAGCCGTAGTACCAACGCTCGTCATGACCATCACACGCGTCTTCATCGCCGCCGCGACGCTGCTCGTCGCCAGCTGCACGCCTGCACAAACCACCACCTCGACCTCGACCTCGACCGCGGGCACGAGCACGTCCTCGGGCAGCTCCGCGCCCGTCGCCGTCAACGGAATCCCCCTCGAGCAGCTCGCCGGCGTCTACAACGGCGACTGGGGGACGATGCACCTCGTTCACTTCGGAGGCGGAGAGCTTCGCGCTGCGTATTCGCACTCGAACGGCCGCGTCGTCGCGCGCGTCGACGGCGACCTCGTGCGCGGCGTGTGGTGCCAGGACACAGCCGGCGACAACCACCGCCCCAACGGCGCCGTCGAGTTTCGCTTCAGCCGCAACGAGAGCGGCGTGATCGCGCTCGACGGCCGGTGGACCTACGCCGACGCGCCGGACTCCTGGCAAGAGAACTGGGACGTCACGCTGAGCGGCCCGGCCAACGAGCAGCTCGCCGCGCGAGCGCCGTCCGCCGCCTGCGCGCAATAGACCCACCTGCGCGTGCTGTTGCACCGCGGTCGGCACAAGCTTCGAAGGGCCATCGAACATGCCGTCCTGTGAAGAAGTGCGCGACGAGCGGTCGAGCTACATCGACGGCCAGGCAAGCTTACTCCATCGCATGATGCTGCGCGCTCACCTCGCGATGTGCGAGCGCTGCCACCGCGCAGAGCGCGCGTTGCGCGACACCGTCGACCTGTTGCACGCGCTCGAGGACGAGCCCATCGAGGAGCAGTCGTGATGGTGAAGCAGGGGTCGGCCGCGCCCGATGCGCCGCTGGTGATCGACGGCGAAGAGAGCGGAGTGCATCGCTTTCGAGCGGGCGCGCCGCTGGCGTTGGTGTTCTTGCGGCACCTGCGTTGACTGGCTTGAATGGCGCACCTCGGGCAGGTGCGGGCTCACCAGCGAATCATCGAGTCACGAGGCGCCAAGATCCTGGCGGTGAGCTTCGGCACGCCCGCGGAGGTCGAGGACTATCGGGGGCACTTCGGCGTCCCGTTCGCGATGGCGAGCGACCGCGATCGGCCGCTGTATCGGGCGTACGGCCTCGGGCAAGGCTCGCTGTTCGCGGTGTATGGCCTCAGAGCGATCAAGCAACACGTCGCGCTGAAGGCGCAGGGGTTCGAGCCGGCGCCCAACGCTCCGAAGCAGGACACGCTGCAGCTCGGGGGCGACTTCGTCATCGACGCGAGCGGGCGCATCGCCTTCGCGCACCCGAGCCGCTCGGGCGACGATCGCGCCACGATCGCGCACTTCGTCGCGGCGGTGCCGGCCGTCGCGGGCGCAGGTCGGTGAGCGCGCTGCCCCCGGCAGCACCCGCTGCTCGCTCGCCTCGCACGCTGAGCGTGGTCGCGCGCAGCGCACCTTCCGACGCGAGGCTTCGAGCGTCGCTAGCGGCGGGTTTGCCAACCCGCCGTGGAGACCACCGCGTTTCACTGGGTCGTGCGCTCTTCACGCGCCGCTCTTCGCCCGTCGCCAACCCGCCGTGGAGAAGACCGACTCTTCACCAGGTCGTTCGCTCTCCGCTCTTCGCGCGTCGCCACCCCACCGAACGCAACGCTCACCCCCCCATCGCCACGCTCACCGGCGACGGCGGCGGGGCGTCGGAGCGGCCGGAGCATCGGCCGCCGCGGGCTCTGGCCCCGCAGGCTCGGCCGCCGCGGGCTCGGGTCCCGCTGGCGCTGCCGCTGCGGGCTCTGCACCCGCGGGCGCTGCTGC
>JAAFIF010000162.1 GCA_013298625.1 Myxococcales bacterium
GCGAAACCGAGGTCGTCCGATGAGCCTCTTCGAAGTCCTCTGCTGCGCGTTCGCCGCGCACGAGCAAGGCCACCACCCGCGCGTGTGCACGCACGTCGAGGGACACGACTGGGTCGTGACGCTCTCGTCCGAGCGCACTCGCAGCGAGCATCGCTCGCGTGACCTCGGGATGGCTCTGCACCTCGCCGCCGTCTCGCTCAGCGCGGCGACCGCGCGGCAGCACACGCAGCCGTTCCAAGCGCTCCGCGTCGCGATCGGCGGTGCGCTGTGACCGCGGGCCAGTGGCTCTTCTGGCTCCTCGCCGCCGTCGCGATCGGCGCGCTGTGCGCGCACACGGATTCAAGCCGCTCGAACACGTGACCTCCGAGAACGCCATCCGAGAACGCCATGAGCCTCGTCCCCGTCGAACGATTGCTGACGCCGTCCCGCGCAAAGAGCTACTCGGCTTGTCCGCGCAAGCACCACTACGCCTACACCCTCGGCGTCCGCAGCACCTCGAATGGCTCGGCGGCCACGCGCTTCGGGACGGCCGCACACGCCGCGATCGAGGCGTACTGGCGCGAGCGCGCTGCAGGGGCTGACCTCGCCGTTGACGACGACGGACACGCGCTGCTTTGGCCGAGCGTCGACCGCGCGCTCGCCGACCACTTCGATGTGCTCGGCGAAGAGCAGTGGGTCAAGCTGCGCGCGCTGATCGAGCTCTACTGCGCGAGCTGGAACGAGCGCGCGGTCGAAGTTCTCGCGGTCGAACGCGAGTTTCAGATGCCGCTGCTGCATCCGCGCTCGCGCAAGCAGCACCCGTATTACTGGCTCGGCGGGAAGATCGACCTGCTCGTGCGGCTCGAGGACGGCCGCGTCGCGCTGATCGACCACAAGACAACGTCGAGCGACCCCGGCGCCGGCAGCGACTACCGCCGCCGTCTGCTGCTCGATCCGCAGCCGACGATCTACGTCGCTGGCTGCGAGACGTTCGGGCACTCGGTCGACCTGATCCTCTACGACGTGCTCGTGAAGCCGGGTCAAGAGCGCCTGCTCGCGACGCCGACCGAGAAGCGCAAGTACACGAAAGACGGCAAGCTCTACGCCTCGCAGCGCGAGCACGACGAATCCGCCGATGACTTCGACCAGCGAATCCGAACAGCGGTGTTTGGAGCGCCGTCCGACTACTTCGTTTCCTTCGAAGTCCCGAAGCCCGCGGCCGAGCTGAACGCCGTTCAAGCGAACCTGTGGGCGATCGCGAGCGAGCTGCTGCGCGTCGCAGAGCTGGGCTTCGCCAGACAGAACGCGGGCGCGTGCTTCGACTACGGCGGCTGCGAGTACCTGCCTGTCTGCACCCGAGAGGCGTCGATCGACGATGCGCGCCTGTACGTGCGCGTCGGCCCGTCACCCGAACTCACCGAGGCCGCGCGCACCGCGGCGTAGCGAATTGCACACGAAAGAGAACACGGAGAACACGCGATGAACACCAACGGATCAACGAACGGACCAGTCAGCGCGCCACCGACCAACGGCGCGCGCAAGCCCGCGCCGCCCAAGCCCGCGCCGATCACCGCGGGCGCGCCGTCGCAGCGGTCGTTTCTCGCCGAGGTCAAGACCGGCAAGCTCGAGCAGCCGCTGCGCGTGGTGGTCCACGGTCCGCAGGGCGTTGGGAAGACGACGCTCGCTGCGGGCGCGCCCGAGCCGATCTTCATCGGCGCGGAGGACGGCTCGGCCGCGCTCGACGTCGCGCGCTTCCCGCAGCCGTCGTCGCTCGACGACGTGATCGCGATGGTGCACGAGCTCACTCGCACGGCCACGCCGTATCAGACGGTGGTCATCGACTCGCTCGATTGGCTCGAGCCGATGGTCTGGCAGCACGTCTGCGAGGCCGCCAACAGTCCGCGAATCAAGGCAATCGAAGACTTCGGCTACGGCAAGGGCTACGTCGCCGCGCTCGACGAGTGGCGCCGCCTGCTGATCGCGCTCGACCAGCTGCGCGCCGCGCGCCGGATGCACGTCGTGATGATCGCGCACACGGCGCAGAAGAAGACGAAGAACCCCGCCGGTGACGACTGGGATCGATTCGCGTTGAAGCTCAACGAAAAGGCCGCGGGGCTCGTGTCCGAATGGGCCGACGACGTTCTGTTCGCGCAGTTCGAGTTCTTCACCGAGCGCACTCGCGAGTCGCGCGACGGCAAAGAGTACCAGGCGAAGGGCGTCTCGACCGGAAGGCGCCTGCTCTACACGACCTGGAACGCGGCCTACGACGCGAAGAACCGCCACGGCCTGCCCGAGTCGATCGAGCTGAGCTGGCCCGCGTTCTACGAGCTCGCCACCGCGCAGACGAACGAAGAGCGCGCGATCGTCCTCGCGGACATCGACGGACTGCTGCCCCGCGTCGCGCCGGACGTTGCCGCGAAGGCCAGCGCCGAACGGGCCGCGCCGCTGCAGCGCCTCCGGGCAATCGCCGCGCGGCTGCGCGAGCTCGCCTCGGCGCCCGCTGCGGCCACGGCGCCGGATACGACCACCGCCGGCGCGTGAGCGCCGGGATTCACTCAGTAACGAACGGACAAAAGGGAACTGACGAACATGAGCGATAAGATCATCGAAAAAGACGGCAGCTACACGGCGAAGATCGTTTGCTGGGGGTATGTCAAAGACAAGAAGGGCAACGATCAGTTCGCGATCGAGTTCGACATCGACGAGCACGGCGAAGAGTACGCACCGACCCGGTTCACGCACTTCCAGAACCTCTCGACCGATACCGGACAAGACATCCTGGAGAAGCAGTTGCGCACGTGCGGTTGGGTCGGCGACGACTGGGGAGACATCCAGCTCAACGTCGACCTGAAGGTGCGCGTGAAAGTCCTGAACGACGATTACGGGACGAAGATCAAGTACATCGACCCGCTCAGCGGCGGCGGCATCATCGATCGTAAGCGCATGGGCGAGCGCGATCAGGCCGCGCTCGTCGCGCGATTGAACGCTCGCGCGAAGTCGCGTCCCGCGTCCGGCGGAACGCCCGCGCCGACGCAGTCGCGCCCCGTGCCTGCCCAGGCCCAGGCGGCGAAGCCCGCGGCTCCGCGTCCCGCCCAGGCGAAGCCACCCGCGCCGAAGCAGCCCGCTGCCGCTCCCTCCGCTGACGAGAACAGCGACTGGGGGTTCGGCAGCGAGGGAGGCAGCGAGGGAGGCAGTGAGGGCATCCCGTTCTGAGCCCCTCGGTCCGCGCAGGCTCCCGCCTCGCGGTCCGCGGTGGGCGTCTCGACGGCAAAGCCGCTGCGCCTCTCCAACCGACTTCGGTCGGCGCTCGGAGGCTCAGCGGCCGGAGTGGAGAACCAGCCGTCGAGACGTCCTCCACGAATCGCGAAAGGACAACGAATGCACGACCCGATCGACAGACAGATTCGAGAACTGACCGAGGACCGAAGCGGATTCGTCGACGACCTTCGCCAGCTCGAAATGGCGGCCTGGGTCGACGACGACGAGCTGCGCGACGAGCGCAGCGAACACGAAGACGGCGACGACTGAGCGCCAAGGAACACGAGAGGACGGTGTGGTGATGGCTGAAAAGGGAACGGCAGCGAACGCGGAAAGGGCCGCGCGCTTGATTGGAGAAATCTGCGACCGCGAGAAGAGCTCTCGCAGCGCGGTATTTCGTCGGCTCGGGATCACGGGGCTCACTCCTCAAAAGATCATGGCGGGCGAGGGTTGCACGGAGCCCATGCTCGAACGGATCGCGACGGAGCCCATGCTCGAACGGATCGCGACGGAGCACGCGCGAGTGACGCGGCAGGCGCCAGCGCCCGCGGTGAAGGCGGGGCTCACCGTGGCTCCGCGCGAAGACGAGCAGGACGACGGCGAGGACGAAGAAGAGTCCGAAGAGCCCGAGAGTGATTCGGAGGACGACGACGGCGACGCGATCGAGGACGACGGCGACGAGCTGGCCTACGACGAGAACGAGGGCGATGACCGTCGTCGCCGCGTGCCCGCACGCGACCTCGACAACGAGCCCGCGCCGCGCCGTGCACCGACCCGCGGCGTCGTCGAGAGCATCGTGAAGACGCCCGCGCGCTTCGGTCCCACGGTGCCCGGCAAGGGCGCGCCGCTGTTCACGCCAGAGCGCTCCGAGCTGCACCGGGCCGCGGACGTGATCGCCGCGCTCGGTGGGATCGACAACGCCGAACGCGTCGTGGACATCGTCCGCGCGCTCAAGGGGGCCGCATGAGCGACCTACTGCTCGAAGGCTACAACCCCGCGGTCGAGCTCGACCAACTCCGCGTGTGGGAAGGCAACCCGCGCAAGACAATCAACCAGGCGAAGGTCGACGAACTCGCCGCCAGCATCCGCGCGATCGGCCTGCAACAGCCGATCGTGGTGCGCCGCACGGGCGAGGTGATCGCGGGCCAGCGCCGCTACCTCGCCGCGGGACAGGCGGGCCTCGACACGATCCCGTGCGTGGTGCGCGACCTCGACGACGACGCGGCCCTCGAAGTCGCGATCGCTGAGAACGCCTCGCGCGTGGACGTGTCGCCGATCGAAGAGGCCGAGGCGATCGACGCGTACCTGCGCAGCGGTCGCTCGATCGAGCAGGCCGCGGACCGATTCGGACGCACGGCCGCGTGGGTCACGGGGCGCACGCGGCTCCTCGCGCTCACGCCCGCGTGGCGTACGTGCGTCGCCGACGAGCGTTGCCCGATTCGACACGCCGAGCTGCTCTCGCGCCTCGCGGTGCCTGTGCAGCACGAGCTCGCCGTGCGCTACTCGGGCCGCGACCTGCCGACGTTCTACGAATTCGAGCGCGCCGTGCAGCTCGTGCTGCACCGTCTCGCCGAAGCGCCGTTCCCGCTCGGCGACGACACGTACCCCCGCGGATCGTGCGACGGGTGCCCTTCACGGAGCGATAAGCAGCGCGATCTGTTCTCGGCCGAGGCCACGGACGACGACGCCTCGTGCCTCGATCCGACGTGCTGGGCCGCGAAGGTCGAGCACCGCTGGACCGTCGCGCAAAAGGACGCGAAGCGTCGCAAGCTCCGCGTGCTCTCGGCCGACGAGGCCAAGCTCTTCGACAGCGGGATCGCTTCGCACAGCTCCGAGTGGGTCGAGCTCGAGCGCGCCGCGAAAGAGGGCCTCGCGGCCACCGCGATTGCGCGCACCGAGGACGGCCTCGTCGTCGAACTCGTGTCGCGTCGGGCCTACGTCGAGGCGTGCGAGGCGCGTCGGCTGCGGATCAAGGCCGAGCTCGAAGCGCAGGCGATCGAGCGCGGCGCGGCGAAGCGCGCGGCGCGGACGGACGAGCTCGCGGACGTGGCGACGGCGCCGACGATCCCGCCGAGCGCGCCGGTGGACGAGGACGAGGACGACGGCGAGGACGAGGACGCCGAGGACGACCAGCCGACGCCCGCGGAGACGGCGGCCCTGCGCGGTCCGCCCACGGTCGAGCAGCTCGCGCGCGTGGCCTCGCGGCAGTCGATCGAGCAGCTCCGACGCATCGCGCAGCTCTGCGCGCAGTGGGCGCAGTTCGACGGCCCGCGCGAGCGGGTCATGGGCGCGCTGAAGCGCACGTACGAGCCGCACCCCGACGACGAGCACGCGAGCTACACCGACGCCTTCAAGCACGCCGACGCCGAGTATTGCCGCGTCGCGATCATGCTCTACGCGCTCAACGCGATGAACTCCGCCGCGGTCGACTCGGTCATCGCCGAGGACAACGCCGAGCAGGTGACCGCGATGATCAAGCGTTACGCGGCCGAGCTCGACGCCGCGCGCACCACGGAGGACCTCGCCGCGGCGTGGGAGGCCATCGTCTCGGAGGATCACCGCGACTCGCTCCCCGCGCTTGCGCGCCGCTGGACCGATCGCGCAAAGCAGCTCGGGCTCAAGACCGCTGCGATCAACAAGCTTCGCCGCAACGGACAGGCGCCCGCGCCCGAGCTCACGAAAGAGGCCGCGTGATGTCGATGCGCGAACTGTCCCCCACCGCCCGCCCCGCGCGCCGCTCCGCGGTGACCCGCGCGCAGACGCGCGCCGACGCCGCGCGCCGCGCGCTCGCCGAGCTGCCCGCGCTGCTCGACACGATCGAGGACGACGCCGCGTGGCGCAACGAGGCGATCGCTCGCCGCGCGCTCGCCGCGTGCCGCGCGCTCCGCAACGCGCAGACGCGCTCCCAGGAAACCGCCGCGCTCGCCCTCGCGTGCGCGGTCGCAGATGAGGCTGAGGTGAAGCCATGACGGCAGCAGTAGATCTCAAGGTCGAGTACGCAACATTCAGCGCGGAGGTCGACGCCCGCGAGCTGCTCGCAGCGATCAAGCTCGTGCTCGGCACCGCGCGCCCTTCGGCGATGGAAGTGATCTCGCGCGTGTTCGTCGAGCAGGGCGAACACGGGCTCGTTCTCGCCTCGACGGACCTGCTCAACTCAACGCGCGTCACGGTGCCTCGCTTGTCGCTGAGCGGCGCCGGCAGCGCGCACGTTCACGTCGCGGGGCTCCTGTCGTTCGCGCAGGTCGCCGCACGTTCGGACGATGGAGCGGTCACGCTCTCGTTCGAGCGCGGGACGCTCACGATGGCGTTCGGTCGGCGCAAGCTCCGCTGCTTCGCCGGGTACGGCGAGGACTATCCGACGCTCCCCGGCAGGCTCAAGGGCGAGCCGCTCGAGATCGAGCGCCGCGCGCTGATCGGCCTGCTCACGGACGCGCTCAAGTTCGCCTCGAAGGACGACACGCGCCCGCACCTGAACGGCGTGTTGCTTCGTCGCGTGGACGGCGCGCTGCATGCGGTCGCGACGGACGGCGCTCGGCTCGTGAAGCTCACGCACGAGATGCCGGGCGCGGCGCCAGCGTTCGAAGCGTTGCTCCCGTACAAGGGCGTGTCGCTGTGGGTTCGCGCGCTCAAGGCCTCGCGCATGGACGAGGTCGAGTTGCGCAGGAGCCTCTCGATCGTCGAGCTCCGTACGGGCCTGCGCGAGGTGGCGACGAAGCTCATCGACGCGACGTTCCCGCCATACGAGCACGTCATCCCGACGCGGTGGGATCACGAGATCACGTTGCCGCGCGACGTGCTGACCGACGCCGCGCGCCTCGCGATCGCGATGCGCACCGACGACTGCGAAAGGGCGCTCAAGCTGCGATCGAGCGGCGACGGCACCGTCACGCTGATCTCGCACAGCAGCGAGGGCGAATTCGAGGAGACGGTTGACTGCGACAGCCTCGCGTTCCGCGTCGCCGTGAAGGCGAAGTTCCTGCTCGATGCGCTCGCGCTCGGCCGCGACCCGCGCGCGAGCCTCCGCATCAGCGGCGAACTCGACCCGATCACGATCGTGAACGAGCGCGCGAGCGCGGTCGTGATGCCGATGCGGGTGTGACCGCTGCCTCGACTGCGGACCCGCGCTCTGTGCGGGGTCGCGATCGCGACAGGCGAGCACACGGATTCAAGAGAGGACGGAGAACATGGGCCACTACTACAAGATCAACGAAGTCATCACCCCGGAGCGCGCGAAGGATTCTCTCAGGCGCAACCACCCGAGGAACCGAAAGCCGGACCCGCGCGAAGTCCGCAGACTCTCGAAGATTCCGCGAGAGAAGTGGATCTCGTGCGCGAGCACTGTGAAGTTCGATACGAACGGCATGCTCATCGACGGGCAGCATCGGTTGCACGCGATCATCGAGCGAGGCGAACCCCTCCCGTGCGACGTGCTCTACAACGCGCCGCCGGAGTTGGTGTTCGTTGTCGACGTGGGGCGCGGGCGAACGCTCTCGCACATGCTGAAGCTCGCCGGGTATTCAAGCGAAGGCCCGCTCGCCGCCGCGCTCAACGGCGTGAACTGGTTGCTCACCGGGGACACGGCGAAGATGCACATGGATCGCGCGGAGCAGCTGCTCAGCGCGACCTGCGACGTGTCCATCGAGCACACGCTCGAATGGGTGCGAAGCGCGCAGCGACAGGGGCTTTCGAACGCGCGGTTTCTCGGCGGGATCTTTCTCGCGTTCGACTTCGACGAGAGCTATCGCAGGCTCGCCGACGCTGTTGTTTCAGGCTCGGAGCCGGGGAGCGCAGCGCAGAAGTTCCGCGAAGACCTACTCCGTGACCGCGCCACATCGACGGGTGGCGACGAGCGCCGTCGAGAACTGCTCGGTCGACTCGTGAGCGTGCATTCCGCGTTCAAAGAGAAGCGGTCGCTCTCGCGCATCTACCACCGGCCCGAGCTGATCGAAAGCGAGCGGACGCGAGCGAGGGAGTCGTTTCAGCGGCGGTTCGCCGAGCTCGAATCATCGGCGCGGGAAGCAGCCGAGTAGCACTCCCCAGCAGCGCCACCCGCTGCCACGGGACCGCTCGCGCGTGCGCGGACGATCTCGCGGCAGGGAGTCGCGGCACACGGAATCAAGAGGAGAGACACGATGAAGCTCGAATGGAAAGACAACGGCGCGAACGTGGGGCGACTAGAACTGCGCGTTCGACGGTCGGACTACACGGGCAAGTGGAACACGATGGTGTTTTTCGGCCTCAACCAGATCGGCTCACACCACGACTTCGAGACCGACGCGGCAGCGCGCGCGTGGTGCGAGGAGTGGGTTGAGTCGCTCGTCGTTGGCCCGCTGCTCGCCACCGCCCGCGCCGAAGCCGCGCTCGCTGAGCGCGAGGCGTGCGTGTCGGCGCTCGACGCCGAGATCGCCGCGCTCGAAGCGCTGGGCGACGAGCGTGACGAGCGCGGAACCACCGTGGTCGGCTGGCGAATCAAGAGCGTGCGCGCGGTGCACGATCGCATCCGCGCCCGCACCGCCCCCGCCACGCTCAGCGCCGACACGCTTGCGGCGATCGCAGAGGCGCGCGGGCTGCGCGTGGTGGAGCCGGAGTACCTCGCGGAGCTTGAGGCGGCGGCGAAGGACGCGAGCGCCGCGGCGATGGCCGAGCGCGAGGCGTGCGCAGTTCACCTCGAAGAGTCAGCACGCACGCTCGACACGATCGCGGCCGGGCTCGTCGCAGGGTCGATGCTGCGTCTGGACCTCGAAAAAGCGGCGGAGGTGCTCCGCACGACGGCTGGCGGGCTTCGCGCCCGTGGCGAGAACGGCGGTGCGAAGTGACCTACCGCGACGAGACAGAGACGCTCCGCCAGGAGCTGCGGCAGACGAGCGCGGAGCTTGCGCGCGTCAACACGGAGCTGATGAAGCGCGACGCGAAGCCGCGCACCGAGATCCAATACCGAGACGAGAGAGACGCAGTACACGAATGGGTCGTGATCTCTGTGCTGATGCTGCTTTCCGTGTCGCTGTCGACATTCATTGCCGCGCTGTTGCTCCCGTCCGGGCGAGCGACGGCAGCGGCCTCGGTCGCGTTCGTGCTGAGCACTGCGCTGTTGCTCCGCATCTGGTGGAAGGCGCTTCCGCGCGTGAAGGTCTCGCGATGATCATCCCCCACGACCTCAAGTGCGGGACGTGCGGCGCGGCCGCCACGCACGAGCAGTGCGGCGGCGCTCTCGCGTGCGACGCGCACATCGGGCCCGGCCGCGCGTGGCTGATCGACGCGAAGACGATCGAGCTGGTCACGCAGCCGAGCGAGGGCGCGCAACTCGAAGCGCCGGGATCGCAGCCATGACCCGCACCAACGACCCCGCCCCCCGGCCCGCCACGCCCGACGCCCCCGGCCTCCCGCAGTTCATCACCGTCGCCGCCGTCGCCGCGCAGCTCAGCGTGTCCGACGACCTCGTGCGCGACCTGATCGACCGCGGCGAGCTCGTCGCCCACCGCTTCGGTCGCGCCGTCCGCGTCTCTGTCCAGTCCGTCGAGGAGTACCTGATTCGATGTCGCGTTCACGCCGCAAGGTCGGTCGACAGCATGGGCCCCATCTCGTCCAGCGAGACGGGGTCTACTACGCGGCCCTCGGCCAGCGGCGCCGCGTCTCGCTCGGGACGCGCGACCGATCCGTCGCAGAGCGCGCCTTCGCCCGACTCCTCGCCGGGGAGGGTCCTGACGTTCGCCGAGCGGCGGGCGCGCCGGAGATCACGCTCGACGACCTGACCGAACGCTACCTCTCCGCGCCGCACGGATGGACGAAGCAGACGCTCCGCTCCGCGTGTGCGCGCGTCGAGATGGTCGGCCACTGGTTCGAGCTCCGCGGGATCAGACTCGCGAGCGAGATCACGCCCGCGCTGGTCGACGCGTACCTCGCTGAGCGCCGCGCGAAGGTCACGCACCGCACGATCAACAGGGACTGGCGCGCGTGGCGGCTCGCGATCGAGTGGGGCGTTGGCCGTGCGCTGTGTGCTCCGTGTCCCGCGGTGCTCGATCGCGAGGGGCTGCGCGAGGCCAAGCGCCGCACGCGCCGCGTCCTGCCGTCGCCCGAGGAGATCGCGCGGGTGATCGATCGGCTGCGCGAGCGCGACGCTCGAGCTACGCGGGCCGCGGGCGGTCACGGCAGCGAGCCCCGCAACCGCGGGGCGGCGCTCGCCGTGCGCGCGCTGTACGTGACGGGGCTGCGGATCGCCGAGCTACAGCGGCTCACGCACGCGGACGTGCACGACGGCGCGGTGTGGGTGCGTCCTGAGCGGGGCGCAGCGGACACCGCAGAGCCGACGAAGGGCTACCGCGAGCGCGCGATTCGCCTCTCGCCAGAGGGCCTCGCGATCGTGCGGGAGTACCTGGCGTGGACGTCCGGCCGCACGCGCACGTTCTCGGAGTCGTGGCTACTGAAAACGGTCGCCGCCGCGTGCAAGGCGGCGAAGGTCCCGGTGTTCGGGCTGCACGACCTTCGACGCGCTGCGGCGACCGAGTGGCACCGCTCGGGGATCCCGGCGCTGAAAATCGCCGCGTGGCTCGGGCACTCCGACGTGCGCACGACCGAGCTCTACCTCGGCGAGTACCGCAGCGATTCCGAGCTCGTAGCGCCGCTCCCGCGCGGTTCCGGGGGTGTGCACTAAGTGAGCACTACGCGAGCGGATCGGAGCACTCCAGAGCGGCTCCAGCGGCGAAGCGATCGGGCCGGAGAAACGCAAAAGGCCCGGTTTTCACCGGGCCTTGCGTGGAGCCACCCATCGGGCTTGAACCGACGACCTGCGGTTTACGAAACCGCTG
>JAAFIF010000073.1 GCA_013298625.1 Myxococcales bacterium
CTGACGCCCGCCGCGCCGACCTCGGTCGTCGCCGACGAGCCCACGAGCGCGATCGACACCGCGCCCACGATGGTCGCCGCGCGCAAGGTCGACCGCGGCCGCAGCGCGTGGGCCGACACCGAGTCCGACGCGCCGATCGCGCTTCCGCTCGCGCGTCGACCGTGGCGACTGTGGGCGCTCTCGGCGCTCGGCCTGTGCGTGCTCGGTCTCGCGGCGATCTCGCTTCGGTCGGCGCTCAAGCCCTCCAACGCGACGCGCGCTCTCGACGCTGGTGTCCATCGAGACGCAGCCCTCGCGCTCGACGCGCTCGACGATCGGCCCACCCCGGCGCTGGACCCTGGCGTCTCGCTCGCCGTCGCGCCGACGGTCCCGCTCGATGTGCGCGCGCTTCCTCGGGCGTTTCGCAGCGCGCGCGCCGTGGCGGCGATGACCGCGCCCGCCCTCGTTCGCGACGCGGGGCGAGACAGCAGCGCCAGCGGGCCGTCGGCGATGGTCCTGTGCGTCGCGAGCGCGCGCGGCGTGCGCGTCGTCGCCCGCGGCGGCGCCCTCGATCGCGAGGTCGAGCTCTGCTCGACCGACGTCCTGTCCGACCCGAGCACGCAAGAGTTCGCGGGCCGCGCCGAGATGGACGCCGAGGTGCTGCGCGCGCTGCCGACGGTGCTCTGCGTCGGCGACGGGCGTTGGCTCACCACCGTCAGGCGCTTCAGCGCGACGAGCGGCGCGCAAACGTGGCTCTTCACTTGCTCGCGTCCCGCGCCCGAGCCCGTCGTCGCTCTGCCCATCGACGCGAGCGCGACCGCCGTGCCGAGCAGCGAAGCAGACGCTGCCAACGTCGCATCACCCGCCGCGAGCGAAGCGGACGCCGCGAGCGTCTCTGCGCCCGCGCAGAGCGAGCAGGACGCCGCGTCGGCTCAGCCCGAGCGCGACGCGCAGGCCGCCTCGCCCGCGAGCGCCGAACCCGCGCCCGAGCGCGACGCGAGCGCGAATCCCGCGCCCGAACCCAGGTCCGCGAGCGAGCCCGCGGACGCGCAGCCCTGAGCGTTTGTTCGTCGCGAGCCCGCGCACCGCGCGCCGTCACCGCGCGAGGTCGGGCCGCCAAAAGGTCGGGCGGCATCGCACACGGCAACGCAAGTTCGCTACGAAGTTCGCAGATCGACGCGTCTGGCTTGACGAAGCACCACCGAATCCGGGACGCTTTCCGCAATGAGCGGCGGCTCGGACGACGGCAACGACTGGCAGGCGCGTACCCATGTGATTCGGTACAACCCCGCAGCGAACAAGCCAAAAGACAACGGCAACGACTGCCTCGTGATCATCTACTCGCGCGACGTGAACCAGCTCGGGCGTCGTTTTGTACTCGACCCGAATGGGACGATCTCGACCGTGGGGCGCGGCGCGGACAACGCGATCGTGCTCGACAGCGAGACGTGCTCGCGCAAACACGCGCGCTTCGAGCGGCGCGGAGAGGTCTGGTGGATCTCGGACAACGACTCGACCAACGGGACGTACGTCAACGACGAGCCCGTGAAGTCCGCCGCGCTCAAGCGCGGGGACCACATCAAGGTCGGCGACACGATCTTCAAGTACCTCTCGGGTAGCGACGTCGAAGCCGAGTTCATCCAGACCATCGGCGAGCTGATGGTGACCGACGGCCTCACGCGCGCGCACAACCGTCGGTATCTGACGGATCACCTCGAGACCGAGCTGCAGCGCGCGCGACGCTATCGCAGGCCGCTGTCGCTCATCATGTTCGACCTGGATAAGTTCAAGGGCATCAACGACAACTACGGGCACCTCGCCGGCGACCACGTGCTGAAAGAGACCGCCGCGCTCGTGAAGCGAATGATCAACGAAGGGGTGATCTTCGCGCGCTACGGCGGAGAAGAGTTCTCGTTGCTCATGCCCGAGACCGATCTCTCGGTGGCAGCCAAGCTCGCAGAGGCCATCCGCCGAGAGATCGAGCGGCACCCGTTTGTGTTCGACGGCGTGCGGCTCCCCGTGACCGTGTCGATGGGCGTCTCGGTCGCGACCGAGTTTACGACCTCGGCCGAAGAGTTCATCAAAGCGGCGGACGACAAGCTGTACGACGCGAAGCACGGCGGGCGAAACCGCGTGGTGTCTTGACGCTGCCACGCCGTCGTCTGAGATGATGGGAGTGCTCTCTTCGCAGGTCGACGTTGTGTCTCCGTTGCTGCGCGTCGCCGTCGTCGCAGAGGATCCCCTCGCGCGCGCTGGGCTCGGAGCGCTCGTGGCCGAGCCCCATCGCGTCGAGGTCGTCGCGCAAGGCGGGGGCGTCGCGGACGTGCTCTCTCCGGTCGGAGAGGGCGTCGACAAGCTCGCGGTAGACGTCCTGGTGGTGGACGGCGCGACGAGCGCTACGGCAGTCGCTCCGTCGTCGATCGTCGGCGTCGTCGCCCTCGTGCGGGACGAGAGCGAAGCGCGCTCGGCGCTCGAGCACGGGGTGCGCGGGGTCGTGCGTCGCGAGTCTGGGCCGAGGATCGTTCACGCCGTCGTGCGCGCGGTCAGCGACGGGCTCATCGCCATCGACCCGAGCCTCGGCGAGCCGTGGAGCTTCGACGCCGAGCGCGCCCGCGCCAACGGCGCCAGCGCCCGCAACGAAGCGCTCACGCCGCGCGAGTCCGAAGTGCTGCAATTGCTCGCCGAGGGGATGGCGAACAAAGAGATCGCCTCGCGCCTCGGGATCAGCGACCACACCGTGAAGTTTCACGTCAACGCGCTGATGGCCAAGCTCGGCGTGCAGAGCCGCACCGAGGCCGTCGTGCGCGCCGCGCGCAAGGGCTGGCTGCTGCTATAGTCCCCGCTCGAATGAGCACGAGTGAAGTGTCGATCGAGCGCTCGTTGAACGCCGAAGCGTTGCGCGAGCTGAGCGGCCAATGGAGCGCGATTCGCGCCGCGACGAGCACCGATGCAGCGCAGCTCCGCGCCCTCGAGCGCGGCTTCGAAGCGCACCGCGCCAGTCTCTTCATCGAGAACGCGACGCTGCAAGCCGAGCGCGCTGACGACGAAGCCTCCACGCGCATCGAGTGCAATCAGCTCGCGATCAAGGCGAGCACCGTCGCCCTCGCAGAGCTGCGCGAGGCGCTCAGCCCTCGGTGAAGCGCTGGCCGCCGAACTCGCCCTTGAGGTCGTCGTCGATCTTGTCGGCGACGCGGGCGATGAGGCCGAGCGCGGCGAGCAGCTCTTCGGGGTCCAGGTGATCGCCGAGCAGGTTGTGCGCGAGCCACACGCCGTTGTCGTGCGTGTACGCTTTGCCGAAGAAGAGCCCCTTGTTGAGCTGGTCGAGCTTCTCGAGCAGCGCCGGTGAGCGCTCGATGCCCTTCAGCACCGGGCAGACCAGCTCGACCACGGTGTGGTCGTTGATCCACGACTCGACCTTGATGAACACCGCCGCGGATCCCCGGCGGATGAAGAGCCGATCGCCCTTGGTGCCGAACGAGACGTTCGCCTCGTTGAGCACATCGATGATTCGTTGGTGAATCTCTTCGACCGTCGCCATGACTGCAAAGCTCCTTCTGAGCGCGGGCGCTACGAGAGCGTGACGCGCAACGTCGCGCACCCTACCACACGCGGCGAGCGGTCAACGGCAGCCGACGAGCGCGCTGACGGGGGCCTCCGCGGCGCGCTCGCAAGCGCGTCCGTAGAGGGTGATTTCTCCGTAGCCCTCGTCGCTCCAGTCCCAGCCGTTGATGTGCGCGCGGTCTCGCGGAAGCACGAGGCCGCCGACGTCGACGCGGATGTTCTCGGGGTCGTCGGGGCGCGACGGCGTGACGAACGCGCACGTGGTGATGGTGGTCGCGATGTCGCGGATCGTCGCGAAGAGCTGATCCGAGCGACGCACGGAGTAGTACCGAAATTCACCGACGGGGTTCGCTCGACGACCTGCGACGGCCATGGCGTTGAGCGTCTCGATCATCGGGCGCTCGTTGGGGCTGTCGAGGCCGATGACGTACGTGTACAGGCCCTGGCTGGCGAACTGCTCGACCTTGCTCACGACGTTTGTGCGGTCGAGGCAGAACCACCGCGCGAGCGCCGGGCTCTCGACGCAGATGTCTCGCCCGGTGGGGTCTTCGAGCGCGCACACGCACTGCTCGGGCGGGATCGTGGGGTTGCAGTTGGGCCCGCCGTCGGTGGCCACGATGAGGTAGCGAGCCTTCGAGCGATCGGGGTCGGTGCGAGCGAGCTCGAGCAGGGGTTCGCCCGCCTGGCGGACGGCTTCGAAGGTGGGCGTCCCGCCGCGAGGGCGAGTGTCTTCGAAGATGCGGAGGATGGCGCTCGCGTTGTTGTACCGAGGCGCGATGATGTTGAGCGGTCGGCCCAGGGGATTGACCGTGCAGCTCTCTTCTTGCGTCGGCGAGTCCACGACGGGGACGCGCGGAAAGAACAGCGCCCCCATGCTCAGCCTGCTCTCGACGTCGCCCACCAGCGTCGTGCGCAGCGAGTCGCGCAGCATGCTCCATCGCGAAGCGCTGCGCCCCGCGTCGGCCTGCGTGGCCTCGAGCGGAAAGTCCATCGAGCCCGAGCGATCGATCACGAACGTGACCTCCGCCCGCCGTCGAATGAGCGGAAATCTCCCGGGAACGCACGCCTCGTAGCGCACGAACGGCACGTCTCTCTCTTCGACGTCCGTCGTCGCGTCCATGTCGATCTCGGGCACTTCGAGCCCGGTCTTCGCTCCGCAGCCGACGCTCGCGAGCGCGAGCAGCGCGGCGCTCGCCGCCGAGCGAAACAGCGTCGCCCTGTCGAGCGAGGTCGCTGGGCGTGCCTTTGGGGGCGCAATCATCGTCTCGTGCCTGCGTACCATGGGTGGGGTACGGCGTTGACCAGCAAGCGCAGTGCCGCGGTCGCGTGCGCGAAATCCGCTCAGGTTTTCAGCGGTTTCTCAGCGACGCGGTCGAGGGGTGTCAGCGCTCTGACGGCTCAAAGGTCGCGGCATCCCACGCGCGCGCGGACCTGCGTGGCGGGCAGCGAGGCCTCGGCGCAGGCCATTCCGAAGAACGTGATCTCGCCGAAGTTGGCGTCGGTCCAGTCCCAGCCCTCTGCCCGCGTCGCGTCGCGCCGGATGACGCGCCCGTTGATCTCGACGTCGATCTCGTCGGGGTTGTCCGGACGCGACGGCGTGACGAACGCGCAGCGCGCGAGCGGCGCGACGATGCTCTGAAAAGCACCCTGCAAATCACCAGGGTTTCGCACGGAGTAGTACCGTCGATCGCCGGGGTTCACCACGGGGCGCGGCCGCCCGCCGGCCACGGCCATGTCGTCGATCACCGAGAGCAAGTCGGGCCGAGTCGTCATCGAGCCGTCCATGCCGATGACGTACACGGGGATGGGCGTGACGCCCGGCATCGCGGGCTGCGCGACGTCGCGGACCAACGCCACGGTGCGGTCCGCGTCGAGGCAGTTGTATCGCCCGAAGCGCGGGTCGTTGCGACACGTGTTGACGTCGCTCGAGGTGCACACGCACGTCGAGATGGGCGTAGGGTTCATCGCGTTGCAGTTGGGGCCGCCGTCCGTCGCGAGGACGATGTAGCGCGCGGTTCCGCGGCCGGGGCGGGCGCGGAGGTAGTTGCTCGCCACGAGCAGGCCATCGTGCGTCGGCGTGCCTCCGCCGGGCCGCGTCCGCGCGAAGAACGAGAGCAAGGGCATCGCGTTGCCGAGCGCGGGTTCGAGGTCGATCCCAGACGCCCCGTTGCAGAGCGCGTCGATGTTGCCCTGGTCGATCGGGTTGATCACTTGCGGGTAGAACTTCGCCCCGAACGAAACGGTCCGATCGAACATCGGGACGACCGCGCCGAGCGCGTCTCGCAGCACTTGCCACCGCGACGGCAGCCCCATCGAGGCAGGGTCCTGCGCGCCGTCGAGCGAGAACGCCATCGAGCTCGATCGGTCGATCACCAGCATGATCTCCGCCCCGCGCCGCTCGAGGTCGAAGCGCCCTGGGATGCACACCGCGGCTTCTTCGGGCTCGATCGCGTCGCGCACATCGGACACGTCCGCGACGTCGACCACGTCGGGCACGTCCGGCGTCGCGTCGATCCCCGCGTCGACGCTCGAGTCCCAGACGCGCAGCCCCGTCTTGGCGCCGCACGCGCTCGCTGTGAGCGCGCACGCGATGGCGAGGAGGGCGCGCGGTCGTACCGAAGCGAAGGTGTTCATGGGTCGTACGATGTTCTGCCACGGACTCGCGTCGCTCAGCCAATCCCCCGTGCGCATCGCGCGCGCGCGCTCAGCGGCCCATTTCGGGCGGAGGAAGGGGCCCAGGCACCGCGCACATCGGCCCGCCCGGCCTCGCAGGAAACAAATCGTTCACCGTGCACCAGCGCTGACCTGCGGGGGGATCGAGGTACGTCACGCTCGCGTCTGCTTCGACGCCCGAGTCGAACGGCGGCGGGGGCGGCTGAATCCCGCCGGCGTCCGCGACGGGCGCCTCGCCGCTCGCATCCAGCGGAAACGGCACTGCTCCGCCCGAGTCGAACGGCGCGATGAATCCCGTCCCTGAGTCCTCGGGCATCGGCGCACGGTCCCCAGCGCCGCCGCTGGTGACCGCGCAACGGCCCGACAAATCTCCGCTCGGACAACACACGCACGTGAGCGCCTGGCTGTCCGCTGGCGGCGAGCGGTCCGGCGAGGCGTCGCTGACGGGCATCACGTTCGCGCCACAGCCGGCGCTCACCCCGCCGAGCGCAGCGAGCGAGCCCAGCATGGCCAGGGCGCGGGTGAATCGAAGGGCATGCTCGGACGCAAATGGCTTCATGGCTGTGGGTGACTCCGGTGCTTCGGTCGCGGTCGACCGTGAGAAAGACGGCGGTTCCGGCGCACGATGGCACAGGCTCCGCGGACACTCCGGGGTGAAGAGCAAATCGCGGGCCCGGCAGCGAGCGCCTGCGCTCTATGGCTCGCGGTGACTCGTGCGATGCTCCGCCGCCGTGAGGATCCCAAGCAAGAGTGTGTGGCTCGCGGCGGTGGCGGCGAGCGCGTTGACGCAGTGCCGAACGCAGCCTGCGGACAGCGGCGATCGCTTCTCGACCTCGTCGGGCAACCGCGGGGCGGACCCCTCGGCGCTCGACGCCGCGTCGGCAGACGCGACCGTGGCCCAGGTCGAAGCCCCGCGTGACGACGGATTGCTGCCGTCGCTCGCGACGCCAACGGAGTACGCGCTCTCGCTCGAGGTCAACCCCGAAATCGAGACCTTTCGCGGAACGATGCGGGTCCGACTGCGCGTCGCGCGCCCCACGCGCGCCCTTGTGTTGCACGGGCGCGAGCTCGACGTCCGCGCGGTGCGCGCGCTCGACGCGGCGGGCAGGCCGATGGCCAACGGGACGGCTTCGTCGCGGGCCAGCGCGCACGGCCGCGGGACGCCCGAAGAGCTGGTCTTGTCCTTCGATCGCGAGCTGTCGGGCGAGGGAATCTCGGTCGAACTTGAATTCGTGGGTCGATTCAACCCCGCCCTTCGCGGGCTCTATCGCGTGCGGCACGACGGACGCTGGTACGCGTTTACGCAGTTCGAGCCCAACGACGCGCGCAGGGCGTTTCCGTGCTTCGACGAGCCGGGCTTCAAGGTCCCGTGGACGATCGAGCTCGTGGTCCCGAGCGGCGCCGTCGCCCTCGCGAACATGCCCGAAGCGTCCCGCGCTGCGTCCGGCTCGAACGTGCGCGTGAGCTTTCAGCGCACGCCTCCGACGCCGAGCTACCTCGTCGCGTTCGCCGTCGGGCCCTTCGACGTGGTCGAGCACCAGCCGGTCGTGCTCGAGTCCGGCGGAGAGCGCGCGACCGTGGCGCTTCGCGGCGTGGCGACGCACGGGCAGGGCGCCCTCTTGCGCGAGTCGCTCGACGTCGCCGCGGCGCACCTCGACGTGCTCTCTCGCTACTTCGACCGCAATTATCCCTATCCCAAGCTCGACCTCGTGGCGGTGCCCGAGTTCGGCGCCGGGGCCATGGAGAACCCTGGGCTCGTCACGTTTCGCGAAGAGATGCTCTTGCTCGACCCGGCGCGCGCGACGACCTCGGCGCGTCGCGGCGTCGCGGGGATCATCGCGCACGAGCTCGCGCACCAGTGGTTCGGAAACCTGGTCACCATGCGCTGGTGGGACGAGCTGTGGCTCAACGAGGGCTTCGCGACGTGGATGGCCTCGCGGGTGCTCGACACGTGGCGGCCCGAGATGGGCGCGCGGGTCGAGTCGATCCGCTCGCGCGCGTGGGCGATGGACCAGGACTCGCTTCCGGCGGCGCGCGTGGTGCGCCAGCCCGTTCGCTCGACGTCCGAAGCCGAAGAGGCCTTCGACGGGATCACCTACACCAAGGGCGCCGCGTTTCTGCGCATGCTCGAGGCGGCGATGGGCGAAGACGCGTTTCGCGAGGGAATTCGCAGGTACGTCCGCGCCCACGCCTGGGGCAACGCCACCGCCAGCGACCTGTTCGACGACCTGCAGTCCGCCGGCGGAATCAACGTCGCGCGCGTGGCCGAGTCGTTTCTCGATCGCCGCGGCGTCCCGATGGTGTCCGCGTCGATCCAGTGCGAGCGCGGCCAGGCCCCGTCGATCACCGTCGAGCAATCGCAGTACCGCCCGTTGGGCGTTAGCGCCGGCGCGGACGCGAGCGCGCCCCCGTGGCACATCCCCATGTGCGTCGAGTACGGCGACGCGCGCGGTCTCATCGGCCGACAGTGCGTGGTCTTCGCTGGGCAGCGCATGGTCGTCGCGGCCAGCGCCAACGGAGGCGCCAACGCCACGGTCTCGGCCAGCGCCGCGAGCGACGCCGGCGCGCCCGCGGTGGCCGCGTCCCGCTGTCCGACGTGGGTGCACCCCAACGCGGGCGAGTCTGCGTACGTTCGCTACGCGCTCACGCCGCCGGTGCGCGCGCTCTTCGCGCCCGCTCGCTGGCGTGCGCTCGACCGCTCGCTGCGCGTCGGCCTGATCGACGCCGCGTGGGCGCAAGTGCGCTCGGGGACGCTCCCCGTCAGCGAGTACCTCTCGCTGGTCTCTCGCCTCGGCGACGAGCGCGACCGCCTCGTGCTCGACTCGGTCTCCTCTGCGCTCGCCACGCTGGTCTCGAAGCACTCGACCGGCGCGACGCAACAGCGGCTGCGCGCGTTTACCGCGACGTTGCTCCGCCCCACGCTCGCGCGGCTCGGGTGGACCGCGCGGCCGACGGACTCCGAGGACGACAAGCTCTTGCGCCGCAACACGATCAGCGTCCTCGGCTCGGTCGCGATGGACGCCGACACCTTGCGCGAGTCCGAGCGCTACGCCGCGCAGTACCTCCGAGAGCCCACCAGCGTGCCGAGCGACCTCGCGCTGCTGGTGCTCCCCATCGCGTCGATGCGCGCGGACGCTGCGCGGTTCGACGCCCTCGTCGCGCGCCTGCGAGAGCGCACGCTGACCCCGCAAGAGCGCAGCGCCGTGCAGACCGCGCTCGTGACCTTCACCGACGCGACGCTGCTTCGTCGCGGGCTCGACCTGCTGCTCACCGACGCCGTGCGACAACAAGACGTCGTGCGCCTCGTGTGGACCGCGTCGATGCACCCCGACCGCCGCCCGATCGCGCACCAGTGGATCCGCAGCAACTACGACGGGATCGTGCGGCGAACGACGGACGAGGTCGCCGTTCGGCTCGCAGGGATCGTCGGCGACACCTGCGCTGCAGCCGATCGCGACGCGTGGGCGAGCTTCTGGCGCCCGCGCGTGACCAACGCCGAAGGCGGCGAGCGAGCCATTCACGAGGGCGAGGACAGCTCGCGGCAGTGCGAGGCGCTCGGCGCCGTCGTGCAGCCCGCGCTCGATCGCTGGCGGTGAGCCCCGCGCCCGTCCACACTCGGTGAATGCGCGCACGACCCTCGCTCGTCGCCCTGTGCTTTGCCGGCGTCGCTGCATCTGTGCACGCGCATGCACAGGACCGTTGGAGCGCTGTTTCGCCAGGGATTCGCCTCTTGCGCCGCACGACACAGCACGCCGACGGCGCGCCCTTGGTCCTGCACGTCGCCGTTCTCGACCTGTGCGCTGCGCGCGGAAGATTTCGCGCGACCGCCCCAGACGAGACCCCCAGGGCGACCTCGCGCTGGGCGGCGCGCGTGGGCGCGACGCTCGCGGTCAACGGAGACTTCTTCGATCGCCCAGGGGCGCCGCTCGGCCGCGCGCGGGGCGACGGTCGAGAGTTCTCGCTGCGATCCCAGTACTACTTCGGCGCTCTGGTCGCGGCCCGGCGCGGAGAGGTCCCGCGCGTGCTCGAGCGCTACGAGGCTCCTGCGGCGTTCACCGAGGTGGTCTCTGCGCAAGAGCGCGTCGTGGTGCGCGGCGTCGAGCGGGTCGATCCTCACGTGGCGCACTCGCGCTTGCGTCACCCGCGCACGGCCATCGGCTGGGCTCGGGACGGGCTCGAGATGATCTTCGTCGTCGTCGACGGTCGCTCGCCGCGCTCTGCGGGCGCGACGACGCCAGAGCTCGCGTTGATCCTGCGCGACCTCGGCGCGTGGGAGGCAGTGCGGCTCGACGGCGGCGGCTCGTCCACCCTCGCGGTGCGCGGCCGCGTGGTGAACACCCCCAGCGATCGCGCCGAGCGCACGGTCGCCAATCACCTGGGATTCATCGAGGATTCGACGACCCCCGCGCCCTCCCAGTGCGCCTCCCGCGCGGCCGTCGACGTCGCCCCGGACGCGCCGCGGGACGCGATGGAGTTTCCTCGCACTGCGCGCCCCGCCAGGGTGCGCCGCGTGCTCGCGGGTGTGCGATTCTCGCCTCGCGATGTTCGGCTGGTATCGAAAGAGTGACGACTGGGGCGAGGTCCCCGCATCCCTCGGCGTCCAGGTCGACGGGCGCGGTCTCTTGCGCGGAGAATGGGGCGCGGTCGAGCTGTTCGGCTCGCACGCCACCGAGCGCGAGACGTACACCGACGACAACGGCGTGCACCGCCAGGACGACCGCCGCGTGACCTGGTTCTACGCGCGCTTCGAGCCGAAGCTGCGCCTCGGGCTATCGCTCGCGTCGAGCAGCGCGCTCTCGCGGTTCATCCAGTGGGCGCGATCGAGCAGGGACATCGAGCTCGGCGAGCCCGTGTTCGACCGGGCGTTTCACTGCGCGGCGCGCGACGCAGCCGGCGCTCGATCGCTGCTCAGCGGAGCGGTCGCCGCTGAGCTCTCTCGCGCCAGCTCGCGGCACAGGACCGTGACCGTCAACGACGACGAGGTGTGCATCACCGAGGATGGCTGGGTCGTCGCGCCCGCCACCGTGGCCTCGGCCTTCGAGGTCGTCGGTCGCTCCGCCGCCGCGATCATGGCGTCCCGACGCGGCCTGGTGTTGCCGTGGGAGATGCAGGTGCGCGATCGTTGGGCGAGCGCGCTCGCGCAGCTCGGGTTGGCGTTCGACCCGGTGCGACTCGAGGCGCGCGGCGTGATCGACGGCCTCTTCGTCACCGCCACGATCGACGGCGGAGCGTCGCTGGCGACCGAGGTCACCGTGGTCGCGCCCGCGCCGTTCGCGCACGGGCTGCGCGTCACGAGGCAAGATCAGGGCGCGGTCTCTCGCTGGTTTCGCGGGCAGGACATCATCGTGGGCGACCCTTCGTTCGACGACGCGTTCGTCGTGAAGGGCGAGGACGAGGCCGAAGTGCGCGCGGCCCTGCGCGGAGAGCCAGCGTCGCGCCTGGCTGAGCTCGCCAACGGCGGGGCGGTGCGCGTCGAGAACAACACACTCACCGTGCGCTCGGCGCGGGTCGAGACCGACCTGATCGCGGCGATGGTCGAGGCCTGCGTCGGGGCGGCGGCCGCCATCACGCGCAACGCGAGCGCGTATCGTGCCTGAGAAATCGCTGTTATCGTCGCGCGCACGATGAGCGCAGTGTTTCGAGTGGGCCTGCTCGTGGGACGCGAGCGAACGTTTCCGGACGCGCTGATTCGCGCGGTCAACGATCGGCACGAGGGCGTCTCGGCAGAGTACGCGACGGTCGACGTGACCCGCGCCGACGCGCCGTGCCCGTACGACGTCCTGGTCGACCGCATCTCGCACGAGGTGCCCTGTTATCAAGCGTTCTTGAAGCACGCGATGCTCATGGGCGCGCGGGTGATCAACAACCCGTTCTGGCGCATCACGGACGACAAGTTCTTCAACGCCGCGCTCGCGGTGAAGCTCGGCGTGGCGGTCCCGAAGACGAGGCTCTTGCCGTCGAAGAGCTACGGGCCGGACATCTCCAGCGAGTCGCTGCGCAACCTCGCGTACCCGCTCTCGTGGCAGGCGATGTTCGAAGAGCTGGGGTTTCCGATGTTCATCAAGCCGCATTGGGGAGGCGGCTGGCGAGACGTGCACCGCGTGGGCGACGAAGAAGAGTTCTTTCGCGCCTACGACCAGACCGGCGAAAAGGCCATGATCGCCCAAGAGGGCATCCGCTGGACCCAGTACGTCCGCTGCATCGTGATCGGAAAGCAAGAGGTCCTTCCCGCCCCGTGGGACCCGCGCCTCGGTCACTTCGAGCGCTACACGGGCGCCGTCGCCTCCATGCCGCCGCTCGATGAAGCCACGCGCGAGCGGGTCGTGCGCGACGCCCGGACGCTCTGCGTCGCGCTCGGGTACGACATGAACACCGTGGAGTTCGCCGTGCGCGACGGCGTTCCGTACGCGATTGATTACATGAACTCGGCGCCGGACTTCGACGTGAGCTCGCTCGGCGAGCGGCAGTTCGAGTGGGTCGTCAACAAGATGGCCGACCTCGTGATTCGCCGCGCAAAAGAACCGGCGCTCGAGATCACTGCCGTCTCGCAGCTGTTGCTGTGAAGCGCGGACGGGGGGATCTGCGGTACCGTCAGCACCCGTGAGGTTCTCAACCGTCGCGGGCGCTCTGGTCTCGATCCTGTCGCTGGGCGCGTGCTCGTCACCGACGCCGCCGTCGCCCGACGTCGCGCAGGGCGATGCCGCGGACGCGGCCACGTCGGACATGGTGGCTCCCGACGCGAGCGACGACGTCTCTCAACCCGACGCGAGCCCGCCAGTGCCCGCGTCGATCGCGCACTGCACGTTCGAGCCGATGCCCTCGACGGCGCGCGCTGGGACGATGGTGACCGAAGGCAGCGTCCGCGCGGGCGCGAGCGAAGTCGTGATCGAGATGCCCGTGGGCACCGTGCTCGGCGGCTATCAGGGGCGCTCGAGTCGAACGCGCGCCGTGGACATGCGCGACGTGCCGAGCGCAGACGTGTTCATGCCGTCCGTGGGGATCGAGACGCGGCCGATGGCGAAGGCGCTCGCGATCACCGGCGGCGACGAGACCGTGGTGTTGCTCTCGCTCGACCTTCCGCTCAACTACGACACGATCGTCAGCGACGTCGAGCGCGCGCTCGGCGCAGAGTTCAACGGAAAGGTCATCGTCGGGACCAACCACTCGCACGGATCGCCCGGGCAATTTACGGCCAATCCAGTGATCTCGCTCGGGCTCGGGCGGTTTCAGCGGCGGATGTATCAGCGCGTGATCGACGCGAGCGTGCAGGCCGCGCGCGAGGCGTTGATGGCCCGCGTCGACGCGCGAGTAGGCTTCGCCCACGACGGCATGTTCGACCCGATGGATCGCGTCTCGCGCGACCGCCGCCCCGAAAACGACGCGATGGCCGGCGGTCGCCGCAAGGACCGAGACCTCTACGTCCTGCGCGTCGAAGCCCGGGACGGAACCGCCCTCGCCATGGTCAACGTGTTCGGCGTGCACGGGACGGTGCTCGGGGACTCCAACGCGCTGATGACCACCGAGGTGACCGGCGCCATCGAGCGCGCCGTCGAAGAGACGTTCGATCGTCGCGTGGTGGTCATGCACCTGCAGGGCGCCGCGGGCGACGTGTCCCCGAGTGGCGATGGAATGATCGACTGCTCGGGTGTGACCGGAAACGTCCAGTGCAGCGACTTCGCCCGCATCGAAGCGGTGGGCCGCGCCGCGCGGGACTCGATTCGCGCTGCGTGGGATCGCGCGGGAGCGAGCATGCGCGAGACGCTCTCGATCGAGTCGGTGACGCGCTCGGTTTCGCTCGGGCCCGACTGGTCGACCTTCGCCGTGCGCGATGGCGCGCGGCGGCTCGAGTACGCGCCGTTTCGCCGCAATCGATTGCCGGACGGGATGATCTTCGGCGCGATGGGCGCGGTGCTCTCGCCGGTGGACGAGTTCAACGCGCCGCACGGGGCGGGGCTGTGCGGCGGCGACAACGGGCCGCTGGTGCCGACCGCGGCGCTGCCGGGCGTCTCGATGCTGCGGCCGTATCGCTCGTGCATCGACGTGCAGCGCGGCTCGATCTTCGTGCTCGGCGTGGGAAACATCCCCGAAGAGCGCTCGCCCTTCTGCGCTTCGACGCGCACGCAAGTGACGGCGATGCGCATCGGAGACTTGATGCTGGCGACGCTGCCGGGCGAGCCCGTGACGCTGCTCGCCGACGCCCTTCGCGCGCGCTCGCCGATGCCGCCCGAGCGCACGGTGGTGATCGGCTACGCGCAAGGTCACGTTGGATATTTGCTCACGCCCGAGGATTGGCTGCAGGGCGGCTACGAGCCCAACATCAACCTCTGGGGGCCGCTCGAAGGAGAGTATCTCGTCGAGCAGACGGCGGCGTTGATGACCTTGGCGAACACCGCGATGCGCGAGGACGCGGCGATGGGCGCGGCGCCGAGGTTGCCGTCGCCCATGAGCAGGCCGGACACGCTCGCGCCGCCCGAAATGGCGATGGGCGCGGGGACGGTGCCCGCCAGCGTCCCGGCGGAGGTGTTCGTGCGAGGGCGTCGGGCGATCGCGCGCGCGCAGCCTGCGACGAGCGTCCCGCGCATGGGGCTCGCGACGTTCGTGTGGCTCGGCGACGATCCGCAGCGGCAGAACGCGCGCGTGCGGCTCGAGCGCGAGAGCGCGCCGATGAGCGGCGTGTTCGCGCCGGTGCTGCGGCGCTCGGGGCGCGCGGTGAGCGACCAGGACTTGCTGCTCACGTGGACGCCGTTTCCGCTGCGCGCCGTCGCGGGCCAGGCGCGGTCGCACTATTGGGCGGTCGAGTGGCAAGCGGTGACGCCGCAAGGGACGAGCGGGCTCGAGGCGATCGAAGACCGCGCGGGCGTCGCGCTCGGTCGCTATCGCTTTCACGTCGAGGGCGCCGGCTGGACGCTCGACAGCGAGCCGTTCTCTGTCGTTGCAGGCGCGCTGAGCGTGAGCGCCGCGCGTAGCGGGACGAGCTTCACTGTGAGCGCTGGCTACGAAGCGCGGGACGGCTGGCGCTTGATCGCGCCGAGCGGCGCGCAGAACCGTCGGGTTGCGCTGCGTCAGGGGCCCGTGCGCGTGACGTTCGAGATGGACATGGGGGCGCCTCGATCCGAGATGGTGATGGCGCTGAGCGCGACGGGGACGACCACGATCGACCTCGGGATGCAGGCCGATCGCGTGCGTCGGATCGTCGTGCGCGATCGGTTCGACAACGAGGGCGCCGCGACGCCGTGAGCGCCTCGCGCGAGTGCTACGCTCGGCGCACGATGGCGAAGGCGGCGGTCGATCGAGACATCGTGTTCTATCCTGCGGAAGACCACATGGGGGAGCACGAGCTGCAGACGTGGCTCGCGATGACGTTGTGGCGGCTGGTGTACCGATACCTCGCGGCGAAGGGGCGCAAGGTTCGCTCTGGGCACGACCAGTTTTTCTACTGGAAGAAGGGCGACCCCACGCAGCGGCTCGCCCCGGACGTGTACGTGCTCGACGTGCCGGGCCCCGATGAATTCGTGGGCGTGTGGAAGCTCTGGGACGGTCCGTACGCCCCTGCGTTCGCCGTCGAGATCGTCGGCGACGACTATCGCAAGGACTACGACGACGCCCCAGTGAAGTACGCGCTGATGAACACGCGCGAGCTCGTGCTGTACGACCCGTGGGCCAACGAGCGCAGCCGAAAGCGAAAGCGCTGGCAGGTGTATCGCCGCAACGAAGAGGGGCGGCTCGTCTTCGCAGAAGAGAGCATCGGCCCCACGGTGTACAGCGAGGTGTTGGGCTGCTGGCTGCGGCGTGTGGTCAACAGCGACGGAAAGCCCATGGTGCGTCTCGCGCTCGACGCCGAGGGCCACGAGCTGTTCGCGAGCGAGGACGAGGAGCTCGAGAGCGCGATCGAGAGCGTCGAGCGCGAGCGAGAGAACGCAGAGCGCGAGCGAGAGAACGCAGAGCGCGAGCGAGAGAAATCCGCGCGGCTCGCGGCGAAGCTGCGCGCGTTGGGGATCGACCCGGACGCAGACTGATCGTCGCTCAGCGCGCGAAGAGAAACGCGTCGAGCGCGGCGACGAGCGCTTCGGGGGCCTCGGCGCAGGGCAGGTGCCCAGCGTTCTCGATCACGACGCAGCGTCCGCTGTGGGCGCGCGCTGCGAGCTCTTCGAGCTCGGCGACGGGGGTGATCACGTCGTGGCGACCGACGACGCAGAGCGTGGGGATCGTGAGCGAGAGCCAGGTGTCCGTTCGATCGGGGCGATCGCGCATGGCGGCGAGCGCCGAGAGGACGCCTTCGCGGCCCTGCGCGACGGCGATGGCGCGCATCATGTCCGTGGCGATGGGCAGCGGATCGGGCGCGAACAAGCGCGGCTCGAGGCCGGCGTACAGGGCCGTGACTCCTTGCGACGAGACGATGGCCATGGACTGTTTGCGTCCTGACTTTTGCGCGTCGGAGTCCGCGCCTGCGCGAGAGTCGACGAGGGCGAGCTGAGCGACGCGCGAGGGGTGGCGCTCGGCGAAGGCGAGGGCGATGTAGCCGCCCATCGAGAGGCCGACGAGCGAGGCGCGGTCGACGGAGAGCGCGTCGAGGGTGCGGGCGAGGTCATCGGCGTGCTCGTCGACCGAGCGCGGTGAAGGCATCGACGAGCTGTGGCCGAATCCGCGAAGGTCTGGGCACACGACGCGACGGTGCTGCGCCAGGGGCCTCGCGACGTGCCTCCACATGCGGCGATCGAAGGGAAAAGCGTGGACGAGCAGCGCGCACGGCCCCTGTCCGTACTCGTCGAAGGGGAGCGTGTAGGTCGAGTTCGTCATGGGAATTTTCTGGCAGATTGTGACGGACAGAGTATGTCCAATTGTGTGTGTCGTCGAACGGCGCGGCCGAGGGGCGCGTGTTAGAGCTTTGGCTCTACCAATGAGCAAGAACGGCGTCGAGAAGGGCAGCAACGCAACCACCAACGGCTCGGCCAACGGCGCGAGCACCACAGCGATCGAGGCGAGCGTCGGCGCGAGCGGCGCCGGGATGAACGACTTTGTGCGTCAGGCGATCCGCGAGAAGGCCGAGCGCGAGCTGGCGGGGCTTCAGCAGCGGCTGGACGCGGTCGGCGGCGTCGAGCGCGCGCGGGACGCGCTGCATCGCGTGGCCACGGACGTGACGGCCGCCGCGGGCGCGTACGCGGGCATGACCACGACGGACACCGCCGTCGCGAGCAAGATGAAGAAGCTGAAGAAGCTCGTCGAAGAGGCGCACGCGCTGGCGACGGACCTGGGAGACGTGCTGGGCGTTGGGCGCGAGCGCGAGGCGCTCGAGGCGCAGCGGCGAGAGATCGGCAAGGCGCTCGAGGCTGCGGGCATCGACCCGAGCGCGGTGGGCGGGGCGATCGGCAGCGCGTGAGCGCGGCGGTGGGGGCGCGAATGAGTCAGCGCTGGCGGTCGACGCGGTCGTACAGGACGTCGCTTCGCAGCACGAACTTCGCCCCTTCGGTCACCGCGCGACCGGCGTGCAGCAGCATGTGCTGAAACCACAGGGCGTTGCCGGTGCGCGGTGAGATCCGCTCGTTTTGCTCGGGAAAGTCCGTCTCGCCGCCGGTGAAGTCATCGTTGAGATAGACGAGCAGCGTGAGCAAGCTGCGCGCGCCGTCCTCACGCGTGTACGACTGATCTTGGTGCAGCCCGAAGCGCTGCCCTTTCTCGTAGCGGTACACGCGCAGCGGAAGAAAGACCCCCACGGGCTCCATGGACACGCGCTGTCCGGTGCTGGGCTCTTCGACGTTCATGATCGAAGGAACCGTCCCTCGCACGCGCTGGTAGAGCGTGTCGGCGAGGGCCGGATCGCGCATCACGGCCGTGCTCGAATCGCGGAGCGGCCGATCGATCACTCGTCCGGTCTGCCCGTTGATCGTCGCCGGAAGCCAGTCGACGCGCTCGGTCGAGAGGAGGATCTGCGCGCACTCTTCCTGCGAAAACAGCGACGGAACCACCCTCAGCAGCGGCTGCACGAAGTCGAAGTGCCCGACGTAGAGCGCCATGAGAGCGATATGTGCGCGCGGCGCACCAAGGTCAACGCGCGTCGGGGGGGGTGGGGCTCGCCAACCTCCCGACTGCGGCGATGGCGCGAGGCTCTCGACCCAGCGCCCGCGCGATGGGCGACAACGAGCCCGTTGGACGCGCGGCGGTCCCGCGGCGGAGTACGTGACGCGCGGCAATGAGCCCGGTGGACGCACGGCGGTCCCGCGGCGGAGCACGTGACGCGCGGCAACGAGCCCGGTGGACGCACGGCGGTCCCGCGGCGGAGTACGTGACGCGCGGCAATGCGCCCGGCGGACGCACGGCCAGAGGACAAGCCTCCGGCCTTTGCGCGACGAAGCGTCGCGGAGCGGGCAAGGCGTCCGCCTGCCCTAACCTGTGCCCCGTGGTTGACCGCGGTGAGCGGCGTCGACGCGAACGCTGCGATGCGGCCCAGGGGTGGACCGAGCCCAACGCGGATCGATCGACGCGCACTACGAGCGCGATTGCGTGTCCAATCGGGCGCTACTCGTTGGCCAGGCGAACGCTCTGGCCGCGACGCGACGCTTCGTCGCGCAAAGGCCGGAGGCTTGTCCTCTGGCCGTGCGCCCAACGGGCTCATTGCCGCGCGTCACGTGCTCCGCCGCGGGACCGCCGTGCGCCCAAGGGGCTCTCGGCGCATCACGTGGGAGCGCCCATTGGGCTTCGCGGTTGCCCATCCCGTGCGAGCGCTCGCGGCGAGCGCCAACAACACTGACCCCCGTGCGAGCCCTTGCGCGGGGTGCGTAGTCCGTGTAGCACTTGGCCAGTCGTCGAGTGGTTCAACCACTGAGCCACCCGACCGCTGAGAGTCTGCTGAGTCATGGACGTGCTGCCCAACGCTGAAGCGATCGAACCCGTCACCCGCGCGAGCGCCGTCGACGCCGTGGCCGAGCAGCTGCGGGCGAGGATCCTGTCGGGCTCGATGGTTCCGGGCGCAAAGCTGCCGCCCGAGCGCGACCTCGCCCTGCAGCTCAAGGTCAACCGACTGACCCTGCGCGCCGCCCTCGCGCGGCTCGAAGCGCTGGGGCTCGTCGCGACCCAGCACGGCGTCGGCACGGTCGTGCGCGATTTTCGTCAGCACGGCGGCATCGAGTCCCTCCCTCGCTTGATCGCCGTCCTGCGCCAGCGCGACCCGCGCGCGTACATCGCCCACGTGCGAGACGTCTTCGAGCTGCGTCGCACCATCGCCACCGAGGCCGTCGCGCTCGCCGCCGAGCGCCACACGGACGAAGACCTCGCGCGCCTGCACGCCCTCGCCGAAGCGCAGCTCGATCGCACGGGGGACGTCTTCGCCTTCGCGCGCGGCGACGTCGAGTTCGCGCGCGCCGTCGTGCGCGCGGGCCGCAACCTCGCGCTCGAGCTGTTGCTCAACACGGTCGCGCGGTTTCCTGACGAAGACCCGGTGCTGACGCGGGCGATGTACCTGCGCCCCATCGCGCAGCAAAAGATGTACGGCCCGCTGATCGCCCTGGTCTCGTCGCGCGCCGCGCACGAGGCCCGCACCAACCTGCGCGAGGCGCTCGACAAGCTCGACGAGCACAGCCTTCGCTGGATCGAGCGCGAGGTGCTCGGCGACGAGCCTCCCAGCAACAGCGCCGTCGAATCGCAGAAACACAGCAAGACCCCAGCGCGACGCGCGCCCGAGGCCCGCCGCCCGAGCGCGCCCAAGCGACCCTCGACCGCCGCGGCTTCGAAGCCCGCGGCCCCAGCACGAAAGCGCAAGACGCCATGAGCATGACCAAGACCGAGAAGCGCATCGCGCGCGGCGTGTACGACGCGATGTACCCTGGCGACCCCGACGGGCGCGTGAAGGTGGGAGTCGCCGACGGCGACATCGAGGGCTTTCTCGACGACCTCGGCGAGAGCTGGGAGTGGCTCGCGTTCACCACCTTGCGCGTGAGCTTCATCGTGGTGGCCATCGCGTCGGTCTTCGTCGCGCGCTCGCTGCGGCGCTTCGACACGCTGCCGCGAGAGCGACGGCTGAAGGTGCTCGAGGCGCTCTACACCGCGGACCTCTACTTCGTGCGCCAGCTCGTCACGATGCAGAAGGCCACCGCGGGGTTTCTCTACGGCGCCATGATCCGCGAGAGCATCGCGCCCGGCCGCGCCCCCGAGGTCGACCACGCGTTCGTCCAGTGGAAGAAGCTCGTCCCCAAGCACCGCGACGAGCGCTCGAAGGAGGCCGCGTGATGACCCTGCCATGGACGCAATCGTGGGAGAACAAGGGCCGCGACGACGAGCGGCAATACCCCGACGACGTCGCGTCGCTGCCTGCGGGCTGCGAGGTCGACGCGCGCACCGTTCGTCGGCCCATCGATGACGAGGTTGATTTCGTCGTCGTGGGCTCTGGGGCCGCGGGCGCCACCGCCGCGCACACGCTCGCGACGGCGGGCTATTCGGTCGCCATCGTCGAAGAGGGGCCGTGGGTGCGCACGCGGGAGTTTCAGCGGGATTTCTACCCGGCGATGAAGCAGCTCTGGCGCGCGATGGGCACGCACGTGGCTGGCGGACGGTCGCTGATCCCGTACATGCAAGGTCGCTGCGTGGGCGGGACGACGGTGATCAACTCGGCCATCGCGTGGCGCGCGCCGAGCGCGGTCTTCGAAGACTGGTCTACCCGCTGGGGGCTCGGTCCCGAGATCACCGAGCGCGCGCTGGACGAGCACTTCACGTGGCTCGAGCGAGAGCTGTCCGTGCGCTCGGTCGACGACAAGGCCCTCGGAGGAAACTCCGCGGTCTTCGCCCTCGGCGCGGCGAAGCTCGGGATCGAGTCGCATGTGATTCAGCGCTACGACGCTGGCTGCGACGGCAGCGCGAGCTGCTCGAACGGCTGCCGCACCGCGAAGAAGCAAGGGATGAACATCACGCTCGTCCCGCGCGCGCTTCGGGCCGGAGCGAAGATCTATCACTCTGCGCAGGTGCGCATCGTCGAGGTGCGCGGCGGTCGCGCGGTGGCGATCCTCGCCGAGATGAACGGCCCCGGCGGCCCGCACACCCTCCGCGTCCGCGCGCGCAAGGGCGTGATCATGGCCGCGAGCACCGTGCAGAGCCCGAACATCCTGCGCCGCTCGGGGCTGCGCAACGCCCACATCGGGCAGCACTTTCAAGCGCACCCGGGCGTCTCCGTCGCGGCGCGCTTCAAGTTCGACGTGCGAATGGACTACGGCGCGACGCAGGGCTTCAACTCCCTCGAGCTCTTGAAGACCCACGGAATCAAGCTCGAGTCCCTCATGCTCCCGCCCGAGCTGGCCATCGCGCGCCTGCCGGGCCTCGGGCCCGAGCTCATGGATCGCTTCGCGGACTACTCGCGCATCGCGATCTCTGCTGTGGTTATCAAGAGCGAGGCCGAAGGGGTCGTGTCCGAGCGGTTCGGCGCAGAAAACGTGCGGTTTTCGCTGACCCAAAAGGACATGCGCAACACGCTCGAGGGCCTCGAGCTCACCACGAAGATCCTGTTCGAAGCCGGCGCCGAAGAGGTCTACCCCGGCGCTCACGGGATGCCGTCGATCCTGCGCTCTGCCGACGACGCCAAGAAGTGGCGCGAGGGCCCCACGGACACGCGCGCGTACAACATGGTGATGACGCACTTGTTCGGCGCGACGCGCATGGCGAAGGACCCGCGCGCCGGCGTCGTGGACACACGATTTCAAACGCACGAGTGCGAGGGGCTGTACGTCGTGGACTCCGGGGTCTTCCCCACCAACCTCGGCGTGAACCCGCAGCACACGATCATGGCGATGGCGCGGCTCGCGGCCTCGCGTCTGTGCTGATTTTTCTCAGGGAAGCACGATGCGGCCGGGCGCGCCCATGCTGCCCGTGGCGCCGTGGCAGGCGTTGCAATCGCCGTTGGTCTGCGGGGTGTTCATCACCCGCGCGCGGCCGTCGAAGATCACTCGCGCGCGGTACGGCGTCGGGATGATCCGCTCGAGGTAGAAGTTGCCCGACGTCCCGAAGGCCGCGACGTTGTGCACGGTGCCCATCGCGTCGGTGATCTCGACGGTGATCTGCGGGCCGCTGCCGATGCCGCCGTAACAGTTGTTGGGCTCTCGCGCGGTTTGATAGACCGTCCCTGCCACAGAGAAGACGGGGGCGGCGCGCACGCTCGTGTGGCACTGGATGCACGGGACGCCTGGGTTCATGTGGTCCGAGCCGCGGTTTCCGCTGGTCCACATCGACCCAGAGGTGCACTGCGGCGGGGCCATGAAGGGGTCGCCCATGAAGCGCGGGTACGCGTCCGGCATCGAGCCGACGTCGGGCATCGGGGCAGCTCCGTCCGGCGTCGGCGCCGCGTCCATGCCGACGCTGCCGTCGCTCGGCGGCATCATGGGGTCGCCGCACGCCGAGAGGGATGCGACGAGGGAGGCGAGGGCGAGCGAGGCGCGCGGTCGGTGCATCATCGGTGGGGGTGCGCTCAGTTCTACAACAGCGCGCGCGGGACAGCGAAGGCGCGTCGGTGGCATCGTCCGCCCCGAGGGAATTGCCCAATGGAGCGTCGTCGGTGGAAGGTGAGCTTTCGCATTTCGCTCGCGCTGGCGATCCCAGCGCTGGTGGTGGCGGTCGGCGCGGCGACGGCGATCCGCGGGTACATTCGCACGCGATCGGCGGTGCACACGCTGAGCGAGTCGATCTTCGGCCAGGTCGCAGCGCAGGCGGCCGAGCGGACGCGGGGGTATCTGGACAACGCGGTTCCGGCGCTGGACGTGCTGGTCTCGCTCAGCGATCGGGCGCAGCACGCGGGCGCGCACGACTCGGTGATCGGCCATCGGCTGCACGCGATGCTGCGCGCCAACCAGGGCTTCACGTGGGTGAGCTACGGCGACGCGCGCGGCGAGTTCGCTGGAGCATTTCGGCGCGACGGCGTGGTGCGCTTCGATCATCGTCGCATCGCAGAGAGCGGGCAGAGCGCGCTCGACGAGCACGAGCTTCGCGAGGACGAGACCGCCGTCTTCGTCCGTCACGAGGACAACACCGGCTACGACCCTCGCGCGCGACCGTGGTACCGCGCGGCGCTCACGGGGACGCGTCACGCGTGGACGGCGCCGTACATTTTTTACAACAGGCACGTCCCTGGCATCTCTTGCGTGCGCGCGCTGCGCACGAGCGGAGAAGTGTCCGGCGTGTACTCGGTGGACTTCGAGCTCGACGCGCTCTCGCGCTTCGTCGCGCAGCTCAAGCCCAGCGCCAACAGCGTGGTGTTCGTGTACACGCGAGACGGAGAGGTGATCGCGCACCCGACGCTCTCGGTGGTGGCCAGGGGCGCGAGCGAGCCGAGGCTCTTGCGCCTCGCGGACGTGAGCGACCCGACGCTGCGTGATTTTCGCCAGGCGCTCGCCGCGCGGGACGTGGACGCGGACGGGCATCGGCACTTGCGGTTCGTCTCGTCGGGCGCGGGGTATCTCGGAAGCGTGGCGCGGCTGCCCATCGAAGGCGGGCTCGAGTGGCGAGTGGGCGTCCTCGCGCCCGAGAGTGACTTCATGGGAGACGTCGAGCGAGAGAACCGCGCGACGTTGCTCGTCGGGGTGGTGAGCGTGCTGGCTGCGGTGCTCGCGGGGCTGTGGCTCGCGGCGCGGGTGTCGCGGCCGATCGACGCGCTGCGAGAAGAGATGAACCACGTCGGGGAGTTTCGGCTCGAAGCGCGGCCGCCGGTGCGATCGGTGTTCGCGGAGCTCGACGCGATGGCGCGCGCGCTCGAGAGCATGAAGTCGGGGCTGGCGAGCTTCGCGAGGTTTGTTCCGAGGGATGTCGTGAGGACGGTGTTGGCGTCGGGGCGCGAGGCGACGCTCGGCGGCGAGGTGCGGACGTTGAGCGTGGTGTTCTCGGACCTCGCGGGGTTTACGACGCTCGCAGAGTCGATGGAGCCCGACGCGCTCGTTCGCACGCTCGGCGGCTACCTCGACGCGATGACCACGACGCTGACCGAGGGCGGCGGCACCGTCGACAAGTTCATCGGCGACGGGATCATGTCCTTCTGGAACGCTCCCCTCGACGACCCCCACCACGCCCGCCGCGCCTGCCTCGCCGCGCTCGCCTGCCAACGCGCGCTGCGCGAGCTCGCCGAAGACCCCTCGCACGCGTGGGTGGCCAACACCAAGACCCGCTTCGGCATCGCCACGGGCGAGGTCGTCGTCGGCAACGTCGGCACGCCCGACCGCATGAACTACACCGCCATGGGCGACGCCGTGAACCTCTCTGCGCGGCTCGAGAGCTTGAACAAGCAGTACGGCACCGTCGTGATGGCCGCCGAGAGCGCCGTCTCGCTCGTCGGCGACGTCGTCCTCGCGCGCCCCATCGACGTCGTGGCTGTGCAAGGCAAAGCGCAGGGCGTGAAGGTCTACGAGCTCGTCGCGCTCGCGAGCGAAGCCACCGACGCGCAGCGCACCCTCGCGCGGCTGTGCGCAGAGGCGCTGGAGAAGTACCTGCGACGAGACTTCTCTGCGGCCGCGAGCGCGTGGCAAGCAGCGCTCGAATGCGCGCCGGGCGACAGCGTCGCGACCATCATGCGCGCGCGGGCCCTCGCGTACGTCAGCGCCCCTCCGCCCCCCGAGTGGAGCGGCGTGTCCCTCGCGCAAGGCAAGTGAGCCGACGCGCTGGATTCAAAGCCTCCCGTCGCTGCACGGCAGATCCGCTGCGCCCTGCGGCGTCGACCGTTCTCGACGGGCATCCAGCCCGTCTTCGAACGCTCTCGTTGCAGCGCTTGCGTCTCTTTGCGCAGCTCGGTCCGGTTCTGAAACCAGCTCGTTAGCGCGCGAAGGCGAATTTCTATGTCGTCGAGAACACTCACGAAAGCGTGTTCAGACGTCTGAACGTGGCACGAGCGGCGATGGCTTCATCCTGGCGTCGCACAGCCGCTCGACGAGCACGTCTCCTGCGCGGTCGACGAGCGAAGCGCGGCCCTCTTCGAGAGCAGCTGCGCGTCGAGAGGATCGGAGCGCATCCCCGCTCGACCGACGGCCGCTGAGCGGCCTATCTTCGCGAGATATCCAATGGCCCATCGTCGCCTGCTGCTCTGTTCGCTGCTGCTTCTGCCGGCGTGCGCTTTGCCGCACGCGCCGTTCACCACCGCTGATGGCCCCGTGCTCGCGGACGCGCGGCCCGACGCAGACGCCAACGACGACGCGACGATCGTCGAGGACGTCCCGATGGACACCAACGACGGCAGCGCCGATGCCGACGTCGCGATCGACGTCATCGATGCAGCGGACGCAGCGGACGCGATGGAGGCCGGGATGGACGTCATCCGTCCGGACGCCGACGCGTCGATCGACGCACGGCCCGACGCTCTCCCCGACGCACGGCCCGACGCTCTGCCGGACTCGCGACCGGACTCGATGCCCGATTCGATGCCGGACTCGATGCCCGATTCGATGCCCGATTCGATGCCGGACTCGATGCCGGACTCGATGCCGGACTCGATGCCCGACTCCGCGCCCGATGCTGCAGCGGACGCGAACACCAACCGCGACTCGGGCGTGGTCATTCGCCTGGGAACGCCCGTCGCAGGCAGCTGGGTGCAAGGCAGCGCGCTGGCGCCCTTCCCGACGGACGTGCGTTGCCCCGCGGGGTATCTGGTGATCGGAGCGCGCGCGATCCTCGGCTACGACGCGTTGGACTCCGCTGTTCTCGAAGGCTACACGCTCGACTGCGCGCAGCTGCAGACGAACGGGACGCTCTCGGGCGCGATGTCGAGCATCACCGTCGGAAGCACGGCGGCGATCATTCGAACCACCACGCGCTCGGTGTCGTGCGGGCCCAATGAAGTGTCCGTCCCGCGCGATGTTCGAACGGGGATCGTCATCGACACCGTCCGGCTCGACTGCGTGTCGCTCGCGCCGCTCTTGCAGACGGGGACGCGCACCGTCACGGGCACCATTGATTTCACCCTGCTCGGCGGAGGCTCTCCGCAGGCTGCGTCGTGCCCGGCCAACCATGTCCTCGTCGGCCTCGACGCGCGCCAGGCCAACTATTTCGGCCCCAATCGCGTGTCCGGAGTGCGCCCCGTGTGCGCTCCGATCGTGATCAGCGCGCCGTGAGCTGAGCGCTGCGACGGTCACACGCGAGCATGACGAACGCTCCCGACGCGAGCGCGAACCGAACGCGCTCGGCGTTTCGACTGCGATTCTACAGCGAGATCGACCACACGCTCAGCAGTGCCGCGGCCGTGACCGCGCGATGCTCGGTGTTGCTCGATGGCGAGGACTTCTTTGCGCCGCGGATACCTGCTGGGGCCATGGGCGACGCGCGCCCGTCGCCTGTGCGACCAACGCGCGCTCGCGGCTCACCCAGAGACTCCATGTCGCGAAGCACGGGCGTCGCTCGTGGTTGCACACCATCCGACGGTCGCGCGGCGGTTCGGAGGGCGACGGCTTCCATCCGCGATCACGCGGAGCTGTTGCTACGCAGCGCTGGATCTCTTGGCGGCGACGCGCGTGCGAACCGCGTGGCCCAGCGCGAGCGCGATCGTCGCCAGCAAGGTCGACACGAGCATGCGATCGAACAGTCCGCGCGAACGCACGTAGAGGGTCGAGCGCCGGTCGAGCCTCACTCTCGCCACGATGGCGCCCTCGCGGCGGACCGCGTCGCTGAGCTCGCGCGCGCTGCGCTGCGCCGCCCGCAGCTCTTCGCTCAACAGAGGCAGCGCGCTGCTCGTGCCGCCCGCTGCGTCCTGCGGAGCAACGCTGTCGCGCGCGCGCTGCTCGATCCGGGCGCGCAGCGCGTGCACGCGCTCGATCGCGACGAGCTCGGGCCGTCCCGGCATCGGCATTCGGGTCGCGGTCGCGCCCCCGACGGCGGCGAAGATCTCGCCGGTCGGGCCGGTGATCGCCGCGACGCCCGCGTTCGCGCTGCGCGCGATGCTCACGCGCGACTCGATCGAGCGAAAGACATTGAACCGAAACGCGCGCAGCGTGTCGTCTTGGCGCGCGCCCCAGCTGTCGTCCGCGATGTTCACCCAAAACGACGCGCCGGACATCCCGTCGGTCCACGCGAGGTCGGCGAACTCGGTCTCGAAGCAGATCGTCGCCGCGAATGACAACGATCCGAGCGGCATGCGACGAACGCCCGCGCCTGCGCTGACCGGGGCAGGCCACCCGCGATCCGTGGGGCGCAGCGAGGCCAGCTGAGCATGAGCCCACCGCAGCGGACCCGATCGCGCGTCGTCGAAGGGGACCCGCTCGTACAACGGAAACGGCCGCGTCTTGAGGTGTGATTCGTCGGCATCGGGACGCGAGGCGTCCACCAGGTGCGCGGCGTTGTACCGCCGCCACGATCCGTCCGCGCCGCGAAGCAGCGCCGGCCCTCCCACCAACACGGGCGCGGCGAACTCAGCGGAGAGCGCGCGAATCCACTGCGCTCGCGCGCGCCCTGCCGCTTGCTCGCGCGCGAGCGTGGCGCGGTCGAGCGTGGCGTCGCCCGATCGCAGCGCGCGGGGAAGGGCGTCGACGGCGTCGCTCGGCGCGTCGAGAAACGGCCGAGAGATCACGGCGTCGAGGACGGCCTCGGGCCACACGATCAACGCGGGCCGCTCGGACCTCCGCAGCGCGTCGCGCGTGAGCGTCGCGAGTGACACCACGCGCTCACGCGCCGAGCGCACCCTGAGCGCGTCGATGAACTCGTCGGTCTGCACGATCAGCACCGCCGGCCCGTCCCGCTGCGCTTCGCGGCTCTCGCGAAGACGATGCTCGCCGTACACGGCGACGAAGGACCACAGCGCGAGTGCGATACCGAGCTCGGCGCGCGTCGAGCAGTGGACGCGCCGCGCCTCGGGCCCGAACCTGCGAAGCGCGATCCCGACGACAGCGCCGCTGCTGGAGGCGAGGGCGAAGGACACCGCGGACATTCCGCCGAGATCGCAGACCTGCAGCGCCCAGCGCTGGCGATAGAGCGCGGTGGCGATCCTGTGCCACGGCGGGACGAGCTCGCTGGCGCGAACGAGCTCGCCTGCTGCCCAACACACGGGCAACAGCAGCGACACGGGCAACCGCGACGCGCGGGCAGCGAAGCGCAGCGCGATCGCGGCGCCGCAGAGCGCGGCGGCGAAGGCCGGCCACGAGACGCCGTGAAACAGCGGCGCGATTCGCACGATTTCACGGTGCATCGCGATGTAGGCGGGCATCACCGAGAGCAGCGCGCCGACGATCGCGACGCGCGGCGAGGCCTTCAACACGAACAGCGCCCAGGGCACCAGCGCCACGAACGCCAGAGGCCACGCGCGCTCGAAGGAGAGCGACGCGTACAAAATCGGCGAGCTCGCCGCGAACAGCGCGATCATCAGCGCGTGAGTCGAGCTGAACGGCCTACGGATCAACGTCATCGCGGCGCTGCGCAGGACGGTGTGGGCCGCGAGAGTGTGGCGTGGACCGCGAACAGCGCCACGCCCGTCGCGTAGCCGATCGCATGCGCCGCGTGCGTGGGGGGCCTGGTGGCGAGCGCGCGACGCCCCATCGCTCGGGCTCACACGTTCTGTTTGTTGAAGTTGCAGTTCGTCGGGGCGGCAGGGACGACGCCGCGTCGACGGCCAGGGACGCGCGCCATCATCAAGTCGTCCGAGTCCAGCCAGTCGGGCACGATGTCGGCGTCCGAGTCAGGGTCCTCCGAGCTCGCGTTGCGAGGATCGTGGCCGTTGGCCAACTCGAACTCGTCCGGCTCACCGTCGTTGTCGCTGTCGGTCGTGGGCGACGTTCGGTCGTTGATGCGCGTGCCGAACACGAATTCGAGGTCGTCTCCGAGCCCGTCGCCATCGCTGTCGATGCTGTTCGGATCGCTCGAGAACGAAGCCATCTCTTGCCCGTTGAGCAGTCCGTCTCCGTCCGTGTCCGCGTAGATCGACGGATCATCGAGGTTGAGCTCTTCGGCGTCCGTGCGGCCGTCGCCGTCGCTGTCGCGCTCGCTCGGCAGCGTCCCGGTCGCGAAGACTTCGAATCCGTCTGGAATGGTGTCGCCGTCGGTGTCGGGCTGCATTGGGTCCGTACGAATGGCCCGCTCGGCCTCGTCGCTCAGCCCGTCGCGATCAGAGTCTTGCCCTCGGCTCCCGTTGCGATCGCCCAATCGGACCACAACCGGGTGAGTGTTGCTGCGGCTCGCTGCGCCGACCGCGTTGCGGTCGCGATTGCGAACGAACGCGATCTTGCCTTCGAAGAGGCTCCCGAGTTGCGAGCGGACCAGCCAGGCTTGTCCGAGGTCCGCGAACGCCGCGGCGCGCTGTGGCTCGGGCGTCCACGGCGTCGATGGCGTCCATGGCGACGGCGGGCGAGAGGAGCGAACGTTGCCCTGCGATGGGCGCGGCGAACACGCGCCGCACAACGCAACGAAACAGCACACACCAACGATGGACCGCTCGAACCGAAACAACATCGAAAGACATTTGCATGATCGGCTAGTGGATTTCCAAGCAAATGGATCGAGCGCCGATCGACGTCGGGGTGCCGCTTCGGTCGTCGCGGTCATCGGTCGTTGAGTGTCTCGGGCCGCGCGCTAAACCACTACCGCGACGGGGTTCGTAGTTTTCCCAGTACGCGGCAGTGGTTTGACTTGATTTCTACCGCGCTCATCCGCTCCGGTCATCTGCGATGCCCGTCGCGGGCGCGGTATAGCGTCGCGCAGCCACGGCGCCGCGCTCCGGAGCCGCGGATCCGTGCCGGGTCGTGGGCAACGCGCGTCCGTCCGTCGCCTGCACGACCGCCGCGCAGTCGCTGCTGCGCTGCTCGGTGAATTCACTGAGCGCATTCGTTGAACGGCGCTACGTTCGACGGCGATGGGGTCACGCACAGAAGTCCGCGCACGGGACGACGCGAGAGCGCTCACCGCTGAGCCGAGCGACGGCGGGTTGGCCGAGGGATGGGTCGCCGTCACCGGGGAGGTGCGCACGCAGTCGCGAACGCTCGGAGGCACTGTCGTCGTGCTCTCGCTCGTCGCCGCGGCGCTGCTCGTGGCGCTGATCGACCACCTCGGCGCGCGGTCGGCGGTGGCGGCGCTGCAGCCGTTTGTTGGTTTTTTTGCAGGGCTCGCACTGTACGGCGAGCGGCCCGTTCGCGGCGCGGTGTCCGTCGGGCATCGCGCGGTGCGCGTCGTGCGCGACGGTCGCACGAGAGAGATTCCGATCGTGTGCGCGAGCAGCTACGCGGGGTATGGCGAGAGCCTCGTGCGCCTCGAGTCCGCGGAGGGCGAGCGCATCTCGATTCGCGGCGATGAGGCGATTCGCAGAGCTGATCGCTGCGTCGCGTGTTGTCGTTCGTTGCGCGACGAGGCGGCGGTGGCGCTGTTGCTGAAGATCAGAGCATCGATCGATCGACGGTCACGCGCGAGCTCGCCCGCTCCCCGTCACAACAACACGCGCTACGCGTCCTCGCCCGGGCCGCGTCCGATGCTCCACGTCGCGAAGCACGAGCACCGCTCGTCGCTGCACACCATCCACCCGTCGCGCGGCGGTTCGGAGGGAGACGGCTTCCATCCGCGCATCTGGTGCCGATTCGAATCGTGCCCGCATTGAACGCACGGGCCGCCGAGCGATGCTCCCGCTTCTGCGCTCCATCGTCGGTCTCGCTCGGCGCAGGCGTCGCGGATCGCGCGCGCCCACGGTTCACCGCTCGGCTCGTACGCGCCCTCGAAGTGCACCGAGGCTGTCTGCACCGACGGGACTCGCGCGATGTTTCCCAGAAGTGTCTGCTGAATGACGTAGGCGTCGCCGCCCTTGATCGCCTGCAATAGGGCTTCGTCCGAGCCGAAGAAGTACACGACGAACCAAGCGCCCGGCTGCTGCGCCTTCAGCGCCAGGTGCGCGGTCGGCATGTGCTCGAGCGGCGCACACGCGTCGAGGACCTGTTGCGCAAACGCGAGGAGCGCGTCGGCCGTCGCTTCGTCTGGATTCATGAGGGACGCCGTTTGGTAGCACGGTCGTGTATCTGTGCGAGCCGGTGGAGGCGTGCGCGAGGTGGCCGAGGCGTGCGTGTTCGCGAGCACCCGTCGGGCGCTCGTCGCCGCGAGCGAAGGGGCTTCGACAGCGACGCTGCTCACGCATCTCGATGTGCTAACTATTTGAAAGTGCTCGACAAAGTTTGTTCAGACGTCTGAACGAAGCGGCCCGCGGGGCGCGTCCGCGGTTCGCCATCGTCACCTGCGCGGGAGATGCTCAGCGTGATGAATCCACAGGCAGGCTCTGAGCAGCTTCGAAGGTGTCTCGAACAAACGGCGCCGTTCAGCGCGGCGTCGTCGACTACGCTTCAGCGACTCGTCGAGCGAGGCTCTCTGCGCTCGCTCGCCGCGGGCGAACACGCGTTTCGCGAAGGCGAACCGTCGCAGTGGATCTTCGTCGTCGTGCGAGGCTCGCTCGCCGCTACGGCGCGCTCGGAGGACGGTCGCGAATCGTCGCTGCGCACGCTGTCGGTCGGGGACGTCGGCGGGCTCACCGCGCTCGACCCTGGCGCGACGCGCTCTGCGAGTCTGCGCGCGCTCGACGAGGCTATGCTCGCGATCGTGGACAAGAGCGCGGTCCGCGAGGCGCTCGCGAGCGACCCGGGCTTCGCGACGGCGCTCGTCGCGTACCTGGGCGAGCACGTGCGCAGCAAGACCCGGCAGATCGCGACGGTCCTGGCGCGGGTCGGGAGAGACCCACGCGAGCAGATCGCGCTGTTCGACGCCAAGCCATACGAGCGCGCGGCGTTCGATCGCTGCTCGAGCGACGTGCTGCGCGTGCGGTGGATCGAGGCGAAGCTCGACGCGGCGAGCGCTGCGCTGGCGGACGGCTATCCCGTGGTGTGCGCGTTCGTCAACGACACGCTGGACGCGACGGTGATCGAGCGGCTGGCGGCGGGCGGAACGCGGCTGATCGCCCTTCGCTGCGCGGGGTACAACAACGTCGACCTCGCGGCGGCCGAGCGGTACGGGATCGACGTGACCCGCGTCCCGGCGTACTCGCCGCACGCCGTGGCAGAGCACGCCGTCGCGCTGTTGCTGGCGCTCAACCGCAAGACGCACCGCGCGTACGCGCGCGTCCGCGAGGGCAACTTCTCGCTGCACGGCCTCGTCGGCTTCGACCTGCACGGCCGCACCGCCGGCGTCATCGGCCTCGGAAAGATCGGTCGTTGCGCGGCTGAGATCCTGCGCGGCTTCGGCATGCGGGTGCTCGCCTACGACCCATACCCCGACGAGTCTTTCGCCGCGCGCGTGGGCGTCGAGCACTGCGCGGTCGACGCGCTGCTCGAGCGCTCGGACGTCGTGACGCTGCACGCGCCGCTGACCCCGGAGACGTGGCACGTGATCGACGCGCGGCGTCTGGCGTTGATGAAGCGCGGCGCTGTGCTGATCAACACCAGCCGCGGAGGGCTCGTGGACACGCGCGCGTTGATCGACGCGCTGAAGTCGCAGCACTTGGGCGGCGCGGGGCTCGACGTGTACGAAGAAGAGAGCGAGTACTTCTTTCACGATCGATCGGACAAGGTGATCACGGACGACGTGCTGGCGCGGTTGATGACGTTCAACAACGTGTTGATCACGTCGCACCAGGCGTTTTTGACGGAGGACGCGCTGGGCAACATCGCGGAGACGACGATGGCCAACGTGCGCGAGTGGCTCGAGGGACGGCGCGGCGCGGCGCTGACGAATCGCGTGGTGCGCGTGGCGACTCCGCGGTGAACGAGCGGCGAGAGAATCGCCGGTGCTGCTTCGCGCGGTGGGGGCTCGCGCGTCGGCCGGGCGCCTACTCCGCGTTCACCTTCACGGCGCTCGCCGCTGCGAAGGACAAGCTCTCGCCTGGCTCGGGCAGCGCGAAGAGGGCGTCGGGGTCGTCGGCGACGAACTGCGCTCGATAGCGCACGGCGACCCAGCGCGAGAGCAGCGCGCTCAGGACGAACGGGGCCGCGGCGACGCCGAGCAGCCACGCGCTGCTGGCCTCGCGATCGCCCGTCAACCACGCGACGAAGGCCATCGTGAGCAGCACGCTGTTGTGCACGAGCGTGTGTCGGAGGCTGCTTCGGGTGCGCTCGTCGGCGTCGGCGCGGGCGCCGCGCAAGAGGCTCATTCCTGCGCGAAACTGCTCGATCGCCACGAGCGTGCCGGGCACCGAGGCGAGCACGAGCGCGGGCAGAAACCACGAGTTGCTGGTGAACTGCCTCGAGAGCACGAACAGCACGCCCACCGCCGCGGAGATCACCGTCGGAAACCACAGCTGCCCGAGGGTGAACGCCACGAACGCCGCGATGAACACGGGCGTCGGCAGCCCGTCTCCGACGATGGACCAGCGGCTCTCGCGCACTTCGGCGCTGCGAAACGCCCCTGCGCCCGCGGTCTCGACGCGCTCTTCGCGCTTGTACCGCGGCGCCCACGCGGCGCGATGGCGCTCGATCATGGCGGCGCTCACGACGGTCGGGACGATGAGCGCGAAGAGCGCGAGCGCGAACAGGGTCATCGGTGTGCCGACGAGCGTAGCGCGCGAGCGACGCGTGCGTCAGTTGGGCCCGAGCCGACCGGTGTCGTCCGCTTCGAAGCCGCGCTCGTGCAGGACGTGGTGGATCGCTTCGATCAGCGCGCGCTTGTACGCGGCGACCTGCGTGGCCGGAGCGCGGATCGAGAGGGTCCATTTGGTCCCGCCCCAGTCGAGCTCGTTGGGGCCTTCGGTCTTGAGCTCGGCGCTCTCATCATCGCTGATGGGAACGAGGGTCTTGGCGTGCGTCGACGCCGCCTCGAGGATGTCCCTCGCGAGCCCCACGCGCACCTTCGCGCGAAACGTCAGGTCCACCGACGCGCGCGCCCAGCCGTGAGTCTTGTTGGCCACTTGGGTGATGGCCGAGTTGGGGATGAAGTACGCGGTTCCGTTGGCGTCGCGCAGGACGGTGACGCGCAGGGTCATCTGCTCGACGGTGCCGGTGGTCGCGCCGATCGTGACGGTGTCGCCGACGTCGTACTGGTCTTCGAGCAGGATGAAGAACCCCGCGAAGAAGTCCTTCACGATGGACTGCGCGCCGAAGCCGACGGCGACGCCGGCGATGCCTGCGCCCGCGAGCAACGGCTTGATCTCCATGCCGAGCTCCCCCAAGACCATCACCACGGCCAGAGAGATCACCGCCGCGCGCAGCAGCGACGTGACCACGCGCGTGAGCGTCTCGACGCGCTGCCGCATGTCGATCTCGCTCTCGGTCGCGTGCGCCGCGGCCGCCGCGCTCTTGGCCTTGGCCAACACGAGCCTCTCGACCCACGGAACGAGCCGCAGCGAGGCCATGGTGAGGGCGATCACCAACGTGACGGCGGTGGCCTTCTCGATCCATCGGGCGAGGTCTGGGGCGACGCCCAGGCGCTCGAGCGGAGAGGCCAACGCGATCGCGCGAAACGGGATCGTCGTCGAATGAGCAGGCGCCGAAGTGGTAGCTCGGGCCGCGGTCTGCGCAACGAGCGCGAAGATGGACTGCATCAAAAACACTGCGCCCTGGGGTCTATCGCATCTCGAAGGGAACCCGCGAGGGGGGTACGCTGTCTCGCGTAGCCATGCGGTGGTTCGTCACGGGTGCAGATCGGTTCGTGGGTCGTTCCATTGTCCAAGCGGCGTTGGCGCGCGGGGACGAGGTCGTGGGCGCGGTGCGCTCGCTCGAAGGCTCCGACGGGCTCGGCCCGAGCGTGCAGCGGGTGGTGATCGACTGGGCCTCGGACGAGACGGACGCGAAGCTCGCCGAGGCGATGAAGGGCTGCTCGGTGGTCGCGCACGTCGATCTGGGTGACCCCTGGTCGCTCGACCGCGCCGAGTGCGAGCGAACCGTGCTCGTGCGCACCGAGCAGGTGATCGACGCGGCGCGCGCCGCTGGCGTTTCGCGGGTGATCCAGCGGTCGAGCGAGCGCGTGACCGCCTCGGGCGAGCCGCGACGCATGGTCGACGAGAGCCTCGGGCACAGCGATCGATGGCTCTCTCCCTGGGACGAAATGGTCTCTGTCGCCGAGGGGCTCGTGTGCGCGCTCACCGACGGAATCGAAGGCGTCGCGCTGCGAGCGGCGTTCGTGTGGGGCAGCGGCGACGACGAGTCGCTCCCGAGGTTTCGCGCGCTGTCCATGAGCAAGCAGCTCGCGATCCCCGCCGGGGCGGACCCTGCCTTTTGCACCACCCACGTGGACAACCTCGCGCAGGCGTTCTTGTGCGCGGCGGACGCGGGGCCCGAGGTGGCGGGCAACGTGTACTGGGCGGTGGACGACGAGCTGACCACCGCGCGACGGTTTCTCACGCGCTGGCTGGTGACCGCGGGCGCCAAGGGGCCGCGCACCGGGCTGCTTCCGTTTCGTGCGGCTCGGCTCTTCTCGTGGCTCGACGCGCGCAACGGGGGCATGTCCCTGGCCGAGCTCGCCGCGGTGGGCGTCGGGCTCAGCGTGGACACGCGACGGACGCGGGCCGAGCTCGGCTACGAGCCCAAGCTCACGATCGACGACGGGATGAAGCAGCTGCTCGCCACCTGACGCGCTCTCCGTCCGCCGCACCCGCGGAGGGAGAAATGAAAAAAGCACCGCTGCACGTCCGCTGCCTTACCGTTGCTACCTCTCGGTCCTGGCGGGGTTCACGGCGCAGACGCCAGCGATGCCGAGAGGGTGTGTAGCTCGGTTGCAGACGCACTGCAAGGGTCAGTGTTGGCTCTGATATCTTGGGCGCCGTCATGACGAGCAAGACGAGCGTGCGCAAAGTGTTTGGCCCTCTGGCGATCGCGGCGGTGATCGTCGCTGCGTGTGCTGGCTCCAACCAGCCGACGCTGCGCGCGCCGCGGCAGGGCGCGCAGCGGGACGCAGCGGGGCGGACGTACTTCGAGTTTCGCGAGGTGAGCGCTGCGTTTTGCGGGCAAGAAGGCCGCAACGAGCAGCAGACCGAGGCGGGGGCGCGCGATCGATTGGCGCGCAGGGCGCAAGAGATGGGCTACTCGGGCGTGCGCGAAGTGGCGTGCAGCACGGGCGCGCCCGAGTGCGCGACGGGAAAGGTCTGCCGAGGCATCGGCGTTCGCTACCCGATCGCGCGCGAAGGGACGTTTCCCGATCCCGTCCGCGGGCCGTGCGAGCCCGCGTGCGAAGGGACGGCGACGTGTCAGGACGGCCAGTGCGTCGCGCAGTGCGAGCCCCCGTGCGGCGGCGGGCGAGTGTGTGTCCAAGACGGCACGTGCGTGCAGGTCGACTGAGCGAATGGCGCAGCGAGACTCGGTCGTAGCGATCAGTCGACTGGCGCCGGGCGCGGTGATCGGCGGGGACTTCGTCGTGGTGCAGCGCATCGCGGGCGGGGCGATGGGGACGGTGTATCTGGTCGAGCAGAAGAGCACCGGTCGCAAGCGCGCGCTCAAGGTGATGAACGCGAAGTTCGCGCGCGATCCGAAGGGCAGAGAGCGCTTCGCGCGCGAGGCGAAGCTCAACGCGTCGGTCGAGAGCGATCACGTCGTGGAGGTGCTCTCGGCGGGGGTGGACGACGAGACGGGCGTTCCGTGGATCGCGATGGAGCTGCTCGAGGGAGAAGAGCTCGCGGCGCGCGTGAGCAAAGGGTGGAAGCCCACGCGCGACGAGGCGACGGCGCTGCTCGCGCAGCTCGGGCAGGGGCTCGGCGCGGCGCATCGCGCGGGGCTCGTTCATCGGGATTTGAAGCCCGAAAACGTGTTTCTCGCGAAGCCCAAAGGGACCGTTGGCGCAGGCGGCGACGTCGTCAAGCTGGTCGACTTCGGCGTGGCCAAGATCGTCTCGACGCTGGACCAAACGGGGACGTTCATCGGCGCAGGCTCGCCCATGTGGGTCGCGCCCGAGCAGAGCGAGTCCAAAGTGGCCATCACGCCGGCCACGGATCTGTGGGCCTTCGCGCTCATCGCGTTCTGGTTGCTCACCGGAAAGCACTACTGGAAGAGCGCCGACAACGACGCCTCGCTCATCGACATGGTCCGCGAAATCGCCGCGGGCGTGACGGACACCGCCTCTGCCCGCGCGCGCGCGCTGGCCGTGAGCGAGGCGATTCCGCCGGGGTTCGACCCGTGGTTCGCGCGGTGCACCGAGCGCGACCCGAGCAAGCGTTTTCGCGACGGCGACGAGGCCACCGCGGCGCTGATGGCCGTGCTGAACGCGCGCCCCGCGCGCGCGCGGACGACGCTGGTCGTCGCCGTGATCGCAGCGGTCGTGTTGGTGGTGGTCGTGCTGCTGGCCGTGATCGCGCGGCGGTGAGCGCTCAGCGCGCCGCGGGCGGACACGAAGCGTGTCTGCGCGTGCGGCCGTTCGCCCCCTCGTCGTTCGGCCAGCAACCCCCCCCTTCGATGCTACGAGCTCACGGAGCTTCGAAGCGCATGTTGTAGATCATCCCCGTCGCCAGGCTGAGCGAGTCGATGAAGACGACGCCGAGGCCGCGGGGCGTCGCGAGGCCGCTCAAGCGCGAGCCGCGGTTGAGCGAGTCGAGGCCGCCGACAGCGGTGTTCGCGACGACCGGGTTGATGCCGCGGCAGTCGACGCCGACGCCAGCGCCGTCGTCGTTGCAGCTGAGCTGCGCGCCGGTCTGGGCGCTTCGGACATACATGACCGGGTCGAACGTGGTTGCGCTGCTGGTGACCAGGCGACGCGTGAAGAGCGCGCCCGGATCGCTGCGGCACGTGCTGAAGAGCTGACGGGTCGCCGTGGCGCCGCAGGTGAGGAACCAACGCGCGTTCTCGACTCCGCCACCGCCGCCGCAGGTGCCAGCGGTCAAGCTGGTGCTGGCGGGCATCGTGGTGTTGCCGGTGTTGCCCGTCCCCGTGAGGCGGTTCGGGTTGAACACGCGCGCCGAGGTGCTGGGCGCATACTGAAAGTGCAGCGTGAACGTGCCCGTTCCGCAGCCCTGAACCGAGGCGTAGTACACGCCGGCGGTGAGGTAGCCCGCGCTGCGCGACTGCAGCCCGTTGGTAAATCCTCCGCCGACTCCGCAGCCAGTGTCATCGTTGCAGAGCCCCGGCTGCGAGAAGCCGTTCTGTGCCTGCGCGGGCACCGCGTTGCCAGCGGAGTCCGTGATGAACAACGAGGTGTCGAACGTGGATCCCGCGGTGTCCAAGTAGACGACGCCCGAGACCGGAACGGTGAAGCGATACCAAACGTTGCTCGTCGACGTGCAGCTGCACATGACCGAGGGGCCGTCGCGCAGCGCGCCGACGTTGGTGCCCGTGACGGTCACTTCGCGCGCGGCGTTGAGCGTGACGATCGTCGCGTTCGCGCGAAGGTCGTTGCGAGGGCGGCAGACGCCAGCCTGGCACGAGTCTGCGCCGGTGCAGCGGTTGCCGCACGATCCGCAGTTGTTGTTGTCGGTCTGAAACGTCGTGAGCGCGACGCACACGCCGCCGCACTGGGTGGTCCCAGGGCCGCAGAGCGAGTTGCACACGCCGGCGCTGCAGGTGGAGGGCGCGGTGCACATGCGGCCGCACATCCCGCAGTTGGCGAGGTCCGTCTGCGTGTTGACGCAAGCGGCTCCGCACGCGGTCTGTCCTCGGGGGCACGCGCACGCGCCCGCGGTGCAGGTCTGCGCAGCGCCGCAGGTGCGAGCGCACATGCCGCAGTTCGCTTCGTCGGACTGAAGGTCCACGCACACGCCGCCGCAGAGCATGCGGCCCGCGGGGCACGAGCACGTTCCCGCCTGGCAGGTGCGTCCGCCGGTGCACGCGTTGCCGCACATCCCGCAGTTGCTGTTGTCCGTCTGGACTTCGAGGCATGTGGGCGTTCCGCCGACGTCGCACTCGAGTCGGGGCGCGACGCAGGTCGCGCGGCACGCGCCGGCCATGCAGGCCTGGCCCGCGGGGCAGGCGTTGCCGCACATCCCGCAGTTGCTGTTGTCCGTCTGGGTGTCGATGCACGACTGCGCGCCCATGACCGTGCAGCGGGTCTGGCCCGCGGGGCACATCGGCGGCTGGCAGGTCGACGCGACGCACGAGTCGCCCGCGGCGCAGGCGTTTCCGCAGGCTCCGCAGTGCGCGGTGCTCGTCGTGGTGTTGACGCAGGTCATCGCTGCGCCCGAGGGCGTACAGTCGATTTCTCCCGCGGGGCATACGCGCGCCGCGACGCACGCGCCGGCAGAGCAGCGCTGGTTGGCCATACACGCGTTGTTGCACGCGCCGCAGTTGTTGATGTCCGTCTGCGTGTTGACGCAGCCGCCGCCGCACGCGGTCTCACCGGCCATGCACATGACCTGCGGAGCGCACACGCCAGCGCGACAGACTTCGCTCGCCGCGCAGGCGCGATCGCAAGCGCCGCAGTGCGCGGGGTTGGTCTGCGTGTCCGTGCAGCCTCCGCCGCAGAAGTTCTCGCCGACGGCGCACATCGGACCGGAATCGACGGGCACGCCTGTGTCCGGCGCTTCGGCGTCGGGGAGGGACATCGTGTCCATTCCTGTGACGTCCGGTCGAATGCCGGTGTCTGCGACGGCGTCGCGGCCAGTGCCGCTGTCCGTCGGCTGCACGGGCGTCGAGCAGGCTGCGATGCCTGCGGACGCGACGAGCGCGAGCAGTGAGCGTTGTCGATTCATCAAATGTGCCTCTTTTGTGCGAACAATAGTGATCGAACACCCAGCGAACTTCGCGTTGTTCGAGCGCGTCGCGTGGTGTCGTCGGGCACCCTGACAGGTTTGTGAGTCGCTGAATACGCTCAGCGCGAACGCGAATCGGTCACCGATGACTCACTGCAAATCCTGCGACAAGAATGCGGTGATCGCGCGCGCACGGCCGTCGCGAACAATCGCGTGTCGTTCTGCGATCCCATCGGAGTTCGAGAGATAGTCTGTACGTAGACTAATGGGTCTCGCGTTGGGATTTTGTGCGGTGTTTTCTCCAGACACGAAATGATGGGAAAACACCTGCAATCGTTGCAGCAGGGTGAGCGCGGCGTTTGCGCGGCCGCCCCTCGGTCAGCGCGCTCGTCGCAATCACACCGGCGACGAACCGTGTGGGCAGCCCCCCGCTTTGCTACGTAACGCTCAGCGCTGGCGCTTGCGGCGCGCGAGCGCGAGGGCGAGCGCGGCGACGACCATCGCCCACGGGGCGCGCTGGGTGTTGCCGTGGCCAGCGGCGCGGCAGGCGCAGGCGCCATCGCCCGAGAGCGTGCCGGGGTTGCTGCTGGCGTCCATGGGGCCGACGCCAGCGTCTTCGACGACGCCGGTGTCGGTCACGCCCGCGTCCGTGCCCGCGCGCGGAACGCATCGGCGCGCAGCGACGTCGCACATTTGCTCGGGCGCGCACTCGCTGTCCATGGTGCAGCCGCACGAGGCGCGCATGCCGCCGGTGGCCGGGAGGCACACGCGACCGAGGCCGCTCATTTCGCAGCCAAACGAGCGTCCGCCGCGATCGAGGAAGCACGGCGCGCACAGGCCGCTGTTGAGGTCGCACGTGGTGCCGTCGGGGCTCGAGGCGCAGTGGTCGTTGGCGCGGGCCGAGGGCGTGGTGCGCGCGGCGCCGTCTTCGCTCGGGTCGCTGTCGGGCGCGCAGTCGTTGTCGCTGTCGCGGTCGAGGAAGTCCGGTCCGTCCGCGGCGCTGTCGCTGTTGGCGGGCATCGCGGGCGTGGCGCCGGCTTCTTCGCGGTCGAGGTCTCCGTCCGCGTCGCTGTCGGTGTCGCGGTACGAGGGCGTGCCGTCCATGTCGAAATCGTCGCCCATGGACGGGTCGAGCATGCGCTCGGTGCGCGTGGGGATTCCGTCGCCGTCGTCGTCGGGGTCGAGCCAGTCGGGCGTCCCGTCGCGGTCGGTGTCGCGATCGCCGCCGACGCAGCCGGGCATGTTGCCCATACAACCGCCGCGTTCGACGGAGTTGGGAACAGTGTCTCCATCGCTGTCGTCCGCGACGTCGAGGAAGTCCGGGCGGCCGTTCATCTCGCGGTCCGTCGTCCCTTCGGCGCGGTCGGGCAGGGCGTCGCCGTCCGAATCCGAGTCGAGGTACGAGGGCGTCCCGTCGCCGTCGAAATCATCGCCCGCGGTCTCGTCGAGCATGATTTCGGTCGCCGTGGGGATGGTGTCTCCGTCGTCGTCGGGGTCGAGCGCGTCGATGGTCCCGTCGCGATCGGTGTCGCGCGGCGCGTTTTGGTCGGGGACCTCGACGCCGTCGCGCAGCCCGTCTCCGTCCGAGTCGGGGTTGTTGGGATTGGTGCCGATTCGTCGCTCGACCGAGTCGCGAAGGCCGTCTCCGTCGGTGTCGAAGTCACCGCACGTCCCCGTGGTGGCGTCGCACGTCTGGCCCATCGGGCACTGCGCGCTGGTCGTGCACTGCACGCACGCGCCGGTGAGGGCGCCCATCGTCGCGCAGTAGGGCTGCGCGGGGTTGCGTCCCTGGCACTCCATGTCCGACGAGCACGAGACGCAGAAGCGCGAGCCGGTGTCGCAGATGGGCGTGGTGCCTGTGCAGTCCGTGCTCGTGCGGCAGGTGCAAACGCCGATCGTCGTGTCGCACACCGGCGCGCGGCCGGTGCAGTTCATGTCGGGCGTCCCAGGAATCGCAGGGTTCGTGCGCCCCGCCGAGGTCTCGCGCGCGTCCGCGAGGCAGTCGTTGTCGCTGTCCTCGTCGAGGTAGTCCGGCGTCCCGTCGTTGTCCGTGTCCGCCGTGCAGTCGCCTTCGGCGGTGTCGAGGTGGCCGTCGAGGTCTGCGTCGCCGGTCGAGCGCCGCGCGAGCGTCTGCAGCACCAGCGTGCTGAGCAGCTCGTTGCTGTCACCCATCACGCCGACGGTGACCGTCTGCTGCGCGTCGGCGACGAAGGGACGAAAGTCGTAGAGCTCGTCGTCGCGGCGGTTGGTCGCCGTGGCCGTGTGCATGCCCGTGATGGCGTCGCCGTCGAGTCCCACAGGAGAGCCCGCCGCGGTGCCGGGGCCCGCTTCGTTGCCGCCGAACGAGCCCGTGGTCCCGAGCGCCGCGGACGCGCGAAAGCACGCCGTGGTGCTGAACTGATCCGCGGGGATCCCCGCAGGGCGCGCGATCGAGTTGTCGATGAGCTGGTCCCAGTCGTCCGCGCCGCCCGCGAGGGTCGTCAGGTTCATGGTCCCGACGCGCACCGTCGTGTTCTCTTCGCAGACGCTGTACTCCCAGTTCATGTTGATCGACGCGGCGAAGGGCTCTCCGCGCGTGGATCCCGCTGGGCAGCGGTTGGCGACGGCCAACGGGAGGCGAAGCTCGGGCGAGGTGTACCCGTTGATCGCGGCGCCTTCGAAGACGACCACGTTGCGCAGCGGGGCGTACTCGAGGTCGTAGAGAACGACCAGCGAGTGCGCGAGGTACTGCGGGTAGGCCGTGTGGTTCCAGTGGGCGTCGCCGCGCTCGCGGGCGGGGACGCGGATGACCGCTCCTGCAGACGCGGCGCCGACGAGGGCGCGCACGGTGGTGGTCACGTCGTTGACGAAGGTGCCCCACTCGCGTCCCGCAGAGTCCGCGGCGGTGTACGTCGGCATGCCTTCGAGCGAGCGGACCGTCGAGCGAACGCCCGTTCCGATCGTGATTTGCCTGGGAGATCCCGCGGGTCCCGGCCGCACCGGCCGCACCGTCGCGCCGCCCTCGGCGTGCACCGACGAGTAGAGCACCGCCCTTCGCACGCGCCCGCCGCGCGGGATGCGAATGCGAAACTCCCCGTCGATCGCCTGCGTCTCCGACGAGACCACGGACCAGCCGTCCACCGTCACGCCGCCGCGAAACGCCTCGGCCACGCCCACGCGCAACGTCTGTGCGTCCGCGCTCGGCGCCGCCGCGCTCACCGCGAGCGCGCTGGCGCAGGCCACCCCGCGCAGCGCCTTCGAAAGCAATGAAACTCTCTTCATGTGATTGCTCATTTCGTCAAAGCCGCTCTGACCAGAGAGGCATCCCTGCCGGTTACCAAATTTCGGGCGTCGAGAGAAGTGCCGCGCGCGTGCTCGAGCGCGCGTTCGCCCGGTCGAAGACCGCACGAACACGCAATATCAACGGGCGTTGTGACTGGCGTTTCGTGAGTGACCCCGCGGTGCGAGGCAGGTAGCCTCGAAGGCTCGTATGTCGGGACAGTCGGACGATCCGCGCACCAAGGGTTCTGCTCCGCTCGCGCCTCCGAGCCCCACCAAGCGCGTCGAGGTCATCGAACTCGGCGACGTCGAAGAGGACGACACGCACGAACCCGTAGAAATTACCGGTCGAAGCGTGATCGTCCTCGAAGACGCGCCCGTCCCGCCGCAGCCCAACTCGATCCCGCCGCCCCCCGCGGGCGTGAGCATCCCGAAGCCGCCGAGCGCGACGCCGACCAGCGTTCCCAGCCTGGCCAATCGGCCTGCGCCCACGGCGCGGACGCCCACGTTGATGGGGATGCCCCCCGTTGGCGCAGCGCAGTCGCAGCAGCCCCAATCGGCCCCCGTGCGCCCTTCGGTCCCGCCGCCACCGCCGCCGAAGCCCTCGACCACCGCCAGCGCGACGAGCATCAACAAGATGCCCGCGGTGGCGCCGCCTCCATCGCGATTGCCCAGCATCGTCGTCGACGAGAGCGCGCTCATGGAGCCTTCTCCGCCGGCGCCTCCCGCTGCTGCGCCTGCCGCTGCTGCGCCTCCTGTCGCTCCGCCTCCCGCTGCTGCGCCCGCGATCACCACCGCGCCGCTGGTCGCTACACCGCCTCCCGCTGCTGCGCCTCCCGCTGCTGCCCCTCCTGTGGCTGCGCCTCCTGTCGCTGCCCCTCCGCTCGCAGCTCCCGCAGCGAGCGAGCTGTCGCCCGAGGTGCGCGCTGCGTACGCGGGCTCGATCGATATCGCGCGGCTGCCCGTGCTCGCCGCGAGCGCGGCCGATCCGATCCCGCTGCCCGCGCTGGCGTTCGAGTGGACCCAGCCCACGGCGCGCGAGGCGCTCTCGACAGAGATCGAATCGCTCGCGAAAGATCAGCCCGCGCACGCTGCGCTCTTGCTCGCGGCGCGGGCGCTCGAGACGTTGCGCGGGGACGTCGCGCTCACCGACGCGTCCCTGCAGCGCGCGCACTCGCTCGCGCCCGACTCGCGCGCGATCGCCTTCGCGCAGCGCTTCGTGGCCGAGCAGCTCGACCGCGCGCAAGAGGTGCCGACGCTGCTCAAGTCTGAGCTGCCGCTGGTCAGCGGCGCGCGCGAAAGACTGGCGATTTTGCTGGAGCAAGCGCTGCGCGACGAGCGCGCCGGAGCGCTGGACGGCGTCGAGAGAGCGCTGCGCGAGTCGGTCGCGCTGGACCCCAAGGACGTCGCCGCGTGGGATCTGCTCGCGCACCATTGGCTGAAGAAGCGCAACGCTCGGGACGCGGCGCCCGCGTTCGAGTCGCTGGCCAACGCTGTCGGCGATCAAGCGCTCAAGAGCGTCGCGCTCGCGCACGCCGCGTCGCTGCGAGAGGCCTCGCTCGACGACGCGCCCGGCGCCGTGGCCCTCTTGCGTCGGGCGCTCGAGACGCACCCTGGCAACCTCGGCGCGTGGGGCTCGATCGAGGTCCTGCATCTGCGCTCGGGCTCGTGGGTCGACCACGCGCGCTCGCTCGTCGCGCAAGGCGCGCAGGTCGATGACGCCGCGACGGCGCGCGAGCTGTTCGACCGCGCAGGCGACGCGTTTTGGCTTGGCGCAGGGGACATCTCTGCCGCTGTGCGTTGCTTCGAGCACGTGTTCGGCCTCGCGCGCGACGACTCTTCCGCGGTCGAGAAGCTGCGTTCGCTGCTCGAGGCCTCGGGCCGGTGGGAGGCGCTGATCGGGACGTACGAGCGGCTCGTGCTCGTCCTGCGCGACCCCGCGTCGCGCGCGTGCGCCCTGTTTTCGCTGGGCGGAATGCTCGACGCCCGCCTCGATCGCCCCGACGACAGCGCGATGTCGTACCAGCGCGCGCTCGACGCGCTGCCGACGTTTTCTCCTGCCGCCGAGGCGCTCTCTGCGCTCTTTCGCCGCAACCACCGCTGGGCCGAGTGGTGCGACAACGAGCGCGAACAAGCCGAGCGCTGCGCGTCGGCCAGCGAGCGCGCGGCGCGCTTCGAGGCGATCGCCGAGGTCTACGAGGGCAAGCTCTCGAACGAAGACGACGCGATGTCTCTCTACGAGCGCGCGCTCTCGCTCGACGCCGCGAGCATCACGTCCGCCGCTGCGCTGATCCGCATCCTGCGCTCGCGCGGCGACTGGCCTCGCGTCGCGCTCGTGTACGAGCGGTCGATCGAAGCGGCCAAGGACCCCAAGCGCAAGCGCGCGCTCGAGTACGAGTACGCGCTGGTGCTGATCGAGCACGGAGGAGACCCCGCGCGCGGCGCGGCGCTGTTGCAGCGGGTGGTCGAAGGGGGCGTGGACGACTCGCTGTTGCTCTCGACGTTGGCCCGCGCGCGGGCGCAGCAGGGAGAGTGGGCGCTGTTCGTCGATGCGCTCGAGAAGCAGAGCGACTCGATCAAAGACCCCGAAGAGCTCGTGCGGCACCTGCATCGCGTGGCGGCCACGATCGACGCTCGCCTCGGCGACCCGGTCCGCTCGCTCGCCGTGTGGAACAAGCTCCTGCAGCGCTCGCCCAACTACCGCCCCGCCCTCGACGCTGTGCGCGCCTTGCACGCGGCCGCGGGCCGTTGGGAGGAGGTCGTCGCCGTCGATCGCAAGCTCGCGGCGCTCGCCAAAGACCCGCTCGACGCGGCGTACAGGTTGTACACCGTGGGGCGCGTCCTCGAAGAGCGCCTCGGGCGCGCGGACAAAGCACTCGAAGCGCACGAGCAATCCGCGGCGAAGTCCCCGGCGTTCGACCCGGCGAGGCACGAGCTCGAGCGCTTGCTGCGCGCGCTCGGCAGGCTTCCGAGGCTCGTCGAGGTGTTCGAAGCGCGGGCCGCGGCCGAGAGCGACGGGACGCAAAAGGCCTCGCTGCTCGTGCGCGCCGCGCGCATCGCGGAGTTCGGCCTCAAGGACGTCAACCGCGCGCTCGCCCTGTACACGCAGGCCTCGACGCTGGGCAACGACCCGGCGCCAGCGCTCTGGGGCATCGCGCGCGTGCACGAGCAGCGCGGCGCGTGGCCCAAGGCCGAGGTCGCCCTCGCCACGCTGCACGGGCGGGCGCCGACCGCTGTCTCTCGCATGCGGCTCTCGCTGCGGCTCGGTCGCTTGTACGAGCTTCGTCTCGGCAACGCGACGCGCGCGGCCGCTTGCTACGAAGACGCGATCGCCGCGCACAGCGCCGCGGCGATGCACGTGTTCGACCGCTTGCGCATCGCGCGGGCGGACGGCGCGCGGGACGTCATCGGTCACTGGCAAAAGCGCCTCGCGCAGGTCTCGCTGGACCGCAGGCTGTCGCGCTCGTTGCTCGTTCAGCGGGCGCGGCTGCTCGAGATCGACGGCGCCGCGGCGGACGAGTGTCTGGCTGCGTACGGCTCGGCGCTCGCGCTCGAAGCGGACGACCCGATCGCGCTCGAGTCGCAAGCGCGCTCGCTGCGCACGGCTACGGAGGATCCTCGCTGGGCCGAGGCCCTGCGGGCGCGCGCGGCGGTGAGCGCGGACCGGACGCTCGAGGCGCTTCTGCGCTGGGCCGCGGGCCGCGCGAGCGAGCGAGCGGGGCGCGAGATCGACGCCGCGAGAGACTACGCGCAGGCGTTGGCCGCGCAGCCGAACTTCTACTGCGCCCTCGAAGCGGCGCGCTCGCTGGCGTCCAAGCGCGGCGACTGGGAGAGCGCTGCGCAGCTCGCCTTGCGCGCGAGCGAGGTCGCGGTCGACCCGAGAAATCGCGCTGAAGCTGAGCTCGATGCGGCTGAGCTCTACGAGTCGCAGCTCGACGCGCCCGAGCAAGCCGTGGTGCACAGCCGCGCGGTGCTCGCGCGCAGGCCCGAGCTCTCGCGGGCGTGCGCCGTGTCCGTTCGGCTCTCGGAGGCGAGCGAAGACTGGGTGGGCGTCATGGACTCGCTCGGCGCGCACGCGACGGCGCTCAGCGATCCGTCGCGGCGCGCGGTGCTCTACGCGCAGCGGGCCAACGTGGCGCTCGAGCGGCTCAGCGACGAGCGCGCGGCGCTCGAAGATTTGCAGCGCGCGCACGAGCTCTCGCCGAAGGACGTGGCTGTCCTCGACCGTCTCGCGCGCGAGTACGAGCGCGGGTCGCGATGGCGCGAGGCCTCGGACGCGTGGGGCGCGCTCACGCAAGCGAGCGCGGATCCGTCGGTGCGAAGGCGCGCGCGGCTGTCGCGGGCGCGGATCTGGATCGAGCGGGTGAGCGACGTCGAGCAAGCGCGCGCGATCCTCGAGCCGCTGGCGCAAGAAGAGCCCGGCGATCGCGAGGTGGCCTCGGTGCTGGCCCGCGTGTGCGCGATGCGCGCGACCGGCGCGGACGCGCAGCGGGCGGCAGAGCTGTACGCGTTTGTCGCGCAGTCGAGCGAAGGAGCCGAGCGGCTGCGGTTCTTGTTGGCGCTGGCCGACGTGCAGGCCGCGCTGCTCAAGGACGACACGAAGGCGCGCGAGGCGCTCTCGACGGCGATGGCGATGGCGGTGTCGGACCCGACGCTGATCGCGCCGATCGAGCAGCATTTTGCGAGGGATTCTGCGCATCGAGCGTTCGTCGCGCTGGCCGAGGACGCCGTGCGTCGCGCGAGCGGCTCGGCGCTCTCGTCCGCGGTCTCTTCGTCGGGGATCGCGCCGAAGGGAGCGCTCCCGATGCGCCTCGCCGTCGCGCGCGTGCTGCGCGAGTCGCTCAAGCAGCCGGCGGCGGCGGACGAGCATTTGCGCGGGGCGATCGAGGCGTTTCCGCGCGCGACCGAGCCGCGGCTGGCGCGGGCACAGGCGAAGATCGCGACCGACGAGCTCGGGGCGATCGCAGAGTACCGCGAGGTGCTCGAGCTCGACCCGACGTGCGGCCCTGCGTTTCGCGGCCTCGTCACGGCCCTGCAGCGCATCGGAAGCACCGTGAGCGCGGGCGTCGTCGCGAGCGCCGCGCTCTTGTGCGGCGAGCAAGCGCGCGAGGTCGAAGCGGCGCTCGCGCTCGCGGTCACGCCGCCGCCCAAGGAGTCCGCGCTGTTGCCGGACGACGCGCTGGCGATGCTGGTGGGCCCCAGCAACGCGCGGTTCGTCCGGAGGATCATCGCGGTGCTCGAGCCGCATTGGTTCGAGCTGTTTCCGCAGGGCGTCGAGTCGCTGCGGGGCTACACGAAGGCGCCCGCGGGCATCCCTGCGGTGCGCATGCTCGAGGCCATCGCCCTCTCGCTGGGCAGCCCCGTGGCGCAGATGTACCGCGGTCGTGGCCGCGAGTCGGTGGCGGTGTTCGCGCAGCCTCCGGCGATCGTCCTCGGCGTGGACTACTTCGCCGAGGGCGCGATCTCGCACTTGATCTTCGAGTGCGCGCGGATGAGCGCGCACGTGGGCGGGATGTCCGTCGCGCTGCGCGTGCTTCCGCCGTCGGACTTGCTCGCGCTGCTCGAGGTCGTGACGGACCCGAACATCGAAGAGGCTGGGTACAAAGAGATGCGGCGGCGGGCCAACAGCGTGCTGCCGCGCAAGGTGCGAAAGGACATCGAGCGGTTCGTCGAAGAGAGCGGCGGGGCCAGCGTTCGCGCGGAGCTTCCGCGGTGGATCGACGAAGAGGCGCGGCGCGGGCTGCGCGCGGGCGTGGTGTTCGCGCGGGACCTGCGGACGGTGGCGCAGGTGATCGTCCCCGAGGCCGCAGGCACGAGCGGCGAGGCGCGGCGCGAGGTGCTCGCACGCAACCCACTCATGATCGACGCGCTGCGCTTCTGCGCGAGCGACGCCTGCTCGCGCGCCCTCGAGCGCGTGTTCGGAAAGACCTGACGTGAAGCTCTTTCGTCGCCGCGAGGTCGAGCAGAGCGCGATGCTCGCGCTGACGATGGGCGCGGTGATCGGCCCCGCCGTCGCGGTGGTGACGCAGTCGGGCATCCCGACCGCCGTCGGCGCGGGCCTCGCGGGCAGCGCCGTCGCGTTCGTGTTCACCGCGCGAAGGTGGCTACGGCGCTATTGGCTGTTGCGCGCAGAGACCAGCGCCGAGGTGCGCGAGGTGCTCGCCGCGCGCGTGGCGTTCTATCAGCGCCTCAGCGCCGACGAGCAGCGAGAGTTCGAGCGCAACGTCCGGTGCTTTCTCGCAGAGCACACGATCGCAGGGCCCCAACAGAAGCCGGTGTCCGACGAGACGCGGGTGCTCGTCGCGGCGAGCGCGGCGATCTTGCTGTTCGGCCGCGAGGACCTGGACCTCCCGTCGCGCATCGACGTGGTCGTGTACCCCGAGGCGTTCAACGAAGAGTACGAAGTGAAGCGCAAGGGAGAGATCCTCGGGCAAGCGCACTCGCAGGGCCCCGTGATCTTGAGCGAGCGCGCGCTACGCGAGGGCTTCTCGCGCGCAAACGACGGGCAAAACGTGGGGATCCACGAGTTCGCGCACATGCTCGACCTCGAGGGCGCGCGCTTCGACGGGACGCCGTCGGGGATGGACGGCGCGTCCGCGCGGGCGTGGGCCGGGCTCGTGCACGGCGAGATCGCGCGCATCGAGCGGCACCGCAGCATCCTTCGGCAGTACGGCGCCACCAACGAAGCAGAGTTCTTCGCGGTCGCGAGCGAGGCGTTCTTCGAGCGCCCCGCGGCGATGCGCGAGAAGCACCCCGAGCTCTACGAGCTCTTGAAGGGCTTCTACGGGCAAGATCCGGCGGCGAGAGCGTCCAAGGGCTGAGCGCGGCCGCAGCGCGTTAGGGGTTATGCTCCAACGCGACGATGAGCGACGCGGTGTATCCCGATTTCGAGCGACGCGAAGTGACCCTGCTCGGTCAGACGCGGACGGTGTTCGTGAAGGGCGAGGGGAGGGCGGTGCTGGTGATGCACGAGGTTCCGGGGCTGCACCCTGCGGTCGCGGACTTCGCGCGGCGCGTGGTCGACGCGGGCTTCAGCGTGTACATGCCTTCGCTCTTCGGGACGCCGGGCCGCGCGCTCGGGCCGATGTACTCGCTCTCGACCATCGCGCGCGCCTGCGTCGCGAGCGAGTTCACGATGTTCGCGACGAAGAAGAGCAGCGCTGCGATCGACTGGCTACGCGCGCTGGCGAAGCTCGCCCACGAAGAGCGCGGCGGCCCTGGCGTGGGCGCGATCGGGATGTGCTTCACGGGGGGATTTGCGCTGGCGATGATGGTGGACGATCGGATGCTCGCGCCGGTGCTGAGCCAGCCCTCGCTGCCGGTCCCGCTCACCGCGGCGCAGAAGCGCGACGTGGGCTTGGACGACGCGACGCTCGCTCGCGTGAAAGAGCGCGCGGCGCACGGCGCGTGCGTGATGGGGCTGCGCTTCACGGGCGATCGCCTGGTGCCCGACGAGCGCTTCGCGAGGCTGCGCGAAGAGCTCGGCGACGCGTTCATCGCCGTCGAGATCGACTCGCGCCCCGGAAACCCCCACGGATTCGGCCCCACTGCCCACTCGGTCCTCGCGACGCACTACGACGACACTCCGGGGCACCCGACGCGCGCCGCGCTCGAGCGCGTGATCGAGTTCTATCGAGAGCGCTTGCGGTGAGCGCGCGCGGGGTGAAGAGGTGCTTGTCTGCGCGGCGGGTATGACGGCCACCGCAAGCGGGCGAAGGGCGAAGAGCCCAGTGAGCACCGGATCTTCTCCTCGGCGGGTATGAAACGCAGAGCGAAGGGCCTCGTGAGGACCCGGTTCGCGTATCGGCGGGTATGAAACCCGCCGCAAGCATCGCTCGGAGACTCGCGATGGAAGGTGCGCTTCGCGCGACCACACTCAGCGGGCGCAGCGAGCGGCGGCGAAGAGGGCGACGTTGCCGGAGTGACCGGTGCCGACCGCCCCTCCGTTTTCGACAACGGTCGAAGAAGTTTTCGACGCAGGAGGGCCCACGTGATGCGCAACAACGAGCCGGTTGGACGCGCGGCAGGAACACCCGCTGGGCGCACGGCCAGAGGACAAGCCTCCGGCCTTTGCGCGACGCAGCGTCGCGGAGCGGCCAGAGCGTTCGCCTGGCCTACGAGTGGCGCCCGGTTGGACGCGCAATCGCGCTCGCAAAGCGCGTCGATCGATCCGCGTTGGGCTGGTGGTTCAT
>JAAFIF010000145.1 GCA_013298625.1 Myxococcales bacterium
AGATGAGTGAGCGAGAAGGCGACGAGCCTTCCTTCGAAGGATACCGGAGACGCTGATGCCTGCTGAATTCTCTTCTTCCCCGGACTACTCCGTCATCGATCCAAGACGGAACTGGTACCAGATCGTCGTCTCGAACAGCCAGCGGCCGATCTACGCCGAGGAGTCGCCGACCAACATCATTCGGCGCTTCCAGAGCGAAGCGGGAGTGTCTCCTGCGGACGGAGTGATTCGAGACTCCACGCTCGCCGCCCTCGAGCGCGCCGTTGTGGAAGGCGCTCGTCAGGCCCCGTCGGAGACGGCGGAGATCTACGTGGCGGAGATCCAGTCCGATCGTCAGCGTTTTCGTCGAACGCCGAGCGGTCCGATCTCGGAGCCCGTCTGGAAGGCTTTGATCTGGGCTTCCCGAGAAGATCTTCGGCAGAGCCCGCAGGCGCTCTTCGATGGCGCCATTCGTCTCGACGCGTTCAAGTCCACCAAGGACGTCAGGATGCCGCTGTTCGGCGTCAACCTGCCGCTCGCGATCGGCGCGGTTGGCGTGGCGGCTCCGAAGCCGACTCCAGAGCCTCCTCCTGCGCTGCAGGCGGCGCCGCCCGAGGCTGGCGTGCAACCCATCGCGGGGGGTTCGACCTCTTCGCTCGCCGCGCAGCTCTCGAACTCTGCGGTGTCCCTGACCAACAATGTGGGTTCCACTCCTGCGTGGGTCGGGTATGCTATCGCAGGAACCGTTTCCGTCGCAGCGCTCGCACTCCTGTGGGCGGTGCTCAAAGAGGACACCAGCAACTGAGCTGGCGTTCGTTTCTCGTCGAATCAAGAGGCTGTCATGGATCGTCGCTACGATGTCAACCGCTATCTCCGCAAGGACTTCTCCGTTCCCGCGCGCAAGTCGTCGGGCATGCTCGACGGGGACATGACCGAGAAGGCCGTCGCCGTCGGCGTCGGTCTCTTGGCGGGCGGAGTGCTCATGCACTTCGCGCACAAGAACCGCTGGTTCGGCATGGGCGCCCCCGCGTCCCCCGCCCCCGCGCCGGCTCCGGCGCAGCTCCCCGCGGCGAGCGCGCCTCCCGCGGTCGGCGCCGCGACCGCCCCGGCGGCGGGCGTTCGCGTCGTCAACATCGGCTGAGCGCCGACCTCTCTGCAGTAGCAGAGAACGTCTCGGGGGGCTTCGCAGAGCATAGACCGCCCAGAGCAATCCGCGGTACGCTCTCCTGCGATGGACGATCGACAGTTCACGAAGGCTTCCGCCGATGCTCGGCGCTCGCTCGTGAGAGATCCGGTGGTGATCTCCGAGGAGAGCTCCTCTGGATCCGTGGGTCGATCATGGCTGGCGCCGGTCGCGGTGGGTGCCGTATCCGCGCTGGGACTGCTTTGGGCAGCTCGCTCATGGAGAACGCGATGAACGCAGTGGTGGTTAGCCCCGCGGGGCAGATTCAGACGCCGAACACCTCGCTGCCGCCCGATTACTCGATCGAGGACCGGACGCGCAACTGGTTCTTCTTCTCTCCGCCCGCAGGCGGCGCGAGAGAGGTCGCCATGGCCTCTCCTCGAGAGGTCATCCAGAACGCTCAGAAGGCCCTGAACAACAACTACGGGTTGACCGTTCGCGAGGACGGCGTCCTCGACACGCGTACGCTCGACGAGGTCGCCAAGCGCCTGCCCGAGAAGTGGCATGGAACGCTGCCTGGCGGAGGCGTGTTCCGCTCGTACCTCGCGACGGCAGCGACGACGCAGAGCATGAACGCCGCGGCGTGGACGGCGATGATCCTCATGAGCTCTCCTCAGCTCTGGGCGCTTCCCGCTGCGGACATGAGCTGGGTCCTCCGCGGAGGGATCGCGCTCGGGTCGAACCAGCAGCTGCAGCAGGTTCGCTTCCCGTCGGTCGTCAAGAGCTCCGCGCTCGACGAGTCCTTCCCCAGCTTCTCGGCGACGGTGCGTCGTCACAAAACGCCGATCATCATTGGCGGAGGCATCTTGGCGGCTGCGGCCGTCGGTGCGTTCTTCTACTATCGAACGAAGAGTGAGTGAGGAGTAGCTATGACGATGGCTTGGTTCAGCTCGGGCACGCAGCCCTTCGATTACAACCGTTTCACCCCCGAGGCGGTGCTCCGTGCGGCGCAGAGCGCGCTCGGCGTCACGGCGGACGGCAAGTACGGCCCCCGCACGAACGCGGCGTTCCAGACGTACCTCAACCGCGCGCTCGCCTCGGATCCGCAGTCCGCGCAGGCCCCCGCGTTTCGCCAAGCGCTCGCGGAGACGCAGGGGCTTCGCGCGGGCCAGACGCTCGGAGGTGCGGCGTGGGGCATGCTCGCGGCGATCGGCTTGGGAGCGATGGATTCTGCTCGCTTCCAGTCGATGGGGCTCTCTGTGACGGCGGGCGCCCCAACGTACTCCGCGGGAACGACCGCGGCCGCTCCGGCCCCCGCGCGCACGCCCGCGGCGACGCCCGCGAGGACGGCGGCCCCGGGGTCGAGCTCGAGCAACACGAGCTCGCTCTCTCCCGCGAGCGCCGCGAACTCGCTCGCAGATTTCTTCAAGCGCAACAAGACGCCGATCTTGGTCATCGGCGGCGTCGCTTCGGTGGCGGCGATCGGTCTCATCGCGTACGCGGCGATGGGCTCGGACGATGAAGACGAGGATCGCGAGATGCCCCGTCGTCCGCAGCTGCCTCCGCCCCGTCCGAGCGATCGCGAGGCGGTCGCTCCGCGTCCTCGCCAAGAGTACGGCGGCCCTGGTCGGCAAGACGAGCTCGCCGCGCGAATGCTGGGCATCCGTCCGGACGCCGATGCGTCCTCGATTCGTGCGGCGTACGCGCGCGAGGCGGGCAAGTACCCGCGCTCCGACGCGGACTCTGGCATGCGCCGCGAGCAGCTCAAGCGCGCTCGCGACTTCATGCTCCGCAACCGAGGCGTGCGGTGAAGGTCGTTCGCGTCGCAGCCTCTCGGGTTCCGGCGGAGGACGTGCTTCGTGCATGGGCCGACGGACGAGCTGCGACGCCGACGGCGTTCAACGACGTCGTCGCTCAAGTGGCTCGTCTTCGAGACCAGGTCCTTCTGCCTGATCCACGGTGGAGTCCGACGGTCGTCGCTTCGAGCTCGACGGGGCTGACGGTCCCTCTCTCGGGATGGACGCACGGAGCTTTTCCCGCGGGAGTTCCTGCGGGGGTTCACCTCCGAGCGGCGCGAGAAGCTGCGGCCGATGCGCTCGGCTATGCGCTGCGCGCCCTGCGCACGCAGCGTCGCTTCATGAGGACTGGCGTGCCGATCACGGGGCAGGGTGATTCCTATCCACGCGAGATGGCGATCGTTGGTGAGGGCGCGACCGCGCTCCTCTCTCCATCGGTTCCAAGCGATGTGATGGTCGATTTTCAGCCAGGCATGGCGAGGTCGATCCTCGAGGCGATGCGGTACGGGCAGGACGTTCTCGAGGCTCGTGCGCGGGGGCTCGATGGAGTGAGCTCGAGCGTGTTGTCTTCGGCTTCGTGGATGAGCCGTGAATACCAGTCCTCCTCAGCGAGGGGAGAGTGGTTTGCGTACGCCGCGATCGGAGCCGCCACGATCGCGGGTCTCTATCTCTTCGGCGCGTTCAAGTCCGACAAGGACGCCTCGGAAGACGAGGAGGACGAGGGCGGAGACGACATCGAGCCTCGATCGTCCAAGGCGCGCGCGGAGGCGACGAAGCCCAAGCCGAAGGGCAAGCAGGGGATCGCTCAGGGGCTTCCGTTGCCGAAGAACCCCTACGGGGATCCGAGGTCCTTCTCGGGCTGGGGCCCTGGATCGTTCTGATCGCGGGGCTCTTGTTGATCTCGCCACGGGTTCTCGGTACCACCGTCGCGTGGAACCGGATCCGATGGCGCTGCTTCACGCCGCGCGGGACGCGCTCAACGAAGCCGAGGCTCAGCTCGACGCGGGGCGGAAGAAGTCGGCGTGGAAATCTGCCGTGCTTGCAGGCAAGATCCTCGAGGACTTCAGGAAGAGAGTGCGCCCTCCGCCTGTGCCAGATGGACCCGATCCGAGGCAGGGTGAGCTTCCGTACACGCGGAACCTCTCGGACTACGTCAACGTCCATGGGGATGAAGACACCTCGGACTCCTTGGAGTGATTTCTTGCTCCAGGTTGCGTCCGGGGAGATACTCGTACTTGACCGCCACGCGCACCACGGAAGCTCACCACTGTCTTGGCCTTTCTTCTCCCCTGAGACGGCGAAAGACTCTGAGGACTGCTTGCGTGGCGGTCTTCTTTTCTCCCAAGCGCTCATGGGGGTAGGCTCAAAAAGAGCCTGCGCTTTGTTGACGCCCGATCGCCGGGCGTCCTAGAAGGGTCGGCGTCGGCAGCGCGCGGGCAAGGTGCCTGCAGGTCGACGGGAGAGAAGAGTTCGCAATGCAGAAGCTGATTCTGGTGGGAAATCTCGGCAGGGACGCGGAAGTGCGTCAGGCTGGAGAGCAGTCCGTGCTGTCCTTCTCGGTGGCCTGCACCGAGCGATGGAAGGACAACAAGGGCGAGAAGCACGAGCGTGTCGAGTGGTTCGACTGCTCGTACTTCACGAAGGGCGCCGAGAACATGGCGAAGTACGCGGTCAAGGGGCAGACGGTCTCCGTGACCGGCAAGCTCCGCACCCGCGAGTACAAGGACAAGGACGGCGTGGACCGCAAGGTGAAGGACGTGGTGGTCGACGAGTTCGAGTTCGTCGGCGGATCGCGCAAGAACGACGAGGAGAAAGCGTCGTCGAACTCGCGCGGAAGCAACGGCGGCGGGCGCGGAAGCTCGTCGAAGGGGTCGTCGGGCAAGAGCGCGCCAGCGGAGCAGCCGCCGCAGGGCGGGGACGACGACATCCCGTTCTGAGCCGTCGATCGACAGCTCGGGAAGCGCTCGCTGGGTTCATGGTGATCCTGCGATGCAGCCAAAGAGGGTAGGCTCGAAAGCAGCCTGCCCTTTTCCTTTTCAGGAGGAAGCGATGCTCTTTCAGGTTGTTTTCATTGTGCTTCTGTGCGCTCTTGTCGCGGCCGTTGGCTCGCGAGGATGGCTTCGTCGTCGCAAGAGCGAGCTCGCAAGGGGGGAGCGCGCGGGCACCCCTTTCGAGATGACCGCTATCGAAGGGACGCAGCCGCCCTCCGAGCCAAGCACTGGCGATCCGACGATCGGGAGCGCGCAGAGCGCCAGCGCCAGCATGCCGCCGCCCTCCTCGGCTGGGATCGAGCTGAAGGTGGTTCGGGGACAGGGTCGCTCTCCTCGAGAGGACCTTCAGGACCTGCTGAAGGACCGTCATCAGCGGGGTCTCTGTCTCGCTTGTGATGCTCCTGCGACGAAGCCCGTTCCGCGGACGAAGCTGGTGGAGATGGGTCCCGGGTGGATCATCCGTCGTTTCGGGGCCATCCCGCAGACGATGACGGTGATCGATCCTCATCCGAGCACGCCTGCATGCTTGTGTCACTCCCACTACGAGATCGCCCTGCGGTACATCGAAGAGGGCATGGCGAAGATGGGGCTCGACGAGTCGCAGTTCCTCGCCGACCAGCGGGAGCGATGGCTGACCTTCCAGCGGTACGGAATCTTCGAGCGAATGCTCGATGAACAGCGGAAGCGGCTTCAGGAGGGCGCGCCCCTCGTCAAGCGCGGCCGCGGCAAGACGAAGCTCGTCTCGGTCTCGGCGACCGGCAACGATCCCTGATCTTGGTGGCTGCTCAGCTCGAGAGCAGGTACGCTGCTGAGCATGCCCATCCAAGAAGGAGTCATTCTTCAGCGCACGAAGGTGCGTGTTCCCTCCCCCTTCATGGTCTTCCTCGGCCACTCGATGGCTGGGGTCCTCGGCGGCGTGGGAGCGGCGCTCGCGATGGAGGCTCTGCAGAGAACGACCAGGATCTCTCCCGGCGTTCGCGCGGGGATCGTCGCTGGAGGCGGACTCTTCGCTGGAGGGTTGGTGGCGAGAAACAGCCCTCGGCTCGGCACCGGCGTCTTCGTCGGAGGGATCGCGGCGTCGATCCCCTCCGTGATCGAGGCCGTCGAGACGTGGAGCGCTGTCCGCGAGGCGCCGCCAACCGCGGTGATCGAGCAGCCTGCTGCGCCCGCAACGACGCCTGCGCCGAGCCCTGCGCCCGGGGTCGCCACTGCTCCATCGGCGGGCGTGCTCTCGAGTGGATCGATGGGCTCCTACCCGGCCGGTGGCGGAGGGGTCTTCGTGATGCAGCAGGGGCGTCCGAACGTCCTGCTCGAGCCGTGATCGTTGACTAGTCAACGCACCGGATCGCCAGGGGTCTCCAAGGGAGTCCTGATTGACTTCGCCTGCAAAAACGCAGGTCATTATCGACTGTCGCGCGGCGACGATTCCGATAGGGTCCCTCCTGTCCACCAAGGAGGACTCAACGATGTCTGACTCTCTGATCATGCAGACGGGCCGCGCGTACCAGGTGTGCGGCGATGCGTTCAACGGCAACCTGCAGGCCACGATCGACTACCTGCAGCTGCCGGACAGCTCGGTCGCCAACTGCGACAAGCTGTTCCGCCAGTTCTTCCACGGCGAGAAGGTCGACCGCTACGCGACGGTGTACGTCCGCTTCGCGCGCGACGCGAACGGCGCCCTCTACGTGGCCGAAGCGCCGAACGAGAGCGGCGTCGGCATCACCTCGGGCGCGCCCACGTACGAGTTCTTCGCGAACGGGCTCCGTCCCGGCGCGAAGGGCCAGACGGACCACCTCTACTCGGTGGCGCCGGCGACCCCCGGCACGACCCTCATCCCCGGCGAGGGTTCGCCGTGGGTGCTCTCGAAGTCGGACACCGACGGCCTCGACGCGGTCGACACGCGCACCACGGGCGCCGACCTGACCTCGAGCGAGACGGTGGACTTCTTCGTCTCGAGCGTCGGCTTCGAGATGGTCGGCATCTACGAAGCGGTCGCCAACCCGATGGCGAACCCGACGGACGGAACCATCGCGCGTCAGCGCAGCGCGTGGGCGTACCGCGAGCAGGGCGCGTACGCGAAGCGCATCGCGGAGTACCTCATCCGCCACGCGACGGCGCGCATCGCTCGTGAAGGCGAGATCTTCTCGCAGAACGGGCTCGACTACAACCTCGGCCCGGTCGGCGACTGGACCTCGTACGCCGAGTTCTTCGGCGGCGGCAACACCTCCGGCGGCCAGCCGGTGCCGTACGCGCTCAAGCTCCTCCCCCTGCCGCTGCTGACGGGCCGCGCGCCGAAGCTCGTGAACTCGAACCGGTTCCGCTTCTTGCTGGACATCGACTCGATCGGTGTGATCGACAGCGATGCGGTCAACCCGATCCCCGCGGCGCTCTCGAGCGGCATCAACGGCCAGTCGCCGTTCGCCAACTCGATCTTCGTCGGCGTGCGGATCAAGCTCACGGGCGGCATGATCTGCATCGGCAAGGACGGCAAGCCGCTGAAGCAGCTGTCGGGCTCGGCGCTCACCCCCGAGCAGCTCGCGAACCTCCGCGCCGCTGGCCTCACCGAGGACCAGATCGCCGCGGTCGCCGCGGGCAACCTCGCCTCGGGCAAGTGATCGAGGATCGGGGTCGATCCGATCGATCCTGATGGACGGCGGGCTCTCTTCGGAGGGTCCGCCGTTCCCTATTTGTGGGACAGATCTGGTAGGATCGTTCGGACATGACTCTCAACCGAACGCCGGTCAAAGCCGACTACCAGGTGGACTTTCGCAGCAAGGCGAGCTGCGAGAAGTCCGCGGTCTCGCTCGAGCTCTTCCCCTGCGGCTGTGCGCTGCAGTGGACCGACAGGAAGATCGTCCCAGTTCGCCCTGAGAGCCTCGAGAGCGACGAGTACATCGGCGTGCGGAGCTACTACTTTCCGACGCCCATGGATCGATTCTCGATCTACGCGACATTTCAAGGGATTCCAGCGGCGGCCGTGCCTCCCGCCTTCCCGTCTCTGAAGTGGCGGATCCAGCTGGGTGTGGGGCCTTCGAATGAGAGGGCGATTGAAGGGGTCTACACTCCGACGGAAGCGAACGAGACCGGGCTCATCGTGAGCTTCTGCTCGGGAGTCATCTTCCGAACGCTCGACTTCTGCGTGAACATCGAAGATCTGTCGGGCGCCAACCGCGCGATGATCTTCGCGCTCGGCGGAGAGGCGATGCTCGCGACGACCTGTTTTCCTCTCGCCTCGGCAGGGGAGAACGGTACTATCACTTGGATCCGGAAGCCGACCCAGCCGACTCCGATCGTGATCCCCTGAAGGTGCCGCGATGTACGTGTATCGGACGCAAGACGACATTCTCCACTTCATTCCCCCTGCGACGCAGCCTCATCCAGGGCGGATCCTTCCGCCCGGACAGGTTCAAGTGAGCTCGGGGCAGATCGTGCAGAGCGTGGCGCCTGCCGCGCCTCCGCCCGTGGCTTCGCAGCCTCCGGCGGCGACTACTCCTCGTCCGGTCGTCGAAGGCGGAGAGAACATCGAGGCTTCTCCAGAGGAGCCGATGCCCGTCGCTCCTCTGGCGACGGAGACCGCGGAGCAACGCATCGCCCGCCTGAAGCTCGAGCGTCGCTCGCACTTGATCAGCGCCGCTGCGATGTTCGCGGGAATCGCCGCTGGCTTTTGGATGGACAGGAGATCGTGATGCCGACCCTCCCCGATGTGCAGATCCCCGAGGGCGTCGTTCGGGTGATCAATCCCCAGACCGAGCAGGAGATCGTCGACCAGACGAACCTGATCAAGCAAGTCTTCTCGGGCGTGACTGTCTTTCTTGCAGGCGTGACCCTGGGTACGGTACTCTCTCGGGTCGTGCGGCGGAGGCCGCAGCCAAGCGGGCAATCCCGGTCTTTCTGAGACAGCACTCAAGGAGTATTTCGATGACTTTCGCAGCACAGGATCCCATCGCAGCGAGCGGGCTCGTCATTCGCTACTTCGACACGATCGCGCTTCGCGACTCTGGCCTGCCCGCCTCGAGGGGCATGGCCGGGACCATCGCGTGGGTCGAGGAGACGCAGAGCTACTACGCGCTCCGTCCCAGCGCTTCGACGGGCGCCCTCTCGTGGTCGCTCCTCTCCTCGGCCGGGGGAATCGTCGAGAGCAACGTCCGCGTGATCGGCGATGTGGACGCGATCGTCGCGGCCGACGACGCGACCCTCTCGTTCCAGACGGCGCTCACGGCGCCCCGCACCGTGACCCTCCCGGCCGCGAGCCCGGCGACGGCTGGCCGCACCATCGTGATCAAGTCGGTGAACGCGGTCAACGGGGCGAATACCTGCGCGATCGCAGGCGTCGACGGCGGCGTCTCGACGATCTCGACGGCATACGGATCGCGTACGGTCCAGGACAACGGCGTCTCCTGGTCGCTGATCGCGTCGGTCTGATCGTTCTTCGATCGGCGGACGAACAAGCGGGAGGATCCTTCGGGGTCCTCCCGCTCGTCATTTCTCGACAGGGGATCGGTTGAGGATCGATTGCTAGAGGCTCGCCGAGCCTCGTCGCGTTATGCTCTCCCCATGAACACGACGGCATCGGGACAAACTCCGAACGCGACGAACGCGGATCTCACGGAGCTCAACCGGCGGCTCCGCGAAGAGGCCGGGCTGTACAAGACCGTCGCGGCGGTCTCCATCGGGCTCGTGGGAGTCACGGGCGTCGCGATGTTGGTGCAGCGCTTCCTCTTGAAGCAGGAGCTCGGCACGGCCCGGCTCGAGTGCTACGCGAGGCAGCAGGGCGGCACTCCAGCGCCGACCTACGGCTATCAGCAGCCGTACGCTCAGCCCTACGCGCAGCCCGGGTACTATCCCTACGGGAGGTGAACGGTGCTTCTTCCGCAAGACGACCGCCTTGGCGACATGCCAGTGGCGTCGGGTCGAGGCGTGTTTGCCTCCGAGCTCGACGCAGCGATCGAGGACTTGGGCCCGACGCTTCGACGTCGTTTTGCCGAGGAGGTGAGCGACGGCATCCTCGACCCTGGCATCCCGCGACCGTCTGGCGCTCGTCTCATGGGCGCCGACGAGAGCGAGGATGCGGACCGGCATGCGATCGTCCCGACGGAGGACCTGTACGAAGTCGCGATGCTCGTCACTGGTCGCTGGGGGCACCTCGCGCTGCCTCCGATCGAGGTTCGCGCATCGGGATCTTTCAAGCCGCAGCGTCGCCTCGCGGTCTTTCGCAGCGACGAAGGACCCTTCGAGCGAATGCCGTTCTCCGCGAGGATGGCGAGGCTCGAAGAGCTGCTCGAGCAGCGTCGCCTCGAGGCCATCGAGTCCTACCGGCGCCGAGAGAAGCGAGTGCCCGGCGTGTCGACGCCGACTGGCGCTTCACTGCTGAGCTCGAGGAACTGGGTCGGAGCGTTCTCGATGATGGTTCGAGCGGTCCGCTTCGTGCGCAAGCAGCTCGAGTACGCTCCGCGCGATCGATCGATCCTCGCTGCGTCCGACGGCGAGCGCCGCGCGCTGGTGCCCTTCGGGCTTCGCTGGGGCATCCTCGCGGGAGACGGAAATCAGAAGCTGCCCTTCGTCGCGTACAGCGAGCTGCCGATGGCGACCTGCCCCGGAGCGGGATCCTGCGGGGTCTACAAGAAGGACTCGCGCAGCGGGGCTCCTGCGAGCGGGTGGTGCTACTCCTTCAAGGCTTGGCGGTATCCCGCAGCGTTCACGCGGCAGTTCTTGAACACGCTCGCGGCGACGGCGTCGAGGGCTTTCGACATCGAGCTCGCCTCTGGACGCGAGGAGGGAGCGATCAGCTACGAGCTCGAGGTCGACGCTGGCATGGCGAAGACGTCGAGGGAGTGGCAGCAGTTCGTCAAAGTGCAGGTGCTCAGGGAATGCGCGCGCGTGGTTCGCTCTGCGGTGCGTCGCGGAATGGAGACGAACCTCCTCCCCAAAGACCCTCAGAACACAGGACGCACGGTTTTCTTCCGACTCTTCGTCGACGGAGACATGCTCTCGGCCGACACGGTGGCCGCTTGGATGACGGCCGTCCGAGAGATGGCCGCGATCTCACAGCGCGACGGCGCACTTGGTCCCCGTGGGGTTCCAGGGACGATGGCGCCGGTTCAGGTGTACGGATACTCGAAGGCGTGGGGCGAGTTCGTCTCCGCCGACCGCCGCCTCGGCCGCGCGTTTTGGCCAGAGAACTACACGCTCAACCTGTCGAATGCCTCGGTTTACGCTGGGAGCGATGTCGAAGCGCTCGTCAATGAACTGCCCATCACCCGCGGGTACTTCAACGCGATCGACTTCAAGAGTCAGCTGAAGAACCTGAAGAAGATCGATCCGAGCTCGTTGATCATGCCTTCGAGCCCTCCTCTGCCGAACGTGAGCGTGGACCAGCTTCGGGGACTGCTCGAGATCGGGCGCGTTCGATCGGCGGAGGATGTCTCGAAGCTCCTGAAGCTGCGGTTCGGCGTCGAGATCAAGTCATCGGAGATTCGCGACATCCCGGCGCCTGCATCTTGGAGCGAGAACGAGAAGCGGGCCTCGCTCGATCGGGAGCAGTGGAGGAAGAAGAGAGAGGACTCGTTTCGCAAGCAGGCTTTCGACCTGGCTTTGCGCCGGATGCTCGAGGACGACGCCCTTCGCTCGAAGGTCAAGGAAGAGCTGGCGCGCGACGAAGGATTCGTCTCTGTGTCTGCGGCGAAGCGCTACCTCGCGAAGAATCGCGAGCGCAGCGACAAGAGGCTGTCCTTCGATCGTGCGCAGCACGTCGAGCGAAAGCTCGTGGCGTTGCTCGTTCATCTGCTCTTCCAGGCGGCGGAGCGGAGCGAGAGCGGCAGTTGCCCATTGGTCTGCGGGAACTGCGCGGACGTCGGGCTCACGATGGAGCAGGAGCGACTCGTGTACGGGTCGCAGAAGAGGTTCGCTGACCTCCCAGCGATCACGGGTGCCGTCCATCGATGCGCGTCGCGCGTCCCGACGCTCGGCTACGCGCCGCCTCTAGGAAAGACGCTCCCAGCTGGAGTGACGATCGACGCGAACGGCTTCGCGAAGGGCTACCGCAGACTTCCGGGTGGCCGCGTAGAGCTCAGTGTGGGCTACTACGGCGCAGACGTCCATATCGGGATTCACTGAATCGCGTCGCTCGGGCTATTCCAAGACGATGCCGTCGAGATCATGAAAGACTTCAAGGTGACGCAGTGAAGACGCACAAGACCTTTACGCTTATCCCGCAGCGATCGTTCGATGCCTACGTTTCGTCACGTCCTTCGCTGAACGAGGTGATGTGTGCACTCATCGTGAACCCCATCGCCGCCGAAGACTCTGCAGAGATGTTCGGACTCGGGCTTCCGCACTCTCTGTCTGACTTTCGCACCCAAAACTCGCTGATGGGAGTAGAAGCTGCTTTGCAGACTGCATCTACGTGGCTCCTGACTCAGGATTCGATCTCCAGCGCGCTCTATGAGCTGTCGCTTTGGGATCGATGGCTGGCGATGTGGTGCGCGATTCCAATCGGAATGCGCGCCATGTCGTATCGCGAGTGCGCTTCTTGCTGGTACGCTCTCGTCGTCGCGGAGCACTGGCAGATCTCTGGCCATTTATCTGACGAGCTGTTTGGGAGAGCAAAATCCGCACTCGGCGATCTCTACAGAAACAACTATGACTCAAACTCGGTTGCGCTCAGGATGTCAGGTATGCTGGGCGCTATCGCCAGCGCTCCAGGCGACCGTCCTGAGCCGATCGCCGACGGACTTCGTGGAGCAGTCAGGTCCACGATCATGCTTTTCGTTCCTTCTCTCCCAGGTGAAAACGACGAAGACCTTATGGACAGGGCAGAGAGACTGGAGTCCCCGAGTCTCTTGGTCTCGGCTTCAGATCGCATTCTATCGTTTCCTCGTTGATTGACGCGGATGCCTCGACCGCGTTCTCTGCGACCCTGGATTTTCCAAGACTACGAACCTGCATCATTGTCTGAAAGGCGTTCGCGATGGCAAAGGCTGAACCGAGATCGAAGATCTACCCGCACATCTTCCGTCGCAGTTGGAAGGCCGCGGTCGGCTCTGTCCGCGATCCCAGGGTCGACCAGGTGATGTTGGCGTTGATGCTAGATCCTCTCGAAGCGGAAGACGCGGTGAAAGAGACGACTCCCTATCTCCAGGTCCTAGAAAGCGGGCTGCAGGTGTTCGCGGCCCACTCGGATCCGAAGGCGATGACGGCAGCTCTCGAGACCATCCGCCAATGGATGCTCAGGAAGGACAGCCCCGAGGCGTTCGCGGGTCTCGCGAACTACTCCCATCGTCTCAGCGTTTGGTGCGCGCTCGAGTCCATGCCTCTCGTAGATGGAGAGCTGATCGATCAGCGGCTCATCGATGCCTCATCAGCCACGGTCACCGCGGTGGGTCGCTGGGTTCGGTCCCAAGACGAATCGCTTCGGAGGTCGCTCGCGAGAGAGCTCGACGCTCTTGGTGAAGTATTTCGCTCGGAGTTCACCGCGACGAACCCTCGCTTCGCGGCCGAGGGGACTCGCCAACGGTTCGCAGCGGAGTGCTTCTATGACCTGATCGCGTTCGTCTCGAGCCCGAGCGCCTTTCGCTCAGCGCTGGCGAGAGACTTCTTCGCGAAGATCGTGGAGAGCCTCGAAGCGTCGCGCACCGTCATCTATATGACAATGTCTCAGTTTCGGCGCGCCACGCAGTACCGGGTCCTCCAAGGCATGGCCGATGCCGTCTTGTCCTTCCCCTACCGCGGCGACTGAGCTCAGGGTACGATCGCTGGATGCGCAACCGCGAGATCGTGAAGGGCTCCTTGAGCCTGCTCGAGCGACTGACTCCCTCCGAGGCGACGAGGCTCTCGATGAAGCAGGCGGCGCTCGTGGGTGTTGGCGCGCTGATCGGCTCGGGGATGGTCGTCATCGTGACCCGGGTCATCTCGAAGTAGGCGACCTTCCTTCGCCTTTGCGGTAGAGTCCTCGGTCGAGGCCCGATGACCCTTCCGTTTCCGCCCTCCTTCAACTCTCCCGAGCCGCTCTCGGCGCGCTTCATGTACAAGCACGTCGAAGCGAACGGCACGCTGAACCCGTGGGTCTTCGGATCGACGGGGTACGCCTTCATTCGCGCTGCATGGGACGCGCTGAAGAACTTCACCTTCGAAGACGACGCTGCGTATCCGACGCTCGCCACCGACGGCCGCACAGGCCCTCTCGGCTTGATGTACAGCGCCAAGTTGCGCTCGATCATTGGAGGAAGCGGGGCGAGGACGTTTCGCGTCGCCGCGCCGACGGAGGAAGGCGCGCAGGGCATCTCGTGGGACAACGACTTCAACCGCGCGCTCTGGTGCTGGACGTACCAGCAGTGGCAGTCCTCGCGAGCTGCGCGAGGGCTCTCCTCGATGCGCAGCGCTCATCGCGCGCGCGTCGCGAGGACCGCTGCAGGTGTCATCCCTGGGCTCATCGTGTTCTTGCCGGGGCTCATCAGCTCGGCGATCACGGAGACGCGCCTCGAGCTCAACGACCCGGAGATCAGCGCGTGGTGGGGAGCGTTGGATGCGATCGAGCTGTGCGAGAGGGAGCAGCGGGTGAACCTCGACGCGCTTCAGATCGCGTGCACCCTTGTGGCGGTGAAGCTCGACCTCATCCGCCGGTCGGACTCGACGATGGTCGCGATGCTCTCGGAGCAGACGGTCCCTCCGCCCTATCGAGGGTCGCCTCCGCGGCCGCAGGACCCGACGGGAGAGATCGCGAGCGCGCGCTACCGAACCTGGCCCTACGCGGAGAACGGCGGAGATCCTGCCCGCGGGCGCTTCGTCTCGAATGACCCATCCAGGCCGACCCCGAGCGTCCCCCCAGCGCAGGGCACTCCTCCAGCGGGAGCAACGCCGACCTACGCACCCTTCTTCCCAGGCTCTGGCCCTCAGCCGGTGCAGGGGATGACCCCAGCAGGCACCATGGCGATCACCGCTGGGTACACGCTGGGCGGAGCTCTTTTGGTCGGAGGAGCCGCGCACGCGATCTTCTCGACGGTTCGCCGAGACGTCCCAGAGCCTCGGGAGGCTCGACCGATGGCGCCGCCTTTGGATCGTGCAGAGCCTTCAGACGTGTTCGCTACGGATGTTCCGCAGCTCTCGAGCGATGGCGATCGCGGACCTCGAGGAGGCTCTCGATGAGACAGTTCATGGTTCTCGGCACGTACTGCGTGCCGATCTTGGCCTCTGGGCAGTCTGCGGTGATGGCTGCGGACTCGATCACGAGCGCGTGGCGAAATGCTCCGCAGAACGTCGCGTGGGGCCAGTGGGTTGGTCCTGCGCCGCGGATCACCCGCGGCCGCTTCGATCAGTGCATCCAGCAGGTGAACACCTCGTGGCTCTTCGAGTACCCCGACCCCTCGCAGGTCCTCGACGTGGACCAAGAGCGGCAGTACGACGAGGTCATCTGGAACAACTTGCGCGAGCGGCTCGAGTCAACGCTTCGACAGGCGTCGAACGGCAACGGATGGAACGTCTCGCGCGTTCCTTACGCGGCCAACCTGCACGGAGACATCGAGGCGTTCTGGCGTTCTGGCGAAGCCTCGAGGACGAGGACGTACCAGTCTCCCGACTCTGGCGATCGAGAGAACCCCGTGGGTCCGAACGACGTCCATCCTCCAGAGGTCTCCCTCGCCGATCGCGCGGGCAGCTGGATGGCCCAGAACAAGGGCATCCTCATCGGCGCGGGCGCGCTTGTCGCCTTCGGGATCTCGGCGTACCTGGTCTCGAAGGTGATGGACCGGTCGATCCCAGGCTTCGGTCCCACGCCTCCTCCCCCGCCTCCCTACGGACTCCCTCCACCTCCTCCAGGGCCCTGGAACATGGGAGCGCCTCGCCCTCCGCAGGAGCTGGCCCGCCCCTCCGTCCCCCGTGTGCCGACCCGGCAAGGGCAGCCTGATCGAGCCTTCGCGAAGGCTTTGCAACGTCCGTCTCCTGCTCGAGGATCCCGATGAACGACGCTTCGAACGCAGCTCCACTCTACTGCAACCCGCTCTTGCTCGAGGACGAGCCGAGCTTCACGAGCTCGACGATCCTCGCGGCGCGCTTCTACTTCGTTCGGCGAGGCACGAACGAGACGTGG
>JAAFIF010000177.1 GCA_013298625.1 Myxococcales bacterium
TCGAGTGCCCTGGGGAGCCGAGCGCGGAACTTCCCGTTTCGCTCTTCAATCGTGCCCAGCTTCGGGTCCGAGGACATTTTTATTTTTCTCCGGCTCTTCACGAAAAGGGGGCCTATGTGCGGCGGATCGACTCCCTAGAACCTTCGGGGCGTGCTCGCTCGGTAAGCCGTTGAATCAACAGCGTTATTCGTGACGGCTTTTCTAGAAAGACTAGAAGCCGCCCTCTCGCTACTCGCCCGACGCTGCTCCGAGGTCCCCGAGGACGTCACGCTCCGGTGTCGGTCCTTCGGAGTCTTCGGCCGACAACAAGCTACACCGGAGACAGATGTAACCAGACCGCTGGACCATGGTCTCGCCCGCCCTGGGGTCGGCGACGTACGCCCTCACGGTGCGGCTCTTGGGGCTGTCGGCGGCCCCTTCGACCTTCGCGAGAAAGCCTCTCCGCAGAAGCTGCTCGGTGAGCCCGACGGCATCGACGGTGAAGTTCTCCTTCGCCTCGGAGCACATCCTTTGGACGAGCCCGAGCGCGGCCTTGAGGTCGATGTACGCGAGCTCGCCTCTCAGCAAGCCGATGCAGCGGCCGCGCGGGAGCCACTTCGCGCGAAGCTCGATCGGCTGCCCGGTCGCGCTCGTGACGACGCGATCCTCCTGGCCTGAGTCGGCGAGCTGCCAGCCCCAGCGTCCTGGGTCCTCGGGCGCCGTGCGCTTGCCGGTCGTGAGGTGCGCTTGCCCGCTGCGAATCGCGCTGCGGATGTAGTCGACGAACCGCGCGCTCGCGTCCTCGGACTGCTGCTCGTCGATCTGCTTGTAGGCCAGCTCTCGGAACATCTGCCCGATGGCCTCGGAGGCCTCGCGGCCCTCGTCGATGGTGATGGCGCCGATCTTCGCCGCCCACCGAAGGAACGGCAGCACGCCGGCCCAAAGCGACGCGACGGCCTTCGCAGAGCGCCCCTCGCGCGTGATCGTCTGCAGCTCGGCGGCGAACTGGTCGGCCTCGGCGGCGAATGTCTGTCGCGTCTTGGCGAGTCGATCGCCGCTCGCGAGGTACGCGATGTACGCGGCCATGGCGCCCGCGAAGCGCCCGTCGCGCGCCCACGCGTTGAACTCCGCCACGGCCCCTCCCTCGAGCGGCAAGCGGCCGCCGAGCGGGAGCACGACGAGGCGGCTGTTCACCGAGTCGATCTTCGGTCGCGTCTCGCCCGACGCGAACAAGAGCGCGCGCGGCGTCGGGTCCTGCACGACGGTGGAGTCGATCGTGCCCTTCGAGCGAGAGGTGCCGTCGCTCACGTTGCGGACAATCGCGACGAACACCGGCTCGTGCTTGGGGTCCTGCAGCGGGCGGTAGTCGTCCACGAGCAGCACGGCGTCGCCGATGGTGGCCAGCGCGGCGCGCACGCCGAACGCGGTCGAATCCCAGGTGAGCGGGACGTCTGCGGTCGTGAACTGCGTCGCGAAGTGGTTCTGGGCCCAGAGCATCGCCGTGGTCTTGCCGTTCTTCTGGCCACCCACGACGAAGAGCACGTTGCGGTTGTCGCCGAGCACCGCGCGCCACGCGGCCGCGCAGAGCGGGCCGGTGAAGTCGGGCAGCGAGAACATGAGCTGAAGACACTGCTGTACGCCGAGCTTCAAGTCCTCGCCCTCGAGCGGGGCAGGCAGCTTGAAGTACTTCAGCTTGTGCGCGCCCTCGGGCAGCTTGACGACGATGGACTCGCGCGGCGCCTCGGCGGTGATCGCGCCGCCCGCGTGCAGATACGCTGGGCGTCCGTCGATGCTCTTCCAGCCGGTGAAGCCGTACTCGTGGCGCCTCGGGATCGGCCGTGACGCGAGCTGGATGCACTCTCGCGCGAGATCGCGCGCCTTCGGCCCGGCGGCGGTGACGACGTCGGCGCCGGCCAGCGCGGTCCACTTCATCGAGCCGAAGTCGTCGGCCTTGATGTCGAAGCGGCGAATGTCGCGCCCGGCGAGCACCTCCATCTCGTACATGCGGACTTCGCGCGCGCCGGTGTCGTGGTGCACCTCCGCTGCGATTCGAGCGGAGTAGTGCGCGAGCGTCTCTTCGTCGCCGCGTCGGTTAAACGTGATGATCTCGCCGGGGCGCATCTCGAGCCGCTCGTCGTCGCTCGTGTAGAAGTGGCGATTGCGCGCGTCGTCGGCCTCGCGCCTCGCCGCTTCCCGACGCTCTTCGCGCGCTGCGCGCTTGGCCTCGGCGCGCTCCATCGCCTCTGTGCGGGCTTGCTCTTTCTCTTGCTTCTTGGCCTGTCGCTTCGCGCTGCGCGCGAGTTCTTCGAGCTTCTCGCGGAGCGCGGTCATGGGCGTGCTGGTCTCGCGCTTGAGCGCCTTCCAGTACTCCTCTTGAAACACGTAGGGCTCGTCTTCTTTCAGCGAGAGGAGCGCTTCGAGCACGCTCGGCAGAAAGACCACCGTCGGGTCTGTCTTCGCGCGCTCGACGAGGCCTTCGAGAACGTCGGCGGCCTGGTCGTCCTCGGTCGGCTCGTCGCCAGCGGTGACGCCCACGGCGCCGAGCTCGCGCATCTTGTCGGCCATCTCGCGCGCGAGGGCGCGCTCCGGGGTCTCGTTCCGCGGCGCGGCGGTGCGCGCGGCCCGACGCTCGGCTGCGAGCGCTTCGCGCTCAGCGTCATCACCCTCGGTGAGCTTGGTGTCATTCTCGATCGTCACTGTGCAGCCCTCTGCGCGCGCTGCGCGCTGTAGAAGTCATCCACGCCTTTCAGCGTCGGGTCCCAGCTCTCGACGCCCACGCGAAAGCCCGCCCCACGAAGGGCCGTCACGAGAGCGCGCTGGGCGCGCGCGACGGCCGGGTTGGTGTCTCGATCCATGTCGAACGCCACGCGCACGCGCTGGGGCCGGAGTACTTCCGCGGCCTGCAGCCCGAGGCGCCACGCTTCGACGCCGGGCACCGACAGCGTCGGGATCCCCGAGAGCGCGGTCGTCACGTCGGCCTTCAGCTCCCCCTCTGTGATGCGGATCTCGTCGGCGCCGATGGCCTGGCCAAACATCGGCACATGCAGCGTCGAGACGGCCTTCGCTCCGCCCTTCGACGAGCTCGAGACGAAGCGATAGCGCCCTCCGTCGGGCGGTGGGTTGTCGAGGCGGACCTTGAGCGCCTCGATGGTGCCGGCGACGTCGCGCACCGGGACGAGCAGCCCCGAATAGCCGGCGATCGCCCAGCGGCCGTCGTCCCATTGGTAGAAGCCGGGGACGTGGGCGAGGTCGTCGCCGAAGGTCTCGAACAGGTCGCGCGCGACGTACCCGCGGCCCTCTTGGGGCATGCTGGCGTAGCCGCCGAGCTCAATCTGCTCGTCGTCGAGCCCGCGGCCGCGCAGGTTGTCGCGGTGCCTCCGGTCGAGCCGCAGCGCATCGAGCAGCGCGCGATACACGCGGTCGCGCAGCGCGATCGACCCTGGCTCGCGCGCGAGCGACACCCGCCGCAACACCTCGGGGTCGAGCCGCACGGGGGCGTCGAGCACGTGCACCCACGCGGTGCCGTAGCCGTAGTCCCGCTCGTCGCGCGAGGCCTCGCGCGTGCACCACACCATGCCGCCGTCGCGCGAGACGCTGCAGAACTTCCGCCGACCGCAGACCGGGCATGCGGCGCCGATCGCGTCGACGCGGACGAGCCCCGTGCGCGTGCCAGGACGCCCGCCAGGGTTGCCCCAATGCTCGCCCGAGCGGCTCACAGCTCACCTCGGCGAAACAGGGCCCGAACGCGCTCAGCGTCGCGCGCGAGGCCTTCGCGGTGCGCCGGGTCGACCGCCAACACGCTGGCGAGCGCGGTCTTCGCGAGCGCTTCGAGGGCGCCCGGTCGGTGCTCGTGGCACGCCACCAGCGCGGCGAGCACCCGCGCGCGGCGCGGCTCGAGCACGTGCAGCTGCGCGCGCACGGCGCGAGCGAACGCGACCACCGCACCCGTGCGACGGTCTTCGTCCTCGTGGCGGACGAGCTCGAAGGTGAGCTTCGGAGCTGCGCTCAAGCCGCCCTCCGCTTGCGCTTGGGCGTGCGCATGGCGCGCATCTCGTCGCGGGCGAAGTCGCGCTCTTCGTCGGTCGCGGTGACCTTCGGAACGCGCAGCGAGGTCTTCGGCGGCTCGTCGGTCGCGATCTGGTCGGCGATCCAGTCGGCGAGCTCGCGCAACACCGCGCGCGCCTGTGCCTTCGAGGGCTTCAAGCGTCACCTCGCGCGGGCGAGAACTTCGCCACGAGGCTCGCCTCGGCCTCGACGAGCTCTTCGTCGAGGTGCGGATCGTCGGGCCATCCGCAGGTCATCACGGCGATGGGGGTGACGAGGAACGCATGGACGAACCCGAGCCCGGCCGCCCGCTCCGACGCGGTCGCGCGTCGAATCGCGACCGCATGGCCCACAGTCGCGGCGAGTCGGTACACGGGCCCGCCTTGCTCGGCCCACGAGCCCAGCGCGCCGCCTGTGTGCCCCGAGCAGCGCGCGAGCCGCAACGCTTCGACGGATGCCGCATGGTCCGTCGGCTGAAGCGTGACCCCGCCGATGGTCACCGGCGCCGGCGGATCGTCGAGAAACAGGTGCAGGCCTTCGCCGCGGATCTGCGCCGCGAGCAGCTCGTGCGCTGTCTCCGTGATGCCTGAGCTACGGTGAGCGATGCCGTGCCGCGCGAGGTCGATGGACGCGCGCGCGAGCGCGATCCAGTTTGGGAATCGCAGCGCGAGCAGCGGTTGCCGCAGCGTGCCCATGTGGAAGCGGACCGCTTCGAGGGCCTCATCGGGGCGCTCGATCGCCACCGTGGCCGCGAGCTCGCAGGTGAATACGACCTTGCTCATCGAACCTCTCCTGCGGCGCGCTTGCGGCCGCCATGTCGTGACGGGTTGCCGTGCTCGAGCCGGTCGTCGATCTCGGCGGCGATCGTGCGTTGCTGCCCGGTCGCGCGAGTGAGGAGCGACGACGCGTGCACGCCGAAGTGAGCGGCCCACTGCTTCAGCGTGCGGCTCTGCCCGCGCACGATGATGGGGCCGCGGTTGTATCCGCCCGGCCGTCGGCCGCACGCGCGCTTCGAGGCCTTGGGCGCTCGCTCGACGAGGCATCCCTCGCCGGGCTTGCACGCCGGGTCGCCGTCGCCGTCGAGCCCCGTGGTGAGCCGTCCGCACCATGCGCAGAAGTCGAAGCCGGTCATCGCGCCTCGCTTTCTGCCGCGCATCCGCGGCAGAAGACGTCGCCGTCTTCGTCGGCCTTCCACCCCGCGCGCTCAGCGGCCGCGAGCGCGTCGGCCTCGGTCTGCCACGCGTGCATCCCGCCGACTTCGAGCAGCTCTTCGCAGTCGTCGCAGAACACGACGAACCCCTGTTCGATCGGCATGTTCAGACCACCTTCCCGGCGAAGAGGGGCAGGCTCGCGCTCTGCTCGGTGTCCTGCGTTTGCTCTGCGCGCACTTGCTCGAGCTTCAGCAAGCGTTCGAGCGAGTGCTTCGAGCCACGGAGCTCGCTTTCGGCCAGCACCTGCGCGAGCTCCGCGCGGCGCAGTCGCCCCTTCGCGGCCTCGATGCGCTCGGCGAGAGGCTTCTTCGGCCGGTGCACGTAGACGACGTTGCCCTTGGCGTCGCGCACCTCGCCCTCGACGTCGCCCTCTTGGAGCATCTTCTTCGCGTACCGAAGCTCTGTGGCGAGCCCGCTCGGCTCGACATCGCCCCAGCGAAAGACCCCGTATCCGTCCTGCGGAATGAAGAATCCCATCACGTCCACCTCGATCGAAAGACCGCCAACGATTCACGAGAGACCCGAGCGTCGAAGCGCTGGGCGTCGATGGAGCGCGAGCGCGCGCCCCGGATGAGGTCGCCGGAGCGCGCGATGGACTCGCGCAGGCTGCGCTCGAGCGCGCGGGCGAGTCGGCGCAAGCACGCGCGACACATGCGTTCGTCGGTCAAAGCGACCTCCCCTCGACGGCGTCGAGCGACTCGATCGACAGACCGAAGCGCGTGGCAAGCACGCGCGGCGCGGGGATGAGCTCGGCGAGCTCGGCCAGCGCGCGCGGGTCAATCCGGCCGCTCGCGAGCTGTGTCGTGATCGCCGCCGCCAGCGCGCGCAGGACATGGGGGAGCGTCGAGATCGGGGCGACCGCCACCATGTGCCCGTCGCTGCGCGCGAGCGTCGAGACCAGCGTCTCGAGCTGCACGTGCTTGGACTCGACCCAGATGTCTTCGCCGTCGTCGTCGAACACGACGTTCGTCTCGACCTGGATGCGGCGCGAGAGGGCGTCGACGACGGAGCGCACCAACGGGCGCTCGACGACCAGCACCGCGCGCGTCGTCGGGCCGAGCCCGAAGCAATCGAGCGTCGCGAGGATGGCGCGCGAGTCGATCCGCACCGCGTCGAGCATGCGGGTGCACTGCTGAACGTGGCGCATCGGGTCGAGCTCGTTCCCGCCCGAAGCCCAGCCGTGCGCGCTGTGCGGCTTGCTCTTCGTCGGCGTGAGCTGCTCGACGACCTTCCCGCCGGCGAAGCTCACCAGCGGCGCGCGCAGCGGCCGCGACGAGCGCACCTTCCGACTGCGGCTCAAGACTCACCTCCGACCATGCCCGCGTCGAGGTGCGGGACCGTCGCGAGGGCGCAGAGCGCGTTGACGGCCGCGGCGAAGTGCCTGTGTGCGCGCTGGCGCTCTTCGTCGGTCTTGCAGCGGACGAGCGCGTCGAGCCAGCCCTCCGTCACGCCGTTCATGATCGCGGGCCACCTGGACGAGAGGTCGACGCTCGGGGGCAGGGCTTGCGCCGCGGCGAGGTCACCGAGCAGGTGCTCCGCCCACGTGCGGCTGGCCTCGAGGATGCGCCCGAGCTCGTCGCGCGGGACAACGCTGTAGTCCTCGTGCACGCGAACGAGGCGTTCGAGGGCCTCGCGAAGCAGCTCTTCGAACCTCATCGCGCGCCTCCGTTCTCGCGCTCGCTCTGCTCGATGTCGTCGATGAGCGCGTGCTCGATCTGCCGCGCGGCGCGCAGCGCAGTGTCGAGCGTGGCGATCAAGTCGCGGATCTTCGCCGCCGCGAGCCTCGGGCCGTCCTTTGCGACGAAGCCCGCCTCGGGCATCACCTCGGGCAGATGCCCGACCTCGAACGCGACCCACTCCAGCAACGCGTCGCAGTCACTGGGGAGGTCGGCGCCGTCGCTCTGCTCGATCGCGAGCGCGATCAACGCGGCCTGCCCGTCGTTGAGCATGAGCGCGCGGTCCTTCACGATCTCGACGAACGAGAGTCCGTGAGTGCTGTACCTCGACATGGTCATCG
>JAAFIF010000013.1 GCA_013298625.1 Myxococcales bacterium
CAAGCCTCCGGCCTTTGCGCGTCGCTTGCCCTCTGGCCGTGCGTCCAACGGGCTCTGCCTTTGCGCGTCGCTTGCCCTCTGGCCGTGCGCCCAGCGGGTGTTCTGCCGCGCGTCGCGTCGCTTGCCCTCTGGCCGTGCGCCCAGCGGGTGTTCTGCCGCGCGTCGCGTGCCTTGCCCTCTGGCCGTGCGTCCAACGGGTTTTCCTGCCGCGCGTCGCATGGGCCGCCGTGCGTCCAACGGGCTCGTTGTTGCGCATCACGTGGGCTTATTCGAAACGGTCGAAGAAGTTTTCGACGCAGGAGGGTCTGCGCACGAGCGCAGCGTGTTTCCGCCGAGGTGGGGAGGATGATGGCTGCGTTTCGTGAACGACGGAGCGAGCGCTGTCGGGCACCGCACGCGCAGTCGAGAAACGCAGCGAGTCCATCTACTCACTTCGTAACCGTGTATTCGCTGGGGTCTCGGTCACCGGGTCTCTGGGCAACGAGCGCGCGCTTCGCGCCGCGCGCTTCGCGCCGTGCGCCTCGATTCACCGGCAGCGTCGCGCGCGTGACCGTCGTACCCGGCGCTGAACCCGCGCTTCCCCGCCCGCGCTCCCCCCCGCGCGCTTCACCCCAGCGCGCGGTGGTGATGCCGCAGGTGCTCTTCGATAAACGACTGCACGAAGAAGTACGAGTGATCGTAGCCCTCGTGCCGACGCACGCGCACGCGCTGGCCCGCCTCGGCGGCGCGCGCCTCGATGAGCTCGGGCTTCAACTGCCCCGCGAGAAACTTGTCCGCGAGGCCCTGGTCGATCAGCGCTTCGCTCGGCAGCGCGTGGCTCTTCAACAGCTCGCACGCGTCGTACGCAGCCCACGTCGCGCGGTCTTCGCCCAGGTATCCGCTGAAGGCTTTCTCGCCCCACGGGCACTGCATCGGCGCGCAAATCGGCGCGAGCGCAGAGACCGAACGAAACACCGTCGGAGCCCGCAGCGCCGCCACCAGCGCCCCGTGCCCGCCCATCGAATGCCCCGTCACGCCCAAGCGCGAGCCGTCGATCGGCAGCTCTGCGCGCAGCAGGTTCGGAAGCTCGCTCGTCACGTACGAGAACATCTTGTACGTGCGCGCCCAGGGCTCGACCGTCGCGTCCACGTAGAAGCCCGCGCCGACGCCGAAATCCCAGCTCGCATCATCGCCCGGATACCGCTCGGCGCGCGGGCTCGTGTCCGGCGTCACCAGCGCGAGCCCGAGCTCGGCGGCCACGCGCTGTGCGCCCGCTTTGATCACGAACGTCTCTTCGGTGCACGTCAGCCCCGCGAGGTAGAACACCGCCGCGACAGGGCCCTTCTCTGCCTGCGGAGGCAGGTACACCCCGAGCCGCATCGGGCCCGCGCACGCGCTCGACGTGTGCTCGAGCGAGAGCTGCACGCCGCCGAAGCATCGCTGCGACGAGCGCGTCACCAGCGCGGTCACGAGTACACCACCACCGATCGGATGGACTCGCCCTTGTGCATCAGCTCGAGCCCTTCGTTGATGCGCTCGAGCGGGAGCGTGTGCGTGATGAGCGAGTCGATCTCGATCTTCTTGTCCATGTACCAGTCGACGATCTTCGGGACGTCCGTGCGGCCGCGGGCGCCGCCGAAGGCGCTGCCCTTCCACACGCGGCCCGTGACGAGCTGAAACGGTCGCGTCGAGATCTCTTGCCCTGCTCCCGCGACGCCGATGATCACGCTCGTGCCCCAGCCGCGGTGGCAGCTCTCGAGCGCTTGTCGCATCAACGTGGTGTTGCCCACGCACTCGAACGTGTAGTCCGCGCCGCCGTTGGTCAGGTTGACCAGGTACGGAACCAGGTCGCCGCCCACTTCCTTCGGGTTGACGAAGTGGGTCATGCCGAACTTGCGCGCGGTCTCTTCGCGCGCCGGGTTGATGTCCACGCCGATGATCATGTCCGCGCCGACCATCTTCGCCGCTTGAATCACGTTGAGCCCGATGCCGCCGAGGCCGAACACGATCACGTTGGCGCCCGCTTCGACCTGCGCCGTCCAGAGCACCGCGCCCACGCCCGTCGTCACGCCGCAGCCGATGTAGCAAACCTTGTCGAACGGCGCGTCCTTGCGGATCTTCGCCAGCGCGATCTCGGGCAGCACGGTGTAGTTCGCGAACGTCGAGCAGCCCATGTAGTGATGGATCTTCTCGCCGCCGATCGAGAAGCGGCTCGTCCCGTCGGGCATCACGCCCTTGCCCTGCGTCGCGCGGATCGCCGTGCACAAATTGCTCTTCTTCGAGAGGCACGTTTTGCAGCCGCGGCACTCCGGCGTGTACAGCGGAATCACGTGATCGCCCTTGGCGAGCGAGGTCACCCCAGGGCCCACGTCCACGACGATGCCCGCGCCCTCGTGCCCGAGGATCACCGGAAACTGCCCCTCGGGATCAGCGCCCGAGAGCGTGAAGTCGTCGGTGTGACAGATGCCCGTGGCCTTGAGCTCCACCAGGACTTCTCCGGCCTTCGGGCCTTCGAGGTCCACGGTCTCGACGGTGAGCGGAGCCCCTGCCTTGGTCGCGATCGCTGCACGTACTTTCATTCTTGGCTCTCTCTCTTTGAACGGTTGAGATCGACACTGTTATCCGAGCATGCCGACCTTGGCGATGATGAACGTGATGTCGTCGATCTGCGGCGCGTCCCCTGCGAACTGCGCGAGCGAATGCTCGATCGTGTCGCGGATCGCGCTCGGGTCCCAGCGGCCCGCGTGGATCAACAGCTCGCGCAACCTTCGCTCGGAGAACTGCTCTTTCAGCGGGCTCTCGCACTCGGTCACGCCGTCGGTGTAGCAACACAGCACGTCGTTGGACTCGAGCGGGACCGTCACCTCGGGAAACACCGAGTCCGGGCTCGCCCCGAGCGGCGATCCGTGCGCCACGATCGGCGCCGCCGTGAGCTGCCCCCCGCGGTTGCGGATCAGCATCGGAAACGTGTGCCCCGCGCTGCTCACGGTGAGCTTTTTCGCCCGCGGATCGATCATGCACACGCTCGCCGTCATCATGAGCCGCTGCTTGCCCGCGCCGTAGATCGACGTGTTCATCATGCGCAAGAGCTCGTCGCACTGCAGGTCGTTCTTGCGGAGGTTGCGCGCGATGTCGCACGCGGCCTTCGCGACGCCCGTCAGGATCGCCGACGCCACGCCGTGCCCCGTCACGTCGCCGATCACCAGAAACACTCTGCCGTCGGGCAGGTCGTGCACCGCCCACCAGTCGCCGCCGCACGAGGTCGCAGGTCGATAGTGCCCCGTCACGCGCACGAAGGGACGATCGATCGTCTCGCTCTCGGGCAGCAAGAGCTGCTGCACGGCGCGCGCGACCTCGAGCTCCTTGCGCATCGACGCGCTCGCAGAGGCGTCGCGGATCAAGCGCATCATGCCGTCGGCGAGCGAGAGAAAATCCTGGCGGATCATCGAGAGGCTGCCCGAGTCGACCTGCGTTCCGTCCGTGACGTTGAACAGGTCGTTGAGCCGCGCGTTGAAGGTGCTCTTGGCCTGCGTGATCGAGACCGTCACGTCGTGCAGGCTGTCTTCGTCCGGCTGCTGCTCGCCCGTGTGGATCCCTCGAAACGCGCTCAGCGCGTCGGCGATCGCGTTGATCAGATCGTTGAGCCGATGGTGCTGCTTGTGCAGCCGCTCGTTGAGCTCGTTCATCTCCTTCGTCGACAGGTCCAGCGTGCGCGCGAGCAGGTCTCGGTCCTCGCTGCTCGAGCGGTAGTAATCGCTGATCCGCTGCAGCAGCTTGGCCCATCGCTCGTTGTCGGGCAGCGCGTCGAGGTCGGTGATGCCCACCTTCGACAGCTGGCGCAGCAAGAGCGGATCGATCGAACGCAGTTGTGTGCTCATGGGGTGGGTCCGTTGGGTCTGTCAGGCAATTTGCAGGAGAAAACTATACGTTCCAGAAGTGTACGGACGAGGGCGCCGCGCGCAGGTCTCGCGGATGCACGTCGAGGTCCCAGAAGAGCGTGACCTCCGTCGCGCGCCCGCGGTCGACGGTCACGAGCAGCGTCGAGGCGCTCGAGAACATCTTGAAGAACCCCAGCCCCGCGCCGCCGCGAGAGCTGTCCACCACGCCCGCGCCGTCCGCCGTCGCACTCGCCGAGAGCCCGCGCGCGATGCTCTCGAACACGTGCCAGCGCTGAAGACCTCCGAACGGATCCGTCGCCGAAAGCGCCAGCCGAACGCCGTCCGTCGCGAGCTGCAACGTCGGTCGCTCCCAGTCTTCGAGCTGCACGTGCTGCGTGCGGTCCATCGCGTACCGAGGCGTCCCGTCGGCCAGCGACGGCGCGTCGTACACCGCGTTCATCAAGAGCTCGTACGCGCACTCGCCCACGCGATCGGCCACGCGCGGATGAGGGCTGCTCGACTCGGCCAGCGCGCGCACCTCGCTCACGATCGGCTCGATCTCGACGCTGTCCGCAGGGCTCCACACGCGCGTCGTCGAGCCCCACTCCAACAGCTGCTCCACGGTCGGAACGCTCTTCGCCACCATCGCCCGCCGCGCGAACTGCCCCACCTCCCACAGCCGCGGCGTCGACAAAAACCTGGGCCACCCCACGATCGCGCCCACCCGCGTCCGCTTCGCGCACGACTCGATCAGCGCCCGATCGTTGTCCTGCGTCCACAACATCACGTGCGCCTTCGGAGCCGTGTTCGCTTGCCAGTCGCTCGCGCGCGGCCACAGCTCCGCGTTGCACGCGACCAGCCTCGCCCGAGAAAACCCAGCGCGCGCCAGCTCCTCGACCTCTTCGATCACCGCGTACGTCGCCATCGACGCCGCCGCAGACAGCACCCGCGCCGCGCGCCGCGCCACCACCGGGTTGGGCTCGATCACCAGAATGTCAGCGATCTCCGGGCCCACGTTCATCGACGAAGAGCCTCCGCCGTGCGCGGCTTCGTCATCGTGATCGTCCGCTCTGCGCCCGCCGCGTTGACCAACAACCGCAACGGTGATCCCACGCTCATCCCCGCCCACGTGCGATCGACCACGGCCCTGAAATCACTCAGCGCCGTCACTCGCTGCCCGTTGATCGCCACCACGCCGTCGCCGTCGCGCAGGTTCGCGTCGCTCGCAGGGCTGCCCCCGCGCACCTCGTAGATCAACACCTCGGGGCTCGCCGACAACACCGGCTCGAGCAGCGCGAAGAACCGCCCGGTGACCATTCCCCTGAACTCTTCGCGCGCCCGATGCGACTCCACGATCGCGTCGAACGCCCCGCGGTCCAAGCGATACTGCGCGTACACCTCGGTGCCCGCCGCGCTCGTCCGCTGCGCCACTTCGACGCGCTCGGGCGACGCCGTGCTCCCGTGCTGTTGCTCGAAGCGCTGCGCGATCGACCGCAGCGCGCCCGCGTCCCACGTCCGACCCCGCACCCGCGGCTCGATAAACGCGTGCGTCCGCGTCCCGCGCAGCTGCTCGAGCGCCAACGTCAGCAGCCGCATCGTCGCGTGATCTCTCGCGACCGTCAGCGCCGCGTCCCGGCTCGGCTGCGCTTCTGCGTGCCCCACCACCAACACCCGCTGCGAATCGAGCGCCGTCGCGCGCTCGGTCCACGCCGGGAGCATCTCGCTCTCGCCGCTGCTGCTCGCGCTCGGGCTCGCCGCCGCAGCGTCGGCCGCGGGCGTCGCTGGCGGTTGCGCAGCCTGCTGCGTCGCTCGCTCGCCCGCCGCTTCGCTCGGAGATTTGCGCGCGATCAGCACCCCCGCCGCGCCGATCGCGATCACGCCCACCACGATCAACCCCACCGCGAGCGACGGCGCCTTCGCGCTCTCTTTGCGCGCCGCGACCGCTGGGCTCGGCGTCGGCTCGACCACGGACACCCGCGCCGGCGCTGCTGCCACTACTGCTGCTGCTGGGGCCACGCTCGCCGCGGGCGCGGCGCTCTGCTGCGGCGTCGCGAGAAAGCGCAGCATCGGCCGCAAATCCGCGTACGAAATCGCACCCTCGCATCGCTTGCAGGACACCTTCGGGTCCTCGCCCGCGAGCAGCGCCGCGCGGTCGCGCGCCACGTCGATGTGCCCCATGCGCCGCGTGTTGCACTGCGCGCAGAACCCGTCGACCTCGGCCGAGACGATCTTCACCGGCGGCGCGCCGCTGATCATCATGGCCTCGATCACCGCGCGCGGGCACGACTCGATGTGCGCCTCGGACACCTCGCTCGGCAGCTGCCGCATCGCAGCCAACATCGCGCTCGCGCCCTCGTGCGTCGTGTCCGTCACCGACTCGAAGTCGAAGATGACAGCGCCTTCGAGGCCGTCGGTGACGCGGTTCCATCGCAGCGAGCGGTCGAGCTTTCCGCGGATACGAACGCGCGTCGCGTGCTCTTCGATGTCCTTCTGCACTTGCTCGCCGCCGCCCGAAGGGACGAGCACCGTCTGGTCTGCGCCCTCGAGCACCGCGCGAACCGCCTCAGGAATCTCCGCTCCGATGAACGGTCCCGCGAACGCGAAGTACGTCTCGACGTCGTCGTCGAACTCCGCCGAGCGCTGGCACTTGGGGCACTCGACCTTCGGCGGCTCGCGGTCTCGCAGCGCCTGCGCGTCGTACTCCACGTCCAAGATGTGCTTGCACTCGAAGCCGCAGCTCCGGCAGCGATACGGCGCCTCGAACGAGACCACCGTCCCTCCGCCCGAGAACGCGCGGATCGTCGAGAGCTGGTTGACCACGGCCTCCGAGCAGTTGGCCAGATAGTGCTTCTCGACCGTGCGCTGCGCGGCCGACAGCAACTGCAGCCACTCGCGCACGCCAAACGACGTCACGCGCTCGATGTTGGCCAGGTCGAACACCACCACGCCCTGCAGCCCCTCTGCAGACGCGCGGCCCTTGAGGGTCTCGTTCATCCTGCCGCTCATCACGACCAGCGTCGCGTCCGCGGTCTGCGCGCGCTCGATCGTGACGGTGCTCGCGCCCTTCGTCGCGCTCGCGCGGTGCGGCGCCGTGCGGAGCTTCTGCACCGCCATCGCCGCAGGAGATCGCTGCATGATCGAGTCCGTCGAGCTCGGCGCAGGCGGAGGCTTCGGCGCAACCGACGCGCGCGGCGGAGGCGCAGCGGGCGTCGGCATCGGCGCGGGCGGTGCCGCTGCCACGGGTGCCTGCGTCGGCGTCGGCGCAGGAACGGCTGCGGGCGTCGGCGCAGGGACGGCCTTCGCGGGCGCTGCGCTCTTGCTCACCGCCGTGTGACGCTCTGCGAAGACGGTGAGGGTCATGGTCTGGTTGTGCAAGTCGCAGGCGCCCAACCCGTAAGGGGCGAGCTCACCGTACGAATAGAAGCCGACGATCTGAGCGTTCTTGGGGAGGGCGCTCTGAATGGCCTCGACCTCTTCGTCGATGCGATCGCCGAGGACGAGCCTGCGACCGACGCACGAAATGGCGACGGTGAGCACGTCCGAGTCCTTCGCCTCTTCGCGGGTCTCGACGGCCATCATCGCCGCGTCCGACGCGCCGCCGACGAGCCGATCGAAGTCCGCCTTCATCAGCTGCACGAGCGACGCCTCGGGAACGTCCCCCGCGAACGTCATCGACTGCGCCGCTTCGTCCACAGCGAGCAGCGTTCGAACGAGAATCTTCGTGTCCGAATCGCTCTGCCTCATCGCGAGCGGAAACAACAGCCCCGTCGCGGGCAGCCCCGCCGCCTTCGGCCCGAGGTACTCTTTGTACAGCTTGAGCGCGGGCTTTCCGTCGATCTCGAAGACCACGTTGGCCTTGGACTTCGTCACCCTGCGCTCGGGCCCGAACTTGTCCCAGCCGCCCTTCGACCCGTGCGAGACGATCAACGAATCGCCGTACAATCCCACGGCCACGACGACGCCCGACTTCGCTGTGGCGTTTCGTAGAACCCACGTCTTGCCGAATCGGGTCCCGTCTCCCGCGAGGCCGCCGGTGACGAGCACCGAGGGGTCGAGGGCGCTGTTGAAGCCTCGGACGAGCTCGCTGCCGTTGACCGTGAGCCCTTCAGAGAGGACGAAGACCGCGCGCAGCCCAGGGCGAGCGGCAGAGAGCTTCTGCGCCAGCTCTTTTCCTGCGTCGAACGAACGCGCAGCATCCGTGACCGAAGCTTCGACCGTGTGAAGGTCCGTGCTCCCGAACTGCGTGATCGCGACAGAGAGCGAGCGATCCAGCACCGCGCCGCCCGCGATCTCGCCGGACGTGCTCTCGCCCACCACGTGAGACTTCGAAAACGCCTTCGCGAGCTGGTCGAACACCGGCTTGTGCTCGATCGCCTCTGGGGCGCCGAACACCAACACCAACGTCCGCTCCGAATCCATCTCCGTCGGAAGCGATGAATCCCACTTCGCCGTCTCGAACGAATACACCCTGCGCTGCACCCGCATGGGCTCTCCGCTCGCGGGCGCGCTCGGCGCAGGGACGGCGCGGGGAGGGGGCTTCGGCGCTTGCTGCGCGGGCATCGCGAAGCGCGAGAGCGCCGCGGGCTTCGCGGGCGGAGGAGGAGGCTTCGCCGCGGTGGCGCCCTTCGCGGCCCCTGTCTTCTCTGCGAAGACGGTGAGGGTCATGGTCTGGTTGTGCAAGTCGCAGGCGCCCATCCCGTAAGGAGCGAGCTCTCCGTACGAATAGAAGCCAACGATCTGAGCGTTCTTGGGGAGGGCGCTCTGAATGGCTTCGACCTCTTCGTCGATGCGATCGCCGAGGACGAGCCTGCGACCGACGCACGAAATGGCGACGGTGAGCACGTCCGAGTCCTTCGCCTCTTCGCGGGTCTCGACGGCCATCATCGCCGCGTCCGACGCGCCGCCGACGAGCCGATCGAAGTCCGCCTTCATCAGCTGCACGAGCGACGCCTCGGGAACGTCCCCCGCGAACGTCATCGACTGCGCCGCTTCGTCCACAGCGAGCAGCGTTCGAACGAGAATCTTCGTGTCCGAATCGCTCTGCCTCATCGCGAGCGGAAACAACAGCCCCGTCGCGGGCAGCCCCGCCGCCTTCGGCCCGAGGTACTCTTTGTACAGCTTGAGCGCGGGCTTTCCGTCGATCTCGAAGACCACGTTGGCCTTGGACTTCGTCACCCTGCGCTCGGGCCCGAACTTGTCCCAGCCGCCCTTCGACCCGTGCGAGACGATCAACGAATCGCCGTACAATCCCACGGCCACGACGACGCCCGACTTCGCTGTGGCGTTTCGTAGAACCCACGTCTTGCCGAATCGGGTCCCGTCTCCCGCGAGGCCGCCGGTGACGAGCACCGAGGGGTCGAGGGCGCTGTTGAAGCCTCGGACGAGCTCGCTGCCGTTGACCGTGAGCCCTTCAGAGAGGACGAAGACCGCGCGCAGCCCAGGGCGAGCGGCAGAGAGCTTCTGCGCCAGCTCTTTTCCTGCGTCGAACGAACGCGCAGCATCCGTGACCGAAGCTTCGACCGTGTGAAGGTCCGTGCTCCCGAACTGCGTGATCGCGACAGAGAGCGAGCGATCCAGCACCGCGCCGCCCGCGATCTCGCCGGACGTGCTCTCGCCCACCACGTGAGACTTCGAAAACGCCTTCGCGAGCTGATCGAACACCGGCTTGTGCTCGATCGCCTCGGGCGCGCCGAACACCAGCACCAGCGTCCGCTCCGAATCCATCTCCGTCGGAAGCGCCGAATCCCACTTCGCCGTCTCGAATGAATACACCCTGCGCTGTACCCGCATCGTCCGCTCTCCCTGGGGCCCCTTTGGTTCTGCTCGCTCTTCTGTCACGCACGCCGCGAGGGCGGCCTTCATCTCGCTCGCGCTCTGAAAGCGCTGCGCCGGATCCTTCTCGAGCCCCCGCAGGATCACCGCGCCGAGGGCGCTCGGCAGCCCCTTCAACGGCGCGGGCTGCTGCTGCAAGTGCCCCAGGTACGCTTGCACTGCCTCGTTGCCAAACGGCGGCGCGCCGCTCGCGAGGTCGTACAGCGTCGCGGCGAGCGAATAGAGGTCCGCGCGGTGGTCCGCTTTGTTTCCCTCGATCATTTCGGGCGCGATGTACGCGGGCGTCCCGGCGATGATCCCGCGCGGCTTCTGCTCTTGCGCGCGCTGCATCGCCGCGGACGAGAGAGAAGCGAGCCCGAAGTCGCACAGCTTCACCTCGCCCTGATCCGTGAGCAGCACGTTGGCGGGCTTGAGATCGTAGTGGTTTACGCCGAGCTTGTGCGCGTGCTCGAGGGCCTCGAGCGCGCGAAGCCCGATGCGGATCAGCTCCGACGTCGGCAGGACCCGCCCCTCGAACTTCTTGCGATAGTGCCGCAGGTCCTCGCCGCGGACGTACTCCATCACCAGAAACTCCCAGGACGCGTCGCGCTCGTAGTTGTACGCGCGCACGATCCCTGGATCCGTCAGGCGAATGCTGGTGAGCGCCTCGCTCCGCAGGCTCTGCAGCGTCTGGGCGACGGTCCCCTCGGGGACGCCCCATTTCTTCACGGTCAGGACTTTGATCGCCACCGGCTGATCGAGAAAACTGTCCGTCGCTCGAAAGACCGCCCCCATTCCTCCAACGGCGATCAGCGCTTCGAGGTGGTAGCGCCCCGCGAGCACCGAGCCGACCGGCGGGTGCGCAGGGGAGCTGTCGCCTGGCTTCTTGGGTTTGATGTCCATCGCTTGCGCTCTCGAGTAGGCGACAGGCGACGCGCTGGATGCAAAAGCCAGCCGCTTATTTGACGATTATTTGGCATCCTACATGGACGTGAACTGTCGCTATTTTCACTGACTGTCCGTGCTTAGTGGCCTCGTCAGTCTTGTGTGTTGTCCTTCGCGCCATCGCGCGCGTGATAGGGTCGAAGTCACCCCACACGATCGAGCGCAGGCGCGAGTCATGACCGTCCCAACAGCATTCGAGACCACCCCGTTTTTCGGCCGCGAGGACGAGCTGCGTTCGCTCGATTCGCTCTTCGCGTCGGGTGTTCGAATCGCTCTCATTTCTGGCCCGCCAGGAATCGGAAAATCTCGCCTCGCCTTCGAGTTTGCCGAGCGGACGTTTCCCTCTCGCTGGTCGTTCTCGTCGTCGCTCTCCGAGGGCCTCGCGCTCGACGAGCTCTCGCAGCGCCTCGCGCTCGACAGCGACCTCGGCGGTCCCTCGCTGATCGTCCTCGACGACGCTGAGTTCGTCCTCGATCGCGCCCTCGCGCACGCGCACCGCTCTGTGCAGCGCGCCGCGCAGCTTCGCGTCCTCGTGACCTCGCGTCGCGTCGCCCTCGCGACGGGCGTCGCCCTCTTCTCGGTCCGTCCCCTCGACCCCTCTGCGGCCCGCTCGCTGCTCGCCAGCCGAGCGGGGCTCGTGTCACGAGACTTCGACGAGCGCGCGCTCGACGCTCCTTCGGGCCTCGCGCTGCGATCCTCGGTCGGAGCGATTCCCGCAGCCATCGAGCTCGCCGCGACGCGGCTCCGATCGCTCTCGGTCGAAGAGCTCTCCGCGCGTCTGTCCGACGATCACGACCCGCTGTGGACCGACGCGATCGGCGTGTCCCCGCGGCACCGCTCGCTGCGCGCGCTGGTCACCGACTCGTTCGCCGCGCTCGACCCCGCGGGCTCCGCTCTCGTCGTCGCCCTCTCTGCGTGCGTGGGAGACTTCTCGCTCGAGGCCGCCGAGGTCCTCGGCGCTGGACCGACGCCGGTCGTCGACGCGCTGCAATCGCTCGCCGATCACTCGCTGCTCGACCGCTCGACGCACGAGGGCCGCTCGCGCTTCGCGCTCTTCGCCCCGCTCGCGCAGCAGATCGCGCGCGACCCCGCCCACGCCCACGCCCGATCGCTCGCCCTGCGCGCGCACGGTGAGCACTTCGCTTCGCTCGCCGAGCGCGCCGCCGAGGGGCTCTATTCGTCGGACGCCGCCCGGTGGATGGCGCTCATCGAGCGCGACCGCGGCAACTTCGAGGCGGTCCTCGCTCGCTCGCTCGACGAAGCGCTCGGGCCAGGCTCGCTCTCGTTCGGCGCGCGCGTCGCATCGGCGCTGCTCGGCTACTTCGAGAACCGCGGCGCGGTCCCCTCGCTGCGCGGCTGGCTCGACCAGCTGCGCGCGCACCCCGCGTTCGACGCGCTCGACCCTGCGTTGATCGCGTCCCTTCGCTTCACCCGCGGCGTGTGCGCGTGGCTGGGCGGCGACGTGTCCGCGAGCGAGGTCGACCTCGACGCCGCGATCCACCACGCAGCGCTCCTCGGGCTCACCGCGCTCGAAGGCCGCGCCCGCGCGCGACGGCTGCTCATCTTGATCAACACCGGCCGCGTCGCGCAGGTGCTCGACGAGTCCGAGCGCGCGCTCGCCCTGCATCGAAGCGCCGGGGATTTGCGGTACGAAGCCACGACGCAAGCGGTCGCTTCGACGTTCTTCGTCTCGTGCGGCGCCCACGACGAAGCGCGCCGTCGCTCGGACTCCGCCGTCTCTGCTGCGCGTCGCGTGGGCGACGAGTGGACCCTCGCGCGCGCGCTCGCCTCGCGCTCGATCCTGTGCCTCGACATCGGGCAGCTCGAAGGCGCGCGCGAGTCCATCGAAGAAGCGCAGCTCGTGCTCGACTGCGTCGACTTCGCGAGGATGCGCGCCACGACCACGGTCGCCGCGGCGATCCTCGAGCACCTCTCGGCCAACGCCGAGCGCGCCGAGCAGTCGTACCTCACGGTGATCTCGCTGCTCGAGCGCGTCGGAGACCGGCGCCTCGCCGCGCTCTGCTTGGGATTTCGCGGGATCGCGCTCGCGCAGCAGTGTCGCTACTCCGAGGCGCGCCGCGTGCTCGGCCGCGCGGTGGTCGACATCGAGCCCTTCGGCGACCGATGGAGCCACGCCCTGCTGCTCTCGCACCGCGCCGTGGTCGAAGCGATGGCCGGGCACGGCGCCGAGGCGGCGCACACCTGGGCCGAAGCGAACCGCGTGGGCAAGCCGGTGGCCGACCTTCGGCTCGAGCGCGTGCTGGCGATCCAGCGCGCGCGCATCGAGACGTTCGCGATGAACACCGCCCGCCGCGCGGGGCTCGGTCAAGACGAGAGCGCCCGTCGTCGAGCGTCGTTCGACGCGATCGGCGCGCTCAGCTCGTCGGCCAACGGCGCGCCTCCGTTGTTCGGCTACGACGTGCTCATCGTCGCCCGCGCGCTCTTGCGCGAAGAGCCCGCGCCCGAGGTGCGCGCGCTGATCGAGTCGGCGCTCACGCTCAAGAAGGTGCTCGTCGCGCAGCGGGACGGCGCGTGGTTCTGGCTCTCGGGCGAAGAGCGCCGCTGCGACTGCACCGACGCCCCGGTGCTGCAGCGCGTGCTCGCCGCGTTTTGCGCGAAGATGTCCGCTTCGTCCGACGCCGTGCTCTCGCGGCCCGAGTTCGTCGAAGCCGTGTGGCCCGGAGAGCGCATCCTCCCTTCGGCCGCGAAGAACCGCCTGCACGTCGCCATCGCGCAGCTGCGCGCCAGGGGCCTGCGCGACGTGATCCGCACCGCCGCGTCGGGCTACGGGCTCGACCCCGAGGTGCGCATCCTGGTCGTCGACGACGCGGTCACGCGAGGCGCTTGATGGCCCCGAGCACGCCGTCGCGACGCGGTGTGCAGCGGGGCTTCGAAGGTGGTTGCCGAATCTTCGAGTTCTCGAATTCGCTCGGCGAAATGCGGGGTCAGGGGAGCGTTCGACAGCGCCGTGATAGGCACATCACAGCGCGGGCATCGTGACGACGTCGCTCGCGCGAAGGAGCTTGCGATGGCGTCGCGTTGGCTTGTTGTGTTGTTGGTTGGAGCTTCGCTCGCTGCAGGGTGCGCGAGCCCGCAGCCGTTGCCGGACGCGTCGGAGCCCGACGCGACGGGGACGATGGACGCCGCGGTGGACGCGCGCGGGCGACCGGACACGGGGCTCTGCGTCGACGAAGACAACGACGGACACCCGAGCGCGGCGTGCGGCGGCGACGACTGCGATGATCGAAATCCTAGGGTGAATCCAGGTATTCGTGAGTTTTGCGACAACCTCGGCGTCGACGAAGACTGCGACCCGTGCACCGTCGCAGAGGTGACGCCCACGGGCTTCGGCGGCGACGGCGACCGCGACGAGGACCGCTTCGTGTCCTCGGGGTGCTTCAATCGTCTGCCCGCGGGTGCGCCGGCGCCCGTGTGCGCGGCGACGCAGCTCGACGGCGGCTCCGACGCGAGCGCGAGCGTGGGCTTCGTCTCCGTCAGCGCCGCCGAAGTGCGCGGAACGGACTGCGCCGACGACCCCGCCGCCGGCGGCGGATCGCGGTTTCCGGGCGCGCTGGAGGTCTGCAACGGCGTCGACGACAACTGCGTCAACGGCACCATGGACGAAGTGCGCGTGGCCTACTACCGCGACACCGACGGCGACGGCTTCGGCGATCGACGCGCGTCGGGGGCGGACCTCGTGATGGCGTGCGCTCCGCCCTTCGGGTTCTCTCGGCTGGGCACCGACTGCAACGACGACAACGCGATGATCAACCCTGCGGCGCGCGAGGTGTGCGACGCGATGGGCAACGTCGACGAGAACTGCAACGGCACGGCGGACGAAGGCTGCGGCTGCCCTCGCGTCGGCGAGACCCGCGCCTGCTGCAGCAGCCGCGGCGTCGAGGCGTGCACCGCGACGGGGATGGGCTCGGTGTGGGGCTCGTGCACGGCGGACGTGCGCGTCGAGACGTGCAACGGCGTCGACGACGACTGCGACGGATCCGCGGACGAGGGCCTCACGATCCTCTGCTATCCCGACGGAGACGACGACGGTTGGGCCGCCGCGGGCGCGAGGCTCCAGCCCGTCTGTCCAGACCCCGCGCGCATGACGTACGGCCGCTGCCCGGCGCGGTTCACGAACAACGCGCCGACGGACCCGACGAACACCGACTGCAACGACGCCCTTCCTGCGCGGCACCCGACGCGCGCCGAGCTCTGCAACGGCGTCGACGACGACTGCGACGACAGCACGGTCGACGGCGCAGGAGACCGCATCGTCGGCACCTCTTGCACGGCGATGGCGGGCGTCGGTCGCTGCGGCACCGGCAGCAACGCTTGCGTCAGCGGCGCGATCCAGTGCCGCACGAACACCGCTATTCAAGAGCTCTGCAACGGCGTCGACGACGACTGCGACTCGCTGACGGACGAGGGCCTCTGCGTCGACACCGCGACGAACCCGACGGGCACGGGCATGTGCATCGCTGGCGGCGAGTGCGCGATGGCGCGCTGCTTCGAAGGGCGAGGCAACTGCGACGCGAACAACCGCAACGGATGCGAGGTCGACCTCGAGACCGACCCGAACAACTGCGGCGCGTGCGGGATGCGCTGCCTGTCGGGCTCGTGCGAACGGGGCCTGTGCATGGGCAACGCGCTCTCGAGCGTCAGCGTGGGTGGCTCGAACGCGTGCGTCGCGCTCTCGAGCGGGCGCGTCGCGTGCTGGGGCAGCAACGCCAACGGTCAGCTCGGCACGGGGAGCACCGCGCCGTCGGCTCGGTTCGAGCTGGTCGCTTCGCTGACCGACGCGCTCTCGGTGTCCGTCGGGACCTCCTTCGCGTGCGCCGTGCGAAGGACGGGGCAGGTCGTCTGCTGGGGCTCGAACAGCGCGGGGCAGCTCGGTGACGGAACGATGCTGCAACGCGCGACGCCCGTCGCCGTCGCGGGGCTGTCGAACGCCGTCGAAGTGAGCGCAGGCGGCTCCTTCGCATGCGCTCGGCTCTCGTCGGGCGCGGTCTCTTGTTGGGGCAGCAACAGCAGCGCGCAGCTCGGCGACGGAACCACCGCGGCGACGCTCGGACGAGTCACCGTGGCGGGGCTCATGGACGCGGTCGAGCTCTCTTCTGGTCAGAGCCACGCGTGCGCGCGACGAGCGAACGGTCAGGTTGTTTGCTGGGGAAGCGGCTATCTCGGCGACGGTCGCATGGCCGGTCCTTCCGCGCTCGTGACGGTGACCGGCGTGACCGACGCGGTCGAGATCGACGCTGGCGATCAACACTCTTGCGCTCGTCGCGCGACCGGCGCGGTCCAGTGCTGGGGCGTAAACGCGAACGGCCAGCTCGGGGACGGGACGCGGACGACAGCGCTCGTTCCGACGACCGTGGCCACGCTCTCCGACGCGATCGAAGTCGCGACGGGGAGGCGACATTCGTGCGCGCGTCGCATGGGCGGATGGATCTCTTGCTGGGGCGACAACAGTGCCGGGCAGCTCGGCGACGGGACGAACAACGAGCGGCTCATGCCTGTGGGGATTCCGACGAGCCCCACGCGGCGGATCGCGGCGGGAAACAGCTCGACGTGCGCCATCGACACGACGGGCGTCGTTCTTTGTTGGGGCAACAACAACGCGGGGCAGCTCGGCGACGGGACGACCGGCGAGCGTCGTCGGCCGACCGCGGTGCTCGGCCAGACCAACCCGACGGCCATGGCGCTCGGGGCGAGTCACTCGTGCGCGCGGCTCGCGAACGGAATGGTCTCGTGCTGGGGCTCGAACGACTTCGGGCAGTTCGGCGCTGGAATGCAGATCGACCTGCCGGTGACCCGCGCCTCGTCGATCCCCGAGACCGCGAGCCTCTCTGCAGGCACATCGCACACGTGCCTGTTGAGCGTCGCTGGCGTGGTCTCGTGCTCGGGCGCGAATGACAACGGACAGCTCGGGGACGGGACCACGCTGCGACGCGGGGTCTACGCGCCCGTCGTAGGTCTCGTCGACGTCGCCGAGGTGCGCGTCGGCAGCAATCACGGGTGCGCGCGACAGAGCACGGGCGCGGTGTTCTGTTGGGGCGCGGGCTCGGCGGGTCAGCTCGGCAACGGAGCGTCCTCTTCGAGCAGCAGGCCCGTCGCCGTCCAGGGCATCACCAACGCGGTTCAGCTCGGCGTCGGCCGCGACCACTCGTGCGCCGTGCTCGCGACCGGTGAAGTGCGCTGCTGGGGCGACAGCACCCATGGCCAGCTCGGCAACGGCTCGCTCGTGAGCTCGGCCGTCCCTGTGCCCGTGACGGGCTTGTCCGAAATCGTCGCCGTGAGCGCTGGCGACCAGCACACCTGCGCGCTGCGCGGCAACGGAGCGATCCATTGCTGGGGGCGCAACGGCAGCGGCCAGCTCGGCGACGGCTCCACGATGAGCCGCGCGACGCCCGTGTTGCTCACCGCGCTCGGGCTGGCGCGCTCCGTCGCCGCAGCGGACGAACACACGTGCGCGCGCTTGTTGACCGGCGCGATCCACTGCTTCGGCCGCAACAGCGAAGGTCAGCTGGGCGACACGACCACGACTCGTCGCACCGCTCCGGTCGCGGTTTCGGGCGTCAACAACGCCGCGGATCTCGACGCGGCCGGCTCGCACAGCTGCGTCATCCGAGGCACCGGCGTCGTCTCGTGCTGGGGGCTGAACAACTCGATGCAGCTCGGCGACACGAGCACCACGACTCGATCCTCGCCCGTCGACGTCGATGGGCTGTGATGCTCTCTGCAGCGCTCACGCGAGGCGCTTGATGTCCCCGAGCACGCGGTAGAACCCGCCCTGCGTCGCCTCGCGCACTTCATCGACGACGTACCGCGCGCCCGCCTCGCGAATATCCCGGGGAAACTGGCAGAACCAATCGCTCTTGTACCCCGGCGACACGACGCGCACGCGCAGCTTCGATCCCTCTTTGACGCACTCGACGATCACGCCGGCGCCCACGCTGGTCGTGGTCTCGACGGCGTCGCTCTTGGCCTTCAAGCGCGGCTGCTTGCGGGGCTTCGGAGCAGGCCATTGGCCGGCGTCCACCTTGGTCCACGCCTCTTCGCTGATGTCTGCGCAGCCGATGGTCCCCCGCGCAGAGCCGTAGTACACGCGCTCGCCGTCGACGGCCATGTTGCAGAGCGCGTCGCAGCCGGTCGGCGCGTACCACTGCAGCGCGCCCTTGTCGTCGTAGCAGAAGACGTACGCGCCGATGGCGGCCAGGACCCTGCGATTTCCCTCGCGATCACGGTAGGCCGCGGCCGCTTCGGCCCCGTTCGAGTGCGCGAACCCCGGCTCTTTGTTCGCGATCACCTTGCTCCATCGCGCCTTGCCCGAACCCCGATCGACGCGGACGATCTTGGTCTTGCGGCGGTTCGTCGCGAATCCCGCGGTCACGAACACGTCGTCTTCGCTCACGACGCCGAAGCGAACGTCCCCAGGGTTGACGCTCCACACGAGCGCGCCGCCCCAGTCGTACTTGCGAAGCCCGACGACGCTCCCGTGATAGAGCCCGTCGGCGGCGGTGCGCAGGACCCACGCGTCGCGCGCCTTCTTGTCCTTCTTTTGCCAGCGAATCGACCCATCGACGTCGATCACGCTGACCGTCCCCTCGTGGTCCGAGACGCAGAGCACGCCCTGGTTCACCTCGAGCCAATCGTGGTTCGCGCCGCCGAGCTGATAGGCCACGCGAGGGACGGACCCCGTGAGGTCGTACACGCACCCGTTGGCGCAGCCCGCGTACTTCCACGCGTCGTCGCTGACGACCGCGACGCACTCTTTCGGGAGCAGCCAGCTCCCGCGAAGCTTTCCGTCGGCCTTGTCGAGCTTGTAGCACTCGCCGTGGTCGTTGCCGGTCCACACGTGCTCGTCGACCCAGAGCCCCACGGTCTGCAGCCCGCTCTCGACCCGCCACAGCTCCGCGAGCGCGCGGTGCTTCTTCGGCGCCTGCGCAGCCTTCTTCGCAGCGGGCTTCTTCACAGCGGGCTTCTTCACAGCCGTCTTCTTCGCCACGCCCTGCGTGGCTCTCTTCTTCGCGGCTGTCTTCTTCGTGACCATGGGCGCTCGACCTCCGAACGGTGAATGGACCTGCGCGATGGTACAGAGGACGTCAGCGCGTGGTGAAGGTCTGCCCTCGCGCGAGTGGAGCAGAAAAACATCAGTAGATTCAACGGCATCGGCGTTCAGACGTCTGAACGTGGCCGGGCGTCGCGCGCGCGTTGCCTCCGCCTGGCGGCCGCGACCGAACACGCGGGACGCGCGTGCTACCCTCCCGGACCGCTCGTGGCTGCACGCAAGAAACAAGGCTCCAACGCTGGTCTCATCCTCGTCGCGATGGGCCTCGGCGCCGCGCTCTGGGGCGCCGAACGCTGGCGCGGCCACGCCGCTCGCCGCGCAGGAACCTCCGAGAAAGCGCGGGCCACGGCCCTCGCGCGCTGCGTCTTCGGCGCGGACGCGATCACGGTCTTGCGCTCTCCCGCCGCGGCCCGCACGCGCTTGCGGCTGCTCGCGTTCGCGACGCCCGCAGAGCCCGCGGTGACGTGGCTCGATCGCTGCGTCCCCATCGCGCGCTCGTTCGCGCTGCACGCGGGCGAGGTCGATGACACCCGCGCTGTCACCGCGACGCCCTCGCACCTGCGCGAGCGCTCTCGCGTGCTCGTGCGAGAGATGGACTCGCTGGGGCTCGTCTGGCGCGCGCGCGCCGGCGACCCCGAGGTGGACATGAGCCGCCTCGTCGACGCCTTCATCCGCGTGCTCGCCGAGCTCGACGTGAGCGCCGACGGAGCCGCTGGAGACATCGACACGCTCGACGCTCCGACGCCCGTCGCGCTCCCGTCGTCGACGTTGGTGCCCTCGCAAGGCCTCGAGCCGACTCCCATCGGTTCTCCCTCGCACTTCTTCGCGGGCGCGCCGTTGCCGGGCCTCGTGAGCGTCGCGCTCGAAGACAGCCGTTGGGCTGTGCACACGCTCGCCACGATCTCGTCGCACGTGAGCGTGCTGCGGCCCGGAGGCCTCTTGCGCATCGACGCGCGCACGGGGGCCACTGAAGACGGGCTCACGGATTTGCGCTGGATTCGCCCGCAGACCGCGACCGAAGGCGTGCGCGTCGCGCCCGTCGACGAGTCCATCGACGGCGTGCACATGGACGTCGACGGTTTCGCCTCGGGCAGCGACGTCTTCTGGCTCGCCCAGTGGAGCCCCGCCCTCGGAACGGTCTTCGCCCGCCACTCGCCCCGCCGCGGCTGGGCCTCGTTTACCCTCGCCAACAGCACGCCCGACGCGCTCGAGCGCTCGCGGCACCCCGTGCGCGGCCGCACGCGCTCGTTCGACGAGCACGTCGCGATCGCCCCCCTCGCGACCGGCGCCGTCGCCGCGTACACCACTCGCGGCGAGAGCGGCGAGCGCAGCACCATCTCGTTCGCCGCCGCCGTGCGCGACAGCGACCAGCCGCAGATCGTTCGCCTCGGGGACACCCGCGTCGCGGGACGCACGCCCGAGCTGCATTTTTGCCCGCGAAGCAACGGCTCGCCCTGGCTCTTCGTCGCCGCCAGCAGCGAGTGGCTCGTGCTCGAGACCGACGGAACGCGCGTCACAGAGAAGCTCCGCCACAGCTCTCCCTTTCGCGGCGCGTTCGCCGAGCACGCCGCGGTCCGCTGCGAAGGCGAGCGCGTGGTGATGTATCCCCTCGAGCGCGGCCGCTCGACGCCCTCGATCGTGTGCGAGGGCGAGCGCTGCCGCGCGGTCAACCCTCCGACCATTCAACAGCCGCTCACCATGCCCGCGTACACCACGCGCACGCCCGACGGCCGCGCGCTCGTGCACAGCGATTGGCCCGTCGTCACCGCGCTCTCGGGCAGCACCCTCGTCTTCGCCCGCGCCGCGGGGAGCGTCGTCGCCGTCAGCCTCCGCGGACCGAGCGACAGCCGCTGGGACCGCGAGCGCGTCGTCTTCGACGCCTCGGCCGCGCAGCACGGCGTCACCGTCGAAGGCCTCGGCCTCTACGCAGACGGCGCTGTCCTCACGCTCGCCGTGAGCGTGCCCGAAGGCCTGCGCATCCTCCGCAGCGACGACCGCGGCGCGAGCTGGCGCTGATTCATCGCTGATCCGTCGCCCATCCGCGCGCACGGTGGGTTTGTAAGTGTCTGTGCTATGGTCCCCGCGTGGCGCTGTTCACCGTCAAGCCTTCGCGAGGGACCGTCGCGTTCTTCGCGCTCCTCGGAGCAGGGCTGGTCGCTCGCTATGCGATGAATCGTCGAGACGAGAGCGTCGTCGCGAGGGACGCGCCCGTGACCCACGCCACGCGCCGGCTCTTGCGCTGCGTCCTCGGCCGCGACGCCGAACGCATGCTCTGGCCGCGCCCGCCCGGCGACGACCCTCGCCCGTGGGCCAACGCGATCAACGCCCGCCTGCGGCTCATGGTCGCCAGCAGCCAGGGCGACGGTTGGCCCGGACGCTGCTCGCCCATCGCGCAACGGCTCACCGTGCGGCTCACGGGAGGATCGTTCGCGACCGCGTACAGCGCCGCGCTCGAGGCGCAGCGCGCGATCGTCGAGATGAGCGCGTCGTCGATGGGCGCGATCACCGCCGCAGAAAACGGCCGCCTCGGCGTCGCGCTCGCCACCATTTCGCTCGAGGTCATCAAGGCCAACGTCGGCACCGAATCCGGCTGGACCAGCGCGCTCGCGTACGAGCCTGCGGACCTCGTCGCGCCCAACATCGGCGACGTTCCGCTGGGAATTTCGCTGCCCCCGAGCGCTGACGGCGTCACGCTCGCCGCGCCCGAGTGGGTGCTCTTTCAGGACGCCAACGACCGCCGCGCGCACTCGCTGTTGTTTCGCGATCGCGCCGCGCCCGCCGACGCCGTCATCGGCCCCGGCGCGCCCTTGCGCGTCGGCAACAACAGCACCGCCACCCTCCTCGCCACCGACGACGCCGACGCGCTCTTGCCCCTCGAATCCGCGCGGCCCATCCCCGTCGAGCTGCCCCTCGCCGCGCGCCGCGGAGAGCACCCCATCGAGTCGTGGCAGTCCGTCAAGAGCGCCAACCACCGCTGGTTTGCCTATGTCTCTCGCGGTCGCCTTCACGTGTGGTCCACGCCCGTCGTGGGCGCCACCGCCTGGGTCGAGCGCGTCCCCCCGTCGCTGCAAGACGTCCCCGTCGCAGGCGTCGCGCTCGTCGCCGAGCCCGAGCCCGCTGAAGCCAGCGCGACGCAGCCGACGCCCGCGCTTCCCACGCCGATCGACCCCGCCGCGCCCGCGGCGGCGCGCGACGAGTGGCCGCTCGGGCTCACGGCGTACGTGCTTCGTCACGGCGCGCGGGGCGTGTCCGTCGAGCGCTGGAGCTTCGCGAAGCCCACAGACGAGAGCGCCGTCGCGCCTGCAAATAACCCCGCCAACCCCGCTGTTCGCGCGACGCCCGTCGCTGCGCGCGAGCCCGTGCGCCGCGCCGTGCTCGAGAGCGAGAGCCGCTCGTCGCTGCGCCCGCGAGTGCTCTCGTGCGTCTCGGGGACGTCCGCGCACTTCGCCGTCGCCAGCGACGATTCGTACGCGTTTTATCGCATCGTCAACGGCGCTTCGCACAGCGGTGACGTCCCCGTCGCGCGCGTCGGAGCGCTGAGCGGCGGGCGCTTCGAGCTCTCGTGCGACGAGCAGCGCTCGCTGTTGCTCGTCGATGCGTTGGGCCGCGCAGGCTCGATGCTGGTGTACCAGGGCGAGCGCGAGCCGCAGATCCTTCCGGTTCCGCTCGCGGCGCTCAACGTGCAGCGCAGCGTCGACGCCGCGGCGCTCGTGCCCGGCGCGGTCCTCGCGTTCGTGCGGACCCCCGGAAGCGTCCGTGTGCTTCGCAGCACCGACGCGAGCTCGTGGCAGGGAGGCGCGCTGCTCGCGCAGCTGTTGCCGCCGGTCGCGCCGACGCCCGAGCGCCCCGAAGACCCTGGTTCGCCTGGGTATTCGATGGTGATCGGCGCGGTCTCGACCTACCGCGATCGCGTCGCGGCCCTCGGCGTCGGCCGGGGATCTCGCGTGCGCGCGGTGCGCTACTTCTCCTCCGACGGCGGCCTGACCTGGCATTGACCACCCTCCTCGTCTTCGTCGACGGCATCGGCCTCGGAACGCCCGGCGCCCACAACCCCTTCGACCACCGCGGCGCGCGCTCGATCCTCCGCCCCCTCGCAGGCCGCGGCGACGCCGCCCCCGACGGTTGGCACTTGCAGCCGCTCGACGCCACGCTCGGCGTACCGGGACTGCCCCAGAGCGCCTCGGGCACCGCGACCATCCTCACGGGCTTCAACGTCGCGCAGGAGATCGGCGAGCACTTGTTCGCGTTTCCCGACGCGCGGGTGCGCAAGATCATCGACGAGCGCTCGATCCTCATGCGCGCGCGCATGGCTGGCGGCTCCAGCGCGTACCTCAATGCGTTTACGCACGAGCGCGCCAAGGCCAGCGAAGACCGCTCTCAGTCCGTGCACCGCGGCGCGTGCACCTGCGCCGCCATCGCCGGGGGAGGGCGCTTGTACACCGTCGATCACCTCGTCGAAGGCCGCGCGGCGCTCTTCGACCTCACGCACGAAGTCGTCCGCGCCATGGGGATCCCCGCGCCCACGCGCACCATGGCCGAGGCCGCTTGCTGCGTGCTCAACGGCGCGCGCGAGGTCGACCTCTCGCTGTTCGAGCTCTTTCTCACGGACAAAGCCGGCCACGCGCAGGACACCTTCTTCGCGCGGCGCGAAGTGCAGCGCACCGAGCGCTTTCTCGAAGCCCTCGCCTCCATCGCCGACCCCGCGCGCGACACCATCGTCGTCGTCAGCGACCACGGAAACCTCGAGGACCTCTCGACCCGCGGTCACACGATGGCCAACGTCCCCGCCCTCGCGTGGGGCCGCGGCGCGCGCGCTCTCATCGCCCCCTGGCGCTCGCTCGTCGACGTCGGAGACGCGGTCCTCGCCCACGCCCTCGGCTGAGCCCGCGCCCGCGCTCGTCAGTCCCCCACCGAGTCGAACACCGACCCGAGCAGGTCGCCCACCGAGTCGAGCAGCCCGCCCGCCGCGCCCGACGCGATCACCACGCCAGCCGCTTGAATTCCGGTGTTTGCGAGCTGCATGTACTGGTGCTGCTTCGCCGCCTCGGCGCGCTGCTGCTTGCGCTGCTCTGCGCCCGCAAACGCCTCGTGGCAGTGCCGACACCCCGCTGCGTCGAGCGGCGACGCCGCCCCGCAAAACAAGCACGTCCGCGCCATCGGGCTGCGGCATCGACCGCACGCCATCGCGCCCGCCACGCTCACCGCGCCGCACCCAGGGCACTTCGGCCCAGGCTTCGCCCCTGTGTACGGTCGACGACAATAGTTGCAGCAAGCCAGGCCCGGGACGATCGGCGCGCCGCAATGACCGCAGCGCTGCTCAGTTGCTCCGTAAACGCGTGCCATCCGCGGCGCAGTGTAGCGTGTCTTCTTCGTGTAGGCAGCGACTCCCATGGGCGAGATGCCTCCCTCTGCGAACGGCGCGCGCGTGCTGCTACTCTCGCGATCACGCATGGGACCCACACGCTCGTTCGCGCTCGCGTCGGTGCTGCTCTTCGGGTGCGACGGACTCATCCGAGATCCCGCTGCGCAGCCGTCGCCCAACCCGCGCCCCGCCGCGGACGCGGGCGCCGACGCCGCGGTCCCGTCCACTCCGTCTGCTCCGTTCTCACCGGGAAACCTCACGTTTCCTCGGCTCACGAACAGCCAGTACCGCAACGCGCTGACCGACCTGTTCGGCCTCGGCCTCACCATCCCCGCCAGCGAGCCCGACACCAACCCCTACCTCTTCACCAACATCGGCGCCACGCTCTCGACCGCGAGCCAGCGCGGCGTCGAAGGGTGGGAGCGCACCGCGCTCTCGGTCACGCAGACGGTCTTCGCAGACCCCGCGCGGCGCAGCGCCCTCGTCGGGTGCGAGCCGGACGCCACCGACGCGTGCGCACGCGCGTTTTTGCAGCGATTTCTCAGGCGCGCGTGGCGCAGGCCCCCCGAGGCCGAAGAGCTCTCGCGCTACGTAGCCCTCGCGCGCGCCACGACCGCGCCGGGCGACCCGTGGTCGGGGTTGCGCTACGCCACCGCGGGCGCGCTGCAGTCTCCGCACTTCGTCTACCGCGTCGAGCTCGGCGTCGAGAACAACGGCCGCCGCAAGTACACCGCGCACGAGATGGCCTCGCGCTTGTCCTTCGCCCTGTGGGACTCGATCCCCGACGAAGAGCTCTCGGCCGCCGCGGACAACGGCTCGCTCGCGACCGAGGACGGTGTGCGCACTCAGGCTGAACGCATGCTGCGCTCGCCGCGCGCGCGCGCCGGGGTCCGAGCTTTTTTCGTGCAGTACCTCGGGCTCTCGGCGCTCGATCACTTGTCTCGCGACGCCGCGCAGTTTCCGCAGTTCACCGTGACGATCGCCGAGTCGATGCGCAAAGAGGTCGAGCTCGACGTCGAGGACGTGATCTTCACGCAAGACGCTGACTTTCGACTGCTGTTTTCGCAGCGACAGACCTTCGTCAACCCCGAGCTCGCGCAGCTCTACGGCATCCCGTACCCCGCCGGCGGCGCGGGCTTCGTGCGCGTCGCGCTCCCAGAGCCGTCGCAGCGCGGCGGGTTGCTCACCACCGCGGGCATCCTCGCGATCACCTCGCACCAAAACGCCACCAGCCCCACGGCGCGCGGTCGCTACGTCAGCGAGCGCCTCCGCTGCGAGCACGTCCCCGATCCGCCGGGAAACATCCAGTTCAACATCGATCAGCCTGCCTCGGGCCCGCGCCTCACGCTGCGCCAGCGCCTCGCCCGGCACCGCGAGAACCCCGCGTGCGCTGCGTGTCACGTGATCACGGATCCTCTGGGGCTCGGCTTCGAAAACTTCGACGCCCTCGGCGCGCTGCGGACGCTCGAAGAAGGCATGCCCGTCGACGCTTCGGGAGAGATCGACGGACGCTCGTTCGTCGGCGCGCGCGCGCTCGGAGAGCGCCTCTCGACGGACCCGCGCCTCGCGCGCTGCCTCGTGAAGCAGGTCTACCGCTTCGCGCAGGGGCGGCTCGACACCGAGGGCGAAGCGGCCACGCTCGCGCTGCTCACGCGCAGCTTCGAAGAGGGCGGGTTTCGCTTCAAACGTCTGCTCGTCGAGCTCTTCGCCAGCGAGGGCTTTCGCTTCGCGTCCACCCCTTCGCTCTGAGAGGCCACAGCACCCATGCGATCGCGCCCACTCTCTCGACGCACCATGCTCCGCGGAGCCACCGCGGGCCTCATCGCGACCGTCGGCCTGCCGCCGCTCGAAGCGATGCTCGACCGCAACGGCGAGGCCTTCGCCGACGGAACGGGCGCTCCCAAGCGCTACGGGCTCTTCTTCTGGGGCAACGGCTACGGCTGGATCGGCCGCGGCCGGCCCGACCACTGGACCCCCACGGGGGCGAGCACGATGTGGACGCCCTCCGAGCAACTCGCGCCGCTGGCAGCGCACGTCGGCAACGTGTCCGTGCTCACGGGCCTCGAGCCGAAGACAGAGATCCCCGCGTCCCCAGGAGGGCAGGGCGACGGTCACATGCGCGGCGTCGCCAACGCGATCAGCGCCGATCGCCCGCGGCCCGAGGGCTTCTACCACCCCGATCACATCTTCGCGCTCTCGCGCCCCACGCTCGACCAGGTCATCGCGCGGCACCCGATGTTCGTCGGCGCGACGCCGACCCGGTTTCGCTCTGTCGAAATGAGCGTGAGCAACAACCGCTTTCACGACTACGGGACGTGGACGTGCGTCTCGTACAACGGGCAAGAGTCGCAGAACCTGCCGATTCGCTCGGTGGATCAGCTGTTCGAGCACTTGTTCGGCGTCCCCGTGATGGGCTCGCGCGAGAGCGCGGACCGCGCGACGGTGCTCGACGCGGTCGCCGCGGACGCGCGCGCCCTGCGCACGAGGCTCGGGATGTCCGACCGCGCGCGGCTCGACGCGCACCTCGAGCACATCGCTGAGATCCAGCGAAACCTCCGGGCGATGGCCCCGATGTGCACGTCGCCCATGCGCCCTGCGCGCGCGGGCGGCTTCGACGGCTCGCCCGGCGACGAGCCGCTGCAAGACAAGCTCGTCGCGATGGCCCGACTGATCGCCGTCGCGATGCAGTGCGACCTGACGCGGGTGTTCTCGCTGATGTTCACGGGCCCTGGGTCGCAGACGGTGTTTCGCGCCGTGGGAGCGCCGTCGGGCCTGCACCAGCTCTGCCACGAGAACCGCTGGGACATCGCGAAATCCGCGGCCATCTACACCATGCAGTCGCTCGCGCGCGTGCTCGACGTGTTCGCTAGCACCATGGACATCGGCGGGACGTCGCTGCTCGACAACATGGCCATGCTCGCCACGAGCGAGTTCAGCGCGGGCGACCAGCACGAGGTCAACGAGTTTCCCGTCCTCCTCTGCGGAAAAGCCGGCGGAACCCTCCGCGGCGGCGTCCACTACCGCCAGCCCTCGGGCAACCTCGCGCGCGTTCATCTCACCATCCTCCGCGCCTTGGGGCTGCCCTACGCGAGCTACGGCTTCAACGGCGCAGAGACCAACGAGCCCATCGCCGAGGTGCTCACGTGACGCGCCCGCGCAGCGCAATGATCTCTGTTTTCGCTGCGCACTTGATTGCGTGTGCTCCCATCGACCCGCCTCGCGACGGCGGCCCCATCGACGCCGCGCGCCTCGACGCCGCGGTCACCGACGGCGCGCGCGCCGACAGCGCGCAGGGCTTCGACAGCGGCCGCGAGTGCGCGACGGACCCCGACTGCGCCCGGCAACCCGGGCTGCCCGTGTGCGACCCCGTGCGCGGCCGCTGCGTCGTGTGCTCTCCGTCCAACGACCGCTGCGACCCCGCGGATCACTGCGACCCGGTGACGTTCACCTGCGCGCCCGGCTGCCGCTCGGACGAGGGCTGCGCCGGCGCGACGCCTCGCTGCGACACGGGCCTGCGCCGCTGCGTCGAGTGCTCTCGGGCCGAGCACTGTCCAGGCGGCGCGAGCTGCGCGGGCGGGCGCTGCATGATGGTGATGTGCCCGGCGGGCCGCGCGGACTGCAACCGCAACGCAGGCGACGGCTGCGAGGTCGACCTCGCGGCGGACCGCTTGAATTGTGGTGCGTGCGGCGCGACGCCCGCTGAAGCGTGCAACACCCGCGACGACAACTGCGACGGCCGCTGCGACGAGGCGCCTGGGTGCCGCGTGGGCGTGCACCGATCGAGCGGCGTCGAGCACTTCTACACGACCAGCCGCGCCGAGGCGGGCTGCTGCGGGTTCACCGTCGAAGCCGAGAACTTCTTCTATCTCTACGGCGCGATGGTGCCGGGCACCGCGCCGCTCTACCGCTGTTACAGCGGCGCGCAGGGGCGGCATTTGCTCACGCCCGACCCCGGGTGCGAGGGCTTCGAGCGCGAGGGGATCATCGGGTTCGTGGGGACGAGCGCGGCGTGCGGAGCGGTTCCGCTGTATCGCTTGTACAACCCGACGAGCCGCGACAATTTCTACACGACCAGCGCGGCCGAGCGAGACAACGCCGTGGCGATGTACGGCTATCAAGCGCGGGAGCTCGCCGGCTACGTGTGGGCCGCGCCGCAGGGCTGAGGGCGCTTACTGCCCGAGGTACAAGCGCAGCGTCTCGGCCGCGGCGCGCTTGTCGAACGTGATGCCCTGCAGCTCTGCGCGCTGGCTGATGCGCTCGAAGGTCTCCATCAGGTAGTGCTGAAAGCGCTCGCACTCGTTGACCGCGGCGATCACGCGCACGGGCTCGAGGAAGTCCGCTTCTTGAAGACCCTCGACCGCCGCGAGAAACCGATCGAAATCGGGGTAGTCGCTGGCGCGCAAGAGCTGGTAGCCCATCGAGCGAAAATACCCGAGAAACTCCCGCACGAACTGAAAGCTCGAGTAGCTCGACCACTGGTCCGGCGCGTCCGGGGTCGCCCGCGCTCGCGCGACGAACGCGCGCAGCACCTGGGCGAACATCCACAGGTCGCGCCGCAGCCGCTCGCTCACCGTCCGACGCGCGTTGACGTCGTCGAAGAACTTGCCGACGTCCACCTCGCTGCGCACCGTCTGCGCGATGCGCGCGATCGCCGTCTGCAGCACGTCGCGAAGCCCGTCCATCGACGCGTGCACCGACCGCGCGAGCTCTCCCGCCGGCGGAACGATCTGCGACGACGGCACCTTCACTTCGAACACCCCGCGCACTTCGACGCGCAGCGACGCCGACACCGCTTCGAGCGACCCGCGCAGCGCCGCGAGCCAGTGCGCCTCTTGCGCCAGCTGATCGAAGCGCGGCCCGATGTCCTTCGCGGCGACCTTCAACAGCTCGCGCTCGAACCCGTCGGCCAGCACCGCGCCCGCGCGTCCGCGCAGGTACCCCACGATCGCCCGCGCGTCCGAGCGCAACAGCGACAGCAGCACGTACACCCGCGACACCTGCTGCGGGTCCGTCGTCGCCGCCCGAATCAGCTGCGTGTACCGCAGCAGCCTGAAGCACGACAGAAACGCCAGCGCGACCACTCTGTGCGCCGCGTCGTTGTCCACCAGCTGGATCACGTCCAGCACTTCGATGGCCCGAATCCGATCGAACTCCGGCCGAAACTCCAGCGCGATCAGCGGATTGAAGAACTGGTTGCGCGCGATCTCTCGCTGCACCATCGCCAGCGCCGCGTGAAACAAACGGTACGGGACGCGCTCGAGCCGCAAGATCCCGTCGACCATCTCGCCGATCAACGTGAGCGAGTGCCGCAAGTGCAGCAGCGACTCTTCGGGCGACTCTTGCACCGAGGCGTCGCGCTGCAGCCGCGCGCGCGCGGGGTCCTCGGGCAGCAGCGTCTCCAGGTACCGCTGAAACACGTACGCGCGGTCTCGCGTCGCGAGCAGCTGCCGACACAAGGTCACCACCCTGTGCAGCGTGAGCCTCGCGATCACCAGCTCTTCGCGAAAGTCCAGGGCCACCACGGGGGTCTTGCGCGGCGCGCCCGGGTGATTGCGCGGGTTCGCGAAGCACACGAGCCCCTTCAAGAGCATCTCGAGCTCGAAGAGGGTCTCTTCTTTGCGATCCCACGAGAGCCCTGCGAACCACGCGTCGCGCGCCGCTGCTTGCTCTCTTCGCAAGCCGCGCGTGTCGCGCAGCAAATCCGCGTACGGATCGCGCACCCTCGGTCGGCCCGAAGGAGTCACGCTCCGAGGCGCAGACGACGGCATCCGCGGGGTCTCAGTAGCCATAACTCGTCGCGAGCATACACGGACCGCCCCCGCCGCACGCGCTGATTTGCGCGCGTGCGCGCCGAGGCCTGATCACGACAGCCCGCCCTTGCGCGAGAGGTAGTCGATCAGGTCGATCTTGGTCACGAGCCCCACGAGCTTTCGCCCCTCTGTGACGAGGGCGATCTTCGCGTCCGCCAGCACGCCCTGCAAGAGATCCACGCGCGTGTCCGGCGTGACCGAGGCGTAGTCGCTCTCGACGAGGTGCTCGATCGTCCCTTCGAGGTGCCCTTCGCCCGTCACCAGGTGCCGCAAGACGTCCACCTCGGCCACGATCCCGTAGAGCCGATCGTTGTCGCCCACCACGGGGAGCTGCGAAATCCCGTGCTGCTTCATGGTCTGCACCACGTGCCTCACCGTGTCGTCGGGCCGCGCCGTCACCATGGCCCGCGCGCCCTTCGCTTCGATCAGCTCGCGCACTGTTCCTTCGCCGCCGAGAAAGCCGTTCTCTCGCATCCACTCGTCGTTGAAGACCTTCGAGAAGTACCCCTCGGCGCCGTCGCACAGGACCACGACGATGTTCTCTCGCTTGTCCCGCGCCCGCGCGTACTTGATCGCGCCCGCCACCGCCGCGCCGCTCGATCCGCCGCAGAAGAGACCTTCGTGCCGCACGAGGTCGCGCGTCGTCGCGAAGCACTCGCGGTCGTCCACGCGGATCACGTCGTCGAGCACCTTCATGTCCAGCGCGCCCGGGTAGAACTCCTCTCCGATGCCCTCGACCTTGTACGCGAACGCTCGCGTGTCGCGCCCGTAGCGAAACTTGTCGTAGTAGACGCTGCCCACCGGGTCGATCCCGACGATCTGCACCGCGGGCTTGTGCTCTTTGAGATAGCGGCCCGCGCCCGTGAGCGCGCCGCCCGTCCCGAGGCCAACGACCAGCGCGTCGATCTCTCCGTTGCTCTGCGCGAACAGCTCGGGCCCGAGGCTTCGGTAGTACGCCTCGGCGTTGGCCGCGCTGTGATACTGGTTCGCGAGCGCCGCGCCTGCGGTGTCTTCTGCGAGCTTTTTTGCAGTCGAATAGTGACTGCGCGGGTCCTCGGGCTCGACCGCGCTCGGGCACACGACCACCTTCGCGCCCCACGCGCGCAGCGCCGCGACCTTCTCGTGCGAGACCTTGTCCGGGACCGCAAACACACACTTGTACCCGCGCACGGCGGCGACCATCGCGAGCGCGGCGCCTGTGTTTCCGCTGGTGGCTTCGACGATCGTCCCGCCGGGCTTCAGCTTGCCGTGCCGCTCGAGCTCGTCGACGAGAAAGCTCGCCGCGCGATCCTTCATCGACCCGCTCGGGTTGGCGAACTCGAGCTTCACGAAGATGTCCGCGGTCAGCCCCGCGCTCACTCGGTTGAGCTTGACGATGGGCGTGCGTCCGACCGCATCGAGAACCGTTGCAAATGCTCCGTACACGGCGCGCGACCCTATCACGTCGCGCCCGCGCAAATTCACCCGTGGAGAACCTCCGCGGTTGAGCCCTACACTCCGCCGCCGTGTTCGAACCGGGATCGCTCTCTCGCCGCGTCGCGATGTACTCCATCGCCGGCGCCTTCGTCGGAACCGCCTGGGGCGCCTGGGCCCTCGCGTCCCGCGGCGCCGACCCGACAGCGGTCGCCACCAACGCCCCCGCGCCCGCCGCGCCCGCGTGCCCCGACGGCTACGCCCGCGCCCCACAGTACGACTCGACCGCCATCGTCGAGGGCTCTCGCAACACGCGCTGGCTCGTCCGCTGCGACCCCGTGCGCAGTCAGTCCGCGGTCTCCGAGTCGCTCGAGCTCTTCTGGTCCTCCGAGCTCATCGCCGATCCCCGCGCGCGCCCAGAGTCCCTGCGCTCGTTCGTCAGCACCATCGCGCAATCCAACCGCGTCGCGCTCGACCCGCTGCCCGTCCCAGAGTCCCGCAACCTCGTCCGCGCAGCGCCGCCCAACCCCGCGCTCGACGGGCTCGTGATGGACACCCGCGGAGGCTTTCGCCTGCCGTCCCTCGTCGCTCGCGCGTGGGCCGTCCCCGCCGGAGGCCGCACGATGTTGGCCCTGCTCATCGCCCGCAGCGACCGCGCGCAGACCGTCGAAGCCCGCGCCGCTGAGTCCGTCGCCCGCGTTGGTGGCCTTCGCGCCTACGACCCCGCGGCCAGCACCGAGCGCGGCTTCGCGATCACCGCATCGTGCCCCGCTGGATGGACCGACGCGACGCCCGCAGGCGGCGGCCCCGCGCCGGCCATTTATGTGGGCCGCTATTGCCTCGACCCCTCACCGGGCGGCGGCGCAGAGCTCACGTTCGCCGAGGTCACAGGGCGCATGGACGGCGACGGCGGAGCCAATCGTCTCTTCGAGCTCACCGCGTCCATGATCGCCGCCGTGGGCACGCGAGTGACCTCCGGCGGGGCGGACCCCGACGCGGGGACATCCGCCGCAGCGCCTGGATTTTCTCAGGCAGAATCCGTCACGATCGCCGGTGTTCAGGGCAAGACCGCCCGCGCCGAGATCGAGCCCCCGCCCGTGCGCCTCGCCATGCGCGCGTGGATGGCCCCTGCGGGAGGAGGCTCGGTCTTCGCGCTCTCGACGTCGCTCGCCGAGCGCGCAGAGCCCGTGCGCGCAGAGCTCGACCGCTGGCTCACCAGCGCGCCCGTCGTCCGCGCGTACGACACGAGCACGCTTCAATCCCGTCGTTCGCAGCGCTTTCGCGGCAACATCGTGCTGCCCGGAGTCATGACCGCTGTCCTCGGCGCGCTGCTCGCCGTCTGGCGCACCCGCACCCTCGCAGAGAAGTAATTGACGCGGTGCGCTCGCGTTGGTCGCGCAAAGAACGGTGCGATACTGCGCACATGCGAACGCTCCCTCGATTGCTTGTGCTCTCGCTCTCGCTCGCCGCGTGCTCCGAAGGGGTGATGCCCGCGGTCGACGGGTCGTCCAACAACGATTCGGGCGCAAATCTCCAGGACGGAAGCGCTGTCGGCATGGACGGCAACGGCGCTGGTGACGGCGGCTCGACGGACATGGACGCCTCCGTCGGCAACGACGGCGGAGGCTCGTCCGGAGACGGCGGCGCGGGCGGTGACGGCGGCGCGAGCGGCGACGGATCGCGGCCCGACGGAGGCCCCGCGCTCTGTACGATCACGCCGTCGCCCGAGGCGTTCATGAGCCCGTCGCTCACGCTGCATTGGCGCGCGAATCAGATGGGAAATCCCTTTCCGAACGTCGATCAGGTGTGCTCGACGCCGGCCGTCGCGAACATCTTGCCCGAGGCCCCCGACGAGCCGCCGGTGCCCGAGATCGCGTTCATGACCTTCGACTGCGCCAACAGCTATCAAAACGCTGTTTTGCGCGTGATCTCTGGCACCGCGCCGCACCGCTTGCTCTGGTCGAGCAACGGCTCTGCGATGCCCAACACCGCGGGCGCATCGACGCTGCGCTGGGACGGGCACATCGCGATCGGCGAGCTCGACGGAAACGCTGGAAACGGACTGGAAATCGTCGCTGTCCGCAGCGGCGGCTCCTTTGGGCTCGTCGCGTTTCACGGCAACGGGACCCGCTACTGGGTCTCGTCGGGCATGAGCAACATCGGCGGCTCCAACCCGTCGGTGAACATCGCGGACCTCAATCAAGACGGGGTTCCCGAGGTGATCGCGGGGGCGTCGGCGTTCAACGGTCGAACGGGCGCGCTCTTGTGGCAGGGCACCGGCGCGACCGGCGTCAACGGTCAGGGGCCCTTGAGCGTCGTGGCCAACCTCGACGACGACAACACCCTCGAGGTGATCGCCGGCGGAACCGTGTACGAGTCCGACGGCCGTGTTCGCTTCGGCGCGATGGGCCAGGGCTTCGCGGCCGTGGGCGACATGCTCACGGCGGCCAACGTGTCCGGGCACGACGGCGTCGCAGAGATCGTCCGCGTGATCGCTGGGCGCGTCGAGATCCTCGATCGACGCACAGGGGCCGTGCGCTGGACGCAGGCGATCCCGACGACGACCCTCGGCGGCGCGCCCACGATCGCGGACTTCGACGGCGACGGCGAGAGCGAGGTCGGCGTCGCGGGCGCAGAGCGCTACGTGGTGATCGACCCGGGCTGCACGGCGATGGGTGGCGGCTGCGAGGCGCGGGGAATCCGCTGGTCCGTCGTGACCGAAGACAGCTCGAGCGAAGTGACCTCGAGCACGGTGTTCGACTTCAACGGCGATGGCGCGAGCGAGGTGGTCTACAACGACGAAGAGCAGTTCTTCGTGCTCGAAGGCCGCACGGGGCGCGTGCTCTTTCGCAATTGGAACCCCTCGCAGACCCGCACCGAGCAAGCGATCGTCGCCGACGTCGACGGCAACGGGCAGGCGGACATCGTGTTCGGCGCCAACCAATGCGCGGACTTCGCGGGCGACAAGATCCCCGCGGCCATGCGCGCGACCGAGCGCGTCCCCGGGCTCGAGATCTGGTCCGGCGGCGCGTCGATCTGGTCCGGCGCCCGCTCGATCTGGAACGAGCACGGCTACCACATCGACAACCTCACCGACGACGGGCTCGTCCCGCGCCGCGAGACCGCCCACTGGCGCACGCACAACTCGTTTCGGCTCAACCGCCCGCGGGACCGCGTGCAGATCGCGCCGGACCTCACGGCGGCTTCGCTCCCGAGCCTGTGCGACGCGATGAACGCGCGCATCTGCGTCAACGTCCGCAACACGGGCGCGGCCAACGCGAGCACCGTGGTCGTGTCCGTCTACGATCGTATGGGCGGGATGCGCCTCGCCACGGCGAGCACGATGGGCGCCCTCGGCGCCGGCCGCACCGAGCAGGTGTGCATCACCATTCCGTCCCCGGGTTCGACCCGCGACTATTACGTCCGCGTCGACGACGACAGCGCCAACGCCGAGTGCAACGAGACGAACAACGGCGTCACGGTCAACGTCATGTGCGGACCGGGCTGACACTCAGCCTCGATTGCTCTACCTTTCGCGCCCTCTCGAATCCGCGGGCGCGATCGCTCGCTGGTTCACTCACGAACCGTCCCCACTCATCAGAGGACCTCATGGCTGACATCAACATCGCTCGCAAGCACACCCTGGGCAAAGAAGAGGCGAAGAAGCGCGCCAACGACATGCTCGAGAAGATGAAGGACAAGGTCGGCATCAAAGGGACGTGGAGCGGTGACACCTTCAACGTGACCGACCCCGTCAAGGGCACGTTCGTCGTGACCGACAGCGAGATGCGCTGCGAGCTGACCCTCTCGTTCTTGATGAAGGCGATGAAGGGCACGATCGAGCAGAAGATCAGCGAGGCGTTCGACAAGGCCCTGTCCTGAGCGATCGCTCACCGCACCTCGCGTGACGGCCGCGCGCTCAACCGAAGAGCGCGCCCTGCGAGTTGCCCGACGCCACGGGCGGGGGGATGCCCAAGTGCGAGTACGCCTTCAGCGTCGCTTGCCGTCCGCGCGGCGTGCGCATGAGCAGCCCTTGCCGCAGCAAGAACGGCTCGTACACGTCCTCGATCGTGTCCTTCGGCTCGGCGAGCGCGGCGGCCATCGTCTCGAGGCCCGCCGGTCCGCCGTTGAAGTTCTCGATCAAGATTCGCAGCAGCCGCCGGTCCATCTCGTCGAGCCCCAGCGCGTCGACGCCCAGTCGATCGAGCGCGAGCCGGGCGATCTCGGGCTCGATCTCCTTCATCTTGGCGACCTGCGCGAAGTCCCTCGCGCGCCGCAGCAGTCGGTTGGCGATGCGCGGCGTGCCGCGGGCGCGCGTCGCGATCTCCATCGCCGCGACCTCGCCGATCACGATGTTCATCATCTTGGCGCTTCGGTGGATGATCAGCGCGAGGTCGTCGGCGGGGTAGAAATCCAAGCGAATTTCCATGCCGAAGCGGGACTTGAGCGGCCCGGTCACCAGGGCTGTGCGCGTGGTCGCGGCCACCAGCGTGAAGGGCTGCAGCGGCAGCTGGATCGACTGCGCGTGCGGCCCGTCCCCGGTCACGATGTCGATCCTGAAGTCCTCGATCGCGGGGTACAGGTTCTCTTCGATCGCAGGCTGCAAGCGATGGATCTCGTCGATGAACAACACGTCTCGGCGACCGAGCCGCGTGAGCATCCCCGCGAGCGCGCCCTTGTGCTCGATCGCCGGGCCCGAGGTCGCGTGCATCTGCACGCCGAGCTCGTTCGCCAAAATCTGCGAGAGCGTGGTCTTGCCGAGCCCTGGCGGCCCGTGAATCAGCACGTGTTCGAGCGGCTCGTCCCGGGCGAGCGCGGCCTGCACGAACACCTCGAGGTTCTCTTTGTGTGACTTCTGCCCGATGTACTCGCGCAGCGTCTTGGGGCGCAGCGTGAGGTCGTAGCCGGGGTCGTCGTCTCTGCGCGTGGGCGCGATGGTTCCGTCTCGTGCGCTCTCGTCAGCCATGGTGATCGCTTCTTCTCTCGCCAATGAAAGAGTGTTCGGTGCTGTTCGTGCGGCTCAGCCCGTGAGCAGCCGCAGGGCGTCGCGCACCAGCACGTCGAGCGGCTCCGTCGCGCGGTCGCGCAGCTCGACCGCGGCGCGCTCGGCCTCGGCGGGCTTGAACCCCATCTTCACGAGCGCGTCGACGAGCACCGCCGTCGGACCCACGCCACGCAGGACGCTCGCGCCGTTGCTCGGCGCTGGAGCGAACCCGACGCCCGAGACCGTCGCGCCCGCGCCCGTGGCCATTCCCCCGAGCTTGTCCTTCAGCTCGAGCGCGAGGCGCTCTGCCAGCTTCTTGCCGACGCCCGGCGCGGTCTGCAGCCGCTTGACGTCCGCGCGCGCGATCGCCACCGCCAGCTCGTTGGGCGGAAGCGCGCCCAAGATCCCCACGGCGATCTTCGGCCCCACGCCCGAGACGCTCGTGAGCAGCCGAAACACGTCCCGCTCGAACGCGTCCGCGAAGCCGAACAACGTGATCGCGTCCTCGCGCACGTTCGTGTGCACCAGCAACGTCACGCGCCCGTCCGCGTCCTTGGGCGCCCGTCCGACGCTGCCGAGCGCGACGACGACCTCGTATCCCACGCCCGAGACGTCCACGACGATGACTCCGTCGCTGGATTCGCTCACGACGTGGCCCTTTAGCCTGCCGATCATGCGAGCACTCTAGCCCATCGCCCTCGGGCCCACCGCTCTCGTCGACGCCGCGGTGACAGACAATGTCCGCTCGCGCGAGGACCGCCCGAGCGTTGAGAGTCGTGGAGCGATCGCGCGATGCGGCCTACACTCGCGCGCACCGTGACCACACCACGACGACGCACTTCGATGCGCGCGCTGTCCGCCGCGACGCTCGCGCTCTCGCTCTCAGCGAGCGCCGCGCTGGCGCAGCAGGGCCCTGCCGCGACGCCGCCCGCGCAGCGCACGACGCTCACCGCGCCCCCGCTGCGGATCGAGCGGTACACCCTGGATAACGGCCTCGAAGTGATCCTCCACGAGGACCACCGCGCGCCGATGGTGACCGTGAACATCTGGTACCACGTGGGCGCCAAGGACGAGCCCGCGGGCCGCAACGGCTTCGCGCACTTGTTCGAGCACTTGATGTTTCAGGGCTCGCGGCACGTCCCCGAGGACACGTTCTTTCTCAACCTCGAGCGCATCGGCGCCACAGGCGTCAACGGAACGACCGGCGACGACCGCACCAACTACTTCGAGACCGTCCCCTCGGGGCGCCTCGCGACGGCGCTCTGGCTCGAGAGCGATCGCATGGGCTTCTTGCTCGACCACGTGAACCAAAGCACGTTGGACTCGCAGCGCGACGTGGTGCTCAACGAGTACCGACAGAACTACGAGAACGCCCCGTACGGCGCGGTATGGCAGTTTCTGCACCAGTCGGTGTTTCCGCAGGCGCACCCGTACCATCGCATTCCGATCGGGACGCCCGAGGACCTCAACCGCGCGACGCTCGAAGACGTCCGTCGGTTCTTTCGCATCTGGTACGTGCCCAACAACGCCACGCTCGTGCTCGCTGGGGACATCAACCCCGCGGAGACGCGTCGGATGGTGCAGCAGTATTTCGGGCCGATTCCCAGGGGACAAGCGGTCCCGCGCCGCGCGCCTCCCGCGCCCGTGACCCTCTCGGCCGAGCGCCGCGTCGAGCTCGAAGCCGACGTCGAGCTGCCGCGCATCTACCTCGCCTGGCCTACGCCCAAGTACTTCGCCCCCGGCGACGGCGAGCTCGACATCGTCGGAAACCTCCTGTCCAACGGCGCCTCGTCCCGCTTGTTTCGAAGGCTCGTGCGCGAGCAGCAGATCGCCTCGAACGTTGGCGCCTTTCAGAGCTCGATGGAGCTCGGCTCGATGTTCATCGTCACGGTCACCGGTCGCCCTGGGCAGAGCGTCGACGCGCTCATCCGCGCGACGGACGCCGAGCTCGACGCGCTTCGCACGCAGGCGCCGTCGACCGAAGAGTTCGAGCGCGCCCGCGTCGACCTCACCACCTCGCTGCTCTTCTCGATCGAGTCGATGTCCAACCGCGCAGACCGCCTCAACCTCTATCGCCAGCACGTCGGCGAGCCCGACTACCTCGCGCGCGACATCGCTCGCTACAACGCCGCGACGCCCGCGGACATCACGCGCACGATCGCCACGCACCTGCCTCGCGATCGCCGCGTCGTGCTCACGGTGCAGCCCACCCGCGGCGCTCCTGTCGCCGGTCGACTGCGCGCCAGCGCGTCGTCCCAGCGCACAACCATCGTCCACTTCGACGACGACGTCGTGCAGGGCTCGACACCGCGGCCCAACACTCACCCCGCTTCGCTGCAGCCCGGAGGCGCGCGATGAAATCCCTGCGCCCCATCGCCCTCTCGCTGCTCTCGCTGCTCGCCGCTTGTCGCGGAGAAAGCACCGACGGAGCCATTCGCAGCAACGCTTCGTCCGGCAACAACGGCTCCTCGGCCAACCCCGACGCTGCCGCGCCCGCCCCGTCCGCAGACGCCAGCGCGCCGACGACCGAGCTCGTGGCCCGCACCACGCCTGCGGTCGAGCCCGAGGCGCTGCCCGACGTGCCCGCGCGCGAGACGCCTGACGCGGACTTTCGCCGCGCCGCGCCCCCCGCCGGTAGGCCCGGTCGCTTCGTCGCCCCGCGCATCCAGCGCTTCGCGCTCGCCAACGGGCTGCGCGTGTACTTCGTCGAGCAACACCAGCTGCCCATCGTCGTGGCGCAGTTCGTCACGCGCAGAGGCGCCGACGACGTGCCTGTCGATCAATCGGGCGTCGCGCACATGACCGCGTCCCTGCTCGAACAGGGGACGAGCACGCTCGGCGCCGAGCAGCTCAGCGACGCGTTCGCCGCGATCGGCGCGCAGCACGCGACCGCGATGGATTGGGACTCGGGCGGAGGCTACGTGAAGGTCCTCGCGCCGCAGTTCGGGCGCGCGCTCGAGCTGCTCGCCGACGTGATCCAGCGCCCTGCGTTCGCTCCCGAAGAGATCGAGCGCTGGAGGGCCCGCCGCCTCGCGGACATCCGCGCCGAGCGCGACTCTCCACGGGTCGTCGCGGGCATCACCGCCGCCCGCGCGGTGTACGGCGAGGCGCACCCCTACGCGCGCCCGCTCACCGGCGTCGAGTCCACGGTGCGCGCGATCACGCGCGATCAGATCGTGCAGTTCTACCGGTCGCACTTCGCGCCGCAGGACAGCGCGCTGGTCGTCGCGGGAGACATCACGCTCGCGCAGCTGCGGCCGCTCGTCACGCGCACCTTCGGCGCGTGGCGGCAAGAGGCTCCGGCCACCGCTGTGCCAGCGACGCGCGCTGCTGTCGCTGCTGCGCCTGCGGGCCCCACTCGCGTGTGGCTCGTCGATCGCCCTCGCGCGCCGCAGTCCGTGGTGATCTTCGCCGCGCCCGGCGTCGCGCGGTCTGATCCCGACTTCGAGCGCCTTCAGGTCGGCAACGCGATCCTGGGCGAAGTCTTCTCGTCTCGCATCAACCTCAACCTCCGCGAGGCCCACGCGTACACGTACGGAGCGCGCTCGCGCTTCGCCTTTCGCCGCGGCGCAGGGCCCTTCACCGCGGGGGGCGCGATGATCACTCGGCACACCGCCGCGGCCGCGACCGAGATCCTCAACGAAGTGCAGCGCATTCGCGAGAGCGACGTGACGGCCGACGAGCTGGTGACCGCTCGCACTGCGATCGTCGAGGGATTTCGCGCGCAGTTCGCCACTGCCGAGGGGACGGCGGACGCGATCAGCGACCTGTTCGTCTACGACCTTCCCGACAACTTCGTCGCGCGGTACCCGCAGGCGATCGAGCGCGTCAACGCGCGTGACGTGCGACGCGTGCTCACGGCGCGGCTCGACCCCGCGCGGCTGCACCTCGTCGTCGTCGGCGATCGCGGCGCGGTCGAAGGCGGGCTCGACGCGCTTCGCAGAGGGCCGGTCGAGCTGCGCGACCACGAGGGCTCCCCTGCAAACTCCTCAGCCAACAACGAATCTCCCCGGCCTGTTTCTGCAGACGCAGGGCGCTGACGAATCGCGGGCACTGGTGCGCATACTCAGCGCACACGCGCACCAATTTACGTAGTGTTCTCGCGGTCTCCTTGACCGCGTCAGGGCCTCGCTTCACACTCGATTTCGAGTGGTTGGGTGTTGGGCGAGTAGCAGCATGTGTGTTGTTGGGGGCGAGCTTGGGTCATCGCCTCGATCTTTGGATGGGTGGGCGGCGCTCGCGGCGTTGAATCGTGAGTTGGCAAGGAGCAGAGGATGGACGGATCAGGGAGCTCTCAGCGACGCTGCGCGGACGCCATCATCGACACATTAGAGTCGGTCGGCGTCGATGTGATCACTGGAATTCCTGGCGGGGCCATCAGCGCGACGTACGACGCGCTCGTCGGTCGCAGCGCGATCCGCGCGGTCCACGTGCGGCACGAGAGCGCCGCGGGATTCATGGCGATCGGGCAGCACAAGGCAAGACCAGGTGCTCTTCCGTGCGTCTTCGTGACCTCTGGGCCGGGCGTGACGAACTTGATGACCGGGCTCGCCGCGGCGCACGGCGAGCGCACGCCGATGCTGGTGATCGCGGGAGAAGTTCCACGGTCGCGCTTCGGTCGCGGCGCGCTGCAAGAGGGCTCTGCGGCGATGCTGGACGTGCTCTCGATGGTGCGCTCGGTCACGGTCTCGCGTGAAGAGCTGTCGCTGCCAGGCGCGGTCGCGCACCGAATCGCCCTCGGCGCCGAGAGGGCGCGCGCGCAGAGAGGGCCCGTGTTCTTCACGCTCCCGCTCGACGTGGCGGTCGCGACGGTGCAGTCGACGTCGACGCTCGCGCGCTCAACGAGCGAGCCCGCCTTGGACGAGCACGCATTGCTCGCGGCGGTCGCTGAGCTGCGGCGCGCGAGCAATCCGCTGATCCTCGTGGGCGCGGGGGCGCGCGGCGCATCCGCGCTCGTGCGCAAGCTCTCGCGGCATCTGGGGGCTCCGGTGATCTCGTCGCCCCGCGCCAAGGGCGTCCTGCGCGCGGATGATCCGTACTACCTCGGCGTCTTCGGTTACGGCGGGCACACTTCCGCATCAACGTGGCTCGCCGAGCATCGACCGGACGTCACCCTCGCGTTGGGCTGTGGCTTCTCCGAGCCGAGCACGAACAGCTGGTCGCCAGCGCTGACGCCGTCGCGATCGTTGATCCAAGTCGACGTCGACCCTTCGAACATGGGTCGCAACTACGCAGTGGATATCCCCATTGGGGCGGACTGTTCGCGGTTCATCGAGGCGCTGCTGGCGCGCATCCCAGCGGGGCCGAGTCGCGCCGACCTGACGGGAATGCGGCTGCTCGACGCCGACGAGTGCCAGCGCGATCGGTCGCCGCTGCGGCCAGAGCGCGTGCTGACCGTTCTGCAGTCGGAGCTTCCGAAGGGCACGGTCTTCACGTCGGACATCGGCGAGCACCTGCTGTTTGCCATTCACTATCTTCGCTGTGACGATCCCAGCGAGTTCTGGGCGTCGACGGCGCTCGGCACGATGGGCTCGGGTATCGGCGCCGCCGAAGGGCACGCGCTCGCGGATCGCTCGCGTCGGGTCGTGTCGATCTGCGGCGATTTTGGCTTTCAGATGTACGGCGGCGAGCTGTCGACGTGCGTGCAAGAGCAGCTGCCCGTCACCTTTGTGGTGATGAACGACAGCCGCATGCGCATGGTCGAGGCCGGCGTGCAGCGGATCTACGGTCGCGGCGTGTCCATGTTGGGGCCGCGCGTTGATTTCGCGGCGATCGCCGCGGCGCACGGGGCGAAGGGCTATCGGGTCGAGACCGTGGACGAGCTGCGCGCCGCGCTTCGGGCTCCGACGACGGGCCCGGTCGTGCTCGACGTGTGCATCGATCGGACCGCGGCGTTCGCCATCAACGGACGAGTCAAAGAGATCAGCAATTTTACTGCGAAGTAGTCGCTTTCGGCGCCTCCCACGGCGAGCCGTGCGGCGCGGCGATTCGCGGGCAACACGGAGAGTCGCATGAATGAAAAGCACCCCTCAGCGCCGGGCCCGGCGCTCGACTCGGTCCGCACGAGACGCGCGGGGATCCGATCACTGGCGCTCGGGTTTCCGAGCGTCCTGCGCACCAACGACTATTGGCGAATCAAGTATCCCACGATGGTCGAGCGCGCCGAGCTGTTCGGCCTCGCGGCGATTTGGCTGCGTCAGGACGGATCGAAGCGAAGCGCCTTCGACGAGGTGATGGACCCCTATCGGTCGGACCCGTTTTTGGGCGCGGTCGAGCGTCGCGTGCGAGCGCCGGACGAGACGGCGTTGTCGATGGAGGCGCGCGCGGCGCGCGGCGCGCTCGCCGCGGCGGGGCTCGGCGCTGGGGACGTGGGGCTGACCCTGGTGTCGTCGTTCGTCGGCGATCGCTTGGGCGTCGGAAACGCTGCGTATCTCGCGGCCGAGCTCGGTCTCTCGGGCCCGGCGATCAACTACGGGTCTGCCTGTTCGGGCTCGCTCGTCGGGCTCAGGCTCGCGAGCCAGTTGGTCGAGTCGGGGTCGCACGAGCGAGTGATGGTGGTGTCGTCCACGTCGAACTCGGTGCAAGTGCGCGACGACGACTCGGTCGGATGGTTCGTCGGCGACGGCGCAGCAGCGATGATCATCGAGCCGGCCGCCGAGGGGTTCGGCGTGCTCGGCGGGCACGTGTTCAACTCCGTCGAGACGAATGACATGTTCGTCATTCAGTCTTTTCAAGACGGCGAAGACGGAACCCGATTCGAGACCCTCGGCACGCCTCGCTCCGGCGCGATCGCAAAGAACACCGCCGAGCCCTACCTCCATCGAGCAGTGGCCGCAGCCCTCGCCGACGCGGGCGTCTCTCTCGCTTCGATCAACTTCTTCGTCTTCAACACCCCGACCGCTTGGTACGCAGACTTTTGCGCGCGCGAGCTCGGTATTTCGTCGGACAAGTACCTTTCGATCTACCCTCGCTACGGCAACGTCGGCGCGGTGCTCGCGCCCGCGGCGCTCTACCACGCGCTCGAAGAGCGCAAGGTCAATCGGGGCGACCTGGTGTTGCTCTATTCCATTGGCAGCACGTCCACCGCGGCGGCCATGGTGATCCGCGTGGGGGACGTGGCGCTCGGACCGTTTCCCGCGAAGCCGCCGGTGCCCAACGCGGATTTGCCTGCGCGTCCAGCGATCGAACCAGAACCGATCGCAGCGTCCCCTTCGCCGACCGTCGCGCCGCGCGCGATCGGCCGCGCGCCGTCGGTCGAGCTGCGCGCGATGGTCGAGCGCTCGTGGGGCGCCGCGCTGCCTGCGTCCGTCGCGGCTGCGATCGCTGCTCCCGAGCGGGTGAGCGCCGAGTCCCTCGCCGAGCGATTCGTGTTCGACCACCACGTTTCCGTGGGCGAGGGGCGCGCGGTGTTCGTGCGCGAGCGGTTCACGCTCCGGGGGCTGCTCAGCTCTCCGCGCCGCGCGGTCCTGCTGCTGCCAGGGCCCATCTGTCGCGAGAGCGTCTACGAAATCGACGTCGACGGCTACCGCCTGCAGAGCGCGCTCGCGGACGAAGGGTTCTTCGTCTATTCGCTCGAGTACGCGGGGGTCGGTCGAAGCTCGCTGCCGCCCGACGGCCGGGACGCGCGGCACGCGATGTTGGTCGACGACGCGCGGGCTGCGCTTCGACACGTTCGCGCGCTGCGGTGGCTCTCGCCTGTCGACGTGTTGGGAGAGTCCAACGGCGCAGCGATCGCGACGGAGCTCGCCGACGACGACGGCGATGTTCGCTCGTGCGTTCTATCCGCGGTGCTCTTCGAACACGGGACGAGAAAGTTCAAGCACGTGTTTCAGAGCCCCGCGTTTCTGTCGTTTCTCTCGTCGATTCCAGGGGGATATTTGGAGGTCTCTGCGCCCTACTACGCGAACATCCTGGCCAACTCGTCTCCCGCTGTTTCGAGAGCAGTGCTCGCGACGCAGCCTGGGCGGTACGCGATCGCGCCGCTGCTCGAGCCGCGGGTGTTGCCCTGGTACGACGCGACGCGGGCGAAGGTCCCTGCGCTCGTGTTGCAGGGCGCCCTCGACAACATCGCGCTCCCGTCGGATCTACCGTTGTTCGCGGCGGCCTACGGCAGCGCGGGCGGAGGCCGCGCATCGGCGATGGTGCTGAGCGGGGCGGGGCACATTCCACGCATGGAGCCGCGGCCGATCGCTGATCGCTGGCTTGGCGAAGTGCTGCGCTTTCTTCGCTCGAGCTGCTGACGTTTCTCGGCGCGGCGTAGCGTCGGGGTCGGGATCAGTTCAGGACGATCAGGCCGCCGAGCTCGGTCTGCGACGTGAAGCGATCTGCGGTGAGCAGGCTGTTGACCGCGAGCGAGTTGATCTCCTGGCCCTGGCCTGCGTACACGACGGTGACGCCCGGGAGCACCTGGCGCGCGGCGAGCCCAGAGGTCCAGTTGAACCGGGTAAACGAGCTCGTGTCGCAATAGAGCAGCTCGGACGTGGGCGAGGCTGCGCCGAGGTTGATGCGACGGATCGAGTTGCCGTAGGCGCACCCGACGTTGCCAGCGTCCGCAGGTCCGCGGGCGTAGTAGAGATTCTGGCCGACGACCGCGACGCCGTCGATGTATTCAGAGCCCGGGCCGGCGAGCACAGGGGCGATCGGCTTGGCCAGCGGCGAGATCGAGTCGTCGAGCAGGGCGTCGGCGGAGACGCAGCTGATTCCGGTGGCGGGGCCGCAGCCGGGGATGAGCTCGAACGTGGGTGAATAATTGCTGCCGCAGCCGACCACGAGGCACACGCGGTCTTGGCTCGCCGTCGCGCCGCGGACGGACTGCACGTCATGGTGCCCAGGAAAGAACCCGACGCCCGGCGCCGGGCCCGGCGGCAGAAACGAGACGTCGCCGACGACGTTGGCGCTGCCGTTCCAGTAGCGGCCGCGGACCGAGAGGGGGCCGTTGAGCCCGAAGCCGTAGAACGGATTCGCGAAGCGCGGGAGAAACACTGGCTCGTTGGCCTTCTTGACGAAGAGCTGCCCCGCCTCGTCGCCGACGGCGATCGATCCGTCCCGCAGCCGCGTGAGGCCCGACGGGTACACCATTCCGTTGGGCGGCATGGTGGGCGGATTGCTGTTGCGGGCGATCGTGTAGGTGTTGGTGACGCTGAGCGCGAGCGGCGTCACGAGGTTCGCGGGCGACCACGAATAGCTCACTTCGTACACGCGAAAGCTGCTGGTCGCGAGCGGGTCGAACAGCTGCGCGGGCTGAATGACCGCGTCGAGCAACAACAGCGTCCCCTGCGTGCGAAACAGCCCCGTCCGCTGCGACGAGACCGACACGATGCGCAGCGGCACGTTCAGCGGCGACCCCGCAGGCATCGCCACTTCGAAGGGAATCCCGCCGAGCTGCGTGTACCCGAAGATCCTCGGCGCGCCGCCCGCCGTCGGCGACGGCTGCGCTGCGAATACAACGACGGAGTCGGCCTCGACGTCCTTCGTCACGACGCCCTGCCCGAACGTCGCCGCGGTAAACGGAATCGCCGTCGTCGTGATCGCCTGCACCGCTTGCCCTTCGCTCGCCCCCTGCGCCACCGGGCGCGGCGCCGCGCTCTCGAACCGCGCCGCGCTGCGAGAGAGCCACTCGGACGCGCTCTGCGCGCGATCTCCCCGCAGCCGCGCCGCGGCGAACACCGCGTCGAGGTCCGTTTGGTCCTGCGGTGTCGCTGCGCTCAGCTCGCCTGGCCGAGCGATGTTCGAATCCTCGACAGGGGCGCACGCGCCCAACGCACAGGTGATCGACAGACCCACAGCAAACTGAGCGATCCGCATTCGTGCTCTCCTCCGCGCAGCCCGGTGAGGGGCAAAAGAACAGACAACGTAAAATATGGCGGATCGGCAAAAGTGCCAGAGAAAAAAAGAGAATTCGTCGCTCACCCTGTCGGCGACACCCGTATTGGTTCGTTATTTCAGAGGCCCTGTCGGATGAATCACGACTCATGAAATGGACTCGCTGCTGCTCCCTCTGCCCAGAAATACGCTGGCGACCGGGCGTGTGCGCGGTGTGCGGGCGTGTGAGCCATTGTGACAACAGTTTTGTGTGTGCTCCATCCTAGCGAGTCGGACTAAACTGCACCCCCTTCACAAACGCGTGCGGGCGCAACAACACAGGACCCTTCATGTTTCTCGAACAAGTTCAACGCCAGGGGAGGGTGTGCTCAGGAGTGCTCGGCTCGGTCACGATCGCGGTGTGGGACGAGACTCCCACGATGGAGCAAGCGCGCATGGTCGTCAGCTCGCTGACGCGTATGTCTCGCTCGCACAAAGAGTTCGCGCTCATGGCCGTGCTCGGTCGCAACTGTTCGATCCCCGATGGGCCCATTCGTGAACTCATCGTCGACGAGATGCGTCGCGCGTCGTCGCAGATTCGCGCGCTCGCCAACGTCGTCGAGAGCGACGGCTTCGCGGCGGCCGCCGTGCGCGCCGTCGTCACGGGCATGGCCGTGATGCTGCGCCCCGCTCACCAGGTGAAGACCTTCACGTCCGTGCACGACGCCACGGGCTTCTTGCAGTCGTTTTTGCCCCGCACCGCCAGCGCCAACGCGCTCAGCGACGCGGTCGTCGAGCTGCGCGCCCGCTGAGCTCAGCGCTTCTCGAGGCCGCGAAGCCACAGCTCTGCCAGCTGCGCCGCCGCCTTGTCGAGGCCGCCAGCGCGCGCCTCGCCGAGCGCCCACGTCAACGTCACCCCGTCGAGCGCGCCGAACAACGCCCGCGCCATCACTCGAGGCGACACGTCGTCGCGAAACTCCCCCGATCGCTGTCCGTCCGCGATCACTGACGCCATGAACTCGAGGTACTCGACGAAGCGCTTCGAGCCGTACTGCCGCAGCAGCCGCGTGCTCTGCCTGAGGTTCACCGTGATGACCTCGGCGAGCTCTCGCTGCCCTTCGAGCAGCCCCAGCTGCATCTCGATCAGCCGTCGCAGACGCGCGCTCGCGCCCTCGTGCTTCGCGAGCTCTGTGCGAAGCGCGGTGAGCAGCCGCTCGGTCCTGTCTTCGAACAGCGACTCGAGCACGTCGTCCTTGCTGTCGAAGTACAAGTAGATGGTCCCGTCGGCGACGCCCGCGGCCTTCGCGATCTCGCTCACGCGCGAGGCGTAGAAGCCCTTCTTCGCGAAGACCTTCACCGCTGCGCGCAGGATCCGCTCGCGCTTGTCGTCGGTGCGCTTGCGCCCGCCGCCCTTGGCGCGCCCTTCGCTCGATGCCGCTTCGCCGCGTCGAATGAATCGCCGTTCAGTCACGGCTTCGGCGGTATCACAGAGCGAAAACAGCGGTCAAACGCGGCTCCCGCGTCCGCGCAAATCCCGCGCACAGAACGGCCCCCGCCAGCTGGCCCCCCTTCGCCGTCGTGCTCAGTCCAGCTTGTCGTCGCTCGAGGGCTGCCTGCGCGCGAGCTCTTCGAACAGGTCTCGGCACTCGGGCCGGCCTCGCAGGTGCTTGAGCAGCGCGTCGCTCGCCTCGGAGAAGCTCTTCTCGAGCCCGAGTCCCTCGCGCGTCTTGTTCGTCACCTTCTCGCGGCCCTGCGCGAGGTCGTCTTCGAGCGCCTCTGCGTAGCGCGAGAGCTGCCCGCGAAGCTCTTCGATCTGCCTTCGCAGGTCCCGCGCTTGTGTGTCCTTGCGGGCAGCCTTGGCCTCGCGGTCCATCAGCTGCTCGCGGCGCATCTCGACGCGGGCGATCGCCGCGCCCACTTGCTCGTGCACCGCGCGCAGCGTCGCTCCGGAGGCGCCTGCGCGCTCTTGCTGCTCGGCTTGCGACCGCGCTTGTACGAGGGACTTCTCGCCGATCTGCAGCTTGTCGCGCAGGTCCGAGACCGCTTCGGACTCGGTCGCGGCGTCGCGAAGCACCCGAGACTCTTCGTGGGCGAGCTCTTCGACCTTGCGGCCGATCTCTGCGCGCAGCGCGCGGCCGCGCTTCTCAAGCGCCTCGAGCCTGCGCGAGAGCGAAGCCACTTCGCCTTCGAGCTTCGACGCCCTGCTCGCCAGCGTCCACGCGCTCTCGAGGTGACCGGCGATCTCGTTGGGAACCTCGTTGCCCGGCCACGCGCGAGCGACCATGCGCGCGAAGTGCGCCGCGCGCGTCGCCCACTCGGCCACGCCCGCGCTCGGCGCCGGCGGCGGCGCGGGGCTCTGCACCGGCGCGTCGCTGAGCTGCAGGACCTCCCACGGAGACGACGGCATCGAGCGCTGCAGCGCCTTGAGGTCCTCCGAGAGGTGGTGGGCGTCCTTGTAGCGCTTGTCCAAGGTCTTTTGCAGGAGCTTCAGGATGATCGCTTCTGCAGAAGGCGGCAGGTCCGGGCGCAGCATGCGCGGGTTCGGCGGCGGACCGCTGCGCTGCATCTCGAGCAGCGTCTCGCGGTCGTGCGAGCGAAACGGGAGCTGCCCGGTGACCATCTCGAAGAAGAGAATCCCGAGCGCGTACAGGTCGCTCTGCGGGATCGCGTCTTCGCCGCGGGCTTGCTCGGGGGCCATGTACTCGGGCGTTCCGAACACTGCGCCCTTGGGGGCGAGGCGCGGGTCGCGCGCCAGCGCAGCGAGGCCGAAATCGAGGATCTTGACGAAGTCCTTGCGGCCGCCGCGGTTGGTCAGATGGATGTTGTCGCTCTTCAGGTCGCGGTGCACCACGCCGAGGTCGTGCGCGCGGCCGAGCGCGGCGCCCATCTGCTCGAGGATGTCCACCGCGCGCGCGATCGGAAACGGTCCCTTCGAGATCTCCGTGGAGAGCGGCGTCCCCATGAGAAACTCCATCACCAGATAGAGCTCGCCCTCTTCGGTCTCGCCAATGTCGTGAATGTCGATGATGTGCGCGTGATCGACGCGGTTGGCCGCGCGCGCTTCGCGCAGCATCCACGCGCGCAAGTGCGACTCGCCGCGCAGATCCGGGCGAATGAGCTTGAGCGCGACCGTTCGATCGATGAGCACGTGCCGCGCGCGGTACACGACGCCCATACCGCCTTCGCCGAGCCGCTGCTCGAGTCGATAGCGACCTGCGACCACGCGGCCGAGGTAGGGGTCATTGGATTTCTTCGCGGGCGGCGTCGGAGGTTGAGCCTTGACTGTCACTGTGTGCGAACCCTCGCAGTCAACGAGCCTACCCAGTGCCGCCGCGCTCGGTACAGACCAGAGTTGAAATGCTGGGCCATTCTCTCGCTCACCGCGCGCGCAGCTCGAGCTCGAATCGACCCGACGCGCTACCACCCACGATTACACGGGCGGTCGCTTGGATCGCTGTGCCCGCATAGCGCCGCGCGATCGCCGCGCGCAGCGCTTGCTCGACGGCCACGACGTCCGCGCTGTTGCCCGCGCGCAACACGACGTCGAGCGCGCGCACCGTGCCGTCGACGCCGGGGAGCATCACCATGATTTCGTCGACTGAGACGACGGTTCCTGTGCCGAACGCAGTGGAATCGACGACGGCACCCGGCGGCAAAACCGTGGTGTTGACCGCCGTCGCGCCTCCCAACACGACCGAACCGCTTACGCCGACTTCGATGCGCGAGGGGATCGTCACCGTGTGCGTCTGCGTCACCCCTCCCGTCACTTGATAGCGCGGCGAGGTCGTCGGAACTTCGATCACCGCAGGGCCCGCGGGCCTGCGCGGGGACGGCGCAGGCGCGATGTCCGGAAAGGGATGCGCCTGCCGACGTCCGCCTTCGAACTCGATCCCGGCCATCAAGAAGATGCCGTCGTACGCGCGCTCCGAAGAGATCCCGAAGCGCGCTTGCACGCCCGCGGTCACGCCGAAGTGATGGCCGCGCCCGGTGAGCCCGAAGCGAACGCCCGCGCCCGCGCTGCCCGTGAGCGCGCCCGCCACTGCGTCGCGGTACGCGTTGATCGTCCCTGCGTAGCCCACGGCGAGCTCGCCGTACGCCCAGCCCCAACGAAAGCGCGGACCGCTCTCGGCCAACAAGTACTCGTGCGTCGCGGTGTCTCTGTCGCCGTTGCGAGAGGTGTACGCCGCGCGGACGCTCCACTCGAAGCCAGGGGTGAACACCAGACCGGTGCGCACGCCGAGCAGGCCGACGCCCGCGCCGAGGTTGGCGCGCGCGCCGATCGCGCCGCCGAGCGAGAGGCCGTAGCCGCCCTCGAGGGAGAGGGTCTCGCCGAGCTGCGAGTCGGTCATGGGCGCGCTGTTGCGGCGGACGTTGCCTTCCCACGCAGCGGTGAGCCCCACGGTGAGCCCTTGGTAGAGCTCGCCGTTCGAGGGGACGTCGCGGTGGGGCATCCATCCGAGGCGGCCGCGCGCTTCGATGCCGAGCTCGAAGGCCATGTGCGAGTCCGTGATCGCCGCGAGATGGTGCGCGACCGCGAATTCGCCGAGCGGGCCGACGCCGACCGGGCTCGCGACGAGGCCGCCTGCGAGGTGAAAGCTCCAGCCGAAGCGCGCGAAGTCGTCGGTGAGCACGCGAAAGCGCGGGCCGACGGTGAGTGTGCCTTGCAGGATTCCGTCGCGGCGCAGCTCGACCTGGCCGTCGCCGTCGGCGTCGGCGTTGCGGCCCTGCGTCGAGAGCAGCCCTCCCGTCAGCTCGAGCGAGAGCCATCGCGTCGGAACCCATCCCACCGCGAGCGTGTACGCCCCGCCCGAGCCGTCGAGCTCGAAGCGGCCTAGGCCGCGGGAGCCCGCGGTGATTCCCGCGCCAAACGAGAGGCGGATCGGCGCGGTCACGCCAGCGGAGACCTCGACGCCGCCGCCTGCGCTGATCGCGCCGCCCGCGCGCACGCCGCCGTTGGTGATCGTGGGCGTGACGACGGTCGCGCTGTTCGTCGGCGCTGGCGTCGGGTTGGTGACCACGCCCTGATAGCCGGGCGCAGGGTCCTCGACGTAGCGTGTTCTGCGGGGAAATTCAGCGGCGAACTGCGACCCGCCCTCGTACTCGAAGCCCACGGTGAGCGCGACGTGGTCCAGCGCGCGCTCGCTCGAGAGCGCGAAGCGGCCCTCGACGCCGGCGAGCAGGCGAACGCGCTCGGAGACGGCGAGGCGCGCTTGAATACCGGCCCCAGCGTAGAGGGCGGACTGGACCTCGTCGCGCTGCGTTCCGAGCACCGCGGCGTAGCCGGCCATGGCGCGGGCAGAGAGCCAGCCGATGCGCATGCGCGCGCCCGTCTCGGCGGTGATCGCCGCGAGGTCGTCGCGCCCGCCCATGCCCGGTCGGTGCAGGTAGCCCGCGCGGCCGTACCACTCGAATCCCGGCGTAAACACAGCGCCAGCGCTCACGCCGACGTGCCCGCCGAAGTCTCCGAACCAGCGCTGCCCGTCCGCGCGCGCCGCGCCCATCGGGAAGATCGCCGGCCCGCCGTCGAACGTAAACGTGTGTCCGGGCCGATATCCGCTGGTCACTTGAATTTGTGTGCGGTCGCGCTGGACGTTGCCCTCCCACCACGCGCGCAAGCCCAGCAGGACCGTCTGGTAGTCGCCCCACGCGCCCAAGCCCGAGCGGCCGCGCAGCTCGACGGCGAGCCCGAAGGCGTTGTAGCGGTCGATCATCCAGCCGAACTCGCGGGCGATCGCGAGGTCGATCGTCGCCCCGGGGCCGCGCGACGCGAGCGGGCCCGACGTGGGCAAGAGCGCTCCGCCCGCGAGGCCGAAGGTCCAGCCGTAGCGTTGGTCGTGCGTGTCGTCGAGCCAGCGAAAGCGCGCGCCGAGCGAGAGGTGCGGGCCGCCAAAACCGCCGAACGTGCTCTCTGCGCGGCCGTCCCCGGTGAGGTCTTCGGTGCGCGCTGCGGCGCCGAACCACGCGAACCGCGCGTCGAGCGCGAGCCAGTGCGCCGCTGCCCACGAGGCGGTCAGCGAGAGCTCTCCCACCGTGCGCTGCAGGCGCGCGGCGGACATCGGGGCGATGTACCCAGCGTGCACGCCGACGTTGATCGCCAGCGGGATGCGCGCGGGCTCGGCGGGCACGCGCACCACAGGGCTGTTGATGTTCGCCCTGGAGTTGTTCTGCTGACTTGATTGTGTGGGCTGAGAGACAGAGCCAGTCCCGACGCTCGCGCCCGTCCCGACGCCCGTCCCGATCCCTGCGCCCGCGTTGATCTCGATCGACGGCGGCGCGAACCGCGGGAGCGCCGCGTGGTGCGGCCCTCCCTCGAACTCGATCCCGCCCATGAAGAAGAGCCCGTCGAACGCGCGCTCTTCCGTGAGGCCCACCCGCGCGCGCACGCCGAGCAGAAAGCGAAATCCCGGGTCTTCTGCGCGGTTGAAGGGCAGTCGCAGGCCGAGCGCTCCGCCCACAAATGGGCTCGCCGCGACGCGGTCCCGAAAGGTCCCGAACGGAGCGAACAGACCTCCGTCGGCCTCGGCGAAGAAGAGGTACCAGCGCGCGCGAAGGCCGCCTTCGAGAAAGCCGAAGTGCAGCCAGTCTTCGTCTTTGCGACCCGCGCCGCGGCCCGTGTAGCCAGCGCGCGCCATGAGCTCGAAGCCGGGGGACAAGACCAGCCCGGCGTGCAGCCCGAAGCCTCCGCCGGCGTTGGACCAGAGGATGTTGGTTCCTGCGAGGTTGGGGGCGCTGAAGAAGCCGCCGACCGTGCCCTCGATGCCCGCGGTGTGGCCGGGGCGGTAGCCTGGGCCCGTGGTGGTGCGCGCGCCGACGCGCTGGTTGCCCTCCCACGCTGCGCCGATCCCGCCGACGATGGACTGGTACTCGATCATCGACCCGAGCCCCGTGCGCGCGCGCAGCTCGAACGAGACGTCCAGCGCAGAGCCGCTGTTCGAGATCACGCCGACGTGCCGCGCGACGGCGGCTTCGAGCACCGGGCCGACGCCGCGGCCTTCGGCGTTGGCCCACGGGATGAGCGCCCCGCCGCCGATCGAGAACGACCAGCCGTTGCGCGCCTTTTCGCTGTCTTCGCTCAGGCGAAAGCGCGCTTGCGCCACGGCGAGGATGCCCTCGAAGTAGCCGAGGTTCGCGTCCGCGCGGCTGTTGCCGTCGACGTCGGCGTGGCGGCGGAGGAGGCCGAGGTAGGTTCCGCGCGCTTCGATGGCGAGCCACGGCGTTGCCCACACGCCGAGCGAGCCGCCGAGCTCCGTGGCGTACCCGTCGAGCAGGGGCCTGTCCCACGAGCGCGTCCAGCCGACGCCGCCGTGCGCGCCGATGCGCAAAGGGATGCGCCCGAGCGCGGCCGAGATGTCCTCGCGCGCGGGTCGCGCGACAGAGACGCTGGCCGAGACGTTGGCGTTGGCTGCGACGGGGCCGACCGAGGCGCCCAGCGTGGCGCTGCCCTGGACGGACTGCGCCATGGTGTTGGGGGCCGCAAAGGAGAGGGCGCCCGCGGCTGTCAGACAGAGACCGGTTCTGCGTCGCATGACCTACGCGACACTGTACGCCCAACGATCGGCGGTGATCCCTCTCGGATCACACGAAAGTGCCGTATTTTATCGGGTGAATCGCGGTTCATGGCGGCGGGACGAGCGGCCGGATACCGCAGTCGCCACGGTGGTGGCGGTCTGTGTGCGTCCCGTGAAGAATCGTTGAGAGGGAATCCAGATCCACGCGCTCGGACTCTATGCTGCGAACATGACCGTGCGTCGCGGTCGATGAACGCGCGGAGCAGTGAGAAATACGATGAGCGCAACGAACACGAACGGGCCAGTGTCTCGCACGGTGGGCTACGAAGAGCCGCAAGCGGTGGCGGCGTCGACCGCGGTGACGGCGGCTGCGCCGACCGCGGTGACCGGCGCTGCAGCGACGGCGGCGACGATGGCCGAAGAGTCCTTCGCCAACACGCTCGCTGCGGATCCGACGGCGACGCGCATCGAGGCGACGCGCACGACGAAGGTGTCGACCGTGTTGCCGGGCGTGGAGGGAGACGGGACGGAGATCCGGCTCGTTCCGCGCAACAAGCTTCGGTACAACGAGGTGAAGAAGCTCGGCGAGGGCGGGATGGGCGAGGTCGCGCTCGCGATGGACGAGGACATCGGCCGCAAGATCGCGCTCAAGCGACTGCACCCCGAGGCGCTCACCGCCGCGGGCATGGCCCGCTTCGTCGACGAAGTGCACATCGTCGGTCAGCTCGAGCACCCCAACATCGTGCCCATCCACGACGTCGGCATCGACGAGCAGGGCCGGTACTTCTTCGTGATGAAGTACGTCGAGGGAGAGACCCTCGAGGGCGTGATCGACAGGCTGCGCGAAGGGGACGAGAAGTACCGCGCGAAGTACACGGTCGAGGCGCGGGTCGAGCTCTTCTTGGGCGTCCTGCGCGCGCTGCACTACGCGCACGCCAACGGGATCGTGCACCGAGACCTCAAGCCGGCCAACGTGATGGTCGGGCCGTACGGCGAAGTGATGCTCATGGACTGGGGCATCGCGAAGCCCGTGAAGCGGCAGGGCGAGATGGGCGGCCGCACCGACGCGGACGACCCCGACGGCGACAAGCAAGCCGAGAGCAGCAGGCACGGCCGTCGCTACTCCACACGCCACGGCTCGCTCATCGGAACGCCCGCGTACATGTCCCCCGAGCAAGCCCTCGGCCTCAACGATCAGATCGACGAGCGCTCGGACATGTACTCCGCGATGGTCATGCTGCACGAGCTCTTGGGGCTCAAGCACTACCTGCACGACAAGCAGACGGTGGCCGCGATGATCACCTCCATCGTGTCCGAAGACACCCCTGTGCACGAGATGGGCTGGTACGCCGACGCGCCGATGGGCTGCCCTCCCGCGGAGTACCTGCACATGTTTCACAAGGGCTTCTCGAAAAAGCCCGAGGAGCGCTTTCAGAGCGCCGCCGAAATGATGGAGTATTTGCAGGCCATTCTCGAAGGTCGCTGCCAGGTCCAGTGCGCGATCACGATGACCAAGCGCATGACGCGCGAGGCCGGGCGCCTGGTGGACCGCAAGCCTTGGGTCGCGTTCATCGCGATGATCACCGGCGCGCTCGTGGTGCTCGCCGCGCTCGTGGTGCTGCTGATGGCCGCGCTGCGCTGAGCGCTCGACCTTCGTTCAGAACACCACGTACCCGACGTTCGCGCCGATGTGCACGTACGCTTCTGGCGAGCTCGCGAACGTCTGTCCGATGCCCCCGTCGATCGCGAGCCGCAGGCCGCTGCGCGCGCCGGTGGGCCAGCGATTCGAGCCGATGTTGAAGCCCACGATGAGCGGGATCTGCCAGCCGCTGCCGCTGCCGGCGCCGATGTGTCCCATGAGCCCGACGCCAGAGCCGACGGAGAACCATCGCACGGGCGTCACCTCGACGATGGCCGAGGCGTGCGCGGCGTTGATCAACAAGAGCGTTCCGAAGGCGCCGTGCGCGTACAGCGCGAGGTAGTTGTTGGCCTGCACGCCGATGTCGAAATAGAGCCCGGGCCCCGCGCCAAACGAGCGGTTCTGCGTCGCGATCACCGCGCCGCCGTAGCCGCCGAAGGACGCGCGCAGCCGCGGGCCCTCGGCGACGGGCTGTGGCGACAGCGCCACGGGGCTCACGGGCTGTGGCGCGAGGACGACGGTCGAGTCTTGCGGTTGGCTCTGGGCAGCGCTGATCGACGAGGCAAAAAGCACAGAAAACGCGCAGAAGAGAGAGAGGGACGTGCGTGTCATGCAGCGCTGTGTAGCAGTGCGTGTGCCACGTACATGAGCGAGCGTTTCGCACGCGCTCGCTTCACCCCGGGCGACGCAGGCACGCGCGGTTGAAGCACGTGAGGCCGTCGCAGCAGTCCGCGTCGACCGAGCACGTCTGTCCCTCTTGGCGGCACTCGGTGCGGGGAGGTGGTGAGCACACGGCCTCGCCGCCGCCCGCGGGGGGACGGCAGTCGTTGCTGCAGCACTCGCTCGCGACCGAGCAGCGCTCGCCGTTGGGGCGGCACGGACGCGGCGCCCAGAAGGCAGAGATGTTGCGCGAGGCGGGGTCTTGGCCGGGAAGCCAGTAGCCGACGCGCGAGGGGTCCGACGTCCAGCGCGTGCCCGGCGTTCCGTCGGGCTCGGTAGGGGCGCGTTGGATCGCGGTGACCCAGATTTGCTCGCGGTTGCTCCCGCGCGTCCCCGCGAGGCTGTTGCCGTAGTCGCGGCGCGACAAGAACGCGAGCCAGAAGTACCCGCCCGTGTCGAACGGGCTCAGCCTCGGCTCGAACGAGAGCGCTTGATCGGGCCCTCCGTTCGCGTTGTCGAGCCGTAGCGACTGCGTCCCCTCTCGGTCCGTGATGAACAGCGCCGCGGGCTCGGTGCTCGATCGCGCGCTCGCGCCGTGGGCGAAGACGATCCACTTCGAATCGGGTGTCCACACGGGGTAGCTGATCGCGCTGTGCGCTGGATTTCTCCCGGTCAACGTCGCTCCGCGCTGCACGACTCTCGGCGCGGCAAACGTGTCCGCGGCGGTGACGGGGACGATCGAGAGGTCGCCGTTGCGATAGTCCACGCCCCAATCGGAGGCGCCCGAGACGTAGGCGATCGCGGTTCCGTCCGGCGACCACGACGGGTGCGTGGCGTTGTTTGCTGGCAGACCCGCGCCCATCGCAGCCACGGGCGCGCCCGTCGTTGGATCGAGCAGCCCCAGCCCAGTGGGGCTCGGCCCACGCGTGGCGACGAGCCTGCGCTCATCGGGGCTCCACGCTGCGAACCACCAGTCCGTTTGCGTCGGGTCGAAGCGCGTCGGCGGAGCGGCTCCCGAGAGGTCCGTCGTCAGGTCGAACACGGTGCCCGTGTTGAATCCTCCGCCCAATCGCCCGGCCATGTAGCGTCCGCTCGGCGAGACCGAGTGGCAGCCGATGCAGTTGCTGTCGCGGTTGCGAGGCCACGGCGGGTTGGGCATGAAGTTCACGCGCGTGGCCGTTCCGTCGTCGATGCGAACGATGCGCGCGGACGAGACGGTCCAGTAGTACACGCTGCCCGTGAGCGCGCCGGGCGCGAACTGCACGCGCACCGGCGCCGACGCAAACGCCCGCGAGCTCGCCGCGATGTAGCGCGTGACGGTGATCTCTCCGGGCTCGCTCGGGTCGCTCTGCGCGAAGGCCTGCCACGCGCTCAGCTCGGGCAAATAGCTGTTGGTGAACCCCGCGCCCGTGTGCCTGACGTAGCTCGTCGCCGTGAAGTTGGGCTTGCTGAGCGTCACGCGAAACGTGTCTCCCGCCGCGCCTTCGAGCCACTGGATGTTCGCGGGGTAGACGTTTTGCGGCATCACCGCGCGGTCGAGCGGATACACGACGTTCGCAGAGCGCCCCGCGGCCGCGGCCTCGACGTCGGCGAACAGCGCGATCGCCTCGCGGCCGACGCCCGCGGCGAAGGTCTCAGCGGTGAGCCGCACGCGCAGCGTCGTCGTGGCCGCGATCGTCGAGCCCATCCCGTCGGGGACGCGCACGGTCACGACGGTCTGTCCTCCCACAAAGCCGCTCGCTTCGAACTGCCCCGTCGCGGTGCCGATCTCGCCGATCGTTCGATCGCTGAGCGTCCACTCGGGAGCCGCTGCGGGGCTCTCGGTTCCGTCGTCGAAGCGCGCGGTCGCCGTAAACGCCTGCGCGACGCGCGTCCCGCGCTGGGTCGCGAGCACGGGCATCGAGGGCGTGATGACCACGGACGCGAGCCTTCGCGCTGGGCGCGCGTCCATCGTGCTGGCTGCGTCCCGCGCGGCGTCGCTGCCGGGCGCGACGATGTCCGTGGCTGCGTCGGTGTTGTTGCTCGTGCGACAGCGGCCGTCGATGCATGCGCGCCCCGCAGCGCACTCGGCTTGCGTGGCGCACGCGGGGTCGACTTGCGTCGGGTCGCTGCAGGCCGCGGCGACGGTGATCGAGAGGTAGAGCAGTGCGAACGGCGAGCGCATACGCCGCACTGTGAGGGCGATTCTGCCCGGATTTCTATGGGGTGAAATCCCAACGGTGAAAACCACGACTCACGACCACGGGTGCTCTTCGTTGAGCGCGAGGGCGTCGCATCGCGGGCAGCGTTGGCCGATCGTGACGGGGCTGTGGCAGTCGGGGCCGCCGCAGAGGTAGCGCTTTCGTCGCTGCCCTGCGACGAAGCTCACGAACGGAACCGCGAAGAGCACCGCCCGCCACTCTCCGTCGAACGCGACGGCGGCGACGATGCTCGCGAGCACGCCTGCGCCGAGGGCGGGCAGCGCTCGATCGCGCTCTCTCGCGAGGGCCACGTCGACGCGCTCGACCGCGCTGTGCACGGGGGCTGCTGGGGCGTCGGAGGGCGCGCGAGGGTCTTCGCTTCCGTCCCACGCGACGAGCGCTTCGGCGGACTCGAGGGGCGGCCACTGATCGCGCGGCGCGAGGCGCAATCGGTGCGCGAGCGACTCGTCTAGCTCGTCGAAGTAGGTCATGGCTTCGATGAAGCACGCGCGCTGCGTGAGCTCGAGCAGGTCAGCGACGCGGCGGACCTCGCGCTTGTCGAGGTCGAGCAGGTGGCATCGCGCGGCCAGCAAAAACGCAAGCGAATCGTGGCCGAGATAGCCGAGTCTCTTGTGCTGCCACTGGTGCCCGGCGAACGCGCCGCCGCCGGTCGAGCTCGAGCGATAGCGGTACGCGCCGTTGGTCGAGAGGACGCCGGTGCCGAGGTAGACGGTCGTGAGGTCGGTGAGCTGCTCTTCGGTGTCGCTGTGCGCGACCTCGAGCCCGTGCACGTGGCGGTAGGCGTGAGCGACCTCGTGGGCCATGGCTGCGGCGAACTCGTCGCCGGTGGTGAGGCGCGCGCGGTAGAGGCCGAAGTGACAGGTGTTGTCTTCGATGCCGGCGTACCAGGCGACGGCTTCGCTGTGCTCGGGCTCGACGACGAGCCTGGCGCGCGTGTCGCGGGCGGGCTCGTCGACGACGTGCAGGGCGACGTCGAGCTCGTCGAGCCCTGCGTACCAGAGCAGCCTGCGCAGCAGTCGCTCGATGGTCTTGTCGTCCGCGGGATCCCAACGGTCAGGAAAAAACCAGCCATCGGGCTCGATCAACGGCCACGACACGAGCGGCTCGACGCCGGCGCGCTCGACGAGGTCGCCGAGGCGATCGAGCAGCCACTCGCGGCGATCACGCAGCGGCAGGTGGGTGTACTCCCGCTCTTCGTCCATGGCAGTCCCTCGCTGGAGGGTAGCGCACGTGCTGCGCAGTGTGTGAGAGTTTGGCGGTGGGCGAGGCTCCGTATCGAAGCGTCGAAGGACCGGTGGCCGAGCGCGAGGACGAGCGCGTCGAGGTCGGCGATCACCAGTCGTTTGCGGGCGGCGAGGTGTGCCGGGCGTGCGGGGCGAACGGGGCGCGGCCCGCGCGACCGGCGTTTGCGAAGGACTATCGCTGCGAGGACGGGGACGAGCACGAGCCGGCGGGGCGCATCGCGTTGTGCGCGGGGTGCGCGGACGTCGCGCGGGTGAGCAACGAGCGAGAGCGCGCGCTGGCGGCGCTGTCGTTGGCGAGCGTGGGGGCGGGGCTTTTGGCGGTGTTTGTCCCGTCCGAGCCGTCGTTGGCGAGGGTGTTCGCGGTGATGTTCGCGAGCGCGCTCGCGGGGTGGCTGATCGATCGGGCGATCGTGCAGCGGCTCGCGGTTCGAGCGCTCGTGTTGTCCGTGCGCGGAACGCAGATGCGGGTGTGGCTCGCGCGCACGAGCGCGGCGAAGATGCCGCTGCGCGCGCCGCGCAATCGGCGGTGGGAGTTCGCGCTGGTGCTGGCGATGAGCTGCGCAGCGATGCCGGGGCTCTGGATCGCAGCCAACCCGCGGATCGAGGTCGAGAACGTGCTGCGCGGGCCGGTCACGATGGTGGTCAACCGCGCGCGCGCCGCGGATCTGTCGAACACGGCGGGCGGATACATTCGGCTCCCGTACGGGATCAACCGGCTCGAGTTCGTGACCGAGCATGAGATTCCTCCGCTCGAGCTGCGGGGGTGGTGGCTGGACATGGCCACCGTTCGGCTGGCGCTGCCTGCGTGCGACGCGACGGACGCGCACGGCGATCAGCGGCCGTTTCGCTACGCGTGGCGGAGGCCGAGCGGCTCGTTCGTGCTCGACTGCGAATACACGCGGTGAGTCACCACACGGCGCTGCGCGTCAGCGACGTGTCTCCCTCGTTGAGCAGCAACAGCTGCGCAGGCAGGGCGAAGTGCGACGGCGTCTGCACCAGCACCGCGGTAAACGACCCGCTCGTCGTCGGGATCGCGCGCAGCGTCTCGATCGTCGTCGCGCCGCCGACCATCGTCGCGCGCAGCCTGTTGGTCGCAGCGACCGACGGCAGCGCGGTCACGTAGCTCGGCAGCATGGTGTCGGCGTTGAAGCCGAAGCGGTCGCGCACGGTCCACGAGATGGTTCCGCGGCCGGCGAGGTCGTACTCGAACGTGGGCGTGCCCGCGCTCGCCGCCACCGTGAGCCAGCGCAAGCGAAGGGTCGCGGGCGCGAGCGTATCGACCGCGAACCGCGTGACGCTCTCGCTGTGAACGACGAACCACTGCGTCCCTGCGGGCCCTGGGTCGATCGTGATCGGCGCGCCGATCGGCGTCGCCGTCGCGCACGGGCTCGAACCCGCGTCGACGACCGTCGCGACGATGCTGCTCGACGCCGCGCCCGCGACGAGGGCCGCCGTGCGAAACGCGCGTCGGAGTCCGCCGGGCGTCCCGCTCTCGATCAGCCGCGCGCTGGGGCCTCCGCTCGGGCCGACGCACAGGTCGATCGCTCGATCCACGGCGAGCGCGTTGACGACGCGCAAGCGCAGCACATCGCTCGCCGCGCCATCGACGACGTCTGGCGCGGCGTCTGCGAGGGCGTCGGGGCCGCTGTCCAGCGCGGCGTCGCTTATGGTCCCTGCTTCGCTGTGCGCGTCCTGCGCGCTCTGCGCGTCCTGCGGCAGACCGGCATCCACGGGATTGCAGTCTCGCCGCGTCGTGGCGACGGGGTGTCCGACAGGGGCGGCGCCGCGAGCGCGACACACAGAATCAAGAAGGTCCCAGTCGCATCCCTCTTCGTCCGCGCACGGACCACAGGCGCTGTGGCCGCAGCGGGCGTCGGGCGCGTCGCTGGCGTTGGCGTCGCTCGCGTCGGGCCGGACGCGCACCTCGCGTTGCTCAGCGGGGCAGCGGTCGATCCGCTGCGTGCGCCGGTGGTTGGGACCGTTGCTCGGATCCGACGCTTCTGCGACGACGCAGCGACGGTCGCGGGTGTCCCACGTGCAGCCCGAGGCGATGCAGTCCCCGCACAAGAGGCCCCAGCACGGGCCCATGGGCTCTTCGGTGAACACCACGCAGCCCGAGAGCGAGGACAGCGCGAGCGAGAGCGCGGTGAAGTGCTTCATGGTCAGCAATTTCTGGCTCCGCGTCGGATGCAGTCGAGCTGGAGGTAGTGCTGGTGCTGCCGCAGGTCTTGCTGCCTCGCTTGCTGGTCGCTCTCGCGGCGTTGGCGCGCGAGGATCTCGGGCAGCCGCGCGTGCAGCTCCTCCCACTCTGCCTCTTGTTGCGGCGTCAATCGCACGGTGAAGATGTGGCCGAGCGCGGGCCCGAGCTGCCCTGCGGGGATGGGGACGGCGAGGGTCAATCGCAGGTCTCCGCCGAAGCCCCACAGCGTGGATTGCTGGTTGTTGATGCCAACGAACATGCCGGGCGCGATCGAGAGCCCTGCGCTGAAGAAGCCCGAGGAGCGCGCGCCGACGATGAGATCCAGCGTGAGCGGAAGGTATCCGTGCGCGACGTAGTAGGGCCGCATCTCGAGGACGCTGTTGGAGGGATTGACGGCGGCGATCGACCCGAACTGCATGGTCCCGCCGATGCCGACGCGGCCGAGCAGCTCGAAGCGCGTGCTGGGAGCGTGGGCGAAGGGGAGGTCGAACTGCGCGTGCGCGGGGCCGGTGAGGGCGACGGCGCGGTGTTCGTTCTGGGGGAGGTTGACGCTCTGTGTTCCTGCGCCGGCCATGACGCGGACGCCGGGGTCGTAGGCGAAGCCTGCGTTGACGCCGAACGACGGCGAGAGCTCGGGGGGCGTGGGCATTCCGAGCGGTCGACCGCCGTGCACGGAGTAGAGCCCTGCGGCGAGCTGCACGTAGCAGCCGCTCGCGAGCAACGCGCTCGCGACGAGCGCGGCGAACCGATGGTGAACGAGCGTCGCACCAGTCATGGATCCCTCGGAGGCGTACGAGTGTACCGCGGTCGACCGCAGGCGAGGGCAGTGACAGCCGCGCAGCGCGGGAGTTTCCTCGAAATCTCCCGACGTAGGACAAATCCGCCGCTGCTCGTTCGCGCTGTAAGCGACCGGGTGGATCGCGCGTTGCGCGCTACCGCAGCGCCCGAGAGAGCCCCGCTGCGACCTCGATCACCGTCTTGGGCGAGCACCCCTCGGCCTTGTTATTCACCAGCAAATAGCCCGGGATCTTTCGTCGCGCGGCCTCTTCGAGCAGCCCGATCACCTCGGCGCGCATGCCCTCGTCGCGCTCGACCAGCTTGTCGAACGGCGCGAACGCCTCGCGCTGCTCTTCATAGCGTGTGCCTGGTTTCAAGAGCAGTCGGCTGATGATGAAGGGCTGCTCGTCGAGCGGGACGAGCGCGCGCTGCTGCCCTGGCGACGGGACGAAGGACCAGTAGTTGTAGACGTGCGCGACGCGGCGGCGCGAGAGCACTGCGCGGTAGTCCTTGGTGAAGAGGGCGCGGTCTCGCAGCTCGACGGCGAAGGGGATTTCGCTTGGCAATTCGCTGAGAAAATCGTCGAGCGCTTCGGCGAACTCGACGGGCTTCATCCGGGCCTCCGGCGGAAGCGGCGGAAACTCCAGCAAGATGGGCCCGACCTTCTCGCCGAGCTCGTCGAGCAAGGGCGAGAGCATCTCTTCAGCGAAGCGCTGGACCGAGAGAAAGTCCTCGTTGTGCTCGCCCGCCCGACGCTTGTCTCTGTGCTGGCTAATGATGGGCGAGACGATGAGCTCGGGGGCCTTCGTGCAGAACACGAAGTCGTCCGGGGTCTGCTCAGCGTAGCGCTTGAGGTCGTCGCGGGGGATGGGCGCGTAGTAGCCGCGGTCGATGCCCACCGTGCGCAAGAGCGGGTGCGCGCTGTACTCGCGGAGGCCCTCGCGTGCGAGCTCTGCGGTTGAATGTGTGTGCGCATACACGATGCCCTTCCAGCCGGTGAAGCTCCACGAGCTCGTCCCGAAGCGCAGCGAGTCGGGCAAGGCGTCGGCGATGGCGCGAGCGTCGGCGTGGGCGCGCTCGATGACGGCGCGCTCTTCGCGTTCGGCGTCGGTGAGCGTGTGCTCCGTCGAGAACAGCGCGAGCTGTGGCTTCTCTCGCGCGCGCACGGTCAACGTCGTTCGGGGTTGGGGGCCATGTCGATGAGCATGGTCGAGTCGGTGACGCGGATGTGGGCGAAGTGGTCGCCTGCGCCGGACATTCCGTTGGGGATGAAGAACGAGAACATCAGATCTCGGCCTCCCTGCGGCTTCGGTGTGAGCACGGGGATCGCGCCCGAGGTTCGTCCCGTGGACTGGTTGGACAGGGGCGTGTCCGACCAGGTTGTCCCGTCGAAGACCGGGTAGGGGTAGTAGAGCAGGACGCCGACGGTGCGAGCGAGCTCCGCTGCGCTCATGGGGCGCTGCGCTTGCTCTCTGAGCTGGTAGATGCGCTCGGCGCCCGCGAGCCCGAGGCTCACGCGGTCGTGCTCGATCGCGGCGACGGTCCATCGCTCGCCGACGCGGGCGGCGACCACGTCGATCGCGGGCACGCCGCCGATGGCGATCCTGCGCGGCGAGTGGGGCGCTTCGGGGGCGGCTGCGTCCTCTTCGACGGCGCGCTGCCGCAGGGCGTCGGCGATGCGCCGCAGCGACTCGTCGAGCGCCGGTCGAAACTCGCGCGCGCTCTCTGCGGGCCGCGCGGGCTGCACCGTGGGGGCCGCGGGCTCGCTCGGCGCGCTGGGTTTGCACCCAGCAAACGAGTGCAGCGCAGTGACGAGCAGCGAGAGCGAGAGGCGTCGATGGAGCATTGGGGCAGCGCTCGAGAGGGTAGCAGACCTCGACGTGGGCGTTGACCACGGCGCGCTGCGTGCGTAGCAACGAGGGCCTCACTGGGGGATTCAGGAGAGCGGTTCGATGCTGTTCGACGAGATCAAGAAGCGAATGATGGCCGCGATGAAAGCGGGAAACGTGGTCGAGAAGGAGATCCTCCGCACCGCCATCGGCGAGCTGACCAAGTCCGGCAAGGACGTCGACGACGCCGCGGTCGTGGCCGTGTTGAAGAAGCTCGTCAGCTCGAACCGCGAGACGATCGGCCTCGCGACGGACGCCGCGCAGAAGGCGACGCTCGAGCAAGAGATCTCGATCATCCAGGGATTTCTCCCGGCATCTCTGGACCTCGCGGCGGTGGTCTCTGCGCTCGAGCCCGTGGCCGACGCGATCCGCGCGGCGAAGAACGAAGGTCAGGCCTTCGGCGTGGCGTCCAAGCACCTGAAGGCCGCTGGGGCTTCGGTCGAAAACGACGACGTCAAGAAGGCCATCGCGCAGCTGCGCGCTTGAATTCGTAAGCGATATTCAAGCTCGCTGGCGGCGCCTGTGCGCCCACGCGGCGAGCGCGAGCGCGAGCGGAACGATCGCCGTGAGCCAGAGCGGCCATCGCGCGGGGGTCCACTCTCGGCGCAGCGCGTAGCGGTCGATCACCTCGTACGTGAAGGGCGTGACCGTGGCGAGGCCCCAGGCGAAGGCGCTCGGGGCGCGCGCTGCGCACGCGAGCGACGGGAGCACGTACCAGGGGTACAGCGTGGGGTTGGTGACGGCGTAGCCGAGCAGGGCGTCGCGGGCGATCGCGCTGTGGCTCGCGCGGGGGCGGAGCCACTGGGCGAGCACCCAGAGGGCGCCGAGCGCCGAGAGCGCGGGGCGGATCACGGCGTCGCTCGTGGGCCAGCGCGTGTAGAGGGCGGTCCAGAGGGGGGCGCCGAAGTTCCAGTGGGTGGCGACGAGGGGGAGCGAGCCGGGCAGGGCGAGCCCGAGCGCCCAGGGCAGCGCGATCGTGAGCAGCGGCAGCAGCGCGCACGCGAGCAGAAAGCGCCAGCGCGAGCGGGCCCTCGGCCACAGGGCGACACACACAATCAAGGGAGTGAGCTTGAGCGAGACCGCGACGCCGAGCCACAGGCCCGCGCGCCCCCAGCGGTCGCGCTCGATCGCGAGCAGCGCCCAGATGAGCGCGGCGCCCGTGAGCACGTCGAGGTGCGCCCCGACGCCGCCCTCGAAGAGCACGAGCGGGTGCAAGAGCCACAGCGTCGCGGCGGCCCACTGCGCGGGGGTCTCACACGCGCGCGCGAGCGAGCGCGCCGAGAGCGCAGAGACCACAGCGAGCGAGAGCTTCCACAGCCAGAGCGAGAGCGAAGGGCCCCCGAGCGCGCACAGCGCGAAGAGCAGCTCGGCGAGCGGCGGATAGCAGCCCACCACGTCGTGGTGATCCGCCGGGAGCGGCCAACGCTCGCGCAGCGCAGCGAGCGCGGGCGCGTTGGGCGCGTGCGCGTACGGGTCGTGGCCCGAGAGCGCCGCGGCGCCGTCCCACAGGTAGCGACCGACGTCGGTGGTCGTAAACGGGTCGACCGCCACGAGCGCGACCCGCGCGAAGACGCTCGCGGCGAGCAAGCGCTGTTGAATGCGTGTGTCTGTATTCGAATCGAGCAGCGCGCGAGCGAGGGCGAGCTGCGCGAGGGCGAGCCCCGTGTGCAGCGCGATGTACGCGGGCGCGCGGGTCCCGAGCGGCGCGCGGGCGACCGCGTACGCGAGCGAGCTCGCGACGGCGATGATCCACGGCAGCGAGCGCGCGACGCGGCTGCTCATCGCACCGGGTCGAAGCGAGGGCCGAGCGCGGCGGCGGTCATCCACGAGAGGATCTTCTTCGATGCGCCGAGCGTCCCGCGCAGGGTGCCAGCGACCTTCGGAGCGCCGCCGCGTCGATGGCGCCAGCCGACCTCGACCTCGCGCACCGAGAGCCCCTCGCGCAGCGCTTTGAGCTGCATTTCGATGGTCCAACCCCAGGTCGTGTCGCGCATGCCGAGCGCCTCGAGCGCGTCCCGACGGATCGCCCGAAAGGGCCCGAGGTCCGTGGTCTTCACGCCGAAGCGCGCGGTGAGCGCCGCCGCGGCGAAGGCGCTGCCGTACCGTTGCGTCGCGGTCATCGCGCCGGGCTCTGCGCGGGTGCGCGTACCGACGCACAGGTCGACCTCGGCTCTGGCCACCGGGCCTGCGACCGCCGCGAGGTCCGCGGGGTCGTCGCTGCCGTCGGCGACCATCCATAGCACCACGCTGTCTGCGACGGGGATCGTCGCGAGGGCGGCGAGCGAGGCGTTTCCGTAGCCCTCGCGATCGCAGCGGATCACCTCGGCGCCGCACGAGAGGGCGCGCTCGGCTGTGCGATCGGTGCTTCCGTTGTCGACGACGATCACGCGCCGCAGCGCCTCGCGCGGAAGCTCGTCGAGCACGCCCGCGATGCACTCTTCTTCGTTGCGCGCGGGGATGATCAGGTCCACCGGCCGCTCTGTCGTCGCGCTCAAGGTAGCGAGGTCTGTACGCCACACGTCCGCCGCAGGTATCGAGAAATGATCGATGAATCCGTGACCAACGCTCGTCGTCGGACGTAGGTGCCTTCGATGACAAAGCGCGCGGTTCGGCGATGGGTGAGCTCTGCGCTGTTCGCGCTCGCGTCGACGCTGTCGTCCGCAGCGGGGGCGCAGGACGCGGGCGTCGCGAGCGCTGATCCGTACGCGGGGTACGAGTCGCTCTTGCGCGCGGTGGTGCGCGGTGATGGCGTGGACTACCGGGCGCTGCGCGGGCGAATCGCCGAGCTGCGTGCGTTTTGCCAGTGGCTCGCCGACAACGGCCCGACGGCGACCCCTGCTGCCTTCGCGACCGCTGACGCGCGGCTGTCCTATTGGCTCAACGCGTACAACGCGACGGTGCTGCGGGCCATCGCCGAGTCGCCAGAGTCCATGCGCAACGTGCTCGAGTCGCAGCCGAACAGCGGGTTTTTTCGGGCGCGAACGCATCGGGTCGACCGCAGGTCGCTGACGCTCGACGCGATCGAGAACCGCGAGGTTCGCGAGCGCTTTCGCGACCCGCGCGTGCACAGCGCGCTCAACTGCGGGGCGCGGTCGTGCCCGCCGCTCTCGTCGCAGGCGTTTCGTCCGCGGACGGTGTCCTCGCAGCTCGATCGGCTCGCGAGCGCGTGGGTCAACGGCGCCGCGGTGACCGTCGATGCGCGCGCGCGGGCGCTGCGGGTGAGCGCGCTGTTTCAGTGGTTCGCCGAGGACTTCTCGGGGACGATCCGCGGGCGGCCGGTCGAGGGCGTCACAGGGCCGATGCGCTTCGTGTTGGCGTTTGCGTCGCGCGCGAGGCGGGACGCGATCGTGACGCTGTGCGGTCCGACGCTGGCGCAGTGCCGTGTCGAGCACGTCCCGTACGACTGGTCGCTCAACAGCGCGCGGTGAGCGTTGGGGCAGCGTCTGGGGACGGTGTTCAATAGTTCACGAGAGCGCGTTAAGTGCTTGGATTGATTGAGTGTGTCCCTCGCTAAGCCGCCTGGCGTTCGTGAGCGATTGAGCACCGTCGCTCCGTCCGCGTTGGCGTTGTGCGCCAGCCACTGTCGGCACTGCGCTACGCGATCTCGCGGGGTTATCCCCGGTTCGTGAACTATTGAACACCGTCCCCGCTCCTCCGTCCCCGCTCACCCGCGCGCGAGCTGCCGCGCCTGCTGCCGCGTGATCGCGTCCGCGTCGCTCTTGGCGATCTCGCGCAGCAGCCCCAGCACGCCCGCGACGACCCCGTTGTCCGCGAGCTCGCCGAGCGCGATCGTCCGCGCGCCCAGCGCCTCGTTCGCCAGCGCCACGCCCAGCGCTCGAACGCGCATCGCAGGGGACAACCACCGCTCGTTCACCGCGGATTTCGCGCGCTCGTCTGACTCTCGACCCAAGAGGATCCGCACGAGCGCTCGCCCGTCGAGCTTCGATCGGCTCAGCGCTTCGCACACCCGCTCGACCGCCGAGTCCATCGCGCGCTGCCGCTCTGCGCGCTCGTCAGCCTTGGCCGCGAGCAACATCCACGAGCTCGACTGCGCCTCGACCTGCGCGCGCAGCGCCTCCGCCGCGCACGCGCGAAGCACCTGCGCGAGCACCGCGCGGTCGAAGCTCGAGGCCGCTTCGGCGTGCGGAGCCAGATGCGCCAGCGCCACCGACGCGCGCACCGTCGAGAGCGCCCCCAGCGCCACCACGCGTGGTCCGCTCTCGCTCCACGACGAGCGGCCCGCGCCGTCGTCCTCTGCGCCGTCGCTTCCGCCGGTCGCGAGCCACCTCCACAGCGCCGCGCACTCGCCGCTCGCCGTCGCGAACAGCGCGACGATCACGTGCTCGGCCACCGCGCGAAGGTGCTCGAGCTCGGCCCTGCGCGCGCCCGCACAGGCGATCACCAGCGCGTAGTCGAGCGCCGCAGGACGCTCGCGGCCCTCGATCCACGCGCGCCACGTCGTCGCCGCGTCGCGGTCGGCCAGCGGATCTTCGCCTCCTGCGCCGAGCCACGCTTGCAGCGCGGCCCGCTCTCGCGCCGTCGCTCCTCGGGCCGAGGCCACCCGAGCCGAGAGCGAAAACGCCAGCGAGAGCGCCTCGCGATCCCGAGAAAACACCGGTCGAATCAGCGCCTCGGCGGCGACCTTGCGCAGCTCGTCCTTGGGCCCGAGCGCCACCGACGCGAGCGCCCAAAGCACCCCCGGGCCCGCGCGTCGATCCCGCGCCCGCGCTGCGACGTGCGCGACCGTCGCGACGTGCGCCGCTCCCTTGGTGCGCGCGATCAGCGCCGGCCACACCGCGTGCGCGATCGCGTCGCTGCCGGCGTCCGCCGCGACGAGCAGCGCCTCGCGCGCCTTGGCGTCGCTCGCGAACTGCGCCGCGACCGCGCGCCACACGGTCGGAGCGTCGCTTGGATGAGGCAGCGCGAAGGTCATCGCCGAGCGAGTGTTCTACTGCATCGCCGCGGCGAGCGGTCGCGTGCGGTCGAGCTCTTCGCGCACCGTGTCTTCGCTCACCGTCAACAAGTCCACCGGGCGAGCGGGCATCGGGCGCCCTCCGCACGCGCGCAGCAACGGAGGCTCTTGCCCGAGCGCCGCCGCGAACGCCCGCGCCGCGATCCCCGCGCACCCGAGCGACCGTGCGCTCTGACCGAAGACCAGCGCCGTCGACCAGTACAAGCGCTGGTCCCAACGCGAGCGCGCTGCCCTCGCGCGCGCGGCTCCGTCGCGGATCCATCGCACGGTCTCGACCGTCGATCGAGCGCTCGGGTCGCACCCTTCGCGGCTCGACCAGAGCAGCGCGCGCGGGCACGACTCGCCTCCTCCCGCGAGCGCGAGCAGCGCTGTGTCCTCGGCTACCACGGCCCGGCCGTCCGCGCGGCGCTCGAGAGACAACGCGAGTCGGCGCTCTCTCGATCGCCCAGGAGAGAGGTCGACCAACAGCGAAGGGTCGCGCGCCTGCGCCCAGCGCCAGGCCCAGCGCGAGCTCGCCCAGCCGGGGTTCAGCACGACGACGTCCCTTCGAAGGCCCTCGACGCCCTGCAAATACAGCGCTGAAAACAGCAGGTGGTCCGACGAGAGCACGGCGATCGCCCGCTGCGGAGCTGCCTCGAGCGCGCGCGTGGCGATGGCGCGCGTCCCGTGCGACGAGCGGCCGTCGCGAAGCGCGAGCAGCGCTCCTGTGGCGAGCAGCGAGAGCGCGACGAGGTTCGCCGCGCGCGGCCGCTCGCCGTCGAGCGCGCGGAGCAGCCTCGCGCAGCCGGCCGACGCCAGCGCACACGAAATCAAGACGTACCCGCCGTAGTCCGGGTTCTCTCCGCGGTACGGAGCGTTGGCCGCGACCATCGCCACGCCCACGACCCACGAAAACAAGAGCCCGCCGAGCCACGGGTGTCGGCCGTGCTCGTCCTTGCGCGCGAGCCCCCACAGCCCGAGCGCGAGCAGCGGCGTGACCCCTGCGCGCGTGAGGTCCCAGAGAAACCACAGGGCGTTCGAGAGCCAGGTCGTCGCCGTGAGCGAGACGTTCGCCGCGAAGTCGCGGGCCGAGAGCAAGCGCCAGAGCGACCGCGCGTCGCGGGGCGCGTCCCACACGAGCGTTTGCTCTTCTCTCGCCCGCGCGGCGAAGGCGTACGCGTAGCTCGCGAGGGTCGTGCTCACCGCGCCGACGCTGACCGAGAGCGCCGCGAGCCACCGTCGCGCGCGCAGCAGCGGCGCGAGGATGGCCCACGCGCCCTGCGCCGCCAGGACGGGGTTGGTCGCCCCCGCGAGCCCCCACAGCGCGCTGCTGGCGGCGAGCGAGCGGGTCGTGCCGCTGCGGGCGAGCGCGAGCGCGCCGACCGTGAAGCACGCGGCGAGGGCGTACACTTCGACGCGGGTCGAGACCGCGCGAACCGGCGCGAGGCCGACGCAAGCGAGCGAGAGCGCGGCGAACAGGGCCCGTGTTCGAAGCGGATCGGGCGCGGCGCGCGTGACGATCGAGCTGCGAATCGCCAGCCAAAACGCGAGCGCTGCGGGGGCGATCGAGAGCCACGCGAGCGCCGTCAGCGGCGCCACTGGGCCGCGCGTGACGAGCCACCCGAGCATGGTGTGCGCGGGTTGTGATGGCGGGTGACCGAGGCCTGCGGTGACCGCGACCAGCGCGAGCTCGGCGCTGTCGAAGGGGTCGAGGTCGAAGCTCGCGGTGTACGCGAGCGAGGCGCACGCGAGGGCGAGGCTGAGGGCGGTCGCGCTGATGGACGCACGACGCGCGGGGGTCATGGCTCTTCGGTGTTTCCTCGGCGGGCGGTGACGCGTTCGATCGCGAGCACGACGCCGCCGAGCAGCGAGACGCCGAGCAAGACCGCGAAGAACAAGAGCGACGCGGTGACCGAGGCTTCGCGCGCGACCCCGGCGCCTCCAAAGAAGTGCGCAAACGCGGCTTCGCGCTGCCCGAGCCCGCCGGGCGTGAGCGGGATGTACGTCACCAGGATCACCGCGGGGACGATCCGCGCGCACACGGCGAGCGTCGCGCTCGACGAGAGCGGCATGAGCAGCGGGGCGATGCAGAGCACGATGAGCCCCTGAACGAGCACCGAGAGCGCGAGCGCCGCGAGCGGGCCGCGCGCCGAGCGGGCCGCGGGGATCTTGGCGAACATCGCTCCCACCACGGGGATCTTCTCGATGAGCGCGGCGAGCTTCGGCGACCGCTCGCGCAGCTGGGGCAAGACGAAGAAGAGCACGCCGAGGCCGATCGCGCCGAGCGCGCCCACGCCGAGCGCGTAGCCGAGCGCGCCGTGCGCGGCCTGATCGGGCGCGAAGAGCACCGCGACGCCCGCGATCAACAAGAGCCCGACGAGCCCGGCGAGCCGCTCGAGCAGCAGCACCACATAGCTCGTCGCCGCCGTGGGAACACAGTGCGCCACGCGCCACCCGCGCACCACGTCGCCCGCCACGCCGGACGGAAGCACGTTGAAATACAGCCCCACTAAATACGCCTTGAACAGCTCGAACGCCGACGGCAGCGTCCCTTCGTCCGCGCCGTACGCGCGCAGCAGCACTCGCCAGCGCACCGACGCGAGCCCGACGGACACCACCATGCACGCGACCGAGAGCGCGACGCCCGAGGCGCCCACGCGGCCCGCGTTGGCCATCACGAGCGAGAGGTCGAGCTTCTTCGCGAGGTAGGCGAGGGGGAGGACCGCCAGCAGGACTCGCAGGGATTTTCCGACCGGACCTGACCAAAGACGAGCGAGGGTGCTCTTGGGGGCGGCGGGCGCTTGTTGCTCCGCTTCGATGCTCACGACGTTTGCTGCGCTCACGAGGGGCCGTAGATGCGTTCGATCAGAACGTGATTCGGACGGTCTCGAGCCGGCCGGGCTGCACCGTCACGCGGCGGGTCTGCGAGCCTCTCGCGGGGTTGGTGCAGACGATGGTGTGCGACCCCGGCGAGATCGACCCGATGTTGACCGGGGTCTCTCCGTGCGCGCGTCCGTCCACGGTCACGTTGCACCAAGGCGTCGCGCCGATGCGCAGCTGCCCCGGCGTCCGGTCGACCGTGGGCGTCGAGGACGGCCGCGACAAGCGCACGGCGCTCACCTCGAAGGTCTGCCCCGGCCTCGCGCGAACCGTCCTCGCCGTCGACTCGTAGCCGGGCGCCGAGAACACCACGTTGAGCACTCGGTTCGCCTGCACGCGCACGTGGTACGGCGATCCCGTGTTGATCGTGCGATCGCCGACGCGCATGAGCGCGTTGCCCGGCTCGACCGTCGCGTTGACCCACGCTTCGTCCGGCGAGAGCGGGCGCTCGCGCAGCGTGAGCGTGCGCTGCTCGATCTCTCCGGGGCCCTTCACGAAGGTAAACGTCTCTTCGATCGTGTCCGGGTGACGCACGATCACCGTGTGCTCGACGCCCGGCGCGAGCTCGGACACGTTGAGCGGCGTCGTCCCTTCGATCTGCCTGCCGTCGACGGTCACCTGCGCGCCGCGCGGCGTCGTGTTGACCTCGAGCACCGCGTACGAGTTGGCCCGCGCGCGCTCGAGCGTCGCGTTGACCGTCGCGCTCGCGTTCGCGTTCGGGAGCCGAATATCCTGCGTAAACGGCGCATACCCCTCGGCCGTGATCCGCAGCGCGACCCGCGCGCTCGCGCCCGTCGGCAGTCCGCGCAGCGTAAACGGCGTGCGGTTCGGCGTCGGCCCGCCGTTGACCCAGATCGCCGCGCCCGGCGGCGTGCTCTGCACGACGATGGAGCCCGAGTTGATCGCGGCGATCGCTGCTTCTTCTGACGCGCGCTTCTTCTCACGGTACGCGACGAAGCCGCCCGCGCTCAGCGCGACGAGCAGCGCGAGCCCGCCTGCGACGAAGTACGGGACCTTCGACGGCGGCTCTTGCGGCTGAAAGCTCGAGAGCGAACCGCCGATCGTGCCCGCCGCCGTGTACTCCTGCGGCTCTTCAGCGGCCAGGACGTCGGCGAGCTGCTTTCCTTGAAGGAGCGCCTCGCGCTGCGCGGCAAGACGCTCTTCGAAGAGCATCTGCATCCAGTTGCCGAGCGAGAGGTTCGAGACCGGAATCCCCTCGGCGCGCGAGAGCGTCTCGAGGTCTTGCTGCAGCTCTCTGCCCGTCTGGTACCGCTGCGCGACGTCCTTCGCGAGCGCCTTGTTGATGACGGCCTCGAGCCCCGCCGAGATCCTGGGGTTCACCTGCGAGGGCTGCGGATACTCTCCCTCGGTGATCATCCGAAGGGTCTCTGTCTCGTCTTTGCCTCGAAACAGACGGCGCCCGGTGCACAGCTCGAAGAGCATCACGCCCACCGAGAAGATGTCGCTGCGCGCGTCGAGGTGCTCGCCCCGCGCCTGCTCGGGGGACATGTACGGGACCTTGCCCTTGAGCTGTCCCGCCTTCGTGTGGTGCTCGCTCGTGGGCTTGTGCGCGGGCGGCGCGTTCGGCGCGCCCGCGGGGGCGGCGGGCTCGTGCGACGGCCGCGTGTCGTGCGTCGCCTTCGCGATGCCGAAGTCCACGATCTTCACGTCGCCCGTAAACGTCACGAGCACGTTCTGCGGGCTAATATCCCGGTGAACGATGTTGAGCGGGTTGCCGTTGAGGTCGCGCTTGTCGTGCGCGTACGCGAGGCCCGCGGCCACGCCCGTGACGATCGCGATCGCGTGCTCGATCGGAAACTCGGTCACGCTCTTCGGCTTCATCGACCGCACGATCGAGCGGAGGTCTTCTCCGTGGATGTGCTCCATCGCGATGAAGTACGAGCCCTCGGCCTGACCGACGTCGAAGATGGTCACGATGTTCGGGTGCGAGAAGGTCGCGGCGATGCGCGCCTCTTGCAGAAACATCGTGATGAACCCCTGGTCCTTCGACATCTCGGGGAGGATTCGCTTGATCACCACCAGCTTCTCGAAGCCCGCCACCGAGCGGTGCAGCGAGAGAAACAGCTCGGCCATCCCGCCCTGCGCGAGCCTGCGCAGCAGCGTGTACTTGCCGAAACGGCGGGGGAGCACCTCGCCCGTCGCACCGTTCGCGTCTGCGCTCGGCGCAGGGTCGCCGGCGTTGGCAGGCGCGGGATTCATCGGGGCGGGCTGAGTCACGGATCTCCTTCGGGTGCCAACGCAGTGCGGCGACTGCATGAGATCGTACGGGACGAGCACACGCTGTCAATCAATCGCTCGGCCTCGCGACGCTCGCCTCGCGCGCGTCTGGTGCGGGCTCTAGCGACCGGGGCAGGGGCGAAACAGCGCCGTAGCCTCGTCCCAGTACGTCCGCGCGCCCGGACGGCACTGCGGCGCTCGCGCGTTGCGGTTGCCGCCGGTCCCGCTGCTCGCGGTGTTGTTGCGCACCACTGGCGTGGTAGCGCGGCGCGCGCTGAGCTCGACGGACACGTTTTGCCCGTCGCTGCTCGCGGTCACCGTAAATTCACCGCGCTTGTTGCGCGCCACGGCGTAGCCCGTCCGGCTCTCGCCGCTCGCCACGCTCACGTCGCACGGGGTGCTCGCGCACACGGGCTCGTCGCTGCCCTGAAAGAACACCTGCGCGCCCGCGGGCGTCGTGACGAAGTGCAAACGAACCGTGGCCGCCGCGGCGTCCGCCGTCGCCTGCGCGACCGCTGCGTCCTGCGCGGCGCCGACGGCGTTGGCCGCGGTCGCGCCGGCGTCTGCGCCGGTGAGCGTGCCCGCTGCGCTGGCGTTGTTGCCGCTCTGCCCGTTGTTGCCGTTGTTGAGCCCGCGGTCGACCGTGCGCTGCTGCTGCGAGTTCGACGAGCTGATGGTGTTGAGCGCGACCGCGCCGCCCGCGAGCGCGAGGGCTGCGACGAGCACCACGCCGAGCATCACGCCGCTCTTGCTCTTCGGAGCGCCCTCGCGCGGCATCTCCATCGTGTGCGCCGCGGTGTAGCTGCCGGTCGCCGCGCTGGTGATGAGCCCGATCGAGCCGTTGGGCTTGTTCGGCGTCGAGATGACGGCCGTGATCGCCGTGGGGCGCGCGCCCTCGCGGATCTTGATCAGGTCGTCGCCGAGCTCTTGCATCGACTGGTAGCGCTCGTCGGGGTTCTTCGCGAGCGCCTTGGCGATGACCGCTTCGTACTCGGGCGTGATCTGCGCGTTGGGGTTGAGCGACAAGATCGCCGGCGCAGGCTCGTACAAGTGCTGCGTCAGGATGCCCATAAACGAGTCGCCCACGAAGGGCGTGCGCCCCGCGGCCATCTCGTAGAGGATCACTCCGACCGCGTAGATGTCCACGCGGTGGTCGATCGAGGCGCCCTTGGCCTGCTCGGGGGACATGTACTCGGGCGTCCCGAAGATCATGCCCGTCTGGGTGAGCTTCTTGCCGCCCTGCCCGGTCATGTCCTTCATCTGCGCGATGCCGAAGTCGACGATCTTGACGACCTCGCGGCCGTCGTCGGCGCGCACGAGAAACACGTTTTCGGGCTTCAAATCCCGGTGAACGATGCCCTTGCCGTGCGCTGCGCCGAGCGCGCGCGTCACTTGCAGCGCAACGTTGAGCGCGCGGTGCAGCTCGACGGCGCTCTCTTTCGCCAGCACGTCCGCGAGGTCGGTGCCGACCAGCAGCTCCATCGCGATGTAGAAGCTGCCGTCCTCGGTGCCGCCGTAGTCCGTCACGTCGAGCACGTTCTCGTGCTTGATCCTGGCGGCGCTCTTGGCCTCTTGCGTGAAGCGCGCGACGACGTCCGTGCGGTGGGCGAAGTCTTCTTTCAAGACTTTGATCGCCACTTGCTTCTCGAGTCGCGTGTCCATCGCGGAGTACACGACGCCCATGCCGCCCTCTCCCAAGCGGCGAATCACGTTGTAGCGACCGGCGATCGTGCGGCCCGTGAGGTCCACGTCCGGCGCGGGTTCGTGCTGCATTTCGACGCTCATCGCGCCGCCCTCCGAGCGAGCGTCTGCACGCCGAGCGCCGGGTGCGCCTGCGCGCGCGGGGCTCGCTCGCGGAGGCTGAATCGATGATCGAGAGAGAGGCGTGCGTTCATGCGAATTTCAAGCGAACGTTCCGTCAACCGACCGTAGCACTCGCGGTTTCGAGGGGTCAATTCGACGACCACATCTCCGTGGTTGCCGGGGTGGCACACACCGTAGCCGTTAGTCGTCGCACGGGCAGCAGGCATTCGGAGAGAGACACAAGCACTGGGCGTTCCGCACGTGGGGGTCTCGACCGCGGGCGGTCGCCCCGTTTTGGGCGCGCGCTCGACCATCGTCGTACGCTGCCCGCCGTGAGTGACCTTCCCCCGATCCAAATGCTCCCCGCGGATGTCGCCAATCAAATCGCCGCGGGAGAGGTCGTCGAGCGCCCAGCCAGCGTCGTCAAAGAGCTCGTCGAGAACAGCCTCGACGCCGGCGCGCGCGTGATCACCGTCTCGATCGACGGCGGGGGCGTGGCCCGCATCGCCATCACCGACGACGGACAGGGAATGTCCAAAGACGACCTCGCCCTCGCCGTCGTCCGTCACGCCACAAGCAAGATCCGCTCGGCCGACGACCTGCTCGGCGTGGCCACCTACGGCTTTCGCGGCGAGGCGCTCGCGTCGGTCGGCTCGGTCTCTCGACTCTGCATGACCTCTCGGCAAAAGACCTCGGAAGAGGGCTGCGAGGTCAAGCTCGAAGGCAACGCGTCGCCCGCCCTTCGCGCCGTCGGCTGCGCCATCGGAACGACCGTCTCCGTCGAAGACCTCTTCTTCAACACCCCCGCGCGCCGCAAATTTTTGCGAACCCCGCAAACCGAGTGGGGGGCGTGCGCCGACACCGTCGCCCGTCTCGCCCTTCCGCGGCCCGACGTGCGCTTCGTCCTGCGCAAGGACGGCAAGGTCGTGCGCGAGTACCTCCGCCGCGAGACCGTCGCCGAGCGCGTCCGCGAGATGTGGTCCGACGAGACCCTCACCGAGATCGACGGTCGCCGAGGAACCGTCCGCGTCCAAGCCTTTCTCGGCCCGCCCGAGCGCGCCCGCACTGGCACCACTGGCATCGCCGTGTACGTCAACGGCCGCTTCGTCCGCGACAAGCTGCTCTTGCGCGCGATCTCGCAAGCGTACGGCTCGACGCTGGACGGCGGTCGCTATCCGCCAGGCGCGCTGCTCGTCGACGTCCCGCCCGCGCAGGTCGACGTCAACGTCCACCCGCAGAAGGCCGAGGTGCGATTCGCCCAGCAAAACGAGGTCTTCTCGTCGGTCGTCTCGCTGTTGCGCGACGGGCTCGCCAGCGCGCCCTGGGCCCGCGCCCTCACTGGCGCCCCCACGAGCGCGAGCGATCCGTGGGCCTCGCGCTTCGACGCCGCGCCCTACTCCAGCGCCCCCGCGCCACGAGCGTACAGCACTGAAATCCCTCGGCCTCCCGTCGAAACCGGCCCGAGCCCCACGCTCTTCACCCGCGCCGATCCCGCGCCTCCGCGCGAGTTCGTCGATCACTCCGAAGCCCCCGCGGTCGAGCGCCCGCCCGCAGACCCTTGGGGCCTCGCGAGCGACCCGACGCCACCCGAGCGCAAGCCCGACGTCGCTGCGGACTACGCCGCGGTGATGGCCGCAGCGATGAGCGCCCCGCGCGTCGTGGGGCTCTCTGGCGACACCGGCTTGCCCGATCGGCAGACCTTCGGCGCGCTGCGCTTCGTCGCGCAGGTGCGCCGCATGTTCTTGATCTGCGAGGGCGAGTGGGGGCTCGTGATGCTCGATCAGCACGCGGCCGCAGAGCGCGTCGTGTACGACCGTTTGCGTCGCAGCTACGCCTCGCGCGAAGTGCGCGTGCAGCCGCTGCTCGTGCACGAGACGCTCGAAGTGACGGCGCGCGAAGTGGCGCTCGCTGAAGAGAACGCCGAGGACCTCGCGCGCATCGGCTTCGAGCTCACGCCGATGGGGACCAACACGCTCGCGGTCCGGGCGATCCCCGCGCTGCTCGTGCGCGCGGACCCTCGCAGGCTCGCGAGGGACATCCTCGCGGAGCTCGCTCGGCAGGGCAGCGAGTTCTCTCGCGCGCTCGACCTCGTGCTCGCGACGATGGCTTGTCACGGGAGCGTTCGAGGCGGCGACGAGGTCGCGTCCGAAGAGGCGCAGGCCCTGCTCTCGTCCCTAGACGAGTGCGATTTCGGCGGCCATTGTCCGCACGGAAGGCCCGTTCTCTTCTCGATCAAGTGGTCCGAGCTCGAGCGCAAGGTCGGGCGCTAGCGCTGCGTCACTGCGACGAGCCCGCGGGCGCCGGGTCGACGATGCGAAACTCGACGCGGCGGTTGCGGGCTTGCGCGGCGCGCAGCGCGCGGCGGGGCATCCCTGCGGCGATCGGGACGAGCGGGCGGGTCTCGCCGAAACCGTGGGCTTCGAGCCGAGTCGCTTCGACGCCGTGCTCGACGAGCCAGCGCAGGACGCTCTGCGTGCGGCGGTTGGACAGGTCCATGTTGCGCGCGTCGTCGCCGATGTCGTCGGTGTGTCCCTCGATTGAGACGCGACGGACGTGAGGGCTCGCGCGAAGCGCGTCGCCGACCGCCTGCAAGATCGTAAACGAGCGCGGCAGGATCGTGTCGCGGTTGTTCGCGAAGAACACCGGCGTGTCGATCTGGATCGCGCCGTTGGTCACGTGCAGCTGCCCTGGGCAGCCGTTGCGCGCGGGGTCCGTGTGCGGCGCGCCCGCTTGATCGGGGCAGTGATCGGTCCCGTCCGGGACGCTGTCGCTGTCGCGATCGGGCAGCGGGCAGCCTGCGCGCGCGGGGTCTGGTTGCGTCCCGGCGGGCACGTCGCGGCACTGGTCTCGAGAGTCGAAGACGCCGTCGCGATCGGCGTCGCCGTCGGGGCAACCGCGGCGCGCGGGGTCCGCGTTGGGGCCTTGCGCTTGATCGCGGCACTGGTCTTCGTCGTCGAAGACGCCGTCGCTGTCGGCGTCGCCTCGCGGGCAGCCTGCGCGCGCGGGATCGGGGTGCTCGCCCTGCGCGACGTCCGCGCACTGATCGAGCCCGTTGCGCACGCCGTCGCGGTCTGTGTCGCCGTCGGGGCAGCCGAGGCGAGAGGCGTCTGGCGTGGCGCCTTGGGCTTCGTTGGGGCAGAGGTCGTTGCCGTCTTCGACGCCGTCGCTGTCGCTGTCGGATGGGGCGCGCGCGACGGGGGCTTCGGCGCGGGCTGTCCCGATGGTGAGCGAGACGCCGCCTGCGAGCCACTGCGCGTCGGCAGGGGCCATCTCTTCATCGGGCTGCATGACGTGGCCGTAGCGGACCACGGGGCCGAGCGCGATCAAGCGATGCAGCTGAAACTCGAACCCGAGCCCCGCGTCGAAGTGAAACCGCGTGAGCGGCCCGGTGAAGGCGACGCCCGCGTTGCCGTCGACGAAGAGCCTTCCGACGCGGCCGATCATGGGCTCTGCGCGAAGGCCTCCCATCACGCCGAGCACGTGCCCCGGCGCGTCCGTCGAGTTGGGCGCGAGAAACACCCAGTTGCTCACGGACGCTTGGATCGCGAGCCAGTCGATCGGCGCGATGAACAAGCGGCCCGTCCCCTGAAAGCCCACGGAGTCGAACTGCAGCGATTGCCGCTGCCAGTCGGTGAGCATCGCTCCTGCGCCGAGCTCGACGCGTCCGCCGACGCGGACTTGCGCGTGCGAGGTGTGGCCAAACGCGAGCGCGCTCGCGCCGAGGGCGACAGACAACAACGCGGCGCGCACCGACGCGCGTCGAGGGCGAAGTGGATTCATAACCGGCCTTCGAAACAGTGCAGAGACTCGCCAGCGCCGCGCGGAGTCCCCGCGTGGTTGATGCAGTGGGGGCGCTGTGTTGCACCAGTCGGTGGTCGGTGAATTTCCTTAACCCCCAGAAATCGTTCTGCGCGGGTCAGGTCACTTCGCGCACGGCCGCGCGCACGATGGCCTCGACTTCGGTGCGAAGTTCGTCGCGTCGCGCAGGACTTTGCGCCTCGAAGCGCAAGACCAGCACGGGCTGCGTGTTCGACGCGCGCACGAGGCCCCAGCCGTCACCGAAGTCCACGCGCGCGCCGTCGACGTCGACCACCGGGTGCTTTCCTCGGTAGTACGCGAGCACGCGCTCGACCACTTTGAACTTCACCGCGTCCGGGCATGGCTCTCTCAGTTCGGGCGTCGCGTAGGTCTTCGGAACATCCGCCAGGATCGACTCGAGCCCCTCGCCCTTCGCCCCGATGAGCTCGACCAGCCGCAGCGCCGCGTACACCGCGTCGTCGTAGCCGTAGTACTTGTCCGCGAAGAACAAATGCCCTGACATTTCACCGGCGAGCAGCGCGTGCTCCTCTTTCATCTTGCTCTTGATGAGCGAGTGTCCGGTCTTCCAGAGCACGGGCTTGCCGCCCTTGTTCGCGATGTCGTCGTACAGGGTCTGCGAGCACTTCACTTCGCCCAGCACCGCGGCGCCCGGCCTGCGCTCGAGGATCGAGCGCGCGAAGGCGATGAGCAGCTTGTCGCCCCACACGATCTCGCCGTTGGCGTCGATCGCTCCGATGCGGTCCGCGTCGCCGTCGAGCGCGATGCCCACGTCGGCCTTGATGCGCTTGACCGTCTCGATGAGCTCTTCGACGTTCTTCGGGATCGTCGGGTCGGGGTGATGATTCGGAAACCTCCCGTCCATCTCGCAGTAGAGCGCCACCGGGTCGAGCCCCAGCGCGCGCATGCTCGCGAGCAACAGCGGTCCCCCGGCGCCGTTGCCAGCGTCGACGACCACCTTGAGGTTCTTGTTCGAGAAGCTGACGTTGCCCTTCATGAACGCGACGTACGCGTCGGACACCGTCGTCTCTTCGAGCGAGCCGCCCGCGGCGCTCTTGAAGTCCCCGGCAGAGGCGCGCTGACCGAGCGTTCGGATCTCGTCTCCGAAGAAGCTCGACTTGCCCATCAAGATCTTCATCCCGTTGTCTTCGGGAGGATTGTGGCTGCCCGTCACCATCACGCCGCCGTCGGCGTCCAAGTGGTGCACCGCGAAATAGAGCAGCGGCGTCGGGCCCACTTCGATCTTGATGACGTGCCGACCGGCGTCGAGCAGCCCGCGCACGAGCGCCTCGCGGATGCGCCGCGAAGAGAGCCGGCAGTCGCGCCCGACGACGATCGTCCGCTTGCCTCGCTCTGCGTAGATCGTCCCGAGCGTGCGTCCGATGGCGAACGCGACGTCTTCGGTCAGGTCTGTGTCCGCGACGCCGCGGATGTCGTACTCGCGAAAAATGTGGGGGTTCATGATGCTGGGACCTTCGTTTCTATCACGCTGCGCGCGCGCGGTCGTCGCGCACTTCTCGCGCACTTCTCGCGCCACAGAGCCAATCGGCCGGGCCGTCCCTCGCACAAGCGGCCGAGCGCGCCGTTGCGCTACGCTCTCGCTCGTGTTCGTCGACTGGTACTTCGACCCCACGGTGCCCGCCGCCCCGCTGTTCTTGCTCGCGTGCTGGCTCGAGCACCGCGCGCTCGAACGCCAGAAGCGCGCCGGCCGCCTCGTGCTCGGCTACGAGCGCAGAGACACCGTCGCCTCGCTCATGATGGGCCTCGTCTCGGTCGCCTTCGTCGGCCTCATCGTGCACGGGCAGTTTCTGTTGGCCCGCTGGTTGTGGACCTATCGCCTCACCGACCTCGGCGAAGGCCCGCTCGGCTGGGCCGTCGCCATGCTCTCGTGGGACTTCGTCTACTACTGGGTGCACCGCGTCGAGCACGAACGGCGGCTCTTCTGGGCGGCGCACGTCAATCACCACTCGTCCGAGCGGTACAACCTCTCGACCGCGCTCCGTCAGCCGTGGACGCCCTTTCTCACGCTCGCGATGGTCCCGCCCATCGCGCTGCTCGGCGTGCGCCCGGGGATGATCGTCGCCGCTGGCGGCTTCAACCTCCTCTACCAGTTCTGGGTGCACACCGAGGCGGTCGACCGCATGCCACGCTGGTTCGAGTGGGTCTTCAACACCCCCTCGCATCACCGCGTGCACCACGGGTCCAACGAGGGCTATCTCGACTGCAATTACGCAGGAATCTTGATTGTGTGGGACCGTCTCTTCCGCACCTTCGTCGAAGAGCGCGAGCCGGTCGTGTACGGCCTCACCAAGAACCTGCGCTCGTACAACCTCTTGGTGATCGCCTTTCACGAATATGCGTCGATCGCGCGAGATCTGCGCGCGGCCACGACATGGAGCGAGCGCTGGCACCGGCTCTTCTCGGGCCCCGGCTGGGCCCCGCCGAACGCGTGACCGCCAAATCCTTTCGACCCGTGGGACGTCTGAGCGCCCACCCACCGTGCGTCGCCCCCTGTCACTCGTGCTCTGTTCGCTCGCGCTCGGCGCGGCCTTCTGCCAACTGCCCGCGACCCCGAGGCCGACCCACGTCGCGCCCGCGCCCGACGCCGCGACGGACCCGCTCGCCGCGCTCGTGCACGACGACGCAGCGCCCGCTTCGGACGCGACCTTCGTGCAGTGGTCGGCCCGCGACGCGAGCCCCTCGGACGCCGCTGTCTCTCCTTCGCGCGTCAGGCTCCTCTCGTTCGGAAGCGAAGCCGCGTTTCGCTCGCTCGCCACGGACATCGCCGACGCAGAGCAATCCCGCACGCGCGCACGAGAAGAGGCCGCGCGTCGCCGACGGCAACAGCAGCAAGAAGAGAAGTGGACCGAGCAAGCGCAGCTCGGCGCGCAGCACTTCGGTGACGCAGGAGCGTCTAGTGCCGGGCGCCGAAGCCGCGTGAGCTTCAGCGACTCGCCTTCGCCCGCGGCGGCCCCCGCGCGCGCAGAGTCCACCGCGAGCAGCACCAGCGCGCAGCAGCAGTCCATCACCAACAATCAAGAGCAGGGCGTGGACGAGGGCGACATCGTGAAGGTGCGCGGCGACGACCTGATCATCCTGCGCCGCGGACGGCTCTTCTCGGTGCGCATGGAGCAGGGGCGCCTCGTCCCGCGAAGCGTGATCAGCGCCGCCCCGCCCGGCGTGCGCCCCGCGTCCTGGTACGACGAGATGCTCGTCGAGGGCGACACCGTGCTCGTGCTCGGCTACGGCTACGAGCGCAGAGCCACCGAGGTCAATCGCTTCGCGCTCTCGCCGGACGGGAGGCTGACGTACCGCGACACGATCCTGTTGCGCTCGGGCGACTACTACTCGTCGCGCAACTACGCGAGCCGCGTGGTGGGGCGAAAGCTCGTGCTGTACACGCCCGTTCCGCTGCTCGACTACGAGCGGCAGGGCGATCGATACGTGCGCGTCCCGAGGCTGCCAGGGTGGAGGACGCTGACGGGCGAGTGGCAGTCGAGCGGCGATTGGTCGCAGGTGTATCGGCCCGTTCGACGCATGGGCTACGCGCCCATCTTGCACACGGTGCACTTCTGCGACCTCTCGGGGCCCGCCATGCAGTGCTCGAGCAAGGGCGTGCTCGGGCCCGCTGCGCGCACGTTCTACGTCTCGCGTCGCGGCGTGTACCTCTGGGTCAACTCGAGCCCGCACGACGCAGACCCGCTCGCGCGCACGGACGAGGACATGTACCGCCAGCTCGACCCGCAGAACACCGGGGCGATCGTGTATTCGTTTCCCTTCGGCGATCGCCCGGTGGGCGCGGTGATGACCACCGGCGGACCCATCGATCAGTTCTCCTTTCGCGAGCGCGACGAGCAGCTCGAAGTGCTCGTCGCCGCCTCGGGCTCGGGCGATGGAATGTGGGGCGCCGAAGTCGCCCACGGCGACATGGGGCTCTACCGATTTCCGGTCTCGATGTTCTCTGCCGACGTGCCCCCGGTGCCCACGCAAATGTTGAGGCACCTGCCGCGCACCGAGCAGCAGTACATGATGCAAAACCGCTTCGTCGGCGACTACGTGCTCTACGGCGCGGGCTCGACCTGGTGGCGCTCCGCGATGACCGAGCGCCGCGTGCTCGCGCACAACATCACGCTCGATCGCACGCAGTCCGTCTCGCTCGAGCACGGGGTCGACCGCATCGAGCCCATGGATCGCGACGCCGTGATCGTCGGCGGCGACGGGCAGCGCAACCTGCACTTCACCGCGCTCTCGCTCGACGCGGCGGCGCAGACGGCGGGGCATTTCACCAGGCAAAACGCAGCGCAAGGAGAGACTCGCTCGCACGGGTTCTTCTATCTCCCGACCGGCGCGCGGCGCGGGATGCTGGGACTTCCGCTGCGATCGGGCGGCGAGCGCGGGTATCGACAGCTGTGGGCAGGCTCGGCCGAGGTGCTCTTCTTGTCCGTCGACGCGCTGCGCTTTCGCGAGCTCGGGGCGCTCTCTGCGCGCGCGCCGCGCGAGGGCTTCAACGACCAGTGCGTGGCCTCGTGCGCGGACTGGTACGGCAACGCGCGGCCGATCTTCTACCGCGGTCGCATCCTGGCGCTGATGGGCTACGAGCTCGTCGAAGGAGCGCTCAGCAACGAGTCCCTGCGCGAGCGCTCGCGGGTCAACTACTACGAGTCCCTGACGAGCTCTGCTGCGCTGCCGCGCGGGCCGCTCACGCAGCCGCAGGCGCAGTGGTGAGCGATCAGCTCTCGTGCGCGCTGATGTAGCGCTCGGCTTCGATCGCGGCCATGCAGCCCGTGCCCGCGGCGGTGATCGCCTGACGGTACACGTGGTCCTGAACGTCTCCGCACGCGAACACGCCTTCGACCGAGGTCTGCGTCGTGCCGGGGACGGTCTTGATGTAGCCGTTGTCGTGAACGTCCACCTGGCCCATGAAGAGCTGGCTCGCCGGCGTGTGACCGATCGCGACGAACACGCCGCCGATGGGGTGCTCGGACAGTGCGCCGGTCTGCGTGTCGCGCAGCGTGACCGCGCGCAGGCGCTGCTCGCTGACGCCGAGGTACTCGGTGATCTCTTTGTTCCACGCGAACTTGATGTTCGGGTGCTTGAGCGCGCGCTCTTGCATGATCTTGCTCGCGCGCAGCGAGTCGCGGCGGTGCACGACGGTGACGCTCTTCACGATGTTGGCGAGGTAGAGGGCCTCTTCCATCGCGGTGTCGCCGCCGCCGACGACCATCACGTGCTCGCTGCGAAACAAGCTGCCGTCGCAGGTCGCGCAGGCGGAGACGCCGTAGTTCATGAGCTCTTTTTCGCCCGGGGCGCCGGTGTACTTCGCGACGGCGCCGGTCGAGATGATCACGGTCTTCGCTTCGATGGGCGCGTCGCCGAGCGACTCGACCCACACGCGCTTCACGGGCCCCGAGAGCTCGGTCTTGACGGCGTCCTCCGTCAAGAACTCCGTCCCGAAGCGCTCGGCTTGCGCGCGAAACTGCTCCATGAGCTTCGGCCCCGTCACTCCGTGCGGAAAGCCCGGGTAGTTCTCGACCTCGGTCGTGATCATCAACTGCCCGCCGGGCTGGTGATCGACGTTGAGCCCCTCGAGCACGATCGGCTTGAGGTTGGCGCGCGCGGTGTAGATGGCGGCGGTCAGCCCCGCGGGGCCGCTGCCGATGATGATCACGTTTCGCATGGGACGAGCGGTCTAACACTGCCCTCCGCGAAGCGAAAGTCATCGGCGGACCGAACTGTTTGCGCCCCAGAACCCCCGTTGAAACCGCGGTGAAACAGCGTCGATCGCCGCGCGCGCTGGGGGCGTTACAGCGTCGTGGCGAGCCGGTGCACGGCCCCCGCGAGCGCGTCGCGGAGGGCGGTCTGCGCGACGGTGTCTTCGGTCGACGACGAGCGAATGGTCCTGCGGGACTCGAGCATCCCTTGGACGGCCCCGCGTCCGTCGGTGACCACCAGCGAGAGCTCGCAGCGAGCGAGGGCGTCGGCGCCGTCGCGCTGGATCGTGAGCGCGCGGACGGTGGTGTTGAGCACCACGGTCCCGCCCGTCGGCGCGAAGCGGAGGTTGGGTTCGTTGGAGATCGCGCGAGAGATGGCCTCGACGACGACCGCTCTCTCTGCGCTTCCGTGGGTCCAGCCGACGGACACCGTGGTGACGCGCGGGGTCGGGACGCGCGTGACCGAGGCGCGACCGGAGCGGGCGCGCGAGCCTGCAGAGACGAGCGTCGGGCTCGCCGTCGCGGCGAGGGCCGCCAGGACGAGCGCGGTCACGGGGCGCGTGCTTCGAGCACGAGCGCGAGCAAGGGACACTCTGTTGTCCACCACCACACCTCCTATTGCGAGGCGCGCTGAGCGCCTCCCGCACCCCAAAACGCTCTGGGTTTCTTCAGCTCACTTGAATGTGTGGGCGGTGAAGACCGAGCGCGGTGCACCCCTTCGTTACAGCGTCGCTCGCGCGCGGCGCGAATTGTTCGCGCACTTTCGTGGGATACGCGCGCACACAGGGGTCAGCCGTTGATCGCGCCCTCTTCGCGCTCGCAGTGGTTCACGAGCGCGACGCCGCCGGCCACGATCGCCGCCAGCAACACGATCGACAACAGCGGAACGATCGAGATCACCCACACCCCCAGCCCGAGCCCCGCGACGACGCGCTTGTGCTCGCCCATCCAGCTCATGCGCGCGCGCACTCCGAGGCCCCTTCGCGCGAGGGGCCAGTCGAGCGCGTCGTACGCGAGCGCCATCGCCGAGACCATCCACGCGAGCCCGCCGAACAGCCACGACAACGGCGAGATCAACGCCCCGAGCGCCGCGAGCGCGAGCTGCGGGAGCCCGAAGACCACCAGCCCCGCGAGCGCCACGCGGATCGAGCGAAAGATCCCTTGGAGCAACGGCGGCTCAGTGAACTGCCGCTCGTCGAGCTTCGCCGCGATGCGGTCCATAAACGGCGCGCTGATCGCAGGCACGAACACCACGCTCACAACAAAGACCACCACGACCAGCGCGAGCGCGACGAGCAGCTTGGTGATCCACAGTCCGATGGTCCCTGCTGTTCCGTGCTCAGCGAGGCCGCCGGCGCGCGCGATGAGCCAGTCGTAGAGCCGCATGGCCAGCGATCCGCTCGCGGCCATCAGCGCGATCAATCCCAGCGTGGGCGTCATCGCCAGCGGCCACAGGCGAATGTTCGAGGCGATCGTGGCCACGCCTTTGAATGGCGCTCCCACGCCGCGCCAGAAGTCTTTGCTCGGGGACTGCGTGCTCGTTGCGGTGCTCATCGCGCGTTGGGCCGCATCGTTGATCCGATGCGCCCCCGAGGCCAGAGCGCTTCTGCGCTGCGCTCGGATGGCATCTGTTTAGTGAAACAATTTCAATCGCTTGGATGTGATCAGGCAAAATGTATCATGGGGGTAGTTGACCGATTACGGAGTACGTTGGTAGTCATTGTCCTACATCGGATCTTCGCTCGCCCTCGCTTCGCAAATTTCGCGGGGCTTCGCGGCGAAGACACTGGTGGTACAACGCGGCGTTCACGAGTTTTTCGACTTCGAAAGCTTCGGAAGGTGAGAGCGATGCAGACGACGAGCGTTCTTCGTAGGTCCTGGTGGTTGGCGTTGGCGCTCAGCGCGAGCATGAATTCGTGTGCGCCCGAGAACGCCGTCGAGACGCCGAACGACACCGACGACTTCATCACTGAAGAGGTCACGGACGTCTCGCACTCGATCGTCAAGAACCAGACGATCGGCAACTGCTGGAGCTACGCGACCGCAGGCTGGGCCGAGGCGCTGCACAAGGCTTGGGCCAACGCCAACGCCAGCAACACCAGCCTCCCGGCCAACACGTACCGCGACGCGAACATCAACATCTCCGAGTCGTGGATCACCTTCTGGGATTGGTACGCGAAGATCTCGTCGGGCTCGGGCGTGACGACCACCAACGGTCGCGCGGAGATCTCGACGGGCGGCTGGCACGACTCGGCCGCGGACATCCTCCGTCGCCGCGGCGTCGTGTTCGAAGCGGACTTCATCCCTGAAGAGGCCAACGCGCAGTCCTCGGCCCGTCAGCGCAGCGCGCTCGCCGCGATGAACACCGCGCTCAACGCGGGCGGCGCCCTGGCGACCGCCGCGGATCGCAGCAACAAGACCAAGGTGCTCGAGGCGCTGCTCACCGCGTGGGGCCTCAACGACACGGTCAAGAGCACGATCCTCCGCGTGTACGGCATGGACGGCGCGCGCACGCTCGTCTCGGTGTCGAGCACCACGGACCTCGCGTTTATCCGCCGCGCGCGTGACATCCGCGTGCGCACGCCGGTGTTGCGCAGCGGCCGCGTGGTGCAGCAGGACACGACGCTCGAGCAAGTGGCTCCGGGCGGGACGTACCAGTGGCGCTCGGCGAGCTATCCCACGTTCACCAGCGGGCAGCCTGCGTTTCATCAGCGCGTGATGCGCGCCCTCAACGACCGCGCGCCGGTGCTCATCTCGTGGCTCGTGGACTTCAACTACCGCGCGGGCGCGGTGTTCCAGGTCCCGATGACCCCGCCGAGCCCGGGCCGCCAGGGCGGCCACCTCACGGCGCTCGAGGACTACCAGGTGACGATCCGTCAGCCCGGACAGCAGCCGCGCACGCTGCGCGCCGGCGAGATGGCCAGCGCTGCGGACATGGCCCTCGCGGTCCAGTACGGCACCGTGGACTTCTATCGCATCAAGAACTCGTGGGGCACCAACGTCACGCCCCCCGACGCGCCGATGGACCTCAGCGGGTACAACGACCTGCACATGAGCTACCTCAACGGCCCGATCCAGTGGACCACGGGCAGCTCGACGAGCCCGCGCACGCCCCTCTCGAGCGTGACGCTGCCGCCCGGCTACTGAGCCCTGCGACTGGCTAGCGCGCTAGCCGCTGCCATCGCTCGATCAACGGGGGAATTCACAGCGCCGAAGGCCGCACACGGGGAGTGCACCTTTTTGGCGCGAGCGCCGTATAAGCTCTCACGACACCGTGAAGCACGAACACACCGCGCGCCGCGCCCTCACGCTCGCCCTCGTCCTCACCACCCCTGTGATCGCGTTGGCGCGTCCTCCGCGCGCTCGATCGCAGCAGTCGGCGCAGACGCGTCCGCAGCAGCAACCCCGCAGCGATGCGGGTGCTCCTCGCAGCGACGCGGGCGCTCCTCGCGCCGACGCGAGCGCTCCCCGCACGGACGCCGCCGTCGCGACGGTGCCTGTGCCTGCTGGGTCGGCGACGCCCAACCGCGCGTTGACGGCGGCGCAGATCGTCGCGGGCGTGCAGGCGTTCTACAACCGCACGACGGACTTCGAAGCGGACTTTCGTCAGTTCAACACCACGGCGGTGTCGAACACGACGACCAACTCCGCAGGGCACGTGCAGTTTCGTCGGCCCGGTCGCATGCGGTGGGAGTACAGCAATCCCGTCGGCAATCTCGTGGTGAGCGACGGGACCACGCTGTGGACGTACGAGCCCGCGAATCATCAGGCGTTCATGGCCAACCTGGCCAACTCGCAGCTGCCGTCGGCGCTCTCGTTCTTGATGGGCACCGGCAATCTGTCCGTGGATTTCGAGGCGCGGCTGCGCACGACGACCGCGGCGGGGTACGGCAATTTCTACATGGTCGAGCTGACGCCTCGCACGCCCAACCCGAGCTTCGCGAGGCTCGTGCTCTTCGTCGAGCCGCAGAACTTTCAAGTGGCCGAGGCCGCGGTGGTGGACGCTCAAAACAACCGCAACCGCTTTCAATTCGTCGGCGGAACAGTGCGGGTCAACACCAACCCCCCGCAGTCGCGCTTTCAGTTCACGCCGCCGCCGAGAACCAACGTGATTCGTCCGTGAGCGCGCCGCGCGCGTCGGGCTAACGCTTTCGTCAAAGTGTGCGATTCTTCGAGCACACACCGATGCTGCGATTGCCTTTGTTCGCCCGCGGGCTGACTTCTCTCACTGCGCTGCTCTCGCTCACCGCTGCCGCTTGCTCGGGCCCGGGCCCGAGGCCCGACGCGGGCGCAGACGGCGCCAACGACGGCGCGGCGGACAGCGGCGCTCGCGACGACGTCACCCCCTCGACGGACGCGCGCGCAGACGCGGCAGACCGCGACGGGCAGAGCGTCGAGGACGCAGGCGACAGCGGCGCGGCCGGCGACGGCGCGAGCCGCGACGACGTGACCCCATCGGACAGCGCGGGCACGCCGGTCGATCGAGACTTCTGTGCGACCGGAGCAGCGGTGCCGGGTCTCACAGCGCCTCCTGGGTTCTGTGTGCGCAAATACTCGGACGTGCGCGTCGCGCGCGTGATGGCGCTCGCGCCCAACGGAGACTTGTTCGTCGCTGCGCCGACCAACGCAAACGCCACGGGCATCAGCGGCGGCCCGGGCTCGATCGTGGTGCTGCACGACGACGAGGGCGACGGCGTGATCGAAGAGACCGTGTTCACGACGGGCGTGGCCAACGTGCACGGAATCGTGTTCTCTGGGGGATTTCTCTACTGGACCAACGATCGTCTCGTCGAGCGCACGCCGTACGTCGCTGGGCAACGCCGCGAGACCGCGGGCGCGCGACAGCTCGTCATCGGCGGCCCGGTCCCCGATGGAATGGGCGGGATGATCGAAGACCCGCTCGCCGCTCAGCTGCAGCGCGGCGGGCGACAGACGCACGGCCTCGCCGCGAGCCCGAGCGGTCGGATGTTCGTCACGCGCGGAGAGTACAGCTCGTGCGTGCTCGGGCCGGGCGGCGTTCAAGCCGTGGGGACGGGCGAGGTCTACAACCTCGGGATGCACTCGCTGACGCGTGCGATCCACGGGTTTCGCAACCCGATGTACGCGCGCTGCCACTTCTCGCGCGAGCTCTGCATGGTGGCCGAGCTCGGCGAAGACCAGACTACGGGCGCCGTCGAGAAGCTGCTGGTGATCCCCAGCGCGCCGCAGTGGTACGGCTATCCGTGCTGCCATCGCCGCGGGGTCGGGCCCCAAGCGGCCAGCGGCTCGTGCAACGACGTGCAGCAAGAAGCAGTCTCGATCAACCTCGGCGACACGCCGTTCGGCTTCGATTGGGAGCGCGGACGTTGGCCCGCGCCCTATCGCGACGGCGTCTTCGTCGCGCTGCACGGCAGCTTCTACACCGGCAATTTCGGCGGCTCGGGCGTGGTGTTTCTTCCGACCGATCCTGCGACGGGCATCCCGCGGCAGCAGGCGCCGATCCCGTTTCTCGCGACGACCAACGGGCAGCCGACGCGCTCGCTGCAGCGGCCGACGGACGTCGTGTTCGCGCCGGACGGACGCATGTTCGTCAGCGACGACTACGGCGGAGGCGTCTACATGGTGGCGCCGATCTTCACGCGCTGAGAGCGACTCGCAGGATCGAAGCGCGATCCACGCGACAGTGACCGCGCTTGCGCGAGCGAGCGCAAAGCGTGCGGGGAGCTTCGAGGCTCGATGCGCGTTTTGCGTGGGGATTCGCAGCACAAAAGTGCATGGACGGCGGTGGACCTGCGCGCGGGCTTCGGTCATTCTGTGCGCGCATGAAGCGCACGTATGGCTCGGGTCTCTTGTCGCTCGCGGTGCTGGTCGCGGGCTGTCCGCCGCCTCCGCGACCGATCGAAGACGCAGCGCCGCAGCGGGACGCGTCGCCGACGCCGACCGACGTGGCCGAGGACGGCGCGTCGCAGCCGGACGCGTCGAGCGATGGCGGGACGCGAAGGCCGCGCGAGGTGATCGATCCGACGTGCGCTCCGCTGCGGCCGACGATCGGCTCGGGCGCGGGCAACGACGTCGATCGCTGCGAAGGCGTGACGCCGCCGGCGAACGGCAGCGGGGCGACGTTCTGCTCGCTCGGAGCGGATGTTCCTGGGCTGCGCGTGCCAGAGGGATTCTGCATTCGTCGCTATGCGACCGTGGGGCTGCCGCGCGTGATGCTCTTCGCGCCCAACGGGGATTTGTTTATCTCGTCTCCGTCGGCCATCACCGCTGCGGGGGACGGCGGCGGGATGGGCGCCATCCTCGTGCTCAGCGACGACAATCGCGACGGAACGGCAGAGGTCCACACGTTTGCGACCGGCGGTCTCGACACCGTTCACGGGCTCACGTTCAAGGACGGGTTTCTGTACTTCAACACCACGGACACGGTGTTTCGCACGCCGTACGCGAGCGGGCAGCGCGCAGAGACGATGGGCGCGAGGCAGGTCGTGGTCGGCGGCGCGGGCACGGCGATCGGCACACGTTTTCAACAGGGCGGGCGCTGGACGCACGGGCTCGCCGCGAGCGTCAACGGCCGCCTGCTCGCGACGCGCGGAGAGTACGGCTCGTGTTCGGTCGCGCCCGACGGCCGTCCCGCCTCGGCGGCGGGAGAGATCTACGAAGTGGGCATGGGCGTGCTCACGCAGGTCGGCGGGGGATTTCGCAACCCGATGTACGCGCGCTGCCACTTCTGCCGCGACCTCTGCATGGTCGCCGAGCTCGGCGAAGACCAGACGATGGGCGCCGTCGAGACGCTCGTCGTCGTCGATGGCAACCACTGGAACGGCTACCCCTGCTGCTTTCAGAACAACACTGGCCCCCGCGCCTCGACGGGGCTGTGCCGCTGCATCAATCAGCAGCAGGTCAAGATCAACCTCGGCGACACGCCGTTTGGCTTCGACTGGGAGCGCGGGAGCTGGCCGGCGCCGTATCGCAACGGTGTGTTCGTCGCGCTGCACGGCAGCTTCTATCTCGCCAACTACGCTGGCGCGGGCGTCGTGTATTTGCCTACGGATCCCGCGACGGGGATCCCACGCGACGGGGCGCCGGTGCGCTTCATCGAGGGCACCGAGGGCTCTGCGCAGGTGAGCTTGCGCAGGCCGAGCGACGTGATGTTCAGCCCGGACGGGCGCTTGTTCGTCACCGACGACAAGGGCGGCGGCGTCTACTGGGTGGCGCCGACGGACCGCAGGATGTGATCCGCGGCGCTGTTCCACGTGGGCAGCGCGCGGCTTCGCTCGGCGGCGCGCGCGCGCAGGGTGTCTCGTAGTAGCTGAGAATTCACGAGCGAGTTGATTGTGTGTGCGAGCTCGTCGGGGGCGCCGGGCTCGACGTACAGCGCCGCGTCGCGCGCGAGCCAGGGGATGCCGCCGACGCGCGTCGCGACGACGGGCCGCTGGTAGCGCAGGGCTTCGACGAGGGCCGTGGGCGCTCCGTCGCGCAGAGAGGGCAGCGCAAACACGTCCGCCGCCGCCAGCAAGCGGTCCCGCGCGCGCGCGTCGAGGGCGCCGAGAAAGGTCACTCGGCCGCGCGCGAGGGCTTCGAGCCGTGCGCGCTCGGGGCCGTCTCCCGCGATCACCACGCGCGCGTCGGGCGAGAGCGATCGGGCCGCGATCGAGAGCGCGTCGAGGCCCTTCTCGTGCGCGAGCCGAGAGACCGACGCGACGAGCGTGGCGTGCGCGGGGATCGAGAGCGCTGCGCGGGTCGCTTCGCGGTCGCGAAGGGCCTGTGGATCGGGCTCGTGCGCGGCCATCGGCAGGTCCATCGCGCGCGCGTGACGAGAGAGCGAAGGGTCGAGCGCGTCGCGCAGCGCGGGGTGCGCGAACTGAAGCGAAGTGCATCCGCGGGCGATCGCGCGGTGCAGCGCGGCGGGGAGGCGAGCGAGGAGGAGGGCGTCCGTTCCGTGGACGATCGCGTGGTGGGGACGGCCGCGGGCGATGGCGCTCGCGACGAGCGACGAGGGCACGGCCCAGTGCGAGACGAGCGCGTCGCACGCGCGGAGGGCGCTCGCGGCGCGCGCGGTGAACATCGTGGTGAACGAAGCAGCCAACAGCGCGCTCTCGATCGGGGCCGATCGCGCGTGGTGCGCGGCGCCTCCCTGGTAGAACAGCGATCGATCGCCGGGTGCGCAGCGGACCGGGACGAGCGCGCAGGGCCCGTCGATCGCGAGCGGCTGCGCGGGCGCGTTCATCGCGGCGAACACGACGGTGCAACGATGGCCGCGCGCGACGATGGCCGCGGTGAGCGCGCGCACAAACGAGCCCGCGATCGGGTCCCGGTCGTGCGGCCACGACGTCGTGAGCACGCCGATGTTCACGGTCGCGCTCGACCGCGCCGACCCTCACGCGAGGCGCGCTCGCGTGAGGATCGACGGGAGAAAAAAGACCGGCCGCACAGCGAGGGGGAGGGGGGGAGCGCCTCGAAGATACGGCCGGGGTAGAAGACGACGGCGGTGCTCGATGGAGGGGGGGGCATACGAGCGCCGCCGCGTGCAGAGGATGTCTGCAGTGCCCGTGCCACCTTCTGGAATGTGAAAATCATTGGTGATTTTTGCTGCGGTCCCCAGCGTTCATTGCAGCATTGCAACAACGAGATTGCAGTCGCGCGGCGCTGAAATGGGGGTTCGAGGCGGCGGGACGGTTGGGTATGTTTCACGGCGATGTTCGACAAGGTTTTGATCGCGAATCGCGGAGAGATCGCGGCGCGCATCGCGCGCACGTGCAAGAGGCTCGGGGTGAAGACTGTGGGCATCCACAGCGAGGCCGACGCGACGGCGCTGCACACGACGGCGGTGGACGAGTCCATCCTCGTGGGCGGCGCCGCGGTGAAGGACTCGTACCTCAACGTCGAGCGGATCATCGCTGCGGCCAAAGAGAGCGGCGCACAAGCGGTGCACCCTGGGTACGGGCTGCTCAGCGAGAAGAAGCACTTCGCGCAGGCGGTGATCGACGCGGGGCTCGTGTGGATCGGTCCCCCAGTGAGCGCGCTCGAGCGATTGGGAGACAAGCTGCGCTCGGCGGAGGCGGCGACGAAGGCGGGGGTTCCGCTGGTTCCGGGGTCGCCGGGGCCGGTCGAGACGATCGATGAAGCGAAGGCGGTCGCCGCGCAGTTCGGCTATCCGCTGCTGGTCAAGCCCGTCGGCGGCGGCGGCGGCATCGGGATGACCATCGTCAAGGACGAGGCCGCGCTCGAGAAGGCGCTCGAGGCCGCGAAGAACCGCGGCGCAGCGGCGTTCGGCGACGCGCGCGTGTTCGTCCAGCGCTACGTCGAGCGGCCCAGGCACATCGAAGTGCAGCTCTTCGCCGACGCGCACGGCAACGTGGTCGCCCTCGGAGAGCGCGAGTGCAGCGTGCAGCGTCGGCACCAGAAGATCATCGAAGAGTCGCCCGCGCCCGCGTTCGACAATCGCCCCGACGGAGCGAGCAAGCGCAAAGAGCTGCTCGACTGCGCCGTGCGACTCGCGCGCGAAGCGGGCTACGTCGGCGCAGGAACCGCTGAGTTCATCTGGGAAGACGCCCGCGGATCGTTCTACTTCTTGGAGGTCAACTGCCGCCTGCAGGTCGAGCACCCAGTGACCGAAATGGTGACAGGCATCGACCTGGTCGAGTGGCAGCTGCGCGTCGCCTCGGGCGAGCCGCTCCCGAGCGCGTGGCTGAGCGGCGTGCCCACCTGCGGCAACGCCATCGAGAGCCGCGTGTACGCCGAGGACCCCGCGAAGGGGTTCATCCCCAAGCCCGGCGCCGTCGACGAAGCGCGCTGGCCCGAAGGCGAAGGCATCCGCGTCGACGCCGGCGTCGCAGCAGGCGGAAAGGTCACGCCCTACTACGACCCCATGATCGCCAAGGTGATCTCCTACGGCGCCACCCGCGCGCAGGCCATCGAGCGCATGAAAGTGGCCCTCGACGGGACGCACCTCGCGCCGGTCGTCACGAACACCAGCTTCCTCCGCAAGATCGTCGCGAGCGACGAGTTCGCGCGGGGCGAGTACGACACGAGCTTCGCTGAGATCTTCGCCAAGCGCGGTTGAAACAGCGATCACTTGATTGTGTGTGTTTCAGCCTGCGAGCTGGGCCATTACCTCGCGCGTGCGCTGATCGAGCGGGACGTACGTCTCGATGCGCAGCGACTGCGCGGTGAGGTCTAGGGGGGTTCCGATGGTGGTGAGCATCGTGAACCACTGGAGTCGAACGCCGTCGCGCTCGACCGCAAACGGCGCCATCACCGGCGGCGCCTCTGCGCCTCGCTCGTTGTAGGCCACGCACGGGCCGCGCAGCGCGCGCAGCTCGGCAGCGAGCGATCGCATCGCGGGGTCCGCTTCGACGTCGGCCTCGCGCTCGACCCTCGCGAGCAGCCCGTCGGCGATGGCGTCGAAGTCGAGGACGTAAGGGCGGATCACGCCCTTCGGGTCGAAGAACAACCGCAGGATGTTGAGCGGCTGCGCCGCGAGCATCGCCGCGGGATCGGCGCCGAGCCACGTGAGCAGGGCGATCGTCCCGCGGTTGAAGCGCAGGATGTTCCATCGGTGGTCGAGCAAGATGGCCGGGTGCGGCTCGGCGTGGGCGAACAAGAGCTCGATCCCTTCGAGCACCGGCGTCATCGCGGGGTCGTCGAGGGCGCTCTCGCGAAACGCCGCGGCGAACCCCGCCGCCACCAGCAGCTCGTTGCGCTCGCGCAGCGACAGGTCCAGCGCCGCGCCGAGCGACAGCAAGAGGTCTCTGCTCGGGTGCGCGCGGCCGTTCTCGACGAAGGACAAATGGCGAGGCGAAACGCTGGCTCGCGACGCGAGGTGCTCTTGGCTGAGCCCTCGCTGCGACCGCAGCCGACGCAACAATGGTCCTGGAGAGCGCTGCGCGCGTTGCATTCGTCGCCAGAGACTACCCGGTGCTGCGCTCGATCGCGCAACGCACGTCATGACCTCCGAGGTCATGGAGCGCTTCGCCGCGCTCCCCCAGTGTCCCGCGCAGAAAGCGAGACGTTGAATGGGAAATCGATGGATGATCTCTGCCGCGGCGTGGGTGATGTTCACCGCGTACACGACCATCGTGGTGCTTCGGGGCGACGTGCTCTCGCTCGCGAAGCTCACCTTCTCGAACGCCTTCAGCGTGCAGGTCTTCTTCGATCTGGTCGTCGCGGCGACGGTGGCGCTCGTGTACGTGAGCCCGAAGGCCAAGGCGCTCGGCGTGCCGAGGATCCCCTACATCATCGCGACCGCCCTCGTGGGCAGCGTCGGGCTGCTGGCGTACATCACCCACGTCGAGTGGGCGCAGTCGAAGACGCGAGCCGCGTGACGAACGCCCTCGAACCGCGCGCGGCGGGCGCGGCGGCTTGCTAAGCTCTCGCTCGCTCGATGAAAAAGCTGTTGTTCTTGCAGTGTTGTGCCCTGCTCGCCGCGTGCGGCCCCACGCAGTCGAGGCCCGACGTCGAAGCGCGCGACACGGGCGCGTTCGACGCCGCTGCGCCGGACGGCGAGTCTCCCAACGAAGACGGCGCCGTCGCCGACGCAGACCCGCTGCCGTCGATGCCGCTGCCGCCGCGCATGCCGGGGCAGCGCGCTCCGCTCAGCGCGAGCTGCGATCCGGCGGACCCTGCGCGGTGCCTGCTCCCGTGGCCGAGCAACACGTTTACCAGGGTGGACACGACCACGGCGACGGGGCTGCGGCTCGCGGTGTCTTCGCAGCGCTTGGGCGGAGGTGACGACGCGACGTCGCTCAATCGAGCCGATGGATTCTCGCGGGTCACGCCGATCGTGACGGTGGTGAGCGGCGTGGTGGACCCGGCTTCGCTCGGCGCAGGGACCACCGCGATCATTCGGCTCGTGAAGGCGTCGGGAAGCGGCGTGGGGACGCTGGTGCCCTTGCGGCTGCGGGCGATCGAGAGCCGCACGTCGAGCAGGCCCGAGACGGCGGTGCTCGCGTATCCGCTGACCCCGCTCGAGGCCTCGTCGGACTACGCCGTGGTGTTGATGGACGACGTTCGAACGACGGACGGGCCAGGGCCGACGCAGGACGCCATCGCGCGCGCGTCGTTGGCGCTCGCGCAGCCCACGACGGGGACCGAGGCGCGCCTCGCGGCCTACCACGCTCCTACGCGCGCTGCGCTGATGGCGGCGGGCGTGGACTTCAGCAAAGTGATTCGCGTCTGGGATTTCACCACGCGAAGCGACGCCGATCCGCTGCGCACGCTGCGCTCGATGCGCGAGACGATGATCTCGGCGGTGATGGCCAATCGATACAGCGTGACGATCACGACCGCGACCGCGCCGATGGGCGGAGACATCGCGGTGATCGTCGAGGGGCGGCTCACGGGCCTGCCGGACTTCGTCGATCGCACGGCGCGCGTGCTCGCGCGCAACGCCGACGGAACGCCGCGGATGACGGGCGTGCACGACGTTCCGTTTCGCGTGACGATCCCGCGGGGGACGGGGAGCTATCGGCCCATTCTGTTCGGCCACGGGCTGGGCGGTGATTACAACGACGACTCGTTCGACGCGGCGATCGGCGGCGCGGGCGCGGCGAAGGTGTCCGTGCGCTTCACGGGGCTCACGGGCAGCGACGTGCTCGACACGATCGGCGGTCTCAACAGGGCCGCGGCGGGCAGCGAGTGGGCCGCGGCGCTCATTCAGCAGAGCATGGCGGACCTCGTGGCCGTGCAGCGCTCGCTCGCCGGGCGGCTCGGCGAGACGCTGGCGTCGCCCACGATCGGGACCATCGCCAACCCCGCGTCGGGTCGCCGCTTCGACACCACTCGCCAGGTCTGGGCCGGCGGCTCCCTCGGGGGCACGCTCGGGCTCGTGTACGCGCACCTCGAGTCGGAGATCGCGGGCGCTGCGCTCAACGTCCCCGGCGCGGGGTGGGCGGGCTATCTCGTGCTCTCGTCGGTGTTCAGCTTGGGCCGGGGCGTGCTGCTCGCGACGTATCGAAACGACGTGAATTTGCAGCTCGCCGTCGCGATCACGCAGACCAACTTCGACGCGATGGACGGCGCAAACTGGGCCACGAGCGCGATGGCTCGCAACGTTCCGATGGTGATCCAGCAGAGCATGGGAGACCCTGTCTTGCCCGCGCCCGGAACGGAGATGGTCGCCACCGTCGCCCGCGCTCGGCAGCTCGGCGCCGCGCTCTCTCCCGTGCACGGCGTCGTGCCCGAGACCGACGGCGAAGTGCTCAACGGCGCGTCGTTTACGCAGTTTCGCGTCCCCGCTCGCGTGACGGGCGCCTACGACGTGCACGGCTTCGGCGCGCGCGACACGATCGCCGGCGACGCCGCGCGCGAGCAGATCTTCGCGTTCTTGCAGAGCGTGTGGATGGGCGCGCCGCGGTCGCTGACGCCGTCGTACTGCGTTGTCAACATGCCGATGAACAGCTGCGATTTCGCGAGCTCTCCGTAAGCTTGCCGCGCAGCCAGAGGGGGCGCTCACTGGCAAGGGCGCGCGGGGTCGGGCAAGCACAGCCCATCGCTCTGATAGGGCCACGGCCCGCTGCGAGAGGCGTCTGGATTGACGTCGGGGTTCGCGTTTGAGTTGGCATCATCACTCGCGTCGCCGCTCGCGGCGTCCATCACCGGGCGCTCGTCGCTCGCGGCGACGACGAGAAAGAAGCTGCGCAGGTAGATCAAGCCGGTCTCTTCTGCGTACGCGCTCGGGTAGAGGACGTATGCGCGGCGACAGCGGAGGGGCTCGCGCTGCGGCCACTCTCCCAGGATGCGAAAGCTCAAGCGCGTCGCGCCGATGACCGAGACGAACCGCTCTGCCGCGAGGTCTGGCGCGTTGGACGGAGGCACCGCGGCGAGCGCTTCGACGCGCAGCCCGAGGTCCTCGCCGCGCAGCCCGTCGACGCCCGCGCCGCTCTCCCAGAACGCGCCGAACACCCCCTGTCCGTTGCCTCGGTACGAGACCGTGTACACGTGCTCGAACGGCTCGCCGGGGCGCTCGGACCACTGCAGCAGCCGCTCGCTCGGCGGTGATGTGGCGCTCAGGGGAGAGTGCCCGTAGCTGTACTCCCAGCCGTCGACGAAGCCGTCTCCGTCGGTGTCGACGTCGTCGGGGTCGGTGCGCGTGACGTCGGTCTCGGTGTCGTCGCACAGGCCGTCGTGGTCGCGGTCTGGGCGCGGGCCTTGATCGATGATCACCAGTGAATCTGCTGTTGAATCTGCGACGGCGGCGTCGGGGCGGACGACCCTCGGGCCGCACTGCGCGAGCGCGAAACACACGAGCGCGGCGGAGAGGCGCTTCAGACGAAGGCGGCTGGCCATCGATCGAGGTATACCTTGCGCCGTTGAATTCATGAGGCCGTCAGAGGTCACACAAAGGTTGCAGCGCGAGGTCGGTCGCGCCATCGGCGAGCATGCGCTCATCGCGGACGGCGACAAGATCATGGTCGCGGTCTCGGGCGGCAAGGACAGCTACGCGCTGCTCGAGCTGCTGACGGCGATGCAGCGAAGGGCGCCGGTGCGGTTCGAGCTGGTCGCGGTGCACTTGGATCAGGGGCAGCCGGGCTACGACGGAGCGCCGCTGCGGGCGTGGCTCGAGCGCGAGGGGCACCCGTTCGAGATCTTGCGCGAGGACACCTACTCGGTGGTGATCGACAAGGTGCCCGAGGGCAAGACGTACTGTTCGCTTTGCTCACGGCTCAGGCGCGGAATTCTCTACACAGCCGCGGCCCGCATGGGCTGCAACAAGATCGCGCTCGGGCACCATCGCGACGACGCGCTCGAGACCCTGATGCTCAACCTCTTCTTCGCCGGAAAGCTCGCGGCCATGCCCGCGAAGCTCCACACCGAGGACGGGCGCAACACGGTGATCCGCCCGTTGATCTACTGCGCCGAAGAGGACCTGGTGCGCTACGCTGAAGAGCGCGCGTTTCCGATTTTGCCCTGCAATTTGTGCGGGTCGCAGACCAACGCGCAGCGCAAGAACATGAAGGCGATGCTCGACCGCCTCGAGGGCGAGCACCCCAAGCTCAAGCAGTCGATGCTGGCCGCGCTGTCCAACGTGGTCCCGACGCACCTGCTCGACGCCGACCTGCTCACGGGGCTCTCTGCGCCGAAGAGCGCGCCGGACCCGACGCTCGACCCAGAGCCCGCGCGGGTCGAAGCGGGCGATCCGACGCGGCGCCGACTGCCGTTGGCGTGAGACACTGCGGCCGTGTACGAGCAGCGCGAGCACGAGCCGTGGGACGACGAAGACGAGGACGAGCCGCCGCCTCGGCCCGAGCCGTCCCGTGAAGAGCATCGCCGCGCGCGGCTTCGGGCCGCGGCGCAGCTGGCCATCGGGCTCGGTGGCTTCGTCGCTGTTCGCGTCGGGCTCGAGCTCAGCGGGGTGTTCGAGCGGATCTCGGCGCGCGCTCCGACGTGGGAGATACCAGCACACGTTTTCATGCAGGGCGGCGCTGCGCTGCTGCTCGCGCTGCTGTGCCTGCGGGCGTTCGGCGAGGGCGCCTCGACGATCGGCGCGGGCCGGCCCGAGCGGCCGTGGCTCGAGGTGGGCAGGGGCTTCGGGCTGGTCGTCGGGATCTACGTGGTGATGGTCCCGCTGATGCTCGCGGCGATGATGCTGATCCGCGGTCCGGCGCGGGCGCAGATGGTGCTGCAAAAGACCCAGGTGATGCAGATGGTGGTGCAGATCCCGCTGGGCGCGCTGCTGCCGAGCGCGCTGATGGCGGGGCTGTACGAAGAGCTGTTCGTGCGGGGGTTGATCCAGAGCCGCGTGGCGAAGGTGATGGCGGGCGCGGCCGAGCTGCGGTGGACGCATCGGTACGGCGCGGTGGCGCTGAGCGCGGCGCTCTTCGGCCTGGGGCACATCTACCAGGGGCCCGTGGGCGTGATGCAGACGACGGTGGTGGGGGTGATCTTGGGCGTCGCGGCGGCGCATTGGCGCTCGATCTGGGCGGCGGTCGTCGCGCATGTGGTGATCGACACGATGGGCCTGCTCGTGTCACGTGTGCTGCTCCCTGCGACGCAGGGGCTTCTCGAACGGTCGTAGTGAGACATGAAGACGAGTAGGTTGAATCGCTGGGCGGGGCTGTTTGCTGCGTGCCTCGCGTTGTGCGTGGCGTTGATTTCGTGTGCGTCGTGGAGAGAGCCGCTCGACGAGCCGGCGGACACGAGCGGCGCGCAGGCGAGCTCTGGGGGCGCGCTGCGCGCAGGGGCGGACGCGGGCGCCGCGGCGCGGGCGGTGTTCGCGGACAGCGCGTCGGTTCCGGTCGGTGATTCGCCGGTGAGGGGCAGGGCGGACGCGCTGGTGACGCTGGTGGTCTTCTCGGACTTCGAGTGTCCGTACTGCGAGCGGCTCGCGAGGGCGATGGCCCAGGTGCAAGAGGGCTTCTCGAACGACGTGCGCATCGTGTTCAAGAACCTCCCGCTCTCGCGCCACCCGCACGCGCGCCTCGCCGCCGAGGCCGCGCTCGCCGCGCACGCGCAGGGAAAATTCTGGGAGTACCACGACGTGCTCTTCGCCCACCAAGAAGAGCTCGAGCGCGAGAACCTCGAGGCCTACGCCGAGCAGCTTCAGCTCGACATGCAGCGCTTTCGGGCTGACCTCGACAGCCATCGCTTTCGCGCGACGGTCGAGCGCGACGTGGCGCTGTCGCGCGTGCTCGGCGTGGACGCGACGCCCTCGACCTTCGTCAACGGCACGGTGGTGCGCGGCGCCAAGCCGTTTGCTCACTTCGGTCGCGTGATCGCGCGGGTGCTCGCGCAGGCGCGCACCATCACGCCGCGCGAGCGCGTGTACGCAGAGATGACGGCGCACCCCGTGGCGCCCGATCCGGTGGACCTGCCCGACCCGCCCGAGCCCGAGTTCGACCCTGACGCGGTGCACGCGATCGGGCTCGATGGAGCTCCTTCGCGCGGCGCTCCGGCAACGGCGGCGATGGTCACGATGGTGCTCTTCTCGGACTTCGAGTGCCCGTACTGCGCGCGCGTCGAGCCCACGATCGCAGAGCTGCTGCGTCGGCACCCGGCGGACTTGCGCGTGCTGTTTCGACACGCGCCGGGCAGCAGGCACCCGCACGCGATCGACGCGGCGAATTTCGCGGAAGAAGCGCGGGCCCAGCGCGGCGACGCGGGGTTCTTCGCGGCCAGCGATTTTCTCTTCGCGCACCAGGACGGGCTCGACCGCGAGTCGCTGACGCGCCACGCCTCGGCGCTGCGCTTGGACGGCCGTCGCGTGGGCGTCGCGGTCTCGCAGAGCACGCACCGGCCCGCGGTGGACCGAGACATCTCGATCGCGCGGCAGTTCGGCGTGGACGGCACGCCCACGGTGTTCGTCAACGGGCGCAGGATCGTGGGCGCGCGGCCGATCGAAGAGTTCGAGCGGGCCTATCAGCGAGCGTTGACCGACGCGCGGGCGCAGATCGCGCAGGGCGTGACCGCAGCGGACGTGTACGCCAGGGTCACCGCGCAGGGCGCGACGCGCGCGATGATGATGCGCGGGCCCGAGACCGTTCGGGTGGCGCACTTTCTGGTGATGCACATCGGCTCGCAGCGCGCGCCGGAGTCCGTCACGCGCACGCGGGATCAAGCGCTCGAGCGCGCGCAGCGGGCGGTGGGCGAGCTGCGCGCGGGCCGACCGTTTGTCGACGTCGTGCGGGACTACTCGGACGAGCCGGGCGCGGCCGAGCGCGGCGGCGACCTCGGTCGCGTGCGTCGCGGTATGATGGTGCGCGACTTCGAGAACGCGGCGTTCGCGCTCGGCGTCAACGAGACGAGCGGCATCGTCGAGACCGAGTTCGGGTTTCATGTGATTCGCCGCAGCGAGTGAGCGAGGGATCCATCGAGCGCCGCGCGATGAACAAATCGGGCGCGGGCCGCTCGGGCGTAGAGGGAGCAGCGCGATGGCCGAAAGCGAGTACGAGGTCTCGACGACGCGGGTGATCGACGCACCGAGCGACGTGGTGTGGGCGCTCGTGAGCGACACCAACCGTGTCGATCGCGCCATCGGTCTGTCCGCAGGCAGCTACACTTGGGAAGAGCTCACCCCGGGCGACGCAGAGTCCCGCGAGCGCGTCGCCCTGGCGTCGGAGCTGGGGCTCCGCGTGCGCTGGGTCGAGCCTCCGTACGAGTGGATCGAGGGGCGCTCGGTGCGCGGCGAGCGGCGCTTCATCGAAGGGCCCGTCGCGCGCGGCGGCTTCGAGGTGACGCTGAGCCCGCAGGGAGAGCGCACAGAGGTGCGCGCCCGCATCTTCGCAGCCGCGTCGAACCCGCTCGGAAAAGTGGGGTTTCTTTTCAAGCGAGCCCGGATGCGCCGCGGCTGCGAGCGCTACCTCGAGTCGATCGCCAGGTCCCTCGCCGCGGTGCGCGCGCGCTCGAGCGAGCGCGACTCCAACGAGCCCGCGTCGGCGTTTGTCCGGCGCGTGCTCGTCGAAGGGGTCAACGACCCGGTGAGCGCCGGGCCCGTGGGCGCCGTGGACGAAGGCAACCTCGCGTTCGCAGAGAAGAAGCTCGCAGAGGCGCCGGTGTCCAAAGAGCTGCGCGAGCGTCTGTCTCGCACGCTGCGCGAGCGGTCGGACGACGACGTGATGGCGCTGCGCCCGTTCGAGCTGGCCCGCGCGTGGGGGTGCGACCGTCGCGCGTCGCTCGCCGCGTTTTTGTACGCCGCGCGCGCGGGGCTCGTGGACCTGCGCTGGCAGCTCAACTGCCCGACGTGCCGGGTCGGCGCGCAGAACGAAGAGAGCTTGTCCGACGTGCGCGCCAAGGCGCACTGCGACGCGTGCAATATTGATTTCGACGTGGATTTCGCCAGGTTTGTCGAGGCCGTGTTCTCGCCGAACCCCGCGGTGCGCAAGGTCGAGCGCGCGGTGTACTGCGCGAGCTCGCCGTGGTTTCGTCCGCACGTGTTCGGGCAGCAGAGGGTGGACGCAGGCGCGTCGCGCGAGCTGCGCGCGCCGGTCCCGGTGGGCGAGCTGCTCGTCCGCACGCTGAAAGGAAAGCGTCGCGCCGCCCTCGTCACCGAGCACCGCCCCGCGCGCCTGGAGGTCACCATCACCGAAGACGCCCTCGACGTGCGCTGCGAGGGCGAAGCGCCGGAGGGGACGGACACCGTCGTGCTGCTGCGCAACGACAGCGCGCGCGCGCAGTACCTGCTCGTCGAGCGCTCGGGCTGGAGCGCGGACATCGTCCTCGGCTCGGCGATCGCGTCGATGCCTGAATTCGTGGACCTGTTTTCAACGGAGGCTCCCGCGTCCGGCGTCGAGCTGGCGATCTCGTCGCTCACCGTGCTGTTCTCGGACCTGACGGGCTCGACGGCGACCTACGAGCGGCTCGGCGACGCGCGGGCGTTCGCGCTCGTGCAAGAGCACTTCACGATCATGCTCGACGCGGTGGCGAAGCACGGCGGCGCGGTGGTCAAGACCATGGGCGACGCGGTGATGGCGACGTTTACCTCCCCCGCCGATGCTGCCCGGTGCTCGATCGAGATGATCCGCCGCTGCCACGAGGTGCACGCCAAAGAGGGCCTCACGGTGAAGCTGGGGATCCACGAGGGCCCGTGCCTCGCGGTGCGCGCCAACGACAGGCTCGATTACTTCGGGACGACGGTCAACGTCGCCGCGCGGCTGCAAGCGCAAGCGCACGCGGGCGAGGTGGTGCTCACCAAGGCGCTCTCGAAGCACCCGTCCGTCGCGGCGGTGTTCGAGGGGCTCGGACACGAGCCGCGCGCCTTCGACGCGCACTTGAAGGGCATCAAGGACGTGCAAGAGCTGCTCGGGTTCGACTGCGAGTGATCGCTCGCGGGCGTCGCTTTGCGCGCAGCGCGTTTGCGCGCAGAATATCGGTCGCCGTCGTGCGTCGCGCCCTCTCGCTCTCGCTGTTGCTCGTCGCGTGCGCGCCTCCGCCGCGGATGTACGAAGTGCTCGACGTGACGCCGCGGGACGCCTCGCGAGCGGACGCGCCGGACGCGCGGGTGCTGACGTGCAACGGCGTCCCGTGCGTCGACGACGACCCGTGCACCATCGAAGAGTGCGTCGATCGCGTTCGCTGCACGCACACCGTCGCGCCGACGCTCTGCCGTTGCGCGCCTGGCTGCGTCGATCGCGCGCAGGGAGCGGCGGACGACGCGGGGCCCTGGTCGTTGGACGCCTCGAGCGAGGCGGGCTCGCCCATCGTGGCGACGGACGCGGGCGGGCTGACGGTGGCGCTCGAGCTCGAGGACGAGGATTATCTCTGGGTTCCCAACACCAACGAGAGCACGCTGTCGAAGTGGGACGCGCGCACGCGGACCGAGATCGCGCGGTACCGCGTGGGGATCGCCGCCGGTGAGTGCGCGGGCCGCTGCTGCTGGGTCAACAACTGCAACATGCCCTCGCGCACCGTCGTCGACGGCCGAGGGGACGCCTACGTGGCGAGCCGCGGGTTCATGATGCAGGGAACCGTGAGCAAGATCGCCGCGCGCCGGCGGGACTGCGTCGATCGCAACGGCAACGGGATGATCGACACGAGCACGGGCGCGGCCAACGTGCTGCCGTTCAACGAAGACGAGTGCGTGCTGTGGACGGTCGACGTCGGTCCGGTCGGCGCGGTGCTGCGCTCGCTCGCGATCGATCGCGGCAACGAGGACAACCCCAACGGGACGCCGTGGGTCGGCGCGTGCGAGAGCATCGCGGGCGTCGACAACGCAGGGCTCTTTCAGCTCGACCCGAGGACGGGCGCGGTCCTTCGCACGGTCGACTTCGATCGCTGCGCCTACGGCGCCGTCGTCACGCCGGACGGAACGCTCTGGCAACACAGCCACTCGCGCGGCCTCACGCCGGTCAACCCGTACTCGGGGATCGTGGGCACGTTCGTTCCGTTGCCGACGACCTTCGCGCGTGGCGGCTGCGTGACGAGCTACGGCGTGACCGCGGACATGCAGGGGCGCTTGTGGCTCTCGGGCAGCGCGTGCGCCGACGTGCTCGGGTACGACCCGCGCGTCCGCGCGTGGACGCGGGTCGAGCTGCGCTCTCGCGGCGCGACCTCAGCGGGCCTCGGGATCACCGTCGACTCGACCGGCCGCGTGTGGGTGCCCGCCGCGGGATCTCCGCCGCGCGTCTTCTCGTGGGACGCCGACGCCTTCGTGCGCGGCGCAACCATCGCAGCCCGCGACGTGTCCGTGATCGACCTCACCAGCGCAGGCGCCGGCTGGACCCCGAGCGCAGTCGGAATGGACCGCGGCGGCGCCCTCTGGGTCGCCTCGTACACGCTGCCCTCTCCGCTCGTTCGCGTCGACCCGACCACGGCTGCGATCGAGCGCTTCGACGGCCCCAATCGCGTGTACACGTACACGGACTTCACGGGCGGCGTTCGACGCTTGCTGCTCGGCAGCGCGACGCACAACGAAGTGATCGACACACAGTGCGCGGCGCCGCAGTACGCAGAGCTGCGCTGGCGTGCAGAGACGCCTCCAGGGACTTCGCTTTCGTTCTCGATGCGCGTGGCCAACACCGAGAGCGCGCTCGCGACGGCGCCGGTGGTGGCGGTGGCGACCGTCCCTTCGGACCTCGCTCCGGCGGACCTCACCGCGCGGCTGCGCGCCGAAGGGATCGAAAATCCCGGTCGATTTGCTCGGATTTCGATCGCGTTTACGCCGTCGAGCGCGCCCGTGGGTCGCCCGACGCTCGAGTCCCTCGAGCTCTCGTGGCGCTGCCCGATGGGGCCTGGGTGAGCGCTCGGTGACAGCGTCGATTGCCGCGCAGTGAGCTGCGCTGAATCGCGCTACGATCGCCGAGGCGCGTTGATGCGTCCGCGATTGGAGTTGTGTCCCATGCGTCGTTCGTTGTTGCTCGGTTCTCTGTCGCTCCTCGTGCTCGCGAGCTGTTCGGAGCCGCCCGTGATGGAGGGGCTCGACGCGGGGACGAGCGATCGCGTCGTGCCTCCCATGGACTCGGGCAACGGCGGCGGTGGTGACGGTTCTGTCCGTACCGACGGCGGCGGATCCACGTCGGACGTCGTGTTGCCCGCGCGCTGCAACGGCGACGAGCAGTGCGACGACTCGAACCGCTGCACCGTCGACACGTGCGACACGGTCACGAACATGTGCCGATCGATCCGCGACGTCTCTCGCTGCGAGTGCGACCCCGGCTGCATGACCACGACCACCGGGGGGATGGGCGGTCGTCCCTTCTCCGAAGAGGGCCAGCGCGGCGTCGAGTTCGACGCGGCTTCGGGCGGGTTGCTCGTGCGCGCGGAGTCTCGGCGGGCCGATTTTCTCTGGGTCCCCAACGTCAACGAGAGCACGCTCTCGAAGTGGGACGCGACGATGGCCCGAGAAATCGCTCGCTATCGCGTGGGGATCGCCGCGGGCGAGTGCCGCGGTCAGTGCTGCCACGCCAACGGCTGCAACATGCCCTCGCGCGTCGTGGTCGACGGCTTCGGCGACGTGTACGCGGCCAACCGCGGGTTCGGCATGCAGGGGACGGTCACCAAGATCGCCGCGGATCAGCGCGACTGCGTCGATCGCAACGGCAACGGTATGATCGACACGAGCACGGGCCCGATGGACGTGAGGCCGTTCGATCAGGACGAGTGCGTGCTGTGGACGGCCAACGTCGGCGCGTCGAACGTGATCTTGCGATCGATCGCCGTCGATCGCGGAGACGAGATGTTTCCGCAGGGATATCCCTGGGTGGGATCGTGCGCGGACCCGTCGTTTGGCTCTGCTGCGAACGCCGGGCTCTTCAAGCTCAACCCGCGCACGGGCGCGCTCATTCGCACGGCGCCGATGGGCCGCTGCGCGTACGGCGCGGTGGTCACCGCGGACGGGACGCTCTGGGAGCACGCGCTCGGCGAGGGAATCATCCCGGTCAACGTCACCAGCGGCGAGGTCGGCGCGCTCGTGCCCGAGCCCGTGATGGGCTCGACGTTGCGCCCGCAGTGCAACGCGGCGAACACCTGGGAGCGCTCGTACGGAATCACCGCGGACGCGCGCGGACGCGTGTGGCTCTCGGGCTCGCTCTGCTCGGATGTCATCGGCTACGACCCTGCGATGCGCGCCTGGTCGCGCATGCCTGCTCATCAGTACGCAGGCGTTCCGTACGGAACGCACGTGGGCTCGGGCGTGACCGTCGATCCGAGCAACCGTGTGTGGGCGCCGATGTCGGGCAACCCGTTTCGGTTGTTCTCGTTCGACTCGGACGCGTTCGTGCCGAACGGGCTCATCCCGCAGGCCGCGGTGACGGTGCACTCGATCGCGCGCGCGTGGGGATCGAGCGCGATCGGCGCGGATCGCTCAGGGATGCTCTGGGTCGCCACGAGCGATCCGGGCCCGCTGTTGCGCTACAACCCGATGACCCGCGCCGCAGACACCTTCGACGGCCCGAACCGCGTGTACACGTACACGGACTTCACGGGCGCCGTTCGTCGCCTCGTCATCGGCACCGGAACGTACACGGACCTCTACATGGCCTGCCCCGGCGCGCTCTGGGCCGAGCTTCGTTGGGACGCGACGCTTCCGATGGGCACCTCGCTCGTCTTCAACGTGCAGTTCGCCGAGACGTTGGTGGGCCTGGGCAGCGCGATGCCGATCGCGCTCGCGACGACGGCGCGCGACACCTCGCCAGTGGATATCCAGACGAAGCTCCGCGAGCTCATGATGACCAACCCGGGCCGCTTCGCGCGCCTCACGGTCACGTTCAACCCGAGCACGTCGCCCGTCGCGTCGCCCGTGCTGCGCGCGGTCTCGCTGGCCTGGCGCTGCCCCGGCGAAGGCTGATCGACCCTTCGCTCGTTGACCGTGGCGCGTCGAGCGACGCGGTCGACCGCCACGCGCTCAACCGTTGCGCGCTCGATGCGCGCGCGACTGCGATCTCGCTACGAAACCGCCCCCGGATTCGCCGTCGCGCTCTGTCGCGCAGTGGGCTGAACCCGAGGGGGAGAAAGTAAAACAGCGGCAAGGTGGCGTGGGGGGGGGACCGCCTCAGCTTGCCGCTGCAAGAGAGAGATTGTCACAACCGCTGCGAGTTGCAAGCGGTTTTTTGTCGCGTCGAGAGATTTTAACTTCGCCAGAGAATTTGCAGCGAGAAATCACTCATCCGCGAGCGACGAACCTCTCACCAGTCGCCGCCACCACCGCCGCTGTCACCGCCGCCACCGCCGTCCCAACCGGACGAGCTGCCGCCTGCGTCGTACGAGCTTCCGCCGCTGTCGTACGAGCCGCCCGAGCTGTAGCCCGGGCCGTTGTCGTACGTCGTCGTGGTGTACGTCTCGTTGTAGCCGCCGTGGTTGTCCATCGCGCGGCCGATCGCGTAGCCCGCGATGCCGCCGACCGCGGCGCCCGCGACGCCCGCGGCCATGGGGGACATCCCGCCCTGCGGAGCGCCGTAGCCCGGGCCGTAGCCCGGACCGTAGCCAGGCGCGCCCGGCCCGCCGAAGGGGCCCGGCTGGCCGCCGGGGCCGTAGCCGCCTGCGTATCCCGCGGGGCCCGAGCGCGATGCGCGACGGGCGAGCGCGATGCCGCCGAAGATCACCAGGGCGCCGATGCCCAGGCAGAGCACGGTTCCGATCGGAAACCCGCTGCGCTCGCGCTGCGTCGAGACGCGGTAGCCCGCGGGGTAGCCTGCCGGGGGGACCGAGCCGCGATAGCCGTAGTTGACGTTGTTTTGCGCGGGCATGTACGCCGGTCCGCTGCCCACGTAGCTCGCCGCGCGACCCACGATGGCCGTGACCCCAGAGCCCCACTGCCCCGTGCGAAAGAACGGGTCGCCCGCGTCTTCGATGGTCCGCCAGTTCTGCGGACCGATGCGCGTGCCCGTGCCGAAGTGAACGCTCGTCCGGCGAATCGCAGGCGCGATCGCCACGACGACCATGTTGGGCGCGCCGACTTGCGCCCCCACGTAGCGGTCGAACGACAGCCGATCGCCGAACGCGTTGGTGGTCAACACCCGCACGTCGAACGGCAGCGCAGCGACCGTGCTCTGCAGCGTCGCCCGATCGGTCGGCGTGAGCAGCATCGCGTCGTCGCGCACCGCGAGCGAGCCCGCGTTGGCGATCGAAGGAGCGATGAGCGCCGCGGCGATGGCCGCAGCAGCGAGCGGCGCACCGAAGCGACGCAACGTGGACGAACCAGTGACAACCGACAAACTTGAAAGGGCCATTTGTGAGGGCACCTCCTGATGTCGAGCTCTGCAGACACACTCCATCGGCAGAGATCGAAGCGCGTGGAGAATAATTCCCCGCGGCGCGGCGGCAAGAGGCATCGTTATTTCGGCGCTGATTCGCCGCGAGAAACGATCAACCCTCCGGCGATCAACAGCGCAGAACCCGCCGCCGTCCACAGGCTCGCGCCCTCTCTCCAGACGGTCGCGCCGATGAGCACGGACACCAGCGGCTCGAGGTACGTGAGCACGCTCGCCCGCGCCGCGCCCGCGAGGGGCAGCCCCCGCGCGAACAGCAGACCCGCAAACGCCCCGGGAATCACCGCTCCGATCGAGACCAGCCCCACCGCTGCGACGGTCAGGACGGGCTTGGGGCCCAAGAGCACCCCTGGCGCCAGCAGCAGCGCCGCGGCGAGGCAACGCACGAATTGCGCCCGCGCGGCGCCCATCGCGTGCACGAGCCGCCGCAGCACGAACACGTTGCCCGCGTAGCCGAAGGCGCTGATCGTGCCGAGGGCGGCGCCGACGAGCATGTTGCGGTCGGCGTGCGCGTTCCACGGGCGAAGGACGAGGGCGAGGCCGGTGATGGCGAGCAGCGCGGCGATGCGCGCCCCCGGGACGCGCTGCTTGTCGATCCACGGCGCGAAGAGCGCCACCAGCACAGGCGCGAAGTAGTGAGTGAGCACGGCGACGGCGTTGCTCGTGACCGACATCGCGCCGAAGAACGTCACGACGTTGAGGGCCTCGAGCGCCGCGCTCAGCGCCAGCAATCGCCACGTCGCGCTGGTCATCGCTGTCGCGGGCTCGCGTCGCGCTGCGGGGGCGACGAGCAGCCCCACGAGGCCGATCACCAGCGGCGCGGTCACCGTCGCGGGCAGCGCCGCGGGGCGAAGAAACAAGCTCCACGTCCCCCAGAGCGTCGCCGCGAAGGCCACCTGGAGCATGCCTCTGCGAACACTGTCCTCGTTGGCCGCGGTCACGGCCGGGCGGATTCGCTCATCGCTCGCCCGAACGCAAGCCCGCCGCTCGCAAATCTCTCACCACCAACAACGCGTGCGTCGCGAACACCAGCGGAACGACGAAGTACGGGATCACCGCGAACGGCAGCGACGGCGCCACGGTGAAGAACCGCGCGTCCTTCACGATCAGCGCGACGATCTGCGCGTGCACGAGCACCGACGCGATGTCCGCGAGGCCGATCACCGCGAACGCCATCCGCAACCAACGCCACCGCGCGCCGCTCGCTCCGCCGAGCGCGAGCGCTGCAGCGAACACCCCGACCACGATGTCTCCCCAGCCCGCGTGCGCCGCCCACGCTTCGGGCAGCACGCCCTTCGCGCCGAAGTACACGAAGCTCGCGCCGATCAGCGCTCGAAGCGCTTGAAAACTGAACACCCACGCCGACCCTACGCCGTCCACCGCATCGCGCATCGCCCCTCCGCGACGATACGCGCGCACCATCACCACGTTGGTCGTCAGCACCCAGAGCGGAATCGCCACGGGAGAGAGCGCCCTCAGCGCCCCGCTCGCCGCCAGCGCGATCACCGCCAGCAGCCACGCGCTCAACCACACCCACAACGCTCCGCGCGATCCGTCCTCGCGCACTTCTGTCATCGCTTGCACTCGATCACCTCTGGGCGAGCGCTTCTTCAACGCCCGTGCCGCTGGGCCGCGAGAGAGATTCGTCGCGAAAATCTCTGCTCGTACGCGCTCTCGTCCGCGCTCGTGTGTCAGTTCTGACAGTCGACAGGACAGCGCTCGCGACGGTATCTCTCGCGCGGTGAGCGAGCGAGACGCAGCGTCGATCGTCGCAGGCCGGGTGCGCTCGGTCGCGTCTTCGTTCTTTCGGTTTCGAGCGGCGGTGGTTCCGCCGGCGGCGCTCTGCGCGTGGAGCGCTGCGTACGCGACGGGCGCCCCGCGCGGGCAGCTCTTCGCGATGGGCGCCGGGATGTCCCTCACCTCGCTGTTCTTCTTGTACGAAGCGCGCCGCGCGCGCAGCCCGATGAGCGACGCCCGCTTCGCGCTCTCGCTGCTCGTCACGCTGTGGGCGCTCGCGATGGCCGCGCTCGTCTCGGGCGCGATCGAGAGCCCCATGGTCTCGGTGCTCTTCGCGCCTACGCTGACCGCCTTCGCCGCGTGGGGCCAGCGTCGCCGCGAGTCCGTCGCCGTCCTGCTCTCGTTTGTGCTCTCCGTCGCGCTGCTCTTCGCCCTGCGCGATCACAGCCCGTTCGGGCCGCTGCCGCTCGCGGCGCGCGCCTGGCTCCGCGCGCTCTTCGCGTTGGTGACCGTGGCGCTCTTGTGGGCGAGCGTTGCGGGGCTCGCTGACGCATACGCGCTCGGGGCGCGCGAGATCGACCGCCTGCGCGAAGACAGCGTGGCGCGCGTGATCGAGCGCTCGCGGGCGCTCGACGCGGTGGGCGCGACGGTGGCACACGAAATCAAGAATCCCCTCGCGGCCATCAAGGGGCTCGTTCAGCTCATTGCCCGCGACGAGCGGCCCGAGCGCGAGCGCGCGCGGCTACAAGTGATCGAGGGCGAGGTCGCGCGCATCGACGGCGTGCTGCGCGACTACCTCGCCTTCGCGCGGCCGCTCGACCCGCTGCGCGCCGAGCGCGTCGCCCTGGCCTCGATGGTCGACGGCGTGCTCGCGTCGCTCGAGCCGCGGGCGCACAAGGCCCGGGTGACGTTGACGCGCGAGGGGCCTGCGGTGTGGGTCTGCGTCGATCGCGCGAAGATCGAAGCGGCCCTCGTCAACGTGCTGCTCAACGCCATACAGGCCTCTGCCGAAGCGAGCGCGGTGCGGGTCTCGTGGCGACTCGAGGGACAGTCCGTGACGCTGACGGTCCACGATGATGGCCGCGGGATCGACAGCGCGACGCTCGCTCGCGTCGGCACTCCCTTCTTCACCACCCGCCCCGACGGAACGGGCCTCGGCCTCGTCGTCGCCCGCGGCGCGATCGAGCAGCACGAGGGCGGCGCGCTGCAAATCACCTCGCGCGAAGGCGAGGGAACAAACGTCGCGATCACCCTGAAGATCGCCGAACCAACACAGGAGATCGAAGCGTGACAGCGACGGTGTTCGTGATCGACGACGAGGCCTCGATGCGCTTCATGCTGCGCGAGGTACTCGAGGCACAGGGCTATCGGGTGCGGGCGTTCGCCGATGGGCGAGAGGCGCTCGACGCGCTCGACGAGGCGTCTGTTGTCGTGACGGACCTCGCGATGCCCGCGATCGACGGGATGGCGCTGCTGGCGGCGGTGCGCGAGCGAGATCGAGACCTTCCGGTGCTGGTGTTGACCGCGCGCGGAAGCGAGCGCGCCGCGGTCCTCGCGATGAAAGCGGGCGCGTACGACTACCTGGCGAAGCCCGCGGACATCGACGAGCTTGAGCGGTCCGTGGCGCGCGCGGTCGAGGTTCGTGCGCTGCGAAGCGCGTCGCGGGCGCACGAGATCGAGCGCGCGGTGGGCAAGCCGCTGGTGGGCGAGAGCCCTGCGTTTTCTCGGCTCGTTCGAGACGCGCGGCGGGTCGGTGCCATCGGCGCTCCGCTGCTCTTGCGGGGCGAGACGGGGACGGGAAAAGAGCTCGTCGCCGCCCTCGTCCACGGCGCCAGCGCCCGCGCCAAGGGGCCTTTCGTGCGCTTCAACTGCGCGGCGATCCACGACGAGCTCGCCGAGAGCGAGCTGTTCGGCCACGCGCGCGGGGCGTTTACGGGCGCGGTGCAAGCGCACGCGGGGTTCTTCTCTCGCGCGCACCGCGGGACGCTGGTGCTCGACGAGGTCGCCGAGCTCTCGCTCTCTGTGCAGGCCAAGCTGCTGCGCGCGCTGCAGTCGGGCGAGGTGCAGCCGGTCGGCGCGGGCCGGGTCGAGACCGTGGACGTCCGGGTCGTCGCGTGCACGCACCGCGACCTGCGCGCGGAGGTGAGCGCGGGGCGGTTTCGTGAAGACCTGTACTTTCGCCTCGCGGTGGTCGAGCTGGTGATCCCGCCGCTGCGCGAGCGGGTCGAGGACATCCCTGCGCTCGTTGAGTCGTTTCGACAGAGATTTTGCAGGGAGTACGCGCTCGGTGACGTCGCGCTCGACCCGGCGTTGATCGACGCGCTCGCGCGGCGGTCGTGGCCGGGCAACGTGCGCGAACTCGAGAACTCCGTGGCGCGGATGCTGGCCTTCGCGACCGGTGATCGCGTGGGCACCGAGGCGCTCGCGCGGCTCAGCGCGGAGCCTGCGCGCCCGAGCGACGCGGCGTCGACGAGCGAGCTCACGCTGCGCGAGCGCGTGTACGGGTTCGAGCGCGCGGCGATCGAAGCGGCGCTGCTCGAGTGCGACGCCAATCAGAGCGAGGCCGCTCGTCGGCTGGGCATCACGCGCGCGTCGCTGATCGACAAGTGCAAGCGCTACGGGGTCGCCCTCGGCCGCGCGCGCTGAGCGCGCTCAGGGGCAGGGGAAGAGCGCTTCGAGGTCCGCCGACGCGCGACCCGCTTGCGTCGTGGTGATCATCTCGCCAGCGCGCAGCTCGGTGACGACACGAGCGACGACCGCGGCGTTCGCGCTCGCGCGCTGCGAGGCCCACCAGCCGCGCGACCAACGCTCGAGGCCGTTGGCGAACAGCGGTCCCACGACGCCGAGCCACGCCGCGTGCGCTTGCCGTTCGAGCGCGCGCATGGGGTTGGCGTCGGTGCTCGCGAAGGCCCGCAAGCGCGACTGGACGATCAGCATGATGCCTCGCGTGAGGGCGCGGTCGAGCTGCAAGCGCGCTTGCTCGCGCAGCGCTTCGTTGGTCGAGGGCATCATCGAGCCGCCGTCCATCGCGCGCCAGCAACGCACGGCGAGCAGCGCGTCCCAGATACGGTCGTGCGCCGCTCGCCCAGCGTCGCCCAGGGCGAGCAGGTCGCGGGCGAGGCCGTACTGCATCGCGCCGTCGCGCGTCGCGCTGCCCGCGTAATAGCCGGCCGTCGAGTCGCAGTCCGCTGCCACCGGAGCGCACGTGAGCGACTCTTTGAACGTCGAGATGTACAGCCACCATTGGTACGAGGCCTGGAGGCGCGCTGCGTGGACGCGGGTCGGGCTCGTCCCCGCCATGCCTGCGGCGAGGGAGGCGTTGTAGACCGGGTTGAGCGCGATGGGGCCCGCGCAGTAGTCCATGTTGGCCATGGCGTTCGCGGCGGTGCCGCAGAAGTCCTGGTAGGTCGAGTTGAGCGTGAGCCCGGTCGGGACCGCGTAGTGCTCGTCCGCGCGACGCTGGTATCGCGTCGCGACCCCCGTGTCGCGAAAGAGAAACTCTGCGCTGGTGTTCGCGCCGGCGTCGCTCGACGTGGCGACGAACTCTTCGGGCGTCGGATCGCGGGTCGGGTCGAAGATCCTGCCTGCTCCTTCGAGCGCTCCCATGCGCGTCACGCGCACGGGGGCCGACGCGGACATGCTGAAATACGGGTACGTGTTCGCGTTGGTGACCGCCGTGCACATGTTCCACGGAGCGGCCCACGAGGCCATGGCGGTGCGCGGCTGAAAGTCGCTCGCTGCAGGCGGACAGGGGACGGGCGTGGGCGCGTCCGGCGCCGCATCGGCTGCGTCCGCAGCCGCATCGGTCGCATCCGGTGCGCTCGCCTCGGGCGTCGCCACGTCCGGCGCGGACACGTCCGGCGTCGCATCCATCCCCGGCGCAACGTCCGGAAGCGAGCTCTCCTGCGTCGCGTCCTGTTGCACGACATCGTTGCCGGGACGAGGCATCTCGCAAGCTGCTGCGAGCAAGCAAATCCCCACGGACGTAAGCAATACACGTCGACTCATCGCGAACTCCCTCACGCTCTTCTCTGTTGTTCTACCGGTGGTTCACCAGCCCGCGGCGGCCTGGATCATCAAGCCGCGGCCGGGGCCGTTGACGCTCGATCCGTGCACTCGCCATGCCGAATCGAAGACGTTTTCGAGCACTGCGTTGACGCGCAACCAACGCGAGACGCGGGCTCCTGCGCGCAGATCGAGCACTCCGTATCCAGGCGTCCCCCCTGCGGGAATCCTCGGGTCGAGCGTGTCCTGGTACGCGAGCCTCGTCTGGTCCGTAGCCCAGCGAAACGCCGCTCCCACGTACGCCTCGCGCGTCACCGCGTAGCGCACCTCGGTCGTCCCCTGCAGCGGCGGAACCCTCGACATCGGCAGCGTCGGCGCCCCGAACTCGAGCGGGCTCACCGACTCGCCCCACGCGTAGCTCACCGTCGCGCTCGCCTCGATCTTGCCGAGCAAACGCACGCGCATCGACGCCTCGGCGCCGAGCACCCACGCGGGCTGCTTCACGTTGACGAGCGCGAGTCGCGTGCTCGACGCGGCGCAGAGCATCGCGCTCGGCCCACACTCGGCGAGCGTGCGCGGCGCGCGGATCATCGCGTCGTCGATGCGCGTCGCGTACGCCCACGCGTCGAAGTCCACCGGCAGCGAACGAAACCGCGTCCCCAGCTCGTAGGTGGTCGATCGCTCGGGGCCGAGGTTGGGGTTCTCCACTTGAAAACCTGGGCCGGTGAGCTGTCGCGACGTCAGGTCATCGAGGTTCGGCGGGCGAAATCCCTGGTCGATGTTGGCCATGAGCGACCAGTGATGCACCGGCTTCCACTCGACGCCCGCGCGCGCGACGAACGCTCCCCAGCCGCGGTTGATCCCGCGCGTGTTCGACGCGCTCTGCTCTGCGGCCGTCGCGTGCGCGAACGCCCCGCGCGCGCCGGCGCGCACGATGAGCTGATCGCGCATCGCGACCTCGCTCTCGACGAACGCCCCGCCGTACCAATAGCTCGACCCGTCGACGTACTGCCCGCGCGGCTGATCGACGACGCGCCCGCTGAAGTTGTAGCGAACCCACTCGACGCTCTGCACGGTGTCCCGCCACGCGTCGAACCCGTAGCGCACGGTCATCCCCACGACGCCGTGACGGCTCAGCGCGAAGCGCGGCGTCGCGGCGCGCGCGCTCACGCCCAAGGTGTCGACCGAGTCGATCCAGCCTTGCCCCGAGAAGCCCGTCGGGTTGTCGAAGCGACGACGCTCGTGCGCGCGCTGGTAGGACACGGTCAACGACAGGTCGCGGATCGCCTCGCCGATGTCCCCGCGCAGCGACGCGTACGCGAGCGTGCGAAACTGCTCTTCGTAGCGCATGCACGCTTGATCGCTGGCCCACGTCGGCGCGCACAGGTCCGTGCGCGGCGCGTCGAACTGGCGATACCCGTACACCGCCGCGATCGCTTGCAGCCTGGCGTTGATGCGAACGTGCAAGCGCGCGTCGAAGGTCAGCTCGCGAAAGCCCGTCCCCTTCTGCGTGGCGCAGTCGTCCTCGAGCACCGGCGTGCGCGCGAGGCTGTTCTCGCCCAGCGATCGCACGCCGCCCTGACAGCGATCGACGCCCGTCGCGCGGGTCCCGTCCGCGTTGAGCCGAGGGTTGCCTCCGCCGCCGCGCAGCGGTCCCGCGACGCGATAGCCCGCGCCGCCCACGAGCGCGACGCGCTGGCCGAACTGGGCCTCGGCTTCGGCGCGGCCCCCCGGCGCGCTGTCAGCGCTCGTGTACGTGCCAAACGCCCGCGCGCGCATCGCGAACGTGCGCACCGACGGGTCGAACCGCGGCTCGATCGGCGCCGCGAGGATCACGCCTCCGATCGCGTCGCTGCCGTAGCGCACCGACGAGCTGCCGCGCTCGACGTCGATGTGGTCGACGCTGCCCGCGTCCACCGTGAAGAAATACTGGTTGGGCCCCTGGCGATACAGCCCGTTGTTGAGCCGCACGCCGTCGAACATCAGCAGCACCTGCTGCCCCGTCACGCCGCGCACGTACGGCGACGCCTGCGAGTGCGCCGTCTGCTGAACGCTCACCCCCGCGGTGTACCGAAGCGCGTCCGGCGCGCTGCGCACGACGCGCTCGTCCATGTCCCTGCGCGTCGTCTGCGTGCTCGCCCGGCCCGCGCGCGCGCCGTGCTGCCCGTTGCTGCTCGCCCCGCGGACTGTGGCGCCCGGCTCGGCCTCGTGCGCCGTGCGCGGCGAGCGATCCCGTCGCGCCAGCGCGCGCCGCTGCGCCGAGGCGTCGCCAGCGATGGCCACGCCCGAGAGCACCAACAGCAACGAGAGCAACGACGAGCCGCGCACGCAGTACCGATATCGACCGTACCGGTCTCGGCAAAAGGGCGCGTCCAGGGATTCCCGTAGTCGATTTCGGAATCGTGCTCGAGTTGCGCGAAGGGCCGTCGTCTCAGTCGGTCCAGCGAGGGAGAGTCTTAAGCGTGCCTTGACTTAGTTGCTGTGTGCAACTAACTTTTGCTCTGTCGAGCCCGGTGCTGGTCACCGAGCTCGTCCGACACATCGGTCCGCCCGCGTTCGCGCTGAAGCCGCGCTCGCGAAGGAGCCCATCGCCATGCGCAGAATCTACATCGACGTCGACACGCAGCACGACTTCTGTGATCCGACCGGCGCGCTCTTCGTCAAGGGCGCGGTCGAAGCCGCCTCCGTCAGCGCCGCGCTCGTCGCCCGCGCCGTGCGTGAGGGCGCGGCCATCGTCGGCTCGGTCGACTCGCACGCGCACGACGCGTGGGAGTTCGCCACCAACGACCGCCGCGGCCCCAACGGAGAGAAGCCCAACTTTCCTCCGCACTGCGTGAAGGGCACCCGCGGCTGGCTCAAGCTCGCAGAGACCCTCGCGGACACCTTCGCGTTCGTCCCCGTCGACGCGCCGTCGCCGCGCGTGCCCGAAGGCACCCGCGCCGTGTACTTCGAGAAAGAGGTCTACTCGCTCTTCGCCAACCCCAACGCCGCGCGCTGGCTCGAAATCGTGTGCGAAAATCAACCCGCTGACTTCGTCGTGTTCGGCGTCGCGACGGACTACTGCGTGCGCGCCGCGGCGCTCGACACCCTCGCGTGGGCCCGCGCTCACGCTGGCCCCGTCGCAGACAGCACCGTCACCGTCGTGTCCGACGCGATCGCCGGCGTCGCCCCCGCGAGCACCGAGGACGCGCTCTCGGCCATGCGCGCCGCGGGCGTCCGCTTCGTCCTCTCGTCGCAGCTCTGAGCGCAGCCCATGACCGACCATCCTCCGTTCGACCTCGCGCGCTTCGAGAAGCCCAGCTTGACCGTCGACGTCGTCGTGTTCGCCATGCGCGAATCGCAGCTGCATTTGCTGGTGATCGAGCGAGGGATCCCGCCGTTCGAAGGGCGCTGGGCGCTGCCGGGAGGCTTCGTCTTGCCCCGCGAGACCGTCGAGCAAGCGGCGGCCCGCGAGCTCGAAGAAGAGACCGGCTTGAAGGACGTGTACCTCGAGCAGCTCTACACGTTCTCGACCCCCGATCGAGACCCGCGCGGCCGCGTCGTGAGCGTGGCGCACATGGCGCTCTTGCCCATGGACCGACTCGACGACGCCGTCGTGGGCGGCAGCGACGCGCGCCGCGCCGAGTGGATCGCGCTGCCCGAGGCGATCGAGAAGGTCGAGCCCGCCGGCCTCGTCACGCCCGGCGCGAGGCCCCGCAAGAAGCGTGAGCCCCGCGAGCCGCACTTCGCGTTCGATCACGACGTGATCGTCGCCACCGCCCTCGCGCGCCTACGAGGCAAGCTCGAGTCGACGACGCTCGCGTTCGAGCTGCTGCCCGCGCAGTTCACGCTCACCGAAGCGCAGCGCGTGTACGAGGCCATCCTCGGGCGCGCCGTCGACAAGGTCACCTTTCGTCGACGGCTCACGCAGCTCGAGCTCGTCGAAGAGACCGCCGAGATGCGCCGCGGCGCGCACCGCCCCGCGCGGCTCTATCAAGCGGTCCCCCGAGACAGCCACTGGATTTGAAGGCTATTTCACTGCTCTGCGCGCGCGAAACGGCAGCATCTTCTGCATCGTCGGCAGCGCGAAGCGGTCGAGGTCGAGGTGCTCTCCGACCGCAGGCTCGCCCTTCGGCGTGCGCGCCGTGTACCGAGCGTAGAACGGTGAGCTCTCGACGCGCCGCACGTCGCGCAGGATCGTCTGCTCGTCGACGCGCAGCGCGGCGGGCTCCATCAGCGTCCACGCGCCCATCGCGAGCTCCATCGCGCGCGGCTCGTCGCGGTGCGAGACGAGCGCCCCTGCGCGAGTGTGATCGATGTCGAGGACGCGCCGCGTCCCGTCGCGCAGCGCGCGGTCGTAGCGGATGCGCGTGCGGTCGCGCTCGTGCGAGCGAGCCCAGTGCCAGCGCGAAAACGCCGCGCCGAGCGGCTCGTCGCCGTGGTTGACGTCGTGGTAGCCGCTGCCCGAGAAGCGCAGGTTCGGCGAGCGAAGATCCACCTCCACGCGGCAACGAGGCGCGACCGGAGCCCAGCGGTGCGCCCCCGCGCGGTCGAGCACGAAGGGGCCGTCTTGCGGGACCGCCGTGGGCCCGTCGCTGGTGAAGACCACGCGTCCTTCGAGGCCGAGCGGAAGCGCGTAGGTCGGCGGGCGGTCTGCGAGCGAGAGCTCGTACGCGCCGTCGCTGCGCTTGGTGAGCGCGCTGCGGCCGATGCACAAGCCGCGAGAGAGGTCGCCGTCGAAGCGGTCGTACTCCGAGAAGATCCAGCGCGACGCGCCGGTGCGCTTGCTCGTGAGCGCGACGTTGACCGCGCAGTGCTCGCTCGGGCGGGCGGGCTCTCCCTTCGCGAGACGAGAGAAATACCAGGGAGAAAACACGCTCCCGACGAAGACGATCACCACGAGCGAGTGCTGTTCGTCGTCGCTGGTCGCGTCGAAGTACCACCATTGGTAGGCGCCGGGACGGGACGGGTCGATCACCAGGGACTCGTCGACGTCGCGCGCGCTGCGCGGGGGCTGCTGCGAAGTTGTGTCAGTGCTCATGGGGTTCACCTGCGCGCGAGGGCGCTCTGGTCCTGCGAGACGAGGGTCGAGACGTGCTCGCCGCCGAGCGTGACCATCGCGACGCCGCCGCCGGGGTGCGCGCTGCCGGTCGCGAGGTACAGGCCGCGGACGCCGTCGACCCGCTGTTTGGGGCGGCGAAACGGCGCCGTCGGGCCGTGCGGAGCCTCGCCGTAGATCGCTCCGCCGACGCTGCCGAGCGCGGCGATGTCGAGCGGCGTGACCCGCGAGCGCACGCGCACGCGGGACGAGAGCCCCGGGACGAGCTCGTCGAGGCGCCCGAGGATCGTGCGGTCGAGCGCTTGAATGTGTGTGCCGTCGGGGCTCCATCGCTCGGGCTGATCGCCGGTGGCCGGCGCGTTGACGAGGACGTAGAGCGAGTGGCACCCCTCGGGGGCGACGCCCTTCTCGGTCAGCGAGGGCACGTTGACGTAGATCGCGGGCTGCGTCGGGGCGACCTTCTCTCGAAAGAGATCCACGAACTCGCGCCGATAATCCTGCGGAAAATACAGCGTGTGGTGCGCCAGCTCGCCCACGCTCCCTTCGACCCCGAGCAAGAGCGCGTAGCACGACACGCTGCGCTCTCGTCGCGCGAGCGCGGGCAGATCGAGCGCGTCGCTCGCGCGGGACAGAAAGGTCTCTGCCGCGGTTTGCGGGTCGACGTTGACGATGACGGCGTCGCACGGGACCAGCTCCGCGTGGCCCTCGACGCGCACGGCGCGCACGCGCCCCGACTCGATCACGACCTCGCGCACGGGGGCGTCGGTGGTGACGCTCACGCCGCGCTCGCGCAGGCGATCGGCGAGGCGCAGCGCGATGGCGGCCATGCCTCCGCGCGGGTGCATCGCGCCCATCGTGCACTCGACGTGGGCGATGTTGGCGTACGCCGCGCTGGTGAGCGACGGATCGCCGCCCACGTACGTCGCGAAGCGCTCGACGAACATGCGCAGCTCTGGCGCGCGAAAGAACTCTCGCGCGAGCGCGTCGAGCGTCCCGAGGTTCTTTCCGAGCTTGGCCGCGCCGAGGCCGCGCTTGAGGACGCGCAGCGTAAACGCTGAGTATCCCGTGAACGGCGCCTCGAGGTACGGCTCGCTCGCGTAGCGCCAGATCGTCGCCGCGTGCTCGATGAAGCGCTTGTACGCCGCGCCTTCACCGGCGAACACGCGATCGATGTTGCGCGCGGTCTCGTCGGCGTCTTGCACGAGGTCCACGCGCTTTCCGCCGGCGAAGAAGTACCGCGTCTCGGGGTGGATCGGCACGAGCCCGACGTCGCGGTCGAGGTCGCCCCCCGCCGCAGAAAACGCCCGCCGAACGACGTCCGCCATCGTGAGCAGCGTCGGCCCCGTGTCGAAGCGAAAGCCCTCGAGCTCGCGGCGACCCGCCTTGCCTCCGACGCGGGAGGTCCCTTCGAAGACGCGCACGCGATGCCCTTGCGCCGAGAGGTGCGCTGCTGCCGAGAGCCCGCCCATGCCCGCGCCGATGACGACGATGTCCAAAGCCATAGAGATCCCTGGTGTGATGCTCGCCGCGGGTGATCGGTTTCGGCGATTTCGTCCCGGACCCCTCGCGCGAGCGCGTCAGCGCGTGACGTAGAGCGCGACGGCGGCGAGCTTTCCTGCGGTCGAGACGCGCGCGCGGCCCGCGAGCACTTCCCAGTCCCGCTGCTCGAGCACCGTGAGGATCTCGCTGTACGCCGCGCGCATGATGGTGGTCGCAGCGCGTCCAGCGGCCGAGCGGATCATCGGGATCCCCTTGTCGGCGCTCGCGTACTTCTCTCGCGCGACCGCGGCCATCTCGCGCACCAGCGCGCGCAGCCTGGGCGACGCGCTCGGCAGCGAGAGCTCTTCGCGGCTCACCCCGAAGCGCTCGAGCGCTGTTTGGGGGAGGTACACGCGCCCCCGCTCGACCATGTCTTCTCGCACGTCGCGCAGGATGTTCGTGTACTGCATCGCCACGCCGAGGTCGATCGCGTGCGGAAGCGCCTCGGGCCCCGTGACGCCGAACAGCTCGGCCATCATCAAGCCCACGGTCCCCGCCACGAGGTAGCAGTACCGATCGAACTCTGCTTCGTCTCGCACTTGCTCGAGCGTGACGTCCCACGCGACGCCGTCGATCAGCTCGTCGAAGGGCCGACGCTCGATCCCGTACCGTCGCATCGTGTCGCGCAGCGCGAGCAGCGCCGGGTCCGCCAGCGGCTCCCACGAGCACACCGCGTCGAGCTCTGCGCGCAGGACGGTCACGCGGCGGTCGAGCTCTTCGCGCGGCGCTCCTTCGGCCTCGTCGATGGCGTCGTCGATCCGGCGGCAAAACGCGTAGACGGCGTAGGCGCCGCGGCGCTGATCGCCGCCGAGCGCGTGAGAGGCCAGGTAGAAGCTCGCGGCGTGCGCGCGGGTCACCTCGCGGCAGCGCCGGTAGCCGTCGCGGAGTTGAATAGTGTCACTGATATTCAAGATTCGTCCATGGCGAGCGACCGCGCGGCGTCGAGGGAGGTCTCGGTCATGCAATCGATTCCGCGGCGCAGAAAGCGTTGCGCGGCGCGGCTCGCGCGGGCGTCGCCCTCGTGCTGCTTGGACCACGCGGCGTGCGCCGAGAGCAGCGCGAGCGCCAGCGATCGGCCGAGCGTGAGCGAGAGCATGCGGGCCGAGGCCTCGAGCGCCATCGGGTCCGCCGCGCGCTCGGCCAGAGTGCGAAGCGCGCGGGTCACCGTGGTCATCGCGGCGCGCGCGCAAGCTCCTTCGTCGCCGTCGCCCGCAAGCGTCACGCAGCGCTGCAGCTCCGCGACGAGCGCCTCGCTGGCCTCGCTCTTGGCGAGGGCCTTCAGCGTGTCGAGCGAGAGCACGTTGGTCGTGCCCTCCCAGATCGGAAGCACCTGCGCGTCTCGAAGCAACACTGGCAGCCCCGTGTCCTCGACGTAGCCCGCGCCGCCGAAGCACTCGAGCGTCTCGCTGATGACCGAGACGACCTGCTTGCCCGTGAGCAGCTTCGCGAGCGGCGTCATCACGCGCAAGAGCTGCTCTTGCTGGCTGTCGAGCGCGCGGTTGTCGTCTTGGCCGAGCAGCTCGCACACGCGAAACGTCATGTGAAACGCCGCTTCGAACTCGCACTGCATGTCCGCGAGCGACTCGGCGTGCAGGGGCTTGTCCGCCAAGAGCGCGCCGAAGGCGTAGCGCTTGCGCGCGTAGTCGCGGGCCAGCGAGATCCCGCGGCGCATGAAGGCGACGGCGTTGACCGCGTTCCACGTGCGGGTGCTGTTGAGCATCGGGGTGATCGCCCGCACGCCGTCGCTCGTGCCGACGACGGGGACCGCGGGGGTGTCGATCAGCTCGAGCTCTGCCGTCGGGACCTTGCGCGTCCCGAGCTTGTCCTTCAGCCGGTTGATCGTGATGTTCTTCAGCCGCCCGCGCTCGTCGCGCAGCTCGAGGTAGAAGAGCGCGAGGCCCTTTCCTCCGCGGGGATTGCCCTCGGGGCGCGCGAGCGTGAGCGTCATCTCGCTCGTCGTCGCGCTGGTGAACCACTTGGTTCCCGAGAGCAGCCACTGTCCCTGATCGTCGCGCCGCGCGACGGTCTCGCTGAGCCCGACGTCGCTGCCGCCGGTGCGCTCGGTCATCCATTGACCGCTCGTCCACACTTGCTCGGGGTCCCGCGACGCGAGCCGCGGGAGGGCTCGCTCGATGAGCGCTCGATTGCCGTGCGAGACCAGCGTGCGCGCGGCTCCGTCGGTCATCGCGAGCGGACAGGTGTACACGTCGCTCGAGGGCGCGAAGAGATACACCAGCGAGAACTGCGCGACCCGCGCGAGGTGCCCGAAGTCCTTCTCGTACCCCGTGGCGACGAGGCCGTACTGCGCGGCGACCTCTCGCGCGCGCTTCCACAAGGGGGTCACTTCGATGTGATCGATGCGGTTGCCCCACGGGTCCCAGGGCGTGAGCACGGGCTCGTTGAGCCGATCGCGCGCTTGCAGCGGGTGCAGCTCGTCGCGCACGACGGACGACAGGCTCGCGAGCTGCGACTCGAGGATCCCCCTGGCTTCTTGCTGAGCAAACGTCCGTGCGAGGTACGACCGCAGGACGCGGTCCGTCGAGAACGGGTCTTCGAGCTCCGGTGCCTGCTGGTAGAACGCCATGCGCTATTTGCTACCGCGCGGCGCTCACCAGCGGAAGAGGCTCAGCTCAGCCCACGCCGCCGCAGCGCCAGGTAAACGAGAGCGAGCGCAGGATGGGCGTGGCCACCATCGGCGACGAGACGGGGACGAACGTCACGGTGATGCGCGCGAAGCGCCCGAGGTTCATCACGCCTGCGTCGCGGAGCTTCTGCGCGATGTTGATCGGCGAGCGGTCGCGCGGCGCGACGCCGAGGGCGATGGGCATAGCCATGGCGAGGCCGGTGCGAGAGTTCGCGAGCTGAATGCTGAACTGCAGCTGCGTGCCCGCGGGGGTCTCGGCGGACCAGTAGAGCTCGCCGTACGTTCCGCCGTCGCAGGTCTCGTAGTCTTCGCTGTAGGTGCCGCGGCCGATCACGAGGCGACGAACGGCGCCGGTGAAGTCCGTGTACGTGTAGACCATGTTGGTCCCGCTGTACTGCGTCCAACGATCGGTCGCGGGCTCGTAGCGGGACAGCGGCGAGGGGTTCGCTGCGGACGCGATCCAGATGTTGCCCGCGCGGTCTGCGCCGACGGCCGTGGGCTGCACATGCGCGACCGTGGGCGTGAGCGACGTGGCCATCGCCGAGGGGATCGTCGCGCTGGGCGCGAACAAATCCGCGTTGAAGTACGCGACGCGCATCGGCCCCGTCCAGTCCGCCGCCGTCGAGATGGGAACCCACACGCGATTGGACGGATCCACGGTGATCCCCAAGCCCGCGCCGCCCCCCGCGGGGATGTGCGTCGAGAGGTCCATGCGCGTCCACTGGCGCATCGCGGGGTCGTACCCGACAACGTCGCGGCACGTGCGGCCCGAGAGCCAGATGCGACCGCGCGCGTCCGTGGTGATCCCGTACGTCCCTCCGCAGCCGCCGCGAAGCGCCGCGGGCACGTCGACGTGCGCGCCGACCATGCCCGTGACCGTGTTGATGGGCGTGATGCGCGCGCTCGGCGTGTGTTGCCAGAGCGTCCCGTCCGGCGTCACGACGCCGCCGTACGCGCAGGTCTCGAGGGCCGTCGTTCGGATGACCGCGCCGGTGCGCGGGTTGAGCCTGAACACGCCCGCGTTGCCGGTGACGCCGCCGGTCGCGCACGATCCCACCCAGGGATATCCCTGGGGAAAGTTCTCGTCTCCCTGATCGATCGCCACCGAGCGAAGGACGGCGTTGACGGGCCCGACGTTGGCCGTCCACAGCACGCACTCGTCTTCGCCGTAGGGGCGCACGTCGGCGGGGCCCGTGGACGTGTCGATCATGCCGTTCATGTTGCGGTCGACGCAGTCGCGACGGTCCGCGGCGATCTTGCTGACGGTGCCCTGCATGTTGAACGCGCGGTTGGCCACGTACGCGTCGCCGATGCCGTCGACGACGGTGCGCGAGGGCATGTTGCAGTTGGCTTCCCAGCAGCAGCGACCGCGGCACTCACCCGCGGGCAAGCCCACGCGATAGCGTCCGATCTCGACGCCCGTGGTGGCGTCCCACTTCGAGAGCGTGCTCTCGTTGACGTTGGGAATCCACAGGTAGTCTGCGCGTCGCGACTCGGCGCGCACGAGCAGGCCCATCGCCGCGGGGTCGTACGCGACGCCCTGCTGTCCCTCTTCGGCGAACCCGCGTCCGCCTGCGCCCGTGCGCACGGAGTTGCACGAGGTGTCGCGCGTCCACTGGCACACGCCGCGCGGCGTGCACTCGTCGATGGTGCAGCCCTCTTGGTCGTCGCAGTCCGAGACGTCGCCGCACGCGCGAGTGACGGCGCCGTCGGCGCTCGCGTCGCCGGTGCTTCCCCCGCCGTCTCCAGTGGGGCCTCCGCCATCGGAGGGCGGCGAGACGCGATCACCTCCGACGACGTCGACGCGCGAGCCGCCTCCGTCGGTCCCTGCTTCGACCGGCTCGATCGGAACGCCAGGGTCCGTACACGCGACCGCCGAGAGCGCGGCGCAGAGCGAGAGCGAGAGCACGTAGCGAGCGCGAGTGTTCATAGCGGCAGGGTCCTCGTAGGGCAGAAGCGACAAGCGGTGAGCAGCGGGTCGAGTATACCGCAGGCGCAGAAATGTCGCTCGCTGCGCGCGGGGCTACCCGTTGAGCTTCTCGATGATCTCTTCGAACGCGCGCTTGGCGCGGGGGAGCTCGGTGCCGGGCATCGAGATGGCGCCGACGACGGGGTGACCGCCGCCGCCGTACTGCTCGCACAGCTCGGCGATGTTGTGCTGGCGAGGGCGCTTGCTCCACGGGTTGAACCCGATCGAGAGCTTGGCGCGGCGCGGCGTCCACGCGAGCACCACCGAGTACATCGACGTGGGAAACAGCTTGTACGAGACGAACTTCGCCACGGTGTCCACGGGCGAGTCGCTGAGGTCGAAGTGCGCGACGACGCCCTTTTGCTCGCCGACGCGCGCCATGCGCTCGGTGAGCGCCGCTTGTCGCTCGCGGATGGGCTGGATGCGCGACTCGATCAAGGGGCTCTTGGCGATGGCGGTCATGCTCTCGCTCGTGAGCCTCGGGATGAGCTCGCTGCAAAACGCGTCGTCGCCGCACTCTTGAACGACCGCCGTGATGGCCATCGCGGGCTCGTCGAGGCTCGTCGCGACGTCGGCGTTCTCGAAGCGCGCGGCGTCGACGATGTCCGCCCAGCGGATCAGCTCGCTCATGTCGGGGGCGCTCCAGCCGGTGCGCTCGCGCAGGATGTCCGCGATGAACTGCGTGCACGAGCCGTAGGCGCCGTCGTGAAACTTCTTCGCCGTCGTGTCCGACGCGAAGTGCTCGCGCGAGCCGGGCTCTTGAAAGGCGCTCACGTGGTGGTCGAAGTACCAGGTGAGCTGCGGGCTCGCGGTGTAGCGAAAGTCCAAGATGGCGTTGATCGCGCCGTCCACGAACTTGCTCGCGATCGGCGGCGCGTTGGGCTCGTACGCGAGGCCCTTGAACGTGAAGCGCTTCTGGTCCTCTCGCTCGCGAAGGTACCGAGAGAACAGGGCGGCGCTGCACGCGCCGTCGAAACAGTGCCCGTGGTGGGCGATCACGACTTCACTCACCCCTGCGACGAGAACACGGACGAGAGGGAGAACGTCAACTGAACTCACGGTGTGCCAACTTGGTTGGCTGTGGAAAAATCATCTCACCGTGAAATTGTAGAAGTTTACTGATGGTGAAACGCTGGCCTGCGCGTTGCTCGGGACAAGTACGCAGGAGGAATCGCGAAAATGAACCGTTCCCGATCGATCGTCCCCGGACAAAGCCCCCGCTGGATCCCGTGCGCGCTGCTCACCCTGGCCAGCGTCCCTCACGCCGCGTGCCTCGACCGGCCCGTCGCCTCGGTCGCCCCCCAAACCCAGAGCGCCGTGCAGCACGTGGCCGTCGCCGAGCGCTTGGACAAAGTCGACCTGCTCGTCGTCGTGGACAACTCCAACTCGATGGCCGGCAATCAAGCGAACCTCATGGCCCAACTCGGGCCCATGATCGACGAGCTGGTCTCTCCTCGGTGCCGATCGATCGCCAACCCCAGCGCGCCCTTGCACCCGTGCGACAGCAGCAACCCCGACGACGTCCCGAGCGCTGCGCCCGTGCGCGACCTTCACGTGGGCGTCGTCTCCAGCGACCTCGGGACCGCGGGCTATCAAGTCTGCAACCGCAACGTCCCTGGTGATGTCGGCGACGACGGGCTGCTCAACCCCGTTCGCTACGGGGCTGCCATGCAGACGCACTTGCCCTGGGCCGCGGGCTCTGGCGCGCCGCCGGACTTTCGCCCGGCGTCGTGCGGGATGGACGCGATGCGGTTTCCGAGCTTCATCACGTTTTGCTCCAACGAAGCGGACGCGAGCTGCGACGTCGCTGGTGAGAGCGCCTCGACGCGCGACCCTCGGCTCTTCTCCGAGTGGTTCAAGTGCAACGCGGGGCTCTTCATCAACGGCTGCGGCCTCGAGCAGCCCCTCGAGGCCGCGTGGCGCGCGCTCGTCCACCACGACGCGCGATCCAGCGCAGGAAACACCGCGCGCAACGCAGGCTTCCTCCGCGACGACGCCCTGCTCGCGGTCATCGTCCTCAGCGACGAAGAGGACGGCTCTACGCGCGTGTGCGACCGCGACGAGGGCTTCTCTTCGCAGGGCAACGGCGCTTGCGTCGACGCGCGCACGGTGTTCGACAGCAGCAGCGCGGTGTGGGGCGCGACGGGGCTCAACGAGCGCTTCTATCTGTACCGGCCGGGCTCCGCGCAGGACCCGACGTTCTCGCTCGATCGCTACTACAACCGCAGCGAGCCGACGGTGGCCAACCGCTGGACGCGCGACCTGCTCTCGCTCAAGCCCGGACACCCCGAGCGCATCGTGTTCGCGGCGATCACGGGGGTTCCGTTGACCGTGCCGACGCGCGCGGTCGCCGCAGGACAAGAGCCCGTCACCGACTGGGACGCGCTGCTCGGAGCTCCGGGCGCCGGCGGCAGCGATGATTTCGTGGGTAGAAATTCAAGCACCGCGATCGAAGGAACGCAGTCCTCCGCGGGCTCGTTCTCGATGCGCGGCGGCGCGCTGATGGCAGGGTGCGATCACGTCGCGCCTGCGTGTCGTCGCGAGGGCTCCGCGCCGGACCCCAACAACGCCTGCGCGGCCACGCTGCAGCGTCCTGGGCAGTACATGGCGTTTCCGTCGCGGCGCATCGTCGAGATGGCCCGTCGCTTCGACGAGTCGCCGAGCTGCGGGGGACAGCCGTGCCGCAACGGGATCGTCACGTCGATCTGCTCGCAGGACTACCGCGGAGCCATGTCGACGATCCTCGGCAAGATCAAGCAGCGCTTGAACACCCCGTGCTTGCAGCGCGCGCTCGACACCAGCACGGACTCGACAGGCGCCGTGCGCGCGACGTGCACCGTCCGCGAGGTGCAGCCCGAAGGGGTGACAGAATGCGACGCCTCGCGCGGGCGGCTCGCGGTGACGAGCGGCGGCGCGGCGGGCGACGGGAGAGTGCTGTGCGAGATCGCGCAGGTGCCCACGTACGCAGAGGGCAGCGCGCAAGCGATGAGCCCCGTCGATGCGTCGCAGCCCGGTTGGTTCTACGACCGTCGTCCCAATCCCCAGCGCGCCGAGTGCCGAGGCAGCGTGCAGTTCACCGCGTCGGGCGCGCCACGGGCGGGCGCGCGCATCCTGCTCGAGTGCGTCCAGCGCGTCGAGCAGCCGGGCGGCGGCGCGGGCGCGTCGGGCGCGGCGAGGTAGGCCGCGGGGGCCCACGAGATGCGCAACAGGTGCATGCAAGTCCGCACGGCCAGAGGACAAGTCGCGCGACGCGCGGCAGAAACGCCCCGTGGACGCACGGCCAGAGGGCAAGCCGTGCGACGCGCAACAACGAGCCCGTTGGACGCACGGCCAGAGGGCAAGCCTCCGGCCTTTGCGCGACGCAGCGTCGCGGAGCGGCCAGAGCGTTCGCCTGGCCTACGAGTGGCGCCCGGT
>JAAFIF010000229.1 GCA_013298625.1 Myxococcales bacterium
CCGATCTCTTGCAGAGCAAGGGCCGTCACGACCAACTCTGCCAGTCTAGTTCCAAGCGATTCATCATGCTGAGCCGCCGCCCTCGCCACGCGGGGGCGGGGCGCGCGGTAGCGCGGGTGGGGGCCGCGCGCGGGCAAACGAGCGGCCATCGCTCGTTCGTCCGAAGTGGTATACCCGCGGTCGTCCCAGTGAAAGCGCGCGCGGTTCTGCGGTTCGCCGCGATGACAGCAGCTCTGATCGTGACCAGTTGCGCGACGCGCTTCGCGCCGATTCCGCGCGTCCCGATGCCGCGCGCGACAGAGATCCCGCAGTGCGAAGCGGTGCACGCGCTGCGCGGCGAGACCGACCGCGTCGACACGCGCGTCGAGCGCCTCGAAGACGGCTGGGTCGTCTCGCTGCGCATGCACTTGGACCTCGGGCGCGACATCGACCCGGTCCAGCTCTACGGGCTCGGAATGGTCACGCTCACCAACCGCACGCCCCGCTGCTCGGTGCTCGAAGCGGGCGCCGCGCCGGGCTCGCCGCGGTTCGACGAAGACCTCTGCCTCGACGCCGTCGAGTCCATCGCAGACCTCATCGAAGCCGCCGAGCGCTCGGTGCAGCCCGGCCAGACCGTGGTCGAAGACGGCCGCGTCGCGCGCGCGTCCATTCAGCGTCGCTCGCGCTCGCGCAGGCGACCGCTGCAGGTCGTTCGCATGGACCGCAGCGTGTCGGTCACCCGCGATCGCACCGGCAGGGTGATCGACGTGGTGCAAGAGCGCAGCGAAGGCTCGCGCGAATACGTGCAAGTGCACTACTCGCCCAGGCACGACGCGCACTGCATCCCCACGTGGTGAGCGTGTGCCGCCGATCGCCGCCCGAATCGCCGCCGCCATCGGCATGTTCGTCGGAACCAACGTCGACGACCTCGTCGTGCTCACCGTGCTCTTTCTCGCCGCGCGCGCCTCGGGCCGACCGAAGCCCTGGCAAATCTGGCTCGGCCAACACCTGGGAATCTCCGCCCTCATCGCCCTCTCCGCCATCGCCGCCCTCGGCCTGCGCATCGTGCCCGATCGCTGGGTCGGGCTGCTCGGGCTGCTCCCGCTCGCGATGGGCGCGCGAGGGCTCGTCGCCGCCGTTCGCCACGCGCGCAGCAGCGATCCCGACGACGATGATCAGCCCGCGATCGCGACGGGGGTGCTCTCGATCGCCGTGGTCACCATCGCCAACGGCGCGGACAACGTCTCTGTGTACACCCCGATGTTTCGCAGCATCGGCTTCGTGCACAGCCTCGTGACCGTGGCCGTCTTCGCCGTGATGACCGCGCTCTGGTGCGCCGCTGGCGCGTGGCTCGGCTCGCGCGAGCGCGTGATCGCCGTGGCGAAGCGGTACGGACGATGGATCGTTCCGGTCGTGTTCGTCGTGATCGGCGGGGGCATCGTGGCCGAGTCTGGCGTCGTGGGCCGCGCGCTGTCTGTGGTCCGCGGACGCGCGGCAGCGCCGTCGACGCTGTGAAGCGTCGTCACGCGTTGCGATCCCCCTGTGTGACTGCTGCCGTTCGCAGCGCTGTTCTTCGCGATGTCTCTGTCATGCGCCGTCGCGAGCGGCGTTCGTGCGCTCCCGCCGGGAGCGCGTCAGTGGCCTCAGCCTCCTTGCGGCGCCGCGGGCTGCGGCTGCTGCCCTTCGGGCTGCATCGGCTGCACGGGCTGAACCGCGGCTGCCATCTGCACGGGCTCGGGCTCGACCCGCGGGTGCGCAGGCTCGGCCGGAGGGGCCATCACGCGCCCAGCGGCCACCAGGGCCACGGCGCCGACGAACATCAAAAACTGACGCATAGAGAGAGAACTACCACGACTGCCCACGTGAGGCACAACGGCGACGCCCGCTGGCCGCCCGGTGGACGCGCGGCCAGCGGGCGGGCCGCGCGTCCATCGTTGGCGCATCGAACAGAGAATTCCCTACAAATCGTGACGCCCATCGCTCCTCACGTGGGCCTTCTCGTCACCCAATTGGCCGTCGCGGCTCTCGAAGCGCTACGCTCGTTCGCAACGCGAGCCCGTCACCCACAGGAACGCGATGAACCTCCGCCCGCTGCTCACGCTGCTCGTCTCCGCGCTCTCGGCCTGCACCGGCTGCAGCGCTCCGCGCTCGGGCGATGCATCGCTGGACGCCGACGCGAGCGCGGACGCAGCGACGCGACGCGACGCGCTGGTGGACGCGCGCGACGCAGTTGCGGACGGGCCGATGCCTCCGCCCTGGCTCGATGGCTCACTCGCGTTGCCGATCCGCGAGTTTCCATTGCGGTCCTTTGGAGCATGCGCCGGACACCCAGCGGTCTCGGATACGCACCCGTGGATCAACTACCAGGCATTCTGGTGGCACGACGCCATTTACTACTCTGTCACTGGTTCTTTTGGCCGAGTGGCTCCCGGCAGCGGCGTAATCGAAGCGTTCATGAACGACCCCGACCTGCTCGGGGGCGTGCTTGCGGTCAGCGGAGAGCGCTTGAGAGCTTGTTGGAGTGGAAAAACACGGCATAGTAGGCGTTGATGAGCCGAGCTTCGTACCCAACCGATGTGACGGACGAGCAGTGGGAAGTGCTGCGTGATCTCGTGCCCGCTCCCAAGCCGAGC
>JAAFIF010000166.1 GCA_013298625.1 Myxococcales bacterium
ACCCGTACTGCTACGAATCGAGAACTTCATTTCACGACCAGGTTTTCAAAGATCGAGGAGGGTGGATCCTCGGAGAGACTCGCGTCTCTCGACCGCGCATCGCTTGGCTTTTCGCCGCGGTGCGGGCTGTTACTTTAGCTTTCCGGCTTCGGGTCCCGCTCTTCGCGGGCTTTCTCGTTGCCGGGGACGCGTTTTCTAGAAGACTCTTTCTTCCGCGTCAAGTCACTTTTTTCGTTTTGCAGTTTTTATTTTCTGCAGAACCCCCGACCGGGCTGGAGACTGTCTCTTTCGAGACTGGAAGCTTTGCTTCGCTTCTCCGTCGAGCGGGGCGCGGTGTCTACACCCGCCTTCGCTCGTCCGTCAACCTCTTTCGTCTCTTTGTTCGGCGTTGCCGTCCTCGGAGGCGACCGCGGTTGCGATCGGGAGGTGGGCTTCTATAGAACCTCCCCCAGGCCGTCAACATCCTTCGTGACGATTTCGCACTGCCCCCTGTTTTTTGAGGGTTTCTGCGGTGTTCTCGGCCCGTTCGGAGCAAAGCTTCGCCCGTGCTCGTCCTCGCCATCGATACAGCCACCCTCACTGGCTCCGTCGCGCTTGTGCTCGACGGGGTCGTTCGCGCCGAGAGCGCCCTCTACATGCTGGGCGCGCACAGCGCGGTCATCGTCGAGTCGGTCCGCGCGCTGCTCGCCCAGAGCAAGTTCACCCTCGACGACGTCGACGCCTTCGCGGTCGGGCTCGGCCCGGGCTCGTTTACGGGCATCCGCATCGGCGTCGCCATCGTGAAGGGCTTCGGGCTCGCCACCAACAAGCCCGTCTACGGCGTCGGTTCGCTCGAGCTGCTCGCAGCGGGCGCCCTCGGCGCGACGGGACCCGTCGTCACCGTCATCGATGCGCGGCGCAACGAGGTCTTCTTCGCCCTCTACGACAGAGCCGAGGACGGAGCGCTCACTGCCATCGCCGAGCCCGACCACCGCCAGCCGCTCGCGGCCGGCGCGCGCATCGCCGAGCTGCTCGCCGGTCGAACCGCGACGGTCATCGGCGACCTCGATGAACCCCTGCGCGCGCGCGTACGCGAGGGAGCCACCGACGCCCGCCTCGTGTTCGCCCCGCGCGTGATGGGAACCCCCCTCGCCCGGCTGCTCGCCAACGAAGTGCTCGCGGGCCGCGCCGTGCTCGACGACGGATCGATGGAGCCGCGCTACGTCAGGCCGATGGACGCCAAGCTGCCGTCCAAGCCGCAGGTGATTCCGAGGACGCCGTGAGGGCCGTCGTTCAGCGGGTGTCCCGCGCGCGGGTGATCGTCGAGGGCGCGGTCGTGGGAGCGATCGACGGAGGGCTGCTCGTGTACCTCGGCGTCGCGAAGGGCGATGCCGAGCCGGACCGAGCGTACATCGTCGACAAGATCGCCAACCTCAGGGTGTTCGAAGACGAAGGGGGCAAGATGAACCGCTCCGTCCGCGACGTAAGCGGCGCGGTGCTGGTCGTCTCGCAGTTCACGCTCTATGGCGATGCGCGCAGAGGGCGGAGGCCGTCGTTCGACGAGGCGATGGCGCCCGAAGACGCGCAGCGCGTGTACGAGAGCGTCGTCGAGGCGCTGCGCGCGCAGGGGATCGTCGTCGAAACGGGCGTGTTTCGCGCGACGATGTCCGTCGAGTGCGCGGTCGATGGCCCAGTCACCATCCTGCTCGAGAGCAAGAAGCTACTGTAGAGAGGGAGCCACGCTGTGATCCGCTATCTGTTGCGCGCCGTGACGCACGAGGACGAGCCGAGCCTGCTCGAGCTCGCCCGACACTTGAACACCGTCAACCTCCCGCACGACCGCCAGGTGGTGCGAGACATCATCGACCTCAGCGTGCGGAGCTTCTCGCGCGCCATCGAAGACCCTCGGCAGCGCGAGTACACGTTTGTGATCGAGGACCTCGAGAGCAAGCGCGTCGTGGGGACGAGCAAGATCATCGCGCAGCTCGGGAGAAGAGAGGCGCCGTACATCTACTTGGACGTGATCACCGAGGAGAAATACAGCGCGACCATCGACAAGCACTTCGTCCACACGGTGCTGTGCATCGGGTACAGCTACGAGGGTCCCACGGAGATCGGCGGGCTCATCGTGCACCCCGAGGCGCGCAAGGTGCCCGAGAAGGTGGGGCTGATGATCTCGTACGTGCGGTTCTTGTTCATGGCGCTGCACCGAGGGCTGTTTCGCAACGAGGTCGTCGCGGAGCTGCTTCCGCCGCTCGAGCCGGACGGGACGTCGCGGCTGTGGGAGGCGCTCGGGCGGCACTTCATGGACATGAGCTACCTCGAGGCGGACCTGCTCTCGAAGCGCAACAAGGAGTTCATCAAGTCGCTGTTTCCGACGGGGGACATCTACGCGTCGCTGCTTCCGAAGGAGGCGCAGGACGTGATCGGAAAGGTGGGCCGCGAGACCAAGGGCGTCGAGAAGATGCTGCGGCGCATCGGGTTTCAGTACTGCAACCGCATCGATCCGTTCGACGGCGGGCCGCACTTTCGCGCGACCACCGACGAGATCTTGTTGGTCAAGCGCACGCAGCGCTCGGTCGTGAAGTCGATCGTCGCCGAGCTCAAGGCAGACAAGGCCCTCATCGCGGTCGAGCGCAAAGAGGCGCCCTTCATCGAGTGCGCGGGCGTGCCCGTGCGGATCGAGAAGGACGGGGTGGTGATCGACCGCGAGACCGCCGAGGTGTTGAGGCTCGCCGAGGGCAGCGCGATCGTGGTTCTACCGCTGGATTAGCGCGGTAGAGGGGCTACTTCTTCTTCGTGTCGAGCTGCTTCTTGAACAGGTCGCCGAAGGTGCCGAGCTTCTTCGGCCCGCTGACCGAGTCGCGATAGCCGTCGAACTGCGAGCGCTCGTCGTCTTCGCGGGCGGCCTTGACCGAGAGGCGCAGCCGTCCGTCGCCGGTCTCCATGACCTTCGCGATGACCTTGGTCCCCTCGGGAAAGGTCTTGCGAGCGTCGGCTCCGCGCGGGATTCCGAGGTCGGCGTTGGGGATGAGGCCGCGGCCCTGGCGGCCGGAGGTGCCTTCGATCTGCGCGAACACGCCGTAGTTCTCGATGCGCTCGACCACGGCGTTGACGACCATGCCGATCGAGAGCGTCGTGCGGGGCGCCGAGGCGCCGGCGCTCAGGCCCGCGGGCGCGACGCTGAGCGAGAGGCGCTTGGCCTCTTTGTCGACCTTCTGAACGACGATCGAGATGGACTGACCCGCGGTGAGCACCTTGGAGGGGTGCTCGACTTTGCCAGGCAATTCGCTGACGTGCAGCAGTCCCTCGACGCCCGACGCGAGGCGGACGAACGCGCCGAAGTCCGTGAGGCGAACCACGGTGCCGACGGCGACCTTGCCGAGCGGCGCGACGGCGTCGATCGCCTCCCACGGGTCCGCTGCGAGGGCCTTGAGCGAGAGCGTGATCTTGATGACCGGCTCGCCCGACTTGGGGTTGGTTCCCTCTTTGATTTCGCGGACCTTCACCTCGACGACGTCGCCGGGCTTGACCACGTCGGCGGCGTTGGACGTGCGGTCGTGCGAGAGCTCGCTCAAGGGGATGAGCCCTTCGATCCCGCCGAGGTCGACGAAGGCGCCGAACTCGCGGATGCCCGTGACGGTGCCGCGAACGACAGAGCCCGCGGCGAGGTCCTTGAGGATCTTCTGCGCGGCTTCGCGAGACTCGCGCTCGAGCAGGGCGCGGCGGGACAGAACGATGCTTCGTCCGCCTTCGCGCAGCTCGGTCACGATGAAGTTCAGCGTGCGGCCGATGAAGGTGCTCGGGTCCTGCACGAAGCGGTTGTCCATCTGCGAGACGGGGCAGAAGCCCTTGGCGCCGCCGGACAGGTCGACTTCGAAGCCGCCCTTGTTGACGGCGGCGACCTTTCCTTCGATGGCGATGCCGGCTTCTTTGGCGGTCTCGAGCGCGGCCAGGTTGTTGGCTTTGCCCATCGAGCGACCGAGGCGGATGTTGCCCGAGCGGTCGATCTCGACGACCGAGGCCGTGATGGGATCGCCGACCTTGAGGGGGATCGAGCCGTCGTCCGCGCGCAGCTCGGCGCCGTCGATCCAGGCCTGACGCTTTCCGTCGAGCTCGACGAAGACCGCGTCTTTGCCCACGCGAGCGACGATCGCGTCGATGCGTTCGCCGATGCGGAAGGACTTTCCGCGCGAGGGGGTCTTGGTGCCCTGCTGCTCGAAGAGGGCGGCAAACGAATCGGTGGGCTTGTCAGTGGTCATGGGTCTCGAAATCGCCTGTGAAAGAGGGCGGGCCTTGTAGCACGCCCGCGGCTCAGCGGGAGGGGAGCCCGAGCGCAATCAAGTGTTCTCTTCGCGGCCGCTCGGCGAAGGCGCGGGCGGCTTCGGGTCCGAAGGCCGGTCGCTGCTGCGAGGCGCGGCCGAGCACGACCAGCCCTGCTGCTGCTGCTGCGCGGGTGAGCACTTCGTCCGCGGGCATGGGGGTGTCGTGCGCGGCGCCGTCGGCGATGAGAAAGAACACGCGCGACGCGGGCGACGGCCGCAGGACGCGGGCGATGGCCGTGAGCGAGCCGGTGAGCTCTCGCTCGAAGCGGGTTGCGCCCTTGTCGAGCGAGCTCGTGAACCAGCGCGAGGCGCCGATTTCTCCGGTCGAAATCGCGCTCGCGTCCATCCCGAGCCAGGCGTAGCGCCGCGCGTGGTGCGTGGCGTAGTCGTAGTTGGCCGCGTACGGGGGCGAGGTCATCACGGCGTCGATGGACTGATCGGGGATGGTCGCGAGGGTGGTCGCGTCATCGGTGGTGACCGTCGCCGCGAGGGTGTCCGGCGGGATGGCGCGGGACAGCTCGGCGAGCGCGTGGGCGAGCTCGAAGCTCTTGCGGGTAAACAGCGGAAACGGCGCGCCGGGGGCGATGTGTTTGCGTCGCAGCTCGGGGTCGCTGTCAGAGGACTGATGGCTGACCTTCACGAGGATCGAGCTGAAGAGCATGCGCAGGGCGTCGCGGACGAAGCCCTCGGGCTCGAGGTCGATGCGCGCGCGCAGGGCGATCAGCTCGCGCAGGGTGTGGGGCAAAAACCAGTGCGATTCGCCGGGCGGCGCGGTGGCCTTGAGGTCCGAGTCGACGAGGGCGCGGGCTTCTTTGGCGATGGTGTGCGCGACGGAGACGAGGCGCTTGCGGTCGCCGTTGGTGCTGCGGTGAGTCTTGACGCGCGCGAGGGCGACGGCGAGCGGCGAGAGGTCCGTCCCCAGCGCGTGGGCGCCGGCGACGAGGGCTTCGACGAGGACTGTTCCCGAGCCGCAGAAGGGGTCGAGGATGGTGGTCGCGGTGGGGGTGAGCGAGACGAGTCTGCGGGCGATTTCGGGGTGCATCCGCGCGGGGTACGCGTGAAACGGATGCGTAAGCGTGGCGTCGTGCTCGCCTGCGCGCACGGACAGCGCGTGCGCGAGGCGGGTGGTGAGCTTCGGATCACCGACGGTCTCGACCGCGCCTCCGACGTTGCTGAGCGAGCGGCGGCCACCGCCGGGCGCGAGCAGAGGGCGATGAGCCGTGGGGCTGTGCGGGCGGCGACGCTCGTTCATGGGCCCGACGGACTACCACACTGCGTCAGCGCGAGAGCAGGTCGAGCAGGTGCTTGTCGGGCAAGAGGTTGATTCCGAGCAGGGATTTGAGCAGGTACAGCACGCCCAAGACGAGCACGACGGCGCTGTAGGCGAGCACGGCGAAGAGGGCGTAGCCGACGATGCGCGAGAGGGCGCTCTGCGGTTTGCTCTTGTCGTCGGGGCGAGCGCGAGCGCGCCGGTCCTTGCCCATCTGCAGCACGACGTAGCCGCGAAACAACACCAGCGGAACGCTGAACCGCAGGTCCACCGCGTGCCCCTGCCCCGGCCGCGAGCGATAGATCGCAGTGCGAATCGCCTGATATTGCTCGGCTGTCAGCGACGCGCGCACCTCGTCGGGGATGCGCGACATCACGAACATCGTGAAGCGGTCTTCGAGTACGAGCTGCGTCGTGTCGCGGGACTCGTCCATGTACCCGTGTGAGTCGGCGCACGGGGGCTCGAGCGATAGGGGGAGAGCGGGTGGGGCCCTTCCGTTCTGGACACGCGAGCAGTATGCAGGCCGTCCCTGCGATGACCTCTCCGTTTGCCATGAAGACCGAATATCAAGCCCGCGGCGATCAACCGCGGGCGATCGAGACCCTGATGAAGGGCTTCGAGGCCGGCGAGACGCACCAGACGCTGCTCGGCGTCACGGGCAGCGGCAAGACCTTCACCGTCGCCAACGTCATCCAGAAGCTCGGCAAGAAGGCGCTGGTGTTGGCGCCGAACAAGACGCTCGCGGCGCAGCTGTACGGCGAGATGAAGGACCTCTTCCCCGAGAACGCGGTGGAGTACTTCGTCTCGTACTACGACTACTACCAGCCCGAGGCGTACGTGCCCTCGACGGACACGTTCATCGAGAAGGACGCGATGATCAACGACGCGATCGACCGCATGCGACATGCGGCGACGCGATCGCTTCTGTCCCGCAAGGACGTGATCATCGTCGCCAGCGTCTCGTGCATCTACGGCATCGGCGCGTCGGACGCGTACGTCGGGATGGTGGCGGACGTGGCGGTGGGCGACGAGTACCCGCGCGATCGGCTGCTCTTGCGGCTGGTGGACATGCAGTACGAGCGCAACGACGTGGATTTTCACCGCGGGACGTTTCGAGTGCGCGGGGACGTCGTGGAGGTGTTTCCTTCGTACGAAGAGAGCACGGCGCTGCGGATCGAGTTCTTCGGCGACGAGGTCGAGGACATCTCCGAGATCGACCCGCTGCGAGGAAAGGTGAACCGCAAGCAGAAGCGCGTGACGATCTTTCCGAACTCGCACTATGTGACGCCGAAGGGGACGCTCTCGAAGGCGATCAACGCGATCCGCGACGAGCTTCGCGTGCGGCTGAAGGAGCTCGAGTCGACGGGCAAGCTGGTCGAGCGCGAGCGCTTGGAGCAGCGCACGCTCTACGACCTCGAGATGCTCGAGCAGATGGGCTTCTGCTACGGGATCGAGAACTACTCGCGTCACCTCACCGGGAGAAATCCTGGTGATCCGCCGCCGACGCTGATCGACTACTTCGGCGACGACTTCATCGTGATCGTCGACGAGAGCCACCAGACGGTGCCGCAGCTCGGGGCGATGTACCGCGGAGACCGCGCGCGCAAAGAGACGTTGGTGGAGTTCGGCTTTCGGCTTCCGAGCGCGCTCGACAACCGGCCGCTGAAGTTCGAAGAGTACGACAAGCTCGTGAAGCAGATGCTCTTCGTGAGCGCGACGCCGGGCGACTACGAGCTCGCGCGCACCGGCGGAAAGTTCGCCGAGCAAGTGATCCGCCCGACGGGGCTGCTCGACCCGAAGGTGATCATTCGACCGGTGGCGGGGCAGGTGGACGACCTGCTCGGCGCGATTCGCGAGCGCATCGCGCTTGGCGAGCGCGTGCTGGTCACGACGCTCACCAAGCGCATGGCCGAGGACCTGACCGAGTACTACCAAGAGCTCGGGATCAAAGTGCGCTACCTGCACTCGGACATCGACACGCTCGAACGCGTGGAGATTCTCAGGGATTTGCGCCGCGGCGAGTTCGACGTCCTCGTGGGGATCAACCTCTTGCGCGAGGGGTTGGACCTGCCCGAGGTCTCGCTGGTGGCCATCCTCGACGCGGACAAAGAGGGGTTCTTGCGCTCGCCGCGGTCGCTGATTCAGACGATCGGCCGCGCGGCGCGCAACGTCCGCGGCGAGGTGATCATGTACGCAGACTCGATCACCAACGCGATGAAGATCGCGATCGGCGAGACCGAGCGGCGCAGGGCGATCCAAGAGGCCTACAACACCGAGCACGGGATCACGCCGGCGACGGTGAAGAAGGCGATTCACGACATGTCCCCGGACTCGGGGGCGCGCGACTACGTGACGGTCTCGACGCGCAAGGCGGACGAGCTGATCGCGAACAGCGAGGACAAAGACTCGCTGCTCGAGGCGCTGCGCTCGGCGATGCTCGAGGCGGCCGAGGCGCTCGATTTCGAGAAGGCCGCGGAGCTGCGCGATCGGATCCGCATTCTCGAGAGCGGGGGCGCGGTGACGCCGCTCAGCAGCAAGCCCGTCGCGAAGGTGCGCACCGAGGTGAGCGATCGTCCGTCGGGCGGCCGAGGAAAGGGCGGGCCGCGGGGGCGCGGGCGCCGGTGAGGCTCGTGCGAGAGAGCGCGTGGGCGCGGCTGTTCGAGACGGAGTTCGGGGACTACTTCGACTCGAAATTTCGCACGGGAGAGTGCGCCGCGACCGGGCTCGAGTGGGCGGACGCGTGGGCGCGCGCGGACGAAGACGAGCGCATCGAGCTCGAGGCTGCGTTCGTGTTCATGACGGACGAGCGCGAGGTGATGGCTGCGCTCGAGCGGGTGGGCGAGCACGCTGCCCACAAGCGAAGGGAGCTCGGCTCGCGGTGGATCGCGCCGGACGACGAGCTGCCCGAGAGGCATCGGATGTTCATCGACGCGTATCGTGCGGCGCTCGAGCGCGGGGTGGAGGAGCTTCCGGTGCTGCGCGAAGAGGTGCTGGACGCGACGTGGTTTCGCGTGGTGCGCACGCTGCTCGGGATCGAGATCGAGCCGAAGGTGGCGATGGACTCGATCGTGGGAGCCAGCGAATTTGCTCGCGAACGAGACGCTCACGAGAGCGAAGCGGCGCGGCACTTGTACGACGTCTGGTGGGAGGTCCACCGTCGCGGCCGCGGGCGCTTCTGAGCGCTCAGCTCTTCTCGAGGGCGGCGAGCGCGGCGGACAGGTCGTTGGGCAGGGGGGACTTCACGGTGACGATGCGGCCGTCGGTGGGGTGCGCGAAGGCGACCTCGCTGGCGTGAAGAAAGTGCCGATCGAGCCGGACGTTGCCGATGGGGGGCGGGCCCTTGTAGAGCGTGTCGGCGTAGAGGGGGTGGCCGACGGTCGCGAGGTGCACGCGGACCTGGTGTCGAAAGGCGGTTTCGACTTCGACCTCGACGAGCGTGAACATCGCGTCTTTGGTGCGGATCGAGCGCGTGGGCTTGTAGCGGGTGTGGGCGTCGAAGGTGCGCGTTCCGGCGCGGAGGCGGACGTGCGGAGTGACGGCTTCGACGCGGCGCGGGTCTTTGCGGTGCGGGACGAGCGGATAGTCCACGCGGCCTTCGGCGGGCACCGACCCCTCGACGAGGGCGACGTAGCGCTTGTGCACCTTGGCGTTGTGCGAGGCGTTGCGCAGCGAATCGAAGGCCTTTTGATTGCGCGCGACGACGAGGACGCCCGAGGTGTCCGTGTCGAGTCGGTGCAACAGTCCGGGCTCTCTGCGGGCGAAGCCGACGCCTGCGGTCTCGGGGTACTTGGCGATGATCGCGTTGGCGGCGGTCCCGAGCTCCGAGGGCTGAAGCGGGTGCGTGGGCATGCCCGAGGGCTTGTCGACCACGATCACGTCGGCGTCTTCGTAGAGCACCGAGAGGGTGATGGACGCGTCGGCGATCGGGTCGAAATCGCGCGGCGGCGGCGGGGCGAGCAGGTCGACGGTCTGCCCGACGTTGACGGCGTCACCCTTGCGGGCGCGGCGTCCGTCGAGGCGCACCTGGCCGCCTTCGATCATGGCCTTCACGCGCGCGCGAGACAGCTCGGGGACGCGATCCACGAGGAATTTGTCGAGCCGCGAAAAAAAAAA
>JAAFIF010000043.1 GCA_013298625.1 Myxococcales bacterium
TGCGCCGCCGCCAGAGCCGCCCGTGGGAGCTCTGCGCGTCTGCGCCGCGCCGCCGGTCCCGCCCGCCGCGCCGCCTGCGCCGGTGCCCGCGGTGCCTGCAGTGGCGTTTCCGCCGCCGCCGCCAGCGAGCATCGAGCCAGCTCCCGGAGCCGGTCCCTGACCGTCGCCCATCGGCGCGTCGCCGCCGCGACTGCCGCCGGGACCCGGTCGCGTCGCGTTGGCGCTGAAGTCGAAGTGACCTCGAAATTCGATGGGCCCGAGCACGACGAAGCGCACAGGTTGTTCGAGGTTATCCGCGCGCAACGTCACCCCAGCGGGCACGGTCATCGACGAGTACACGGCCTGCGAGCTCAGGCCCGAGGCGCCCATCGTCGCGCCGTCTGCGGAGTCCGCTGGCAAAACACTGAGCTGCGCGGCGTAGTCGTAGATGGTTCCGCTGAGGCGAATGTCGACCGCGACCGCGGCGCTCGGCTCGGAGATCGCCGCGCCGCGATTGGGCGTGGTGTCGTCGATGTGCGCGACGAAGACGCAGCGAACGCGGGTGCACTCCCAGCGCTCGATCACGACGCCGCTGCTCGCCGCTGCGGTGGGCGTCGCGGCGCTGAGGTCGTCGGCGCCGAGCGCAGGGCCGAGCGCTCCGACGAAGCGACGCGTCCCTTCGAAGGCGATCGCTGGCGAGAGCGAGATCGGGTTGATCCTGCCCATCACGCGCGGAAGGTCTCCGCCCGCGTCGGACATCGTCGGTGGAGTGGAGCATGCGCTCGCGGAGAGCGCGATCAACGCGAGCAGTGGTCTACGCATGTTCGAGCGGTCTTCGTGCGACGATCAGCGACGGGGACGGGCGGGGCGCGCTGCGGGCCGAGCGCGGCCGCCGCCGCGACGCGGCAGGGCAGACTCGGGGATGAACGAGATCATCAAGCCCTCGCTGTTGGTCACGCCAGCGACCGCGAGAAAGCCGTCGATGCGCAAGCAGCCGTTGACCGTGGGCGGCTGCTGCGTGGCGGCGTTGAAGTTCGCAGGGACAGCGCCCTCGGGGATGGTGATCTCCGCGCCGCCGAGGCCGCCGCAGTTGCCGACGACGTACGAGAACTGCGTCCCCAACGGGTGCGAAGGGACGCCGCGCAGAGCAGCGCCTGCCGCTTGACTGGCCGCTTGCGGGGGCTGCGCGGCGGGCGTCGTTCCGGCGGCTGGGGTGGTGCCACCTGCGGGCGTGGTGCCGCCTGCGGGAGGAGTGTCATCGGCGACATCGCCGCCGATCGCCGGCATCGCAGAGTCGTCGGCGACGTCACCGGCGAGCTCGGGGTCTTCGCCGAGCAGCGCGGCAGGCGTCTCGCGCGCGTTCGGAAACGCCATCGCGACGAGCCCCTTGAGGTTGTCGATCACCCAGCGATTCGCCGTGTCTCGTGCCGCGTTGTTGTCCGGCAGCACCGCGGTCGCGGTCTCGCGCTCGTACCACACGGTCAAGCCCTGGTTGGGCTGACCCTGGTTCGGAAACGTAAACGAGTACCCGTTGAGCCGACGCTCGCTGAACGTGAGCGCGTAGGAGAACTGCAAGCGCCTCGGCAGCGCGGCGCGGTTCGGCACGGGCACGTAGAAATCGAGCGTGTAGTTCTTCGCGCAGCGTCCGCCGCGGCAGATGGGCGCGGGCGCCGTGGTCTGAAAGTTCTGCGCGAACTCGCGGTTGGCCGTGGCCACTTCTCCGAGGGTATTTCCCCAGCCGGTGATGCCTGCGGTCGAGCGGAGCCAGTAGAGCATCGTCTCCCGCGCGAACACGCGCTGGCGCTCGTTCTCTGCAGCGCGAGCGGCGTCGCGCGTGGCGCGCTCTGCGGCCTCGCGGGCCTCGCGTTGACGGCGCTGCTCGAGGCGCTCGGCCTCGTACACGCCGATGCGCGCGCGTGCTTCTCCGACGTGCGAGCCCGTCGGATACGCAGCCACGTACGCCGTGAGACCTTCGAGCGTGCTGCGGCGCTCTTCCCAGAACTGCTCTTCAGCGGCAGACACCTCGGCGCCGATGCTCGAGATGAATCGGCCTTGCGGATAGCGGGTGACGTATTCGCTGCCGAGGTGCGTGCGGCGCGCGGGGTCCTGCTCGTAGCGGATCGCGCGAAACAAGCTGTACTCGTCGGCGCTGGCGAACGAAGCGCACCCGGTGAGCGACAGCAACGAGAGGACGAGCGCGGTGCGAGGGCGGTTCATCGTGAGGTGTCCTTTAGATCTACCTGAAGAATCACTGGCGAAACCGCGCCTCATCGGATCGGCCGGCACACGTTCGGGTTGGTGCATTCGGGCGTCGGGCGCGTGAACGCCGCGAGGATCGAGCGACCGTCATTGGGGTCGATCGAGCACGAGCGCGCCATGACCGAGTCCGCGCAGACCTGCACGTCCCACTGGTAGACGAACGCCGACCCAGAGCCCGAGTACGCGAAGGTCGTCCCGTCGCCGCACTGCTTGGGACACGTCCCGGTCCCGAAGAACTCGGGACGCAGCGTGTTGACCCCGTGCGTGCAGAGGTAGAACGCCTTGGCTGCGTCGATCTGGTTCTCGCAGTTGAGCCCCGCGGCGGCCTCCGCGGTGAGCGCCGAGCACAGGTGTCCGCACTCGTACAAACGCTGGCAGAATCCAGCGCACAAGCCTCGCTCGAAGTACGTCGACTCGAGCGTGCCTGTGGTGTTGCCCTCGTGGCGCTCGACGGGCGTCGAGGCGAGGTTGCCGCCGCAGCCGCCGACGTTGCCGGGGGTGGGCGCAGACAAGAACGGCGCGAGCAGGGCGATGGCGCCGACGCCACGGAGGGCGCGGCGGCTGCGAAGTGCGGTGCGATCGCTGGGGTTCATGGTGTTCTTCACGACTCTGTTCTCCGCGGACGCGATCAAGGAAGGAGCTCGTAGTCGAACATCGCTCCGATGCCCAAGCCGAGGACCGGAGTGGATGTGCCCGAGTCGCCGAAGTACATTCCAGCGCTCAATTCAGCGGTCAGCGCGAAGCCGCCGGTGAGAAAGTACGCGAACGATCCGCCCGCTTCGACGCCGACCGCCACCGCGGGCACCGTCCCGTACGGTACGCGCGCCGGGACTCGGTTGTCCGGCAGGCACTGCTGCTGAATCTCGGGGGCGCGATTGTCCGGCGTGCCCGGTCGCGGCGCGACGCCAGGGAGATAGATGCACGCGTCCAGGCGCGGGTCCCACGACCGCGTAAACACGATCGGAACATCGAGTCGTCCGATGATCGCCCACCGCGTCGCGGGCCGGTACATCAGGGTCCATCCGGGCTGCAGCGCGCCTTGCAACGGCGAGTGCCCGATGTCGAGCCCGAGCTGCCCGCCGAGCGTCGGCCCCATGCGGAGCTTGCCCGCGTTGATGAACAAAAAACCGCCCTGCGCGTGGATCCATCCGGGCGCGAGCACGCCGCTCGAATACGGGTCGAACAAGCGCAGCCCGATGCCGCCTTGCAAGCGAGCGAGGACGTGTCGCTCGTTGGGGTACGCGCGCCACTCTCCTGCGCTCGGAGCCGCGGCGACGCCGCCTTCTCCGCTCGCGCCCTCACCCGCGCTCTGCGCGAACGCGGCCGACGACGCCATCATCGCCGTCAGAAACCCAATCCACTTTCGGTGCCCGATCACAGTGGGCGCATGCTACACAGCCCGCGTGGCCGGTCAACGAACGCGTTCGACCACGCGCGATTGCCGCGAATTGTGTGCCCGAATCGCGGTCGCGCTCGCCGTCGGGGTCGGGGTCGGGATGGCGGCCCCGCTCGAGCTGGGCTGTACGAGCCCGAAACCAACGCAGGACGCGTCGATCAGCGCTGCGCCCGTCGCGGACGCGGCTGTCGCGCGCGGACGACGGCGCCGTCGTCGCACCCGTGTCCGGGCTGAGGGCTCGGTCGCGCAAAACAGCGCGCGAACCGTGGACAACAGCGGTTCGAACATCGGTTCGAACAGCCCGGCTCCGCAAGAGATCGACGAACCCGAGCCGCCGCGGCCGAGGATCACCGAGACGGGACCCATGTTGCCCGAGAACATCGGACCGCCGCCGGCGCAGACCTTGGACATGACCGGCAGCGGCGGAGAGGGGCCGATTGGGCTCGGCGAAAACGACGTCAACCGAGCGCTCAATCCGCTGCTCGGCCGCATGGGCAACTGCGCTGCGGCGACGACGGACGACGACGGGCGCGGGCCGCACGGGCGGGTCTCGATCCGGGTGCGCGTGCGCAACGACGGGCGGCCGATCGCGGCGAGGGTCACTGGTGGTGGTGGCTCGTCGGAGTTCATCACGTGCGTGCGCAGGGTGGTGGCGAGCGCGCGATTCACTGCGTTTCGAGGGTCGGACTCGATCGTGGGCTGGGGCTTCGACGTCGATTGAGCGGCCGCGCGCGGACCAGCGGGCTGTGGTAAGCGCACGAGACGAGAAATGAAGGCAAGGATCGCGGCGTTGTTGTTGGTCGCGGCTGGGCCCGCGATCGCGTTTCGCATCGGTGGCGTCGGCTTGTGGGTCGTGTACGGGGCGGCGGTCGCCCTCGCGGCGGCGCTGGCCGCGTGGGAGCTTCATCAAGACGGCGTGCTCTCGGACGTGATGAAGCGCCAGGGTTTCGACCTGGCGATCGGGCTCGCGGTCGCGCTCGGGCTGCTCGCGGCGGTGACCGTGGTCTTCAACTACTGGGTGGCTCCTGCGAGCATCGGCGGCGGAATCCTCCGTCGCTGCCGCGTCGACGGGCCGCTGCTGCCGAGGCTCGAGCCGCACGGGATCGAGCGGATCGCCGAGTGGTTTCGGGCGCAGGCGTGCAAGGGCTACGGCGCTTCGCTCGGAATCGACCTGAAATACCGGGCGTTTGTGGTCTTCATCGTCGCCGCGCTCGAAGAGGTCGCGTGGCGCGGCGGCGTTCAGCAGCTGTTGTCCGAGAAGCTCGGGTCGACGCGCGGCTGGCTCGCGGCGAGCGTGCTGTTCGCGGCCGTTCACGTGCTCACGCCGACGCCTGCGCTGGGATTGCTCGCGCTGCCGTGCGGCCTCGCGTGGGGCGCGCTCTACCGCTATCGCGGCAGGCTCGTGCCCGCGGTGTTTTCGCACGCGGTGTTCAGCATGTTCTTGTTCGCGTCGAAGCCGCTGGTGAGCTTCAGCTGAGCTGATTCGGTCAGGGCAGCGCGACGGCGAACGAGAGCCGTTGCCGGATGCACACCGAAGCGCAGACCGAGAAGCGCAATCGGCCGCGGACCGAAGGGCTCGCGGCGGTGACTTGCGCGGGGACCATGAAGCGGATCCCGTCCTGAGACGACTCGGTGGCGTCCGTGCGGGCGAGCTCGGCGCGCACCGTGGCGTTGGTGCCTTCGAGCTGCAGCTGCACCTCGTCGAGCTCGTTGATGTGAAACCCGTCCCGCGCTTCGAGCTTCACTTCGACCGTCGTTTGCCCAGGAACAGCGCTGGGCGCGTTGAGCGTCGCCGCGAGCGTGCAGTGCTCGCCCGGCACCTCTGCGTGCGGCCCTGCGGGCGCCGCGACGGCCACGCCGCTGTCGGCGACGGCCACGCCGCTGTCCGCTTGCGGCTCGGGCGTCGTCGCGGGGTGATTGTTCGCCGTGCCATCGGTCGGGGGCGTCTTTTTGCAGCCCGAGAGCGCGCCCAGCGCGAGCGCTGAGCAAACCAACACCGAGCGGACCAGGATCACAGACATCGTCGCGTAGCCTCCAGGCGAACGCGCGGGCGGCCGCGCGCAGCGACGAAGCGGTAGCACAGCGTTGGACGGTCGTTCCACATTGGCGGTCGGGCGCGCGCCGCGCGGGGAGATGACGGCGAGCTTGACCGCTTGCCGCTCGGTTTGGCACACCGGAGCAGAGGTTCGTGCGCGCTCCCATTTCGCTCGTTCTCGCGCTCTCGCTCAGCCCGGCGCTCGGCTGCGGCCGCCCGTGCCCGTCGGGGCGCTTCTGCGGCGTCGCCACGTGGGTCAGCGGCGCGGACGAGCCGATCGTCGAGGGAGCAGCGTTCGTGCTCGTGGCGCACTCCGCGACGGACGTCACGCTCGGGCCGTTTGTGCAGCCCGAACAGCTCGCGCTCCGCCCTCGCGCCGTGTCGCTGCGCTTCGATGTGCGCTCGCTTCGCAGCCGCGCGCCCACCGTCGAGCGCGCCACGCTCCTGCTCGCGCCGCACCCGCAGTGGCAGACGCTCGACCGCTCGGTGCGGGTCGCGGTGCAGGCCGCGGGCGCCGCGGGGCTCAACGGCGAGGTCGAGGCGCTTCCGGACCTGACGGCGACGGCGACGGTTCCGCTGGCGATGCGAGCGCCCGTGCGCATCGACGTGACGCGCGCCGTCCGCGCGTGGTGGGACGGATCGACGCCGCAAGGCTCGCTCGCGCTCAGCGCGGATCAAGAGGGCATGGTGGTCCAAGGCGCAGCTGCGATCGAGCCGCGCGATCGACCGCGCATCGAGGTGGTCGTGCGATGAGCATCACGCCGCGAAAGAGCAAGCGACTCGGCAAGTACCAGGTCCTCGACCGCGTCGCCGCCGGCGGGATGGCCGAGGTGTTTCGCGCTCGCTACATCGACAGCGAGGGCAACGAGCAGGTCGTCGCGCTGAAGAAAGTGCTCGAGCAGTACGCCCGAGACTCGGGCTTCATCCGGATGCTCAAGTACGAGTACCGCCTCGCGTCGCTGCTCAGGCACCCGAACATCGCGGTCATTCACGAGCTCATTCGCACCAGCGACGGCTACTACATCGTGATGGAGTACGTCGACGGACGGGACCTCCGCGCGACGCAGCACAAGGTGTGGGAGCACAAGAAGAAGTGGGAGATCGCCGACGCGGTCTACCTCATGGCCCGCGCGCTCGACGGCCTGTTCCACGCGCACACCGCGACCACCGAGGACGGCAGGCCGCTCAACCTCGTCCATCGTGACTTCTCTCCGTCCAACATCCTGATCGGCTTCGATGGCGAGGTGAAGCTCATCGATTTCGGCATCGCGAAGGCCGCCATGCCGCGCGATCAGACGGCGGCGGGGATCATCAAGGGCAAGGTTCGGTACATGTCGCCCGAGCAGGCCAACGGCGACGATCGACTGACGGCGCAGAGCGACGTGTTCGGCGCCGGGACCGTGCTGTACGAGCTGCTCGCGGGCGAGCCCGCGTTCGTCGCGCCCAACGAGCTCGAGCTGATCTACACGGTTCGGCGAGCGCAGCCCAAGCCGCTGCGCGAGGTCGCGCCGCACGTGCCCGACGGGCTCGCTGAGATCGTCCGGCACGCGATGATGCGCGGGAGAAAAGCTCGCTTTGCGACGGCTGCCGAGTTTCGAGATCAGCTCGTGACGTTCTTGCGCGCCTATGCGCCGGGCTACCGACGCACGCGGCTCGCGACGATCATGAAGAGCCTCTGGCAGACGGAGATCGAGCTCGAGATTCGCACGCTGCTCGAGTATGCGACGGGCGACGAAGACGTCGCCGAAGCAGAGTACCTCCTCGAAAACGCCTCCATCGACGAGAGCCTCGACGCGGTCAGCGCGTTCACCGACGCGCGGCAGCTCGACCAAGACGCGCGCGACGATTTCGAAGAGCAGCCCCCGACGATCCCCGGCAGAAAGCCCACGGGATCGCACCCCACCGCGGCCAAAGAGCCGGCGAGCGAGCAGCCCAAGGCCGCAGCGCCGCAGAAGCCGACCTTCGTCGCCAGCGCGACGAACAAGCCCGCATTCGCACCGCCGCAAGTCGCCAGCAAGCCCCCGGCAACCGGCGGGGGGCCGATGATTCCGCGGCCCAAACCAAAGGCGGCGGCGCAGGGCGCGCCGTCGTTCTCGACCATTCCTCCGCCTGCCCACACGCCACGCGCGGGCGACGGCACCGACGACCCCGACCGCGAACCGAGCTGACCGTTGATCGCTGACCTTCTTCGCGCTTGCGCAGCGCTGTGCGCGTTGAGCGCGGCACTCTCGTCCTGCACGCGCCGCGCGCAGCCGCCCACGGACCAGCCGACCAGCGGCGCCCACGCCACGTTGCAGCGATCAGACGCGGCGGTCGCCCTCGACGCGAGTCGCGACAGCGGCCCAACGCTCTGCGACGAGCGCCGCCCGTGCTTCAACGCCGCGCTCTCGCAGCTCGGGCTCGACACGACCGAGGCGCGCTTCGAAGAGCGCCCCGCCCGCGTCGCGCGGCTGCGCGCGTTTGCGATGGACCGCGACGAGGTGAGCGCCCGCGAATACGGGCGCTGCGTGATCGCCGGCGTGTGCGAGCCGCCGACCTGCGAGCGACGAGCGAGCGACGGGGGGCTCTCCGATGCGACCGCACGCGACCTCGCGGACGCGAGCGTCACCGAGAGCGATGAGCCCGTGTCGTGCGTGCGATGGAGCGACGCGCGGTCGTACTGCGAGTTCGTCGGCGGACGACTGCCCACCGAGGCCGAGTGGGAGCGCGCAGCGGCAGGGGCGCTGCCTGCGCACCGGCGGTTTCCGTGGGGCGAAGACAGCGACGGAGGCTTCGTCGACCGAACGCCCGAGGGGGTGCGCGCGCTCGGCGGCGGCGTCGCAGAGTGGGTCGCAGACGTGGGGGCGTTCTACCAGGTGCCCGCCGCGCCGACCGCGCGCGACGCGGGTGGCGACGGGGCGTTCGTCGACGCGAGCGCCGAGCTCGACGCGGCGCCCGACCCGATCGACCGCGAGATCGGCAACGCATCGGCGCTCGAGGCGATGGACGCGTCGATGGCCATCGTCGACGACCCACACGGGCCGCGCACCGGCGCGTGGCGGGTGATCCGCGGCGCGCACCGCGACGCGCCCCTCGCCCGATGGACCACCACGGCGCGCACCTTTCGACGCCCGGACGACGCCCGGCCGTGGTTGGGCTTTCGCTGCGCGTATTCGCACCGATGAGAGCAATGATGGCTTCGAAGCTACGAACGCTGTTCGCGCTGACCCTGGCGCTCGTCGCGACGGTCGACGCGGATGACTCCGGCGCGCAATCAAGGCGACGACGTCGCTCGGACGACGCGCGGGCGGACAGCGATCGCCTGCGGCGGCGCTCGCGCTACGACCGCACGCGCGAGCCCACAATGCGTCGGGGACGGCCCATTACGATCGCGCTCGAGACCGAGCCCGTGCACTTCGATCCTGCCCCTGCCCCGACGACGTCCGCGCGGCCGTACGACCACGTCATCGTGGTGTCCATCGACGGGCTGCGGCCAGACGCGGTCATGATGACCGACGCGCCCAACCTCCGGAGGCTGCGGCAGATCGGCGCGTGGTCGACCGAAGCCCGAACGATTACGAGATCTTACACCCTGCCCTCGCACACCTCGATGCTCACCGGCGTCGACGCGGATCGGCACGGGCTCGTGCACAACAACTTCACTCCGCGCTACGGGTTCACCCGCGCGGCGACGGCGCTCTACCACGCGCACGACGCTGGGTTCACGACGGCGATGTTCGTCTCGAAGCCCAAGTTTCGACACATCGCGATCCCCGGCAGCGTGGACGTGTTTGCGCGGCCGGACTACGCGTGTCGGCGCGTGGTGGACGCGGCGGCGCAGCACATCCGCCAAACCCGCGAAGGGCTGACGTTCGTGCACCTGAGCGAGCCCGACGGCGCCGGGCACGAGCGCGGCTGGATGACCGCTTCGTACATGCGCGCGATCGCCGCCGCCGATCGGTGCATGGGCACGCTGCTGCAGACGATCGAAGCGCGCGTGGATCGCGATCGCGTGCTGCTCGTGATCAGCGCCGATCACGGCGGGCACGGGCGCACCCACGGCAGCACGCGCGAGGAGGACATGCGCATCCCGTGGATCGCGTGGGGAAGCAGGGTGGTGGTGGGCGACTTCGCGGACGCGGTCTCGACGATGGACACGGCGGCGACGGCGCTCGCGGCGCTGGGTCTCGAGGTGCCGCAGGACATGGTGGGGCGTCCTGTGCAGCGAGCGCTCACGCGCGCGGTCGCTGCCCCGCAGGTTAGTGGCGCGGACGCAGGGTCGAGAAGAAACTCCGAGGCACGCCGCGATGGAAGGTGAACGAAGAGCCAAGGTGCGCGAGCTCGCGCAGAGCGAGAGCTGGGAGATGGCCAAGCTCGTGCTCGAGCAGAGCCCGGTCGAGCAGCGCGACGTCGAGTGGGTCGCGCTCGCGGCGGAGATCGAGGCGGGGCTCGGGTTCACCGAGCGCGCGATCGAGCTCTACCAACGCGTGCTCGACGAGCGGCCGAGGCACCCGGCGGCGCTGTACAACCGCGCGCTGGTCTTCGCCGATGCCGAGCGCTTCGAGGACGCGGTCTCGGACCTCGAAGACCTCGTCGAGGTCGAGGGCGAGACCGAGGACGCGCTGGCGTTGTTGGCGGAGTGCTACCTGGGCGCGGAGTTTCTCGTCCCGGCGTGGCTGTGCGCCAAGCGGTGGGAGACGATCGCCGAAGACGCAGAGGGCCGCTGGAGCGCTCGGATGCTCGAGGCCCGCGCGCTCGACGAAATGGGTCGCACGCAAGAGGCGCGCGCAGTGCTGGACGCAGCCCTCTCAGCGTCGAGCGAGCCGTGCGCCGAGCGCGACGAAGCCGTGGCGCTCCGCGCGTCGTTCGACGCCGAATGAGCGACGCTCAGCGCGTGGCGGGCCCGTGAGCGGCGCTTACGGCGTCGCGACCCCGCGCAGCGCGCGGTCGTGAAAGAGCAGCATCTCGAGCGCGCCGGGCCCGCGGTTGAAGACGTAGTCGTGGGGGCCGACGAGCAACTTGAATTCGTGTGTGATCCGCGCGGCGCTCATCGCGCGGTCGAGCGCGGTGACGTCGTCGCGAAGCGCGTCGAGGGTGCTCGTGACGATCCGAATGCGCTGAGCAGGCCGCGAGCGGCTCGCGACGAAGCGCTGAACGACGGCGGCCTGGCGCGTGCGCACCGCGGGCTGCAACGCAGCCACCACGCCGAACACTTCTGGGTGGGCGAGCCCCGTCCAGAGCGCGTGCAGTCCGCCGAGCGAGACGCCGTCGATGCCCGTCGCCTCGCGCGTAGCGAGCACTGGGAGCTCTCGTCGCGCGCGCGCGACGAGGTCGCGTGAGATCCATCGGTCGAACGCTCGGTGCTCGGCGCCATCCATGTGTCGCCGCGTGTCGACGGTGAACGGCAGGATCAGCACGAGTCCGCCGTACCGCCGCGCGCGCAGCGACTCGTTGAGCTGCGCGAGCCGCGCGGGGTCGACCAGCGACTCGAAGTCACCCGCGGTGAGCGCGCCGCGCCGAAGCGCGCCGTCAGCCCGAGGAAGCTCGTAGTCGCGCACCCAACCCCACGCGCCGCGCTGCGGGCCGCGCCAGGTCTCGCCGAGCCCGTGCATCGCGATCAACAGCGGAAACCGCTGGTCCGCCGCGCGATTGCGAGGGACCAGCACCACCGCCTGCGCCGCCGGGCCGCGGCCGAACACAGGCCCCGTCCACACGCGCGCCTCGAGCTCGTGCAGCGCGGGCGGCGCGCTGTCGTCCCGCGACTGCGCGAGCGCGAGCGCCCCCGCCACCGCGAGCATCACGCCCGCAGCGCCGAAGGTGAGCGCCCCCCGAAGCGCTGTGCTCAGCGCGCGCGGCACGTCCCGAAGACGCAGAACTGGCCCATGCGGCAGGCGACTCCGCAGCCGCCGCAGTTGGCCGGGTCGAAGCTCGTGTTCGTGCAGCGTCCGCCGCACAGCTCGTTGGGCCTCGGGCACTGGCACGTCCCGCCGATGCAGGACTGCGTGGCGGGGCAGACGTTGCCGCACGTCCCGCAGTTGCTCGGGTCGGTGTTGGTGTTGATGCAGCGTCCGCCGCAGTTCGACGCTCCGCCGGTGCACGCGCACGAGCCGTTGACGCACGCGAACGTGGCCGGGCACGTGCGACCGCAGCCGCCGCAGTTGTTGGTGTCGAAGTTGGTGTTGATGCAGCGTCCGCCGCAGTTGGTCGTGGGCGGCGCGCAGCTGCAGCTGCCCGCGATGCACGACTGCGTCGCCGGGCACGCGTTGTTGCACATGCCGCAGTGGACGGGGCTGTTGGCGGTGTTGACGCAGAAGCCACCGCACGCGACGAGCGGCGCGGGGCACTGGCAGACGCCGCCGAGGCAGGGCGTTCCGGCGGGGCAGCGGTTGCCGCAAGAGCCGCAGTTGTTCGAGTCGGTCTGAGCGTCGACGCAGTCGGTGCCGCAGAGGGTGCGCGGCGCCGTGCACATCGGCGGGGTGTTGCAGACGCCCGCGACGCACGTGGCGCCAGCGGAGCAGCGGTTGCCGCACATCCCGCAGTTGCTCGCGTCACTCTGCGTGTCGACGCACGTCCCGCTGCACAGCTGCCGCGGCGCCATGCAGGTCGGAACGCAAGCTCCCGCCGTGCACGCCTGTCCCATCGGGCACACGTTGCCGCAGGAGCCGCAGTTGTTCGCGTCCGCGCTGGTGTCCACGCACGATCCGCTGCAAACCTGCCGCGGAAGCGCGCACGGGACCTGGCACATCCCCATCACGCAGGCCGAGCCGGCCGCGCAGGTCGTCCCGCACGTCCCGCAGTTGTTGGGGTCCGTCTGCGTATCGACGCACGAAGCGCCGCAGGTCGAGCGCGGCGGCGGGCAAGGCGTCCCGCAGCGCGAGTCGACGCAGGCAGCGCCGACGGGGCAGATCGCGCCGCACGCGCCGCAGTTTTGCGAGTCCGTGCGGGTGTCCGTGCAGCCCATGCCGCAGTCGAGCTGGCCCATCGGGCAGGTCGTCTGGCAGGTGCCCGCGATGCAGGCCTGGGTGGCCGAGCAGCGCGTTCCGCAGGCGCCGCAGTTGTTCGAGTCCGTCGTCGGATCGACGCACGTCCCGCTGCACAGGCGGCGCGGCGCGGTGCACGTGGTGCTCGCGCAGGTGCCCATGGTGCAGGTCTCGCCGGGGCCGCAGCGACGGCCGCACGCGCCGCAGTTGTTCTCGTCGGTCCGGATGTCCGCGCAGCCCATTCCGCACAGGACGCGACCGCCGGTGCAGATGTTGTTGCAGAACCCGAGCGTGCAGAGCTCAGCTGCGCCGCAGCGGTTGTTGCAGCGACCGCAGTTGGCCGGGTCGAGGCGCACGTCCGTGCAGCCGCCGTTGCACTCGCGCAGCGGCGCGCGGCACATGCCCGCGGTGCACGCGCCGAGCTGGCAGAGCTGACCGGCTTCACACGCGTTGCCGCAGGCGCCGCAGTTGAGCGGGTCGGTCAGCTGGTTGACGCAAGCGCCGCCGCAGCGCGCGAGAGGAAACTCGCACGTCAGCGAGCACACGCCGATGCGGCACACCGCGCCCGCGGGGCACGCGAGGCCGCAGCCGCCGCAGTTGCTGGGGTCCGTCTGCGTGTCCACGCAACCCGAGCCGCACATCGTGTTCGGGCGCGTGCACGTCGCCGCGCACGTCCCGTTGTTGCAGACCGAGCCGGCCCCGCAGACGTTGCCGCAGCGGCCGCAGTTGTTCGGGTCGGTGCGCACGTCGATGCACGAGCTACCGCAGGTTTGCAGCGGCATTTCGCAGCGCGTCGCGCAGCGGCCGCCCGAGCAGAACGTGCCCGGTCCGCAGACGTTGCCGCACGCGCCGCAGTTGTTGGCGTCGGCGCGGGTGTTGACGCAGGCGCGGCCGCAGAGGGTCTCGCCGAGGTTGCAGACCGGCGTGCACGTTCCGCCCGAGCAGGTCGATCCGGCGCCGCACACGTTGCCGCACGCGCCGCAGTTGCGCGCGTCGCTGAGCGTGTCGATGCAGGCGCCGCCGCAGTTGGTCGTGCCCATCGGGCAGATCGTCGCGCACGTGCCGGCCGAGCACATCGAGGTCGCGCCCGAGCACGCGCGACCGCACATGCCGCAGTTCGCCGGGCTCGACTGCAGGTCGACGCACATCTCGCCGCAGCGCGTGAGGCCCATGGGGCACGGGGGACGCTCGCAGACGCCCATCGTGCACGACTCGCCCATCGCGCAGGCGTTGCCGCAGCGGCCGCAGTTCGCGGGGTCGCCGAGCACGTCGACGCAGCGGCCGTTGCAGCGGAGCTGCCCCATCGGGCACTCCATGGTGCTGCGGCACGTGCCGGTGATGCAGCTCTCGCCCATCGCGCAGGCGTTGCCACAGCGACCGCAGTTCGCGGGGTCGTTGGCGACGTCGACGCACGAGCCCGAGCAGTTGGTCTGGTCGGGCGGGCACATGCTGACGCAGCGGCCGTTCGAACAGACCGCGCTCGCAGCGCAGCGATTGCCGCACCCGCCGCAGTTGGCCGGGTCCGAGTCCGGGTTGGTGCAGAGTCCGTTGCAAGCCACCTCGCCCACGCGACAGGTCGGCACCGGGACGTCCATCGCTGGAACATCCGGTCGAACGCTGGCATCCGTCGGGTCTCGATAGCCGTCGAGGTCAGTTCTGCCGCACGCTGCGAGCAGAACGACCAGCACTGAAGCAAGTGCGTACAGCCGATTCACGGTTGAAAACCTCCTCATAGGGATCGCATCGATGGTGGCCTACGAATCGAATGGGTACAAGCCGCGTCCATCCGAGAAGCGCGGCCTTCGCGCACAATCGTCACCCGAGTCGACAGAGTGCAGCGCCTGTCTCGCAACGCTTCGCAACGCTTCGCAACGTTTGGACTGAGTGTCGCCCGTGAACTACTCCCTTCGCATCGCCTGTGTTTTTTCGGTCCTCTCTCTTGTTGCGACCCGCGCGAGCGCTGAGTGCCGCGTGCTTCCAGGGCCCGACGGAGAGCTTTCGACCTGGTTGGTGACGGCACCGATCCGCACGCCCAACAGCACGCCGTCGCGCACGGTCGACGCGCAGCTCTCTGCGGCGTTGGCGGGCGTCGACGTCGCGGCGCTCGCTCCGCGCGTCGAGACCACAGCGCAGCCGCGCGCCCTGCGATGGACGCCCTTTGCGAGCGCTTCGTCGGTCTTCGACCCAGGGTCGCTGCTGCGCGGTCGAGGGCCGCGGACTGCGTTCTTCGGCGCAACGTTGGACGTCGCGAGGGCGTCGACCGTGCTGCTCTTTACGGGCTCGGACGACGGACTCGCGGTCTTCGTCGACGGAAGGGAGGTCTCCCGTCGCGGCGCGGTGCGCGACGCGCGAGAGGACGACGACGTGACGCGACTGCAGCTGTCCGCGGGACGACACCGATTGGTGCTGCGCAGCTACGTTCACGGCGGCGATCAGCGGGCGATCGTGCGGCTCGTCGGCGAGGACTTTCTTCCGACCAACGCCGTGCGCGTCGCCCTGGACGGCGTCGACGACGCGGCGTGCGCGCAGCTCGCTCGCGCTGCAGCCCGCACGCGCGCCACGCGCGTCATCACCGCCGACGGGACGCGCGTCGACGTCACGCTCTCGTACCCAGGCGGCACGGCGCTCGCGGCATCCGAGTCGAGGCGAGAGCTGCGGCTCGACGGCGCCGCGGCCGCTAGCGCGTCTGCGACGATCGCGCTCGACGGCGTCTTCGCCGGAGCCGCCACCGCGTGGGCCGTCTTCGCGCCGACGCAGCCCGCCGTGCGCGCGCTCGTCGGCGGCGCAGACCGCTCGTTCGACGCCCGCGTCGAGCCGGAGGTGCGACGGGCCATCAGCGCTGCGACGCCCGTCGTAAGCGCGCTCGACGACGCGAATCCACCCCAGTGGCTGCCACGCGGATCGATTACGAGCACACAATATCATCTTCAGCGGCTGAGCCTGCTCGTCTCCGACGCCGACCGCGACCGCGAGCACCTCGTCGCCGAGGCCCGCGCGCTCGAGCAGCTCGTGGCAGAGCTGCGCGCGCAGAGAGACCCGTACGCGCAGCGGCGAGGCGCCCTGCGGCGAGCCTATCGCTCGGCGGTCGACGCGACGCTGCAGCCGTATTCGATGTACGTCCCCCCGAGCTACCGCGGCGATCGCGCGACACCCGTGGTGATGGCGCTGCACGGGCTTGGCGGGAGCGCGCACCGAATGCTCCCGATCTTGTTCGGCCTGTACAACAAAGACGAGGACCGCACGCACGCCGATCGGCACTTGCCAGAGCTGCCCGACGCGCGCGCGCTGCTCGTCGCGCCGTACTCCTTCGGAGACTCGTACTACCGCGGCGTCGGAGAGCACGACGTGTTGAGCGTGCTCGCCGACGTTCGCGCTGCGTACCGAACGGACGTCGATCGCACGTACATGACCGGTCTCTCGATGGGCGGCATCGGAGCAGCTTCGATCCCGCTGCATCGGCCAGACGTGTTCGCCGCGGCCGCTCCGCTCTGCGGCTACCACGACTACTTCGTCCGCAGCGACACGCGAGGGCACCGTCGTCCGTGGGAGACCTTTCTCATGGAGGCGCGATCGAACCGCAATTGGGCCGAAAACGGCCTGCACCTTCCGATGTACGTCGTGCAGGGCCTCCGCGATCGGCCGGTCAACAACTCGACCACGCTCGTGGACCGCTATCGCCAGCTGACGTACTCGATCGAAGCCGAGTACCCCGACCTCGGTCACGACGTGTGGTCCACGACCTACGCCGAGGGGCGGATCGTCCCGTATTTTCTGCGGTATGTGCGCGACCCCGCGCCGGCGCGCGTGCGGTTTCGCACGGTGTCGACCCGGTGGGCGAAGAGCTACTGGGTCGAGCTCGACGCGCTCGAAGTGAGCGGCGCGTGGGCCGAAGTTGACGCGGTGTCAACCGGCGCGCGCGTGCGGGTATCGACCACGAACGTGCGCGCGATGACGCTGCGCCCACCGCAGCGCGGAGCGTACGAAGTGATCATCGACGGACAACAGCCGCTGCGGGTCGAGTCGGGCGCGGCCGTCTCGGTCGAGCGGCGCGACGGTCGGTGGGCCGTCGCGACGACGCGCTCGACGCAGCTCGCGCTCGGGCCGATCCGCGAGGCGTTCGACGGGCCGCTGTTGGTCGTGTACGGAGCGCGCGTCGCGGCGGAGAGCGCGATGAATCGCCGCGTGGCTGAGGCGTGGTCGCGCGTCCCAGCGAAGGCGAAGACCAGCGTTCGAGTGATCACGGACGACGCGTACATCGCGGCCGACGCGCGAGGACGCACGGTCGTGCTCGTCGGGACGCCGGCGAGCAATCGCGTGATCGAGCGGATGCAACCGTCGCTTCCGTTGCGCGTCGAGGCAGGCGTCGTCCGAACGCACGAGCGCGCGCTGACCGGCGCGACCGGCGCGGTCTTCGTCGCGGCGTCGCCGGACGCGCCCGACGGACGCGTCGTGGTCGCGACCGGAACGACCGCGCTCGGCGTGTGGCGCTCGCGATTTCTGCCAGAGCTCGTCCCGGACTTCGTGGTGTTCGACGACGCGATCGCGCCCGCGCGCGGACGAGTGATCCTTGGTCGCTACGCGCGCGTTGTGTGCGCTGGCTTCTACGACGCAACGCAGCGCGTCCCCGCGCGCTGCGACGACGTGCGACCGAGCGGAGACGAGTCGGGCGACGACGAGCGACCGGCGGACTGAGGGGGTCAGCGGCGTCGACGAGCGAGCGCCGCGACGAGCGCGAGCGCGGCGAACGGCGCCCAGCGAACCTCCGCGCGCGAGCGGCCTGGAGCGCTGCATCGACACGTCGCAGGCGGGGGCGCCAGCGTCGATGCGTCCGCGCTCGCGTCGAACCCGGCGTCCGGCAGAGCGTCGATCGCGACGTCGCGAGCGGCTGCGTCGGCGACCACGCGCGTGGTCACGATCGCGCGCTGCTGCGTCCACCGCGGCGCGCACTCGGTCTGCGCCGTCGACGTCGGTCCACACTCGAACGCGCCGAGCGCGTCCTGAAAGCGCAGCAGCGGCTCGATGGTCTCGCTGCCGTCTCGCAGTCGGCCGAGCGCGTACGGCTCACGCACCCAGTCGACGCATAGGTAGAGCGCGCCGCCGTGGTGCCGCAAGCACGTCGGCGCTGGCGCGACCACGCGCGACCATCGCTCACCAGCGTCGTCCGATCGCTGAAGTCCGTCTGCAGCGCCGCCGACCCACAAGCGACCGTCGTCCGCGAGCGCGAAGCCTCGCAGCTCGCCGGCCGCGCGAAACACGACCGTCCAGCTCGCGCCGCCGTCGCGAGAGCGAACGACGTGCGTTCCGCCGTCGCGATCGACGCGGACGTAGAGCGTGTTGGGGTCGTTGCTCGCGACGCCCGAGACGTACGCGCCCGTCGCGCCCGTCATCGACTCCGCCGGCAGCGCAGAGGGCACGAGCGTCGCCGCGCCGTCGCTCGACCGAAAGAACACAGGCAGCCGCGTGGCGCCGTCGAGCCCCGTCACGTACACGCGCTGCGCGTCGGACGGCGCGAGCTCGACCGTGTCGAACGAGACGTTGGCCGGGCCACGACCGCGAACGACCCACGTGCGGCCGCCGTCGGTCGACGCGAACACCCTGTTCTCGACCACCGGAGTGTCCTCGACCCCATAAATCGTCGCGCCGTCGCGCGCCGCGGCGAGGTCGATCATCGACGTGTTGGGGACGCTCTCTGCGCGAGCGAAATCGCAGCCATCCGGGCTGTACACGAGCCCGTCGGGCAAGCCCACGACGAGCGCGCCCGTCCCGAACACCATGGGCGGATCCCAGTTGCCCGTAAAGCCCATCGACTGCTCGCACGCCCAGTGAAACGTGCGGCCGCTGTCGCGGCTCCAGAGCATCCCGAACGTCGCGCGCAGCACCACCTGGGTGCTCGCGGCGCCCGGCCCCACGATCACGTGCTGGGCGAACGGAAACCGCCCGTTCGCGCTCGCGCTCGGCGCCGCGACCGCGGTGGCAACCGCCACACAAAGAGCAACGCGCTTCATCATGGTGCGCCTCCATCATCAACGCCTGCGTCGCGCATGCGCGATCTTCGATCGGTCACCTGCAGGATCGTCACGAGTCGAAGCTCGTTCTCTTCGCCCCCCGGTCCGCGCTCGTACACCACCATCGCCAACCGAAATCGCCCGAGCCCCCGCTCGATCCCCCAGGTCGCCCAAGGAAACACCTGATCGACTCGATAGCCCTCTGGCCGCGGGATCGTCTCGAGCTCGACGTTGCTCGCGCCCGGGAGCGTCGAGAACGGGTACAGCACGACGGCGTCTCGCTGACACCGCTCGGGGTGCTCTCGCTGCTCGTAGCGCTCGCAGCGCGGATCGCGGAGCGCGCCCGGCACAAACGACTCGTCGCGCACAGAGAAGCGCACGCGAAGCCCTTCGGCGGTGGCGCGCAACGACACAGGCGAGTCGATAAACGATTGGCCGTGCCGCGGACAAGGCGGCGAAAACGTCACGTCGCCCTGCTCGACCTCGACCACCACGACCTCGCGCGAGGCCGTCGCGTTCTCGGGCTCGCGGCACATCGTGTTGCGAGGCTTGGGCGCCGCGCAGCTCAGCGTCAACGCCACCGCGGCCAACAGCGAGAGCGACCGAGAAGCGGTCATCGCCTGCGCCTCCCGCTGCGCGGCGCCGCGAGCTCGGGCGACCGCGCGACCGCCCACGCATAGTCGCTGTCGTCGTCGGGCGCCGCGTCGAGCTTGCCGAACGCGCGCTCGAGCCACCAGGCGCGCGGGCCGCTGTCGACGCAGCCCCGCAGCCGCTCGTCGCTCGTGCACGCCACGCGCACGTGAAAGTGATCGTCGTGCGGCGCCGCGTCGCCAGGCTGATGCATCACTCGCTCGGCGCGCTCGATCCAGCGCGGGTCGCGCTCGCGCGCCCTCGCCCAGCGCAGCAGCGCCTGCTTCAACCACTCAGCGACGAAGACGTAGATCACGCCGAAGCGATCCTCGCGCACGAGCGACTCGACGAGCAGCCAATTTCGCTCGAAATCCATGCGCACGGTCGCCTCGCGATCCCGAGGGTTTCCCTCGCGGTCGTAGCGGACGAAGCCGGGCGCCCGCGTCGGTCGTCCCGTCCCGCGGTCGAGCGCGAAGAACAGCAAGTCCACGTCGCGCCCGTTGCGGTGCGACCGGTGCCGCTCGATCCTGCCGCCGAAGGGCGCAGAAAAATCGCCCACCACCAGCTCTGCGCCCCCAGGAGCCAGCCGCGCCACCCTCGCCGCGCTCTCGACGACAGCGTCGCGCAAGCGTCGCGTGGTGTGCAGCTGCCCGCCCTCGGACTCCGTGCGAAACACCGAGAATCCCGGCGCCCGCTCGGGGACGCGCGTCGCGCGAAGCAGCGCTCCGTTGGCGGGGCCTCCCATGGATTCTCGGCTCGGACGCGTGTCCGGCCACAGCACGGCGCAGCCGGCCAGCGCGACGTGCGCGGCGGCGGCGACGGTGAGCGGTCGGGGCGTTCTCGGCATCGGTTGCACTCGGGCGCGGCGCAAAATCGAGCGAGAGCGCTACCGCGAACGACGCCCGAGTTCCACTGTGCGCTGCGTTCGCTGCTTGCGCGGGGCGGTCGCTGACAGTATTCGGAGCCCCGTCGTTTTCGCAGGAGCAACCGCACAGTGGGAATGGATCAATTCGAAGCGCACCTCGATCGAGGCTGGGACCTGATCTCGAAGGGTGACTTCAAGGGCGCAAAGGCCGCAGCGCGACGCGCGCTGCAGGCGAACAAGCGCGCTCCAGAAGCACATCACCTGCTCGGCTACTGCGCGCAGCACGAAGGAGACGCCGACGAGGCGCTCGAGCACTACCGCGAGGCCATCTCGATCGACGACGGCTACATCGACGCCTACCTCGACGCGGCCGAAGTGCTCATCCACCCGCTCGCCTCGTTCGACGAGGCCATCGCGATGTGCAACGAGGTGCTCGAGTTCGCCGAGTCCGACGACGTCGTCGTCGACGCGCTCATGCTGAAGTTCGACGCCCTGCTCGCCAGCGAGCAGCGAGATGAAGCCGCGCGCGTGCTCGACTCGCTGCCCCGCGGGCCCTACGCCAACGCGCAGCAGTCGTTTCTCGTCGGCCGCGCGCTGTTCGAGTCCAAGCGAGGCGCCGAGGCGCTGCCGCTGCTCGAACAAGCGGCGAAGGACGACCCCGACAACGCGGACGCTCACTACTACCTCGCCCTCGCTTGTGACGAAGCGAGCGACCGCCGGCGCGCCACTCTCGCGTTTCTCGAGTGCCGCGAGCTCGACCTGCGCGCGCCGGCCGCCCCCTTCGCACTCGAGCGCGAGACCTTTCAGCGCACCGTCGAGAAGGCGATCACACGGGTCCCCGAGGCCAAGCTCGCCCTCATCAAAGACGCGCTCATCCTCGTCTCTGACGTGCCCGGCATGGAGATCGTCGCCGACGGCGTCGACCCGCGCGCAGGCGTCGTGTTCGACGCGATGGCCGACCCCGGCGCGCCGCCCCCCATCGCCGCGCGCATCTTCGTCTACCAGCGAAACATCGAGCGCGCGATCGGCGGCGTCGAGCAACTCGAAGACGAGATCGCCTCGCAGATCGAGACCGAGATCGACGTCGCGGTCTCGCAGGCGCTCACCGTCGCGCCGACGGTGACCGCGCCGCCGACCAAGAGCCCGTCGCGGGTCAAATAGCTACTTCAACGCGCGCCAGAGCGCAGCGAAGTCCTCGGGCCACGGCGAGCTCACGACGATGTCGCCGCCGAGCGACACCCGCGCGCAATGCAGCATCACCCTGCCGACGGCGAGGACCGCGCCATCGTCGAGGGTCAAGCGCCGCGCGCCCCGGTAGGTGCGGTCGCCGACCACGGCCGCGCCGGCCTTCGCGCAGTGAACGCGCAGCTGATGCGTACGGCCCGTCATCGGCGTGAGCTCGAGCCACGCGGCGCCCGAGCGTCGCTCCATGACGCGCGCCACGGTGTGCGCGCTCTCTTGCTCGCGTCCCCCCGCGGCCACGCGCCGCGAAGGGTTGCGAGGGTCTACGCCGATGGACCAGCGCCACTCTGCCTCGTCGAACGCAGGGGCCGGGCTCACGATCGCGTGGTATTCGCGGTGGTATTTCGCGGACGCGCGCGCGCCCGCGGCGCGCCCGGTGGCCTCGTAGTCGAGCGCGAACAGCACCACGCCGCTCACTTCGTAGTCGAGCCTCGAGAGCGGGTGCACGACCTCGGCGTCCGGCGCGAGTTCGAGGCGCACGCGGTCCGTCAGCGAGTCGGACCCGTCGTCTCCCCGCGTCGTGAGCAGTCCAGAGGGCTTGTCGACGGCGATGAACCTGGCGTCGCGGTAGAGCACGGCGAGCGTCGTGGCGTCGCGTTGCGCGGTCATCGCGGCGCCTCGCTCGAGGCCTCGTCGATCAACAAGACCGTTCCGCGGTCACCGTCGACCTCGATGAGCTGACCATCTCGCAGCACGCGAGTCGCGCCTTCGACGTTGACCACCGCAGGGACGCCGTACTCGCGCGCGACGAGCGAGGCGTGCGAGAGCGCGCCGCCGAGCTCGGTCACCACGCCGGTCGCCGTGAGAAACAACGGGGTCCACCCCACATCGGCGACGCGAATCACCAGGATTTCTCCTGCGCGAAGCGCCGCGCCCTGCCCTGGGCTCGAGATGATTCGCACGCGGCCGCGCACCAGCCCCGAGGACGCGGCGATGCCCGTGAGCACCGCGTCTCCTGCGTGCGGAGGGCGCGCTTGGGCGCGCGGCGGCGCGCCGACGAAGCTGTTGGGCGGGTCGGGCTTCGCCGCGTCGCGCCGATGTTCGCTGCGACGCGCGCGCACGACGGAGGCCACATCCAAGCCCGAGCCGCGCAGAAACTCTCGCACCTCGTCGACGGTCAGAAAGAACGCTCCGTCCGCGTCGCAAGCAGGGTCGTGGCGCGAGAGCCGTCGCGAGACCTCGAGCGCGTTGCTGCGAAAGTACCCGAGCACTTCGGTGACGTGCCCGCGCATCCGCTCGCGCAGGCGCAGAAACTTTCGGGCGCGCGCGAGCGCGTGACGTGCCAGCGAGCGAGCCGAAGCAGGGAGCGAGTCCATCCACTGGTGTTCGGCGCGATCGCGCGCGCGGCTCTGCGCATCGACCCGCTCGAGCGCCGCTGCGACGCCCGAGTCGAGCTGCGCACGCAGCATCGAGAGCAGCATCGACGGGTCCTCGGCCCAGCGCGGGGTCGACAGCTCGGCCTCGCGCACCGCGCGGTGACCGTACGCGCGCAGAAACGCCGCGAGTCCCCTGCGCGTCGGACCGTCGGGCAGCGCGTCGAGGGTCTCGGCGCCGGCTTCGATCGCAGCGCGCGCGGCGGGCTCGGTGGTGAGGCGCCCGGCGAGGTGCGCGAGGGAGATTCCGGGCTGGGCGCTCTCGAGGTCGGCGTTGCCGCTGAGCAGCGCGCGCTCGAGTCGATCGGCGTCGGCGCGCGCGGTCCAGCGCAGCAGCGCGCGGACGAGCACCACCGACGAGAGCGCGCCCGAGGCGCACGTGAGCATGAGCGTTCCGGTGCGATCGAGCGCGGCTTCGATGCGCTCGAGCTCGATCGCGAGCTCAGCGCGGGTCATCGCGGCGCGATCGGCCGACTCGATCTGCGCCCGCAGCGCGCGCGCGTCCGCTTCGAACCGCTCGACCTTCGCGTCGAGCGCGTAGTTGTCCCTCACCCACGTCGCGAGCACCGACGGGACGCGAAGCGCGAACCGCGCCCACGACCCGCGCTCGATCTGCGAAGCGACCTCGTCGAGCCCGCTGCCTCCGCCGAACTCGAGCAGCATCTTGGGGTCGAGCGCTGGCACCTGCGACGCGATCCGAAGAAAGTGCGTGAGGTTGAGGTAGATGCGCCCGTCGAAGCGCCCGACGAGCTCGGCGCCCTCGAACACGGTGCAGCCGAGCGCGCCGAACGCCCTGCGAAATCCCAGCTCGCTGAACGCCGCGGCGATCGACCAGGTCAGCGGCGTCGCGACGCCCGGCAGCGCTTCGCCGACGTTGACGTTGCTCCAGACCCACTGCGCGCGCTCGTCCCGAGGATCGAGCAGCGCGACGATGGGCCGCGCTTGCACGACCCAGAGCGTCTTGGACTCGAAGGCGAACTCGATGTCCCGCGGACCGCCGAGCGCCCGCTGCACAGCTCGCGCCGCGCTCGCGAGCTCGAAGAGCTGATCGCGGTCGAGCGCGGGTTCCTCGCGCGCGGGATCGAACAGCAGCGTCCGCAGCTGGCCGTCGTCGCCAACCACCAGCGCCTGCTGCTTGGGGACGACCGTCGAGCGAACCAGCGCGCCGTCGTCGAGCGAGAGCGTGAACACGTCGGGCGAGACGTGACCGTCGACGATCGGGGCGCCGAGGCCGAGCGTGGCTTCGACGCGCATCGTGCCCGCCTCGCGACGCACGGGGTCCTCGGTAAACAGCACGCCCGCCGAGGTGGCCACGACCACGCGCTGCACGAGGAGCGCGATCGCGGGGGGCTCTTTGGGCGAGATGCGCGCGAGGTACGAGAGCGCGCGCTCGTCGTAGATGCGGCTGAAGACCGAGCGGACGGCGCGCTCGAGCGAGGCTTCGTCGCGCACGCCGAGCTCTGTGGAGAACACCCCCGCGGCGGTGGCGTTGCGGGTGTCTTCTTGCAGCGCGCTCGAGCGCACAGCCACGAGCCGCGCGCCGAGCGCGCGATAGGCGTCGAGCACCTCGGACCAGCCGCGCTCGGGGAGCTTCGCGCTGTCGAGCGTGGCGCGGATCGCAGTGAGCTTGTCAGCGGTGCGCTCGGATTCTGGCGCAGACAGCAGTCGTTCGGGCCACAGCGAAGAAGGCAGCGCGGACTCGATGAACGCCCGAAACAGCGCGGCGTCCACGGCGAAGCCCGGCGGGACGCGCACGTGCGGAACCGCCCAGAGCACCGAGAGCGAAGAGGCTTTGGCCCCGAAGCGCGCCGCGTCTCGCGCGGACGCAAGTTGTTCGACAATCGCCATGGCCTACGGTCGTTTTCGGGGATCACCCTCGCGAAATCCATTGAATTCCCGCGAACGGTCGCGGTCGATGGCCGACCGGAATCGTGACGAGCGAGAGGGTCGCGTGCTACCGGCTCGTCCACGATGGCGCTGGTGATTCACGATCGCGACGACTCGACGCCGTCGCGCGGCTCTCTCAACGACGACGATCACTTTCACGACGAGTGCGGGGTGTTCGGCGTGTTCGGCCACAGCGAGGCGGCGAACCTGACGTACCTCGGGCTGCACGCGCTGCAGCACCGCGGACAGGAGTCCGCGGGCATCGTGACGGTCGACCGCACGACGACGCACGCGCATCGCGGGATGGGGCTCGTTCAAGACGTCTTCGACCCGAGCTCGATCGCGAAGCTGCCCGGCGACGTCGCCATTGGACACGTTCGCTACTCGACCGCTGGAGGCTCGTTCTTGAAGAACGCGCAGCCCTTCGCGGTCGAGGTACGCGGGACCAGCCTCGCCGTCGCGCACAACGGAAACCTCACCAACACCGACGAGCTTCGGGCGACGCTCGAAGCTCGGGGCGCGATCTTTCAGACCACGACGGACACCGAGCTGTTGCTGCACCTCGTCGCGCACTCTTCGAAAGAGAGCACCGTCGACCGGGTGATCGACGCGCTCTCGAAGGTGCGCGGCGCGTACAGCCTGCTGGTGCTCGTGGGCGACACCCTCATCGCCGCGCGCGATCCGCACGGGCTGCGGCCGCTGTGCCTCGGGATCTTCGCGCGCGCGCACATTCTGGCGAGCGAGCCGACGGCGTTCGAGCTGATCGCCGCAGAGTTCGTGCGCGAGGTCGAGCCGGGCGAGGTCCTGGTGATCGACCGCTCGGGGGTGAAATCTCTGCGGCCGTTCGAGAGCGCGCCGGCGAAGATGTGCGTCTTCGAGTACGTGTACTTCGCTCGTCCCGACTCGAAGCTCGGCGGGCGCGGCGTGTACGACACGCGTCGCGCGATGGGCAGGACGCTCGCGGACGAGAGCCCGGCGGAGGCCGACGTGGTGATCGCCGTTCCGGATTCGGGCGTGCCGGCGGCCATCGGCTTCGCCGAGCGATCGGGGACACCCTTTCAAATGGGGCTCATCCGCTCGCACTACGTGGGCAGGACCTTCATCGAGCCCCAGCAGTCGATCCGGCACTTCGGCGTGCGCCTCAAGCTCTCACCCGTCGCAGACATTTTGCAGGGAAAACGCGTGATCGTCGTCGACGACTCGATCGTCCGCGGCACGACTTCGCGCAAGATCATCAAGATGCTCCGCGACGCCGGCGCGCGCGAGGTGCACTTGCGCATCTCTTCGCCGCCCACGCGTTGGCCCTGCTTCTACGGCATCGACACGCCCAACCGACGCGAGCTCATCGCGGCGAGCCACTCGATCGAAGAGATCCGTCGCTACATCACCAGCGACACGCTGGCGTACCTGTCGATCGACGGCCTTCGTCGCGCGGTGGGAGCCGAGGCCAACACCGGCGCAGGCTTCTGCGAGGCGTGCTTCAGCGGCGACTATCCCATCCCGCTCGTGAGCCCCGAGCGGCTCGTTCGCGGTTGACCCGCGCGGCGGTTGGCGCACAGTCCGCGGCGACATGTTGCTCGCCCTGGACGTGATCGTGATCGCAGCGGTGTTGATCTACAGCGGAGGGCTGCTCGCGATCGGCGCGATCGTGGCTCCCACCGTGTTTCGCTCGGGGATTTCTGCGGCCGCGGACCTGATGACCACGATCTTCACGCGCTTCGATCGCGTGGCGGTCGCGCTGGTCGTGCTCGCGCTGATCGCCGAGGCCGTCAGCGTCGCGATGCGCGGAGCTCCGCTCGATCGGCTGCGAATCGCGCGCGGCGCGCTGGTCATCCTCTTTTCGCTCTCGGTCGGCGTGCAGTCTGGATACCTCTCGCCCACCATCGCGCGGCTGCACACCGAGGGCGTTCGACGCTACGAGGGACCGCGCGGAATCGAGTTCGACCGCGTCCACAACTGGTCGAGCCGCGTCGGCAAGGTGGCGGTATCCCTGGCGATCGCCGCGGTCGTTGCAGTGTTGCTGGATCGCGCGAGGCAAGTGTCACGGAGTGGTGACCGCAGTGTTGACGCTGCGAAAACAAGCCAGTAGGGTCCGCGCCGTCGCCGTGGTCGCACTCCGAACATTCACGTACATCGATGTGCTGCAGCCCCAACTCGTTGGGTTCTTGCAGACCGTGTGCGCAGGCTTTCAGCCGCTCGACGGCATGGCTGCGTTGTTCGTCGAGATCGCGCCGGGCATCGCGATCAACTCGCTCACCGACGCGGCGCTCAAGCACGCCTCGGTGCTGCCGGGCATGCAGATCGTCGAGCGCGCGTACGGATTGCTCGAGCTGCACTCGTTCGATCAGGGCTCTGTTCGCGCGGCGGGCGAAGCGGTGTTGCAGCGTGCGGGGCTGCGCGAAGAAGATCGCCTCGCGCCGAAGATCGTCTCGCGAGAGATCATCTACGGCGTCGATGGCCACCAGACCATGCTGGTCAACAAGATGCGGCACGGCGACATGATTCGGCAGGGCGAGACGCTGTACGTGCTCGAGGTCGTGCCCGCCGGCTACGCCGCGCTCGCGGCGAACGAGGCCGAGAAGGCCGCGGACATTCGCCTGCTCGAGGTCGTAACCTTCGGGGCGTTCGGCCGTCTGTACCTCTCGGGGACGGAAGAGAACATTCAGCAGGCCGCCGCCGCCGCCGAGCGCGCGCTGACGGCGATTCGAGGCCGCGACGACAAGCGCGGTTGAAGCGATTTTGCAGGTCCGATCGGCGCTCGTGCCCTGCACGGTCGACGCAGCGGACATCGGCGGTACAGTGAAGGGCCCTGACCGTGACCGACCAGCACCAAGTCAGGGCTTTCACAGTTCGAATCCCACAACTTCACATCGATTGACGTCAGTCACGCTCTCAGGAGGATTTGTAATGCGTACGTCCATTCGCGCCGCCGGCGCTGCTATCGCCGCCCTTGCTCTTGTTCACTGCGGTCCGCCCACGCCAGTTGGCGACGCTGGTAGCGACGTGGCGAGCCGCCCCGACGCCGTCGCAGACACCGGCGTTCGCCCGGACGCCGCTGGCGCGTCGTCCGCGGGCGCTGCCTGCACCGACGACACGATGTGCAACGGCCTGACCTGTGACACGAGCGTCCAGGGCGGCATGTGCTCGAGCACCTGCACCAACAACGCGAGCCAGGCCAACGAGCAGAGCCAGTGCGGCGGCACGGGCTCGACCTGCATGTCCATCGGCGACGGCGCCGACGCGAACTCGTTCTGCCTGAAGGCGTGCCGTCCCTCGACGGCCACGTCGTGCCGCCCGGGCTTCATCTGCACGGGCTTCTGGTACACGCACGAAGGCGCGACCCCGGACACCGCGGGCTGCTTCCCCTTCTGCTCGGACAACGCGCACTGCGGAATGGGCGAAGTCTGCAACGCCCGCACGGGCACCTGCCAGACCGGCGCGATCAACCCGAACCTGCTCGCCGACGGCGAGCCCTGCAACGTCCCCGCGATGGGCGCTGCTTCGCCGTGCCGCGGCATCTGCTTCCGCACCAGCGATCGCATGACCGACCCGGGCACCTGCGGATCGTTCATCAACCTGTCGACCACGATGGAGTGCCGCGACAACCCCGAAGTCGTGCTGCCGCTCGGCCGCATGGGCACGGACAACCTCGGCATCTGCCTCTTCCGCCAGTGCGACGCGACCCGTTGCTGCCCGAACCGCCACGTGTGCGAGCCCAACATGCCGGGCGACACCGAGGGAACGTGCGGCGTCGACGACCCGATGCAGCCCAACATCGCCTGCAACCCGGGCGGCGGCGACGCCGGCGCGGATGCTGGCTCGCGCCCCGACGCGGCTCCGGACGCCGCTCCCGACGCGGCTGCTGACGTCGCCACCGGCGGCTGATGCGCGACGCGCGCTGAGCGCTGCTCAGCGCTGATGAACGCCTCGAAAGACCCGCGACGCGGTGCACTTTCGAGGCGTTCTTGCATTTTGCCGCGCGAGTCGCTGCGCTCTCCCCCTCGCCGCGGACTACACTGCTCGCGAGGATTGCCAAAACGATGAAATCCCTTCCGTGGATCGCAGCGGCGTTGAGCCTCGCCGCTTGCGCGCCGATCGATGAGATCGCCTCCCGCGACACGCGCCGCAACGACGCCGTGACCGACACCAACACCGACACCGGCGTGCGCGTCGACAGCGGCGTCGCGATGGACTCGTCCCGCGACACGGGAGTGATCGTCGACACCGGCGTCACCGTCGACACGGGCGTGATCGTCGACACGGGCGTCACGATCGACAGCGGCGTGGTGGTCGACACGGGCGTGAGCATCGACACCGGCGTGATCGTCGACACCGGCGTCGTGGTCGACGCTGGGGTGATCGTCGACACGGGCGTTCGCGTCGACACGGGCGTGATCGTGGACACCGGCGTTCCGGTGCCAGGGACGTCGCCTGCGGGCGGTCCGTGCGCGAGCAACGCCGATTGCATCACTGGTCTGCGCTGCGACACGACCGTGCTCGGGGGCTTCTGCTTCGGCGACTGCATCAACAACGCGAGCCAGGTCGAAGAGCAGCGACAGTGCTTCGGGTCGCGCTCGACGTGCCTGACGAGCGGGGATTTTCCTGACGAACAGTCGATGTGCACGGCGGCGTGCCGACCGGGTCCAGCGCCCGGATGCCGCGCAGGACAAGTGTGCACGGGCCTGTGGCTCTCGCACGCGGTCGGCACCGATGCAGCGGGCTGCTTGCCCTTCTGCTCGTCCAACGCCCACTGCCGCGCAGGCGAAGTGTGCAACGTCCGCACGGGCGAGTGCGGCGCGACGGGCAGCTCGCCCACCGCGTTGGCCGACGGAAGCCTCTGCACCATCCCTGGTATGGGCGCGCCCTCCCCGTGCCGCGGGACGTGCTTTCGCGTCGTGAGCTTCGGCTCGCAAGGCATCTGCGGCTCGTCGATCGACATGGCGCTGACCTCGGCGTGTCCCGATGGCCCGTCGACGCCGCTGCTCTCGCTGGCCAACGACAACCTCGGCTACTGCGTGTTTCGCTCGTGCACGGCCACGGCGTGCTGCCCCGCGGGCATGGTGTGCGAAGGCACTGGCGGGACCGGCTTCTGCTCGGTCGACGACCCGATGCAGCCCAACATCGCCTGCCGCTGAGCGCGCCGCGCAGCGTGCGTGATGCGCACGCGACGCGCGTGCAATTGTTGTCGCGAACGCGGTCCAGCGTCGGTGAGCGAGCGCCGTCCATCGCGCGATCTTCTGCAATTTCAGGCGCGGAACGCCGCTTGCTGGCACACTGCCCGGCATGACAACAACTTCGCTTCGACCCACTCTCTTCGTTGCGATCGCTGCAACGATCGTCGCGTGCACGACGCCTCCGCCTCCCGGCGACGCGGGCTCCGACGGCACGGGCGCGGACTCGCTGATCTTCCCTGACGTGAGCGTCGACGGCTCTGCGCGGTATGCGCCCGACTACCGGCGGTGCACGGCCAACAACCAGTGCGACACCGCCAACGACGAGGTGTGCGACCTCACGTTTCCTGGCGGAATGTGCCGTCGAATCGTCTGCGGCGACCGTACGGACTGCGGCAACCTCGGCATCTGCTCGGAGCAAGGCTGCCGCCCGTACTGCACGCTGCAGAGCGACTCGTGCACGATTTACGGCGGAATCTGCCTGGCGTTTCGCATTCCGTTCGACACCAACACGGGCTGCTTCGCCGCGTGCGACCCCAACGCGCCCGCGGCCAGCAACGACCCCGAAGGCGGCATGCGCGCGTGCCTCAACATGCTCACGTGCGACCCGTACAACGGCCAGTGCGTCTCGCGCCCCACCACCAGCGGCGCGGTCAACGGCGAGCCCTGCACGGACGATCGTGACTGCCGCTCGGGCCTCTGCATCCCCGAGGTCGACTCGCTCTCGGGCCCGCGACCGACGGGCTTTCTCGGCGGCTACTGCGTCTCGTACGGCGTGCTTCCACGCGAGTCTGTCTTCGCCGCCGCGCGCGGAATGAACCTCCCAACCAGCACGTGCCCGAGCGGCACTGTCGTGTTGCCCGCGCCCGAAGCCGCGCCCGGAAGCGCCGCGCGCTGCTTCAAAGCGTGCACCACCGACGCGCAGTGCCGAGCGGGCTACCGCTGCGACATGCGCGGCGGAGGGATGGACATGTTCGCCAACGGCGGGTGCGTTCCCATCGACTGCGCGGCGGCCGGCGCGATGTGCCCTGCGGGCTCGAGCTGCCAGCGCGCGGACGCCGACGCGGGGGCGTTGTTCACAGGATCGCGCTGCGTGCGCAACAGCGACGCGGGCGCGCCCGACGCGAGCGCCGACGCCAGCGCCGACGCCAGCGCAGACGCAAACCCCACGGACAGCGCGAGCGCCGACGTCGGCGCGATGGACGCCGCCGCAGACTGACGCCGTCAGAGCACGTAGCGCGAGAGGTCTTCGTCCTGCAGGATCGGCGAGAGCTTCGCGCGCACTTGCTCGCCGCTGAGCGCCACTTGCCTGCGCTCGCTCGGCAGGTCCGGCGCCGCAAACGACAGCTCTTCGAGCAGCGCTTCGAGCACCGTGTGCAAACGTCGCGCGCCGATGTCTTCGGTGCGACTGTTGGCCTCCGCGGCGATGTCGGCGATCGCGTCGACGGCGTCGTCGGTGAACGTCAGGTCGACGCCCTCGGTCGCGAGCAGCGCCGAGTACTGGCGCGTGAGGGCGTTCTTGGGCTCACGCAAAATGCGGACGAAGTCGTCGCGGGTGAGCGACTCGAGCTCGACGCGAATGGGGAATCGCCCTTGGAGCTCCGGCAGCAAATCGCTGGGTTTGCTCACGTGAAAAGCCCCCGCGGCGATGAACAGCACGTGGTCGGTCTTCACCGGCCCGTGCTTGGTCTGCACCGTCGTCCCTTCGACAAGAGGCAACAGGTCGCGCTGCACGCCCTCGCGCGAGACGTCGGGCCCGCCCGCGCGCGCGCCGCCTCGCGACGCCACCTTGTCGATCTCGTCGATGAACACGATCCCGTGCTGCTCGGCGCGGGTGATCGCCTCGCGCACCGCGCTCTCGTGGTCGATCAGCTTCGCCGCTTCTTCTTGCACGAACTGCGTAAACGCCTCGGGCGCGCTCACCTTCTTCTTGCGCGTCGCGCCGCGGCCGAAGCCCGGAAACGTCGGCAGCCCTTTGAACATCTCGCTCAGCTGCTGCCCGATCGCGTCGCTCCCGCCTTGCGGCCCGCCCACCACGTTGACCATCGGCGCGCTCGGCGCGTCGTGCGCGTCGATCTCCACCACTTTGTCGTCGAGCTGACCGCGGCGAAACGCGTCGCGCAGCGCGGACTTGTCCCCGGCGAGCTCTTTGTGTTGCTGCGCGAGCAGCGCCAACAACCGGTCCTCCGCGCCCACCTCGGCCTTGGCGTTGACCGAGCGCATCTGCTCTTGCTTGACCATCTGCAGCGCGAGGTCCGCGAGCTCTTTGATCATCGACTCGACGTCGCGCCCCACGTAGCCCACCTCGGTGAACTTCGTCGCCTCGACCTTCACGAAGGGCGCGTGCGCGAGCCGCGCGAGGCGGCGGGCGATCTCGGTCTTGCCCACGCCGGTGGGGCCGATCATCAGGATGTTCTTCGGCAGGATCTCGTCGCGCAGCTCGGGACCAACCTGCTGTCTTCGCCAGCGATTTCGCAGGGCGATCGCCACTGCGCGCTTGGCCTTCGCCTGCCCGACGATGTTCTCGTCGAGCTTCGCGACGATCTCTCTCGGCGTCAGCTCGCTCACCCGATCGCCTCCACGGTGATGTGTTGATTCGTGTAGATGCAGATGTCCCCCGCGATCATCAGCGACTCGCGCGCGATCTCGGCGGGCGCCATTTGAGTGTGCGCGATCAACGCTCGCGCCGCGGCGAGCGCGTACGGCCCGCCCGAGCCGATGGCGACGACGCCCTCGTCCGGCTCGATCAGATCGCCAGTGCCCCCCACGAGAAACGTCTGCTTCTCGTCCACTGCGATGAGCATGGCTTCGAGCTGACGCAGCGCCTTGTCGAGCCGCCACTCTTTGGCGAGCTCGACGCACGCGCGCGCGAGGTGGCCGCGGTGCGCTTCGAGCTTCGCCTCGAGCCGGTCGAACAGCGCAAACGCGTCCGCCGCGCCGCCCGCGAACCCGACGAGCACCTTGCCCTGGTGGAGTCGACGCACCTTGCGCGCTTGCTGTTTGACCACGGTGTTGCCGAGCGTCACCTGCCCGTCCGCCGCGATCGCCGCGCGATCTCCGCGGCGAACGGCGACGACGGTGGTCGCGTGAAACCGCTCGTTCATCCTTCGCCGCCCTTCGCCGACGGCTTGTCCTTCTCGCGGCCCGAGAGCGGGTGGGCCTTGTCGTAGACGTTCATGACCTTCTCCATCGAGACGTGCGTGTATCGCTCGGTGGTCCGCAGGCTCGCGTGGCCGAGCATCTCTTGGATGATGCGCAGATCCGCCCCTGCGTCGAGCAGGTGCGTCGCGCAGGTGTGTCGCAGCGTGTGCGGGTGCAGGTCCGCGCGCCCGGCGCTCAGCTCGCCGTACGCCTTCACGAGGTGCTGCACCTGCCGCGTGGTGAGCCGCGTTCCGTAGCGGCCGAGAAACAGCGCGCGCTCGTCTTGTTCGCCGGTGCTCGGGTTGCGCAGCGCGTGACGCACGTCGAGGTACGCGACGATCGCGTCGCACGCGGGGTGGCCGAGCGGAACGATGCGCTCCTTGCCACCCTTTCCTCGGACGCGCGCGGTGCGGTTGCGCGTGTCCACGTCGTTGAGGTTGAAGCCGACCAGCTCGCTCACGCGAATGCCCCCCGCGTACAAGCACTCGAGCATCGCGCGGTCGCGCAGCGATTGCCGCTCCTTCTCTGCAGGATCCACGGATCGCGCGCCCGGCCGCGCGGTGAACCTCGCCTCGTCCGGGGCCTCCATCAAGCGCGCCGCCGCGGGGACGGACACGACCACCGGGAGCTCTCGCTTGAGCTTCGGCGCCTTCAACAGCGCCGACGGGTCCTCTTTGATCCTGCCGATCTTTCGCGCGAACCGAAAGAACGCGCGCGCCGACGACACGTTGCGCGCGATCGTCGTGTGCGAGCGCGCCTTCGCGCGCGTGCCGAGCCAGCCGCGCAGCACCGCGAGGTCGATCTGCTCGATCGTCGCCGGTCCGCTCGCGTACTTGCGCGAGAACTCCGCGAGCGTCCGCAGGTCGCGCAGGTAGTGCTCGACCGTCCGCGGCGACGCCCTCCGCTCGTGCATGAGGTACGCGGCGAACGACGCGAGGTCCTTCGCGAGCGGATCGTCGGGTTCGCCATCGAGCAGCTTGGTCAGGTCGAGCGCGACAGTCATTGGCTCAACGGTGTACCGCAGCGAATCGCGCGGTCGAAATGTTCAGCGAGCGTGCGCGTTGCGCGCGATCCACGGGGCGATGTCCGCGAGCGCGCGGGCCGCGAACAGCTCGTACTTCTCGGCCTTCGCGAGCTTCTTCGCGGGCAGCTCGTCCATCGGCGCGACCATGGCCCACGTCACGTTCGACGGCTGAAAGTCTTTGCGCACCGTCCACAGGTGTCGCAGCAGCGCGCCGAGCGCCGTCGTCGCAGGCGGCGGGTCGAACGCCTGCTGCGCGAGCCGCTGCGCGAGCAGCACGGCGCAGGTGAAGCCGCAGGCTGCGCTCTCGAGGTAGCCCTCGACGCCGGTGATCTGCCCCGCGAGAAAGAGCCCCGGCTTCGCGCGAAGCTCCAGCGCTTGCGTGAGCATGCGCGGGCTGTTGACGAAGGTGTTTCGGTGCACGCTCCCGAAGCGCATGAACTCGGCCGCCTCGAGCCCTGGGATCATTCGGATGACCCTCGCCTGCTCGCCGAAGGTCATCCGCGTTTGAAATCCCACGATGTTGTACGCGCTCGCCGCGGCGTCCTCTTGCCGCAGCTGCACGCACGCGAACGGCCACCGCCCCGTGCGCGGATCGGTGAGCCCGACCGGCTTCATCGGTCCGTACCGCAGCGTGTCCGCGCCGCGCTCGGCCATCACTTCGATCGGCAAGCAGCCCTCGAAGTACCGCGTCTCTTCGAACTCTCGCGGCTCGACCTTCTTCGCGGCCACGACCTCGCGCACGAACGCGGCGTACTCGTCGCGCGTCAGCGGGCAGTTGACGTAGGCGTCGTCGCCGCCCTTGTCGTAGCGAGACGCGCGAAACACGCGCTCCCAGTTGATCGACTCCGCCGCGATCACCGGCGAGATCGCGTCGTAGTACGCGAGGTGCTCGGCGCCGACGAGCGCCGCCAGCGCCGAGGCGAGCGCGTCGCCGGTGAGCGGCCCGGTCGCGACGATCGCCGGCCCGTCGGGCAGCTCGGTCACGACGGCGCTCGCGCGGGTGATGTTCGGGTGCGCGTCGATGCGCGCGGTGATCTCAGCGCTGAAGCGCTCACGATCGACGGCGAGCGCGCCGCCCGCGGGCACGGCGGACGCGTCCGCGCAGCTCATCACCAGCGAGCCGCCGCGGCGCAGCTCTTCTTTGAGCAGGCCGACGGCGTTGCTGAGCGCCGCGCCGCGAAAGGAGTTCGAGCACACGAGCTCGCACAGGGCGTCGGTGACCTGCGCGGGCGTGCGCGCGATGGGCTTCTGCTCGACGAGCTCGACGCGCAGGCCGCGCTGCGCGAGCTGCCAGGCAGCTTCGCATCCCGCGAGGCCGCCGCCGATCACCTTGATTGTGTGTGTCATGTCTCTTCGTGCTCGGCGAACAGGCGCGCGAGCTCTTCTTTGTGCGCCCTGGCGTCGGCGATGCCCAGCTCGACGAGCGGCGCGCAGTAGCACTGATCGAACAAGAGGTACGAGACGGCGTCGGCGTCGGTCTCTTCGGCGCCCTTGGCGTAGCGCTGCAGCGCGCGGGCGACGAGGCCCTTGGCGCGGCGCGCGAACTCGGCGCTTCGAGCGATCTCACCGGCGAGCACGCCGAGGTCTTGCGACGGCTCGATACGCAGCTCGCGGATGGGCCTGAGCGCGGGGGCGCCCTGCTCGACGAGGGCGTCGTTGAGCTGCGCGCCAAACGCGGGTCCGAACGCGCGCTGGCCTGCGTCGAGCACGGCGTTGGTGCGACGCAAGCGGTCGAGGTCGTAGTCGATGTGATCGAGCCAGAGCGCGTTGATGACCTTTCCCGCGAGAAAGAACGCGGACGGAGGACCGTGTCCTGGCGTCGGCGGAGCCATCGACAGCCGGGGTCGGTCCGCCTCGGGCGGCCTGTGTCGCAGCGAGACGACGAGCACACGATCGGCGCCGAGGCGCACAGCCGGGGCGATCGGCGTGTTGAGCCGCAGCCCGCCGTCGCAGTAGTACTGCCCGTCGATCGAGACTGCGGGAAACACGATGGGGATCGCGGCGCTGGCCAGCGCGTGCTGCGGTCGGATGCGCGTCGCGGTGCCATGCACGAAGGGGTCGGTGCCCCAGGGCGGCAACCCTGGCTCGTTGCGCTCGACGAAGATCACGGTGTGACCGGACGAGACGTGCGTGGCGCTGACGGCGAGCGCTTCGATGCGCGACTCGGCGATGTTGCGCTGGATCATCGTCCAGGGGATGCCTTCGAGCACGACCTTCTCGAGCGCGCTCGGGTCGAGCACGCCGCCGTGGCGATGGGTCGATCCAGCAGGCGCAGCGCCGAACATCGACCTGGTAAATCGCAGGACATCCGTCGTCCCGAGCGGAAGCACCTCGTCGATGTTGAGCGTGCTCCAGCGGGCGGCCATGAGCGAGCCCTGCATGTCCGGGTCGTGCGCGGTGGCGGCGAGGACGCAGGCGTTGATGGCGCCGACCGAGCTTCCGCAGACGATGTCGAAGTGCGCGCGCACGCCGGTGTCGCGCACGAGGCCGTCGCGCAAGTACGAGAGGACGCCTGCTTCGTACGCGCCGCGCGCGGCGCCGCCGGACAGGACGATCGCGGTCTTCGGTCGCTTCGGTCGCACGCGGCCGTCTCTCATTCTGCTGGCCGATCAGCCGGGGTTCGACGCGCGGGCGGGGACGAGGATGAACACCTCGCGCGTGTCGAGCCTCGCGAAGCCGTCGCCGACGACGTGGATGTACGCGTGAAAGAGCGTGCTGCGGTCTTCGTAGCCCGGAAACACGTCGATGTTCGAGAACACGATCGTGAAGCGCACGCGCGTGCCGGGAAGCACGCGGTAGAACGTGCTCGAGTCCGTGCGCGCGACGGCGTCGGTCATCGCCACGCCGGCCGACGGCGTCCAGCAGTTGCGGTTGCGGGGCTCGATCTCGCACGTGGGGACGCGGCGCGCGATGAAGCTCCGCGCGTCGACCATGGCGGGGTTGGCTGGGTCGTTCTCGAGCTGCGTGCTGATGTCGATGGGCGTGCGGCTGGCGATCTGGCGGATGCCCTCGACCGTTCCGTCGATGAAGCTCTGTCCGCCGCCCGCGCGCAGGTCGAACACGAAGGGCACGCCGTCGACGTTGACCGAGCCCGTCCCCTCGGCCCACTGACGAAAGTCGTAGCAAGGGCTGGTGCCCTCGTGCGCGTTGACGATGCGGCCTTCGCAGGTCGGCGTCGTCGCGTTGAGCGAGATCATCCTCGCCCCCACGCGGCGCATCGCCGTCATGAGCTCATCCGACGTGTGCCCGCGCGGGGTGATCCCGCTCGGCTCGCGGTTGAACGCCATCGCGCTCGGGTTGCGCGAGCCGTAGTGCGACTGCGTGTCCGAGTAGTGAACGATGATCGGCAGCGACCCCTGCCGGAAGCACGCCGCGCCGAAGCGCCCCTCGGGGCACACCGCCGGCGGAACCCAGCAGCCGTTCGCTCCGGTCCCGTTGGTGCACGGCATGCCCGAGCTGCGGTCGTAATAACCAGCACCCGTAATCAACTGGTACATCGCCTCGACGCTGGTCGAGAGCCCGTCGGCGCCGCTGCCCGCGGGGATCGCTTGGACCGCGGTCTGCACCGCCATCTCGTCGCGATTGATCGTGATTCCGCCGTACGTCGCCGCGGTGCACTCGCGCGTCGCGGCAGAGCCCGGCAGCCCCTGACACAGCGGGTGAAACACGCGGTCCGTGGTCGCAGCGTGGCTGCTCACGGGGTAGTCCTCGTAGTGACCGACGCCGAACCACGCCTCGGGGATCTCTGCGCGAACGCGGGCGGCGATGCCCGTAGCGGGCGTCGCGATCGAGTCGCGCACCGAGCGCAGCACGGTCGTCATCGAGCCCGTGGTGTCCGCGATGAAGAACACGTCCGCCACGCGGATGTTCGTCCCGAACTCGAGCTCGCGCGTCGCCTGCGCGCCGAGCGGAAGCACCACGTAGTAGTCCGTCACGGGGATGCGACGCATCGGGTCCGTACCGCACATGGTCATCATGCGCTGCGCGCAGTACGCGTTTTCGACGACGTCGGACTGGCCGTCCATGTCCGTGTCGGCGTTGCACAGGTTGGTGCCCGCGGTGCGCTCTTCTTGGTCCGACGACCCGTCGTTGTCCGAGTCGAAGTCCAAGAAGTCCGGCACCGTGTCGGGCGCCACGCGAGCAGGGTCTTCGACGTCGAGCTCGCGCGCGCACTCTCTGGGCGGGGTCATCGGGTCCATGTCGCCCGACTCCGTTCGGTCGTCGATGCCGTCGCCGTCCGAGTCGAGGTCGCGAAAGTTCGCGAGCATGTCGCGGTCGCGATCGGTGCTGCCCTCGTCGCGATCGAGGATCGTGTCGCCGTCCGAGTCGACGTCGCGCCAATCGGGGCGCATGTCTCTGTCGGTGTCGGGCGCGACGGGCATGTCGTCGACGTCGATTTCGCTGCGATTGCTCAGCCCGTCGCCGTCCGCGTCGCGGTCGGCGTAGTCCGGGATTCCGTCGGAGTCGAGGTCGTAGGGGCGGCTCTCCCATCCGCCCTCGGGCGGCGTGGGCCCTTCGACGGGCGGCGTGTACGAGACGACGTCTTCGATGCGATCGTCGTTGGAGTCGCGGTCGAGGTAGTCGGGCTCGCCTTCTCCGTCGGAGTTGACCGGGCGCATGACGCACGCGACGCGGGACGCGCCGTACTGCGCTTCGACGCGGTCGGGGATGCGATCTCCGTCCGAGTCTTCGTCGCGCTTGTTCGGAATCCCGTCAGCGTCGAAGTCGCCCTCGCCCTCGACGAGATCGGGGATCGTGTCGCCGTCGGTGTCGAGCTCGCACGCCGCGCTCGCGGCATCGGGCGCGCTGTCGCGCGACGAGCCGTCGCTGACCGCAGCGTCGCCGCTCGCAACCGGCGGCGGGCTGCAGCCCGCAATCAAGAACAGAAGCCCCACAGAAAGCACTGGCGCGCGTCGCATAGCCATCGGATCGCCAACGATGGCAGAGAGCCGCTAGCGCTGCAATTGCGCACGCACGGATTGCGCTCAGCAATCGAGCGACGCCGTCGAGGGCGCGCGCTCGACGCTTCGGGCGCTCACGCCGTCGCCGACACGGTCTCGCTCTTCTTCGCGGCGGGCTTGGCGGCGGCCTTCTTCGCGGCAGCCTTCTTCGCGGCGCCCTTCTTGGCCGCGGACTTCTTCGCAGCGGGCTTCTTCGCGACGGGCGTCTCGTCGGCGACGTCGGATTTTGCTGCGGCTTTCTTCGCGGATTTCGCCGGCTTCTTCTCGGCGCTCTCGGCGTCGCTCTTGGCGGCCTTCTCGGCCTTGGCGCCCTTCTTGGCGGCGCCCTTCTTGGCGCCCCAGCCCTTCTTGGCGGGCAGCGGGAGCTTGAGGATCTCGGGGTTGATGTACGGCTCGCGCACGACGCCGACGAGCGGCGCGGCCGGCGTCGAGACGCGCTCGTCGCTGTCGCCGTCGATTTCAGCGCGGTCGATCTCTTCGTAGCCGCAGCCCTCGGCGACGCACTTGATGATCGGGCGGGTCTTTCCGCCGGCCTTCACGAGGAAGGGCGCGTGGCACTGCGGGCACTCGCGGCGAATGGGCGCTTGATACAAGCGGAAATCGCACTTCGTGGTCGAGTAGTTCGAGCAACCCCAGAACGGCTTTCGCTTGGCGCCGCCGACCTGAATGATGTCGCCCTCTTTGCACTTGGGGCACTTGAGCCCGAGCGGAACGGGGCTCGTGAAGTCGCACCGCGGATAGGCGGCGCAGCCGAGGAAGTCGTTGCGCGAGCCGCGGCGCGCGGTGCGGACGAGCAGGTCGCTGCCGCACTTTGCGCAGGATTTTCCCTCGTAGACGCGGGGCGGCGGCGCGGGGTTCTCGTCGATGAGGTTCTTGCACTCGGGGTAGCCCGTGCACGCGTAGAAGTCCGACGTCGGGCCCCAGCGCTTGACCATGGGGCGCCCGCACTTGTCGCAGATGCGGTCGCTCGTCTGGGGTCGCGGCCACCCTTCTGCCGGCTCGGCGCCCTTCTTCTCGCTGTCGCACCGCGCGTGAAAGGGCTGGTAGATCTTGTCGACCACGCCAACCCACTTGAGCTCGCCCTCTTCGACGCGATCGAGGTCCTTCTCGATTTGCGCGGTGAACTCGTAGTTGATGAACTCGCCGAAGCGCGCGCGCAGCCCGGTGCTCTTCGCGAGCCCGAGCTTCGTCGGAACGAGCGCGCGGTCCTGCTTCTCGACGTAGTCCCTCGACTGCACCTTCGAGACGATCTCGGCGTACGTGCTCGGCCGTCCGATGCCCAGCTCTTCGAGGGCCTTCACGAGCGTGCCTTCGTTGTACCGAGGCGCGGGCTGCGAGAACTTCTGCTCGGTCTGCACGCCGGGGGGGCTCACGATGCTGAGCGCCTCTCCTTCGCGCAGGTCCGGCAGCAGCGCGCCGTCTTCTGCGTCCGCCGTCGCGCCGTCCTTGGGCGCTTCTTCGCCGGCGACCTCTTCGCCCGTCGGGAGCGCGCCGTACGCGTCGAGCCAGCCCGCGAAGCGCAGCGTCTGTCCGCTCGTTCGCAGGCCGATCGCGCGGGCGTCAGCCTTGGCGTCGACGAGCACCGTCGTCTGGTCGTAGAGCGCCTCGATCATCTGGCACGCCACGAAGCGGTCGTAGATGAGCTTGTAGACCTTGTACTCGTCGGGCTTCAGCGAGCGCTTGATCGAGTCGGGGTGCAGGTCGAGGTTGGTCGGGCGAATGGCCTCGTGAGCGTCCTGCGCGCTCGAGCGAGTCTTGAAGAAGTTCGACTTCTCGGGGAGGTACTTCGCGCCGTACTTCGACGTGATGTGCTCGCGCACGGCGGTGATCGCGTCGTTCGAGATGCGGGTCGAGTCCGTACGCATGTACGTGATCAAACCGACAGGGCCCTCTGCGCCGACCTCGACGCCTTCGTACAGGCGCTGGGCGACTTGCATCGTGCGCGACGCAGAGAACCCGAGCCGCGAAGACGCGTCGCGCTGCAGCGACGACGTGATGTACGGCGGCGGGGCGCGGCGGCGACGCTCGCGCTTCTCGACGGAGCGAACGACGTACTTTGCCTTCAATAGCGCGGCGGTGAGCGCCTCGGCGTCGGCCTTCGAGTTGACGACCTTCTCGCCGGTCTTCACAGCGCGATCGCGGCTCGGGGTGACGACCTTGACGCCGTCGACCTCGATCACGTGCGCGTTGAAATTCGGCTTCTTCGACCCGACCAGCGCGACGTCCACCGGCCAGTACTCTTGCGGAACAAACGCGCGGATCTCCTCCTCGCGCTCGACGATCAGCCGCAGCGCGACCGACTGCACGCGGCCCGCCGAGAGAAAGTGCCCGTTGACCTGGCGGCACAAGCGCTTCCACAGCACCGACGAGAGCTCGTAGCCGATGAGCCGGTCGAGGATGCGCCGCGCTTGCTGCGCGAAGAAGCGCTGCTCGTCCACGGTGCGCGGCTTCGAGAGCCCGTCCTGAACGCCCTTCTTGGTGATCTCGTGAAACTCGATGCGGCGCATCGGCTTCTTCATCGGCGCGAGCTCTTGCGCGATGTGCCACGCGATCGCCTCTCCCTCGCGGTCGGGGTCGGGCGCGAGGAAGATCTCGTCCGAGTCTTTCGCGGCTTTCTTCAGCTCAGAGAGCACGTCCTTGTGGTCTTCGAGCACCTCGTACTTGGGCGTGTAGTCGTGTTCGACGTCGATGTTGAGCCCGGACTTCGGCAGGTCGCGGATGTGACCCTTCGAAGCGAGGACGACGTAGTCCTTTCCCAGGTACTTCTGGATGGTCTTGGCTTTGGCGGGTGACTCGACGATGACGAGCGACTTGGACATGTCGGGCGGGCATTTATATGGAGGCGCCCCCGAGCGACAAGTGCAGCCTCACGCGCGCACGCGGATGTACGTGCCGTCCGAGCGCTCGGAGACGAGCCCGAGCAGGGTCAAGGTGATGAGCGCGGCGCGCGTGGCGGCGGGGTCGAGCCGGGCGCGTTCGCCAATGTTGTCGGGGTGCAACGGGCGATCCTCGAGCGCGCGCACGCACGCGAGCTGCGCGGGGTCGAGCGGCGGGAGGCGCTCGATTTTTTCTTTCGCGACGGGCTCGGCGACGGCGACAGCGTCCTCGCGCGTACGTGCACGAGTGCGCGGGCGCGGCGCTCGCGTGCGCGTGCTCGCGTGCGCGAGCAACGGGCCGTCGGGCTGATCGAGGGCCGCGAACATGTCCTCGCTGCGCTCGCACAGCGCCGCGCCCGCGCGCAAGAGGGCGAGGCACCCTGCGCCGCGACGGTCTCCCGGCGACGCAGGAACGACGAGCACTCTGCGCCCGATGCGCTTGGCAAACGACGCCGCGAGCAGCGCGCCCGACGAGCTAGGCGCCTGCACGAGCACCAGCACGTCGCACAGCGACGCGAGCAGCTCGTTGCGCCGCGGAAACGTCCATCGCGTCGGCGGCGTCTCCGCCGGAAACATCGACACCAGCGCCCCGCCCCGCTCGATCGCCCTGCTGTACATCGCGCGGTGCCGCAGCGGATATGGCTTGTCGAGGCCGCTCGGCAGCACGACCACGGTGCGTCCGCCGCCGTCGAGCGCGCCTTGATGAGCTGCGGCGTCGATGCCGAGCGCGCCTCCAGAGAGCACGGTGATCGAGCGCTTCGCGCACGCTTCGGCGAGCGAGCGCGCCATCGCGAGGCCCTCGCCGTCGGGGTGACGCGTCCCGACGATGGCGATCAACGGAGGCTCGAGCGCGGTGAGGTCGCCGCGGACCGAGAGGGAGGTGACCCGCGCCGGCGCGAGCCGAGCCTCGTAGCCGAGGTCCTCGGGGGTGATGGTTTCGCTGCGTTCTTCGCTGGGATTTGGGCGCTTTTCTCGCATTGCGGCCGGCGCTATCCCCGCCGAGCGCCCGGAGTTGTGCGCCGCTGTTGTGTGCCGCAATTTTGCGGGCGCTTTGTCCTGCGACTACCGTCCAGCTCGAAGAGGTCTCATGCGGTTTCAGCGTTGGATGGGAAGTTCGCTGCTCGTGCTCGCCGGATGCGCGAGCGGCGGCCGGTCGGTGGCCGACCTCGAAGCGCAGGTCCGGACGCTGCGCGCGTCGCAAGACCAGTACGTGCAGAGAATTCAGCAACTCGAGACGCGCCTCGCGTCCGCCGAGCGCGGCGCGCGGGCGGGTGAGACCCTCGTCGGCGCCAACCGACGCACGGTGCGCATCGTGGACGACGGAGCGCACTCTGTGGCGCAGAGCGACGTCGAAGACATCCCGAGCGCGCTGCACGAAGACTGGGCGGACAACACCCACAGCGACGAGGACCCGTCGCGCCCCACGGTGCGCGCGCAGGGGCGGCCCATCGTGACGCCACCTGGGACGCCCATCGTCGTGCGCGAGGACGAGCGCTTGCCCGTCGCCCCGCTGCCGCCCTCGGACCGCGCGCCCAACGCCAATCCGTCGACCACACCAGCGCCGTCCCGCCCGGCGAGCGCGCCGGAAGCGCCGGCGAGAGACAGCGGCCGCGGACCGTCGGCGATGGGGCCCGACGCGAGCGGCGTTCCGCTCGGGGCGAACGCGTCGCTTGCGCACGCGTCGTTGGGCGAGAGCACGTCGTCTGTGCGCGACCCTCGCTCGACCGCCGCGTACGACGCCGCGCTCGCCGAGGCCCGCGGCGGTCAGTGCCCGCGCGCCATCGAGAGCCTCGCGAGCTTCTTGGTTCGCTGGCCCGATCACCCCCACGTGCCGAGCGCGATGTACTGGCGAGGCGAGTGCCTGCTCGCCACGGGAGACGCCCGCAGAGCCATCGAGCAGTTCGAAGGTGCGCTCTCGCGATCGTCGAGCGCGCACCTGTCGTCGGGCGTCCTCTACAAGCTCGCGCAGAGCCACCGCCGCGTCGGCGACGCCGCGCGAGCCAGGGTTTTTGCTGACCGATTGCAACGAGAGTTTCCCACGAGCGACGCCGCGCAGCGCGCCCGCGCCGAGGAGTCACGATGATGCGCCGCCCAACTGTCACGCTCACCGCGCTGTTTCTCACGGTCTCGTTCGACGCCTTCGCGCAGGCGACCGCCGACGACGGCTCGAGCCGCGGCTCGTCGATCATCGCCGCCGCCCGCGACCGCCGCGCGATCTCGCTCTCCGGCGAGAACGGCCGCGTCGACGTGCCCGACTTTCACGACGTGTCCCGCGGAGACACCCTCTGGGACATCACGGACTACTACTTCGGCAACCCGTGGCGGTGGCCCGCCGTGTGGGGGCTCAACCCGCAGATCACGAATCCGCACTGGATTTTTCCTGGCGATCACGTCCGCTTGCTGCGCGAGGCTCGCCCCGGCGCGCGTCCGACCGTCGTCGGAAACGTCCTGCGCACCCCAGCGCGCGTCGTGACGCCGGACACGGTCTTTCACATGAGCAACGGCTACCTCGACCCGCGCGAGCAAGAGGACGCCGGGACGATCGTCGGCTCGGTGCAGGACCACATGCTGCTCACGGAGAACGACGAGGCGTACATTGATTTTCCCAGGCGAACGCCGCGCATCGGCGAGCGCTTCGCGGTCTATCAAGACGCGCAGGACGGCCGCGGCGACCGCAACACCGGCCACGTCGTACGCGTGATCGGCACCGCTGAGATCACCCGCTGGGACGCCAATCGGCACCTCGCGACCGCGCGCATCACCGAGGCGCTCGACACGATCGAGCGCGGCGAACGCGTGGCCATCATCCCGCGCACCGTCCGCACGGTCCCGCCCGTGCGCAACAACCTCGACCTCGAAGGACGCATCGCCGCCCTGCTGCGCCCAGAAGCGTTCGCGGGACAGCACCAGGTCGTCTTCATCGACCGTGGCGCAGACGATCGCGTCGTGCTCGGAAACCGGTTCCTCGTCATGCGCCGCGGGGACCAGTGGCGCGCCACCCTCGCCTCGGTCAGCGAGTCCACGGCCTCGGGCGTCGGGCTCGATCGCGACGGTGACGGCCGCGCCGATCCGCCGCCGGACCGCGAGCGCGACCCGCGCGATCGCATGCCCGACGAGGTCGTCGGCGAGCTGCTCGTCGTCGAGGTCCGGCCGCGCACCGCGACCGCCGTCGTCACGAGCTCGACCATCGAGCTCAACGTCGGCGATCGCGCCGTCATGCGCCGCGGTTACTGAGCGCTCGGTGGCGACAACGTGAGCTCGGTGCGATAACTGCGCGCACACGATGGACGCAGCCTCGATCGCCAGGTCGCTCGCCAGCTTCGCAGCCGTCTACGCAGCGATTTGCGGGGTCGCGTGCGCGGCGCACCGATCGCGGCTCTACCCGGCTCCGCCCCGCGAAGAGCCGCCGCGAGGCGATGGAATCGAGTGGGTTCGCGGCCGCGACGCGACGGGCGAGACGTTCGCGCTCTGCGCCTTCGCCGCCGGAACCGACGCGCGGACCATCGTGCACTTTCACGGCAACGGCGAGCAGGTCGCTTGGCAGGCGCGGTTCGCGCGCGAAGCGCAGCGCGCGGGCATCGGATACTGCGCCGTCGAGTACCCTGGCTACGGCGTGCTTTCGCAACGCGCGACGACCGAGCGCGCGATCTACGACGCGGCCGAGAGCGTGCTGCAGCAGCTCGCGGCGCGCGGCATCGCGGGGGACCGACTGACCCTGAGCGGCCAATCGCTGGGCACTGGAGTCGCGACGGAAATGGCGCGGCGAGGGCACGGCTCGCGGCTGATCTTGCTGTCTCCGTACACGTCGATCGTCGAGGTCGCGCAGCGAATCGTGAGGGTGCTCCCGGCGTCGTGGATCGTGCGCGACCGGTTCGACACGCGCTCGAAGGCGGCGTCCATCACGATGCCGGTGCTGATCGTGCACGGGACGCTCGACACGTTGATCCCCGTCGAGATGGGGCGGCAGCTGGCGCGAACGTTTCCCAACGCGAGGATGGTCGAGCTCGCGCAGCGCGGGCACAACGACCTGTTTGCAGAGAGCGAGCGGCCCGTGTGGCCGATGATGCTCGAGTTTGCACGAGGCCGAGCGACGGTGCGCTGAGCGCCCTCAGGGTCCGATCGCGCCCAGAGGATCGAGCACGACGCCCGCTTCGAGCTCGCTGTGCGCCATCACGCGCAGGTCGGGCACCGCGCCGTTGAGCAGCACCCACACGAAGCGCCGAATGTCGGGGTCACACAACACCACCGCGCCCGGCTCGAGCTTGAGCCGCGCGTTCTCGACGATGTCGCGCGAGAGGTCTGGCGGAAGCCGCAGAAACGCTCCCCCCGCGGTGCGAGAGACGGACTCGCGAATCACCTCGCTGAGGTCTGGCGAGAGAAACCACACCGCCGCGCGGTTCTTCGGCGCGATCTCGTAGGACAAGTGCCGTCGCAGCGCGAGCCGCGCGAGGTCCGTGAGCACGATCGGGTCTTTTTCTCCTGCTGCGTAGGGCGCGAGGCCTTCGAGGATCTCTCGCAGCGGACGAATCGAGACGTGCTCTTCGACGAGGCGGCGAAGGACCTCCGCGAGCAGCGGAACGCTCAGCGGCTTGGGCACGAGGTTGCGCACGAGCGCGGGATGCGATTGCTCGAGGCCGTCGAGCAGCGTTTGGGTCTCTTGGATTCCGACGAACTGGGGAGCGGTCTTGCGCAGCGCGTGGCGAAGCGCGACCGCGACGATTTCTTCCGCAGAAAACGACGCGATCCCGTCGCGCTCGAGCAGCGCCGCGGACTCGGCCGAGACCCACGCGCCCGGAGACTGCCGCGCGGGGTGCTGCCCTTCGACGTGCGGGATCGAGCGCTCTTCGAGCGCGCGCGGGTGAGCGGCGACGAAGCGCATCTCCGGCGGAAACGTGAGCTCCGCCGCCGGCAGCTCGTGCACGCGGACGACGACCTCGCGCTCGTCGAGCTCGGGCGAGACGCGAACGCGAACGCCGGGAATCGCCACGCCGAGCTCGCGAAACATCGCGTCGCGCACGGTGGGGACGATCTGTCGAATGGGCGCGTCCTCGTTGCCCTTCGCGTCGACGAGCGCGCTGTGCGCCGCGCCGACTTCGATTTCGACCGGGGTGAGCACCGGGCGAAGCAGCTCCTTCTCGCGATCGCCGCCGCCCGCGGCGCGCGCGGCGCCGGGCTGCGCAGGGGCCGCGCCGACGATGTCCGTCGATCGAGCGCGCTTGCGCTCGGACTGGATCACCGCGCGCGCGACGAGGCCGAGGCCGATCGAAATCGTGAAGAACGGGATCGCAGGCATCCCAGGCGTGAGCCCGAAGAGCGCGAGCAGGCCCGCGGCGATGAGCAAGGCGCGGGGCTGTCCGATGATTTGCCGGGCGATTTCGCCGCCGAGGGACTGATCGGGCTCTTCGCTCGCGACGCGGGTCACGAGGATGCCTGCGGCGGTCGAGACGACCAGCGCTGGGATTTGCGCGACGAGGCCCTCGCCGATGGTCATGAGGCCGTAGGTGCGCAGCGCGTCGTTGGCAGCCATCCCGCGCTGGCCCACGCCGATCGCGAGTCCGCCGAGGATGTTGACCAACGTGATGACGATGCCAGCGATGGCGTCGCCCTTCACGAATTTCATCGCGCCGTCCATCGCGCCGTAGAACGAGCTCTCGCGGGCGAGGCCGCGGCGGCGGCGACGTGCTTCTGCCTGGTCGATCGCGCCTGCGCGAAGCTCGGCGTCGATGGCCATTTGTTTTCCGGGCATCGCGTCGAGGGTGAACCTGGCGCTCACCTCCGCGACGCGCTCGCTGCCCTTCGCGATGACCAGAAACTGAACGAGCGTGAGGATGGCGAAGACCACCGCGCCGACGACGTAGTTTCCGCCGACGACGAACTTACCAAACGCGCGGATCAGCTCTCCGCCATCGCCTCGGCCCAGAATGTTTCGCGTGGCGGCGATGTCGAGCGAGAGCCGGTAGAGCGTCGTCACCAGCAGGATCGTCGGAAACGACGCGATCGCGAGCGCGTCGGCCACGAACAGGGCCACCAGAAGCAGCACGATGGACAGAGAGATGTTGAGCGCGAGCAGCGTGTCGAGCACCGCGAGCGGAATCGGGACCATCATCGTCCCCACGATCGCCACCACGAGCGTAGCGAGCGCGGCGTCGGCCCATCCCTTGCGGCGCGTCGCGTCGCTCGAAGCCGAGCGGCTCACGTCCGCCCCCGTTCGCTGGCAGTCGGCCCGATCGCGCACTGCTCACCGGCCGCGCGGCGCCCCGTCCATCGGTCATCCATGATCTTTCGAGTCGGGGACTCTACCGGTGATTCTGCGCGGCGCGAATGGCTAGAAATAGCGGTCCGCCGCCGCGCTCGTGATACCGTCCCGCCCCGGAGCGCCGCTCTTTTCGGAGCGTCGTCGCGCGGTTGGCAGCGCGACGCGACGCCGAAGGGGCCGCGAACGACCCGCGATGCTCGACCCCGCAGTGCAACCGTACTACCAGCGCCTCACGCAAAATCCCGACGATGCCGAGGCGCTCGCCGTCCTGTGGCAATGGTTTGGAGAGCGCGGACAGCTCCAGCAGCTCGCGCAGATCGTCGAGCAAGTCGCCGAGCGGCGGCTCGATCCTGCGTCCGCCGCGGACTTGTTCTTTCGCGCCGGGCAGCTGTGGGAGATCAACCTTCGACGCCCCGACCGCGCCGCGCCCAACTACCGAAAGGCGTACGAGCGCGACCCGAACAACCTCGGCGCCATCCACGCGGCGCGCGAGCTCTACCTCGCCGCCAACAACTTCAAGAACGCCGCGACGCTCTACGAGAAAGAGCTCGCCGTCACCGCAGAGTCCGGTCGACGGGTCGAGCTCGCGCGAGGGCTCGCCGACGCCCGCGCGCGGCTCAACGACCCAACCGGCCAGGCCGCGGCGCTCGAAGAGGTCATCCGCCTGCAGCCCGAGGACTTCCAGTCGATGCACCAGCTCGCGGAGGCGTACCGCGCGCGCGCGCAGGGCCCCGGCGGCGGCGTCGACGACCTCATGCGCGCCTCGACGCTGCTGACGACCATCGCGCACGCGCTCGGCGGCGAGCACCTGGTTCCGTACTGCGAGGCGTCGCTCGACGCGTGGGCAGGCGACGAGAGCGCCTTCTCGACGCTGCGCGATCATCACATTCAGCAGGGTTCGTTCGCGGAGTTCGCAGGGCGCGAAATCGCGTTCATCGCGGCCAACCCCGACAGCGCCCTCGTCGCGCAGGTGCGCCGAGACCTCGCGGGCCTCTACTCCAGCGCCGGCCAGTTCGACGACGCCATCGAGGCGCTCGCGCCGCTCGCCGAGACAGACCCCGCGGCGCTGCGCGAGCTCGCCGACCTCTACGGCGCTGCCGGCCGCATCACAGAGCGCGTGGCGATCGTTTCGCAGCTGCCCGCGGCGACCGACCCCTCGCAGCGGCTGCACGACCTGCGCGAAATGGCGGCGGTGTACGGGCAACAAGGGGACCGTCACACGATGTTCTCGGCGCTTCGCGAGGTGCTCGCGCTCGAGCCGGCGGACCCCGAGGCGCTCTCGATCGTCGAGCACGAGCTGCGCACCACCAATCAATGGGCAGAGCTGCGCGCCATGCTGTACTCCGCAGCGAGAGCTCCGGGCGTCGATGGCGATCAACGGCTCGTTTGGCTGCGGGACATCGCCTCGTTCAGCGAGAGCAACCTCGGCGACCCGGCGGGCGCCGTCGAAGCCTGGCGCGCGGTGCTCACCACGAGCCCCGACGATGCTGAAGCCAACGACGCGCTCGAGCGCTTGCTCGAAGCGCAAGAGCGCTGGGACGACCTGGCGCGATGGATCGACAAGCGCGCCGAGCGCGAGGCGGATCCCTCTGCCCGCGTCAGCGCGTACTTTCGCCTCGCCAACCTGCAGCGCGATCGACGCGGCGACGCGGCGGGCGAGGCGGACGCGCTGCACCAGGTGTGGAGCGACGACCCGTCCAATGACGAGATCGCGCTGCGGCTCGTCGACGCTCGCAAGCGATCGGGCGCGATGGACGCCGCCGCCGATGTGCTGCGTCACCGCGCCGAGAGCGCCGCGCCCGACGCCGTTGTGCTTCGCTACACCGAGCTCGCCGAGCACTACGTCTCGATGGACGCCCTCGACGAGGCGCTCGGCGCCTGGCAGCAGGTGTGCGTCAACGACCCCGAGCACGCAGGCGCGTGGGAGTCGATCGAGACGCTCCTCGAGCGCACGGGTCGCCACGACCTCTTGCTCGAGACGCTGATCGCGCACGCCGAAGGGCCCGCGGCAGGAAGCAAGCCCGCGCGGCTCTTCGCCCGCGCCGCAGAGATCGCGCGGCTGCTCGGCGACGTCCGCACGTCCATCGCCCAGGCCGAGCGCGCGCTCGAGCTCGAGCCGAGCGACGAGAGCTCAGCGGCGCTGCTCGGCGACGCGCTCGAAGCCGCGGGGGAAGAAGAGCGGCTGCTCGAGCTGCTGCGCTCGCGGGTCGGCCGCGCGCCGGACGGCGAGCCGAAGATCGAGACGCTGCGACGCCTGGGACGCGCGCTCAGCCGCACGGACCGCGACGCAGCGAAGCAGAGCTGGGACGAGCTTCGCGCGGTCGCTCAGCGCGTGCGCGGCCGAGACGACGTCGAGGCGCTCGAGGCGCTGGCGGGATTCGCCGAGCTCGAAGGCGACGAAGAGCGACTCGCGACGCTGCTCGACGAGGCGCAGCAGGCCGCGGTCGACGAGCCCTCGCGCCGGCGAGAGATCCTCACCCGACGCGCCGAGCTGCTCGAGCAATCGCTCTCGCGACCGGACGAAGCGCTGGCCGCGCTCAGGCTCGCGGCCGAACAGGTCGAACCCGACAGCGCGCTCGCGTGGGCCGCGCTCGCCGCTGCGGCGAAGCGCCAGAATCACCCCGACCTCGCCGCGGACGCGCTCGAAAAGCAAGCGGCCCTCATCGAAGACGACGAGCAGCGCGCCGCCGTCGCAGCGCAGCTCGCCGAGGTGTGCGAGCGCGAGCTCGACGATCGCAAGCGCACGATCCGCGCGCTCGAGTTGCAGTACGACGCAGACCCGACGGAGTACTCCGTGGTCGAGCGCTTGCTGCGCCTCAACGAGCAAGAAGAGCGCTGGGACGAGGTGCTCAAGCACATGACCGTGCTCAGCGAGGTCGAGGGCGACGAAGACGAGCTCGCCAAGAGCACGCTTCGGATGGCCGAAATCGCCGAGGCGAAGCTCGGCGACGGCGCGAAGGCCTTCGAGATCCTCGCCAGCGCATCCCGCAACGGCGACGAAGGGGCGTTCGACGCAGCCCGCGCGGTCTCCGAGCGCGCTGGCCTGCACAAGGAGTTCGCCGCGCTGCTCGATGAGCGCGCGCACAAGTGCTCGGGCGCGCGCCGAAGCGAGCTGCTGCTCGAGCTCTCGACGCTGAGCGAAGGGCCGCTGCGGGACCGCAAGCGCGCCATCGACGCAGCGCTCAAGGCCGTCATCGCCGCGCCCGCGAGCGACGCCGCGCTCGACCGCTTCGACGCCCTCGCCCGGCCCGCGCGGGCGGTCGAGCTCGCCACGCAGGCGTACGCCGCGGTGCTCGCCGGCCGTGACGGCAGCGCCGCCATTCGCGACGCGGCCCTCCGCGGCAGCAAGGTGCTCGAGTCCATCGGCGCCGCCTCGGGCGCGCTCGACCTCGTGCTCGGCGCGCAAGGGCGCGCGGCGGCGGAGGACGCGCTGCTCGACGAGGTCGAACGCCTCGCGCCCCTCGCCGGTCGCGGCGAAGAGCTCTTCATCGCCTTCGACCGGCGCCGCAACAACAGCAAGGACGAGCGCGAGCGCTTCGAGCTCATCTTGCGGGCCGCGAAGGCCGCGCTCGTCGGTCTCAACGACCTCGAGACGGCCAACAACTATCTTCGTCAAGCCCTCTCGCAGGCGGCCAGCGCCAAGAGCGTCGACGCGGCGCGACTCGCGCGCATCGTGCAGGTCGCGCGGCAAGCAGACGAAGCGCGACCGGACGCGAACATGCGCTCGACGCTCGTCGAGCTGCTCGCCAACGTCGCGAAGGACAACGACGAGGACGAGCCGAAGCTCGCCGCCATGCTTCAGCGCTTCGCCGGCGAGATCTGCGCGCAAGACCTCTCGCTGCCCGACCACGCTTGGATGCTCTTCGCGCGATCGCTGGAGCTCTGGCCCGCTGACCACGAGACCTCGAAGCGCATCGAGCTGCTCGCCGAGTCCGTCGGCCGACTGCCAGAGCTCGTCGACCAGTACGAGAAGGTCATCGACGACGCGTACGAGGCCGAGACCGCGCGGTTCTATCAAGCGCGAAGGGCGTTCTTGCTCGGCGACAAGCTCGGCCGCGTCGACGAGTCGATCGAGGCGCTTCGCCAGCTCGTCGAGATCGCCCCCAAAGACCTCGACGCCCTGCACTTGCTGCAAGACACGCTCAGCCACCACGGGCGACACCAAGACCTGCTCATGGCGCTCGAGCGCGAGCTGGAGGTCGGAGCCACGGACAAGGCCTCGGTGTACCGCAGCATCGCGCGGGTGTGGGACCAGCAGCTGCGCAACGCGTTCGAGGCGAAGGACGCGTGGAAGCGCGTGCTCAAGTTCGCGCCCGACGACGACGAAGCCCGCGCTGCGCTCGAGCGGCTCGAGAAGAAGAAGAAGTCCGTCGACGACGACGACGACGCCCTGTCTCAACCCGCGCCCGCGCCGATCGCCCCCGCGCCGCGCGTGCAGCTCGCGCGCACGCCGATCGCCGCGCCGGTCGAAGAGATCGACGAGATCGACAGCGGAGACATCTCGGACTCGACCTCGGCGCGCATCGTCGCGCCGCCGCCGAGCGCAGACGACGAGCTCGCTGAGGACCTGCCCATCAACACGGGTGAGCTCATGGCGCCCGAAGCAGAGGACCTCGATTTGGCGACCGGCGCGATCGAAGCGCCGCCGCCCTCGCCGTTCGACGACGAAGAAGCGTCCGCGCTCTCGACCGGCGAATACCAGGTCGGCGACGACAACGACCCCATCGAAGAGGCCGACGAGCTCGCGCCGATCGAAGCAGCGCAAGCCGAGTCGATCGAGCCTGCGGACGCGGCGATCGAAGAGCCGTCGCCCGACGCGATGAGCGCCCTCGACGCCCTCGAAGCAGCGGACGAAATCGAGTCCACCGGCGACTACGCAGCCGCCCCAGCCGAAGACGACGGCGTCGAAGACAACCGCGGCGAGTCGACGATGGCCGTAGACACCTCGGCGTTCGCCGAAGAGAGCGACGAAGACTCGCTCGACTCGCTCGCGCAAATGGTCGCGCCGCCGAGGCTGTCGACTCCGCCGACACCGCCGCCTTCGTTCAAACCTCCGCCCTTTCCCCCGCGCAAGCCATGAGCCACGCAAGCAGACCTACGACGCTCACGCTGATCGCGATCGCGACGTGTGCGACGCTGACCTCGATGGACGCCGCTGCGCAGACGCGGCGCCGAACGCCCCCCAATCGCCAAGGAACGGCGACCCCCGCGCAGACGCCAGCGCAAGCGCCAGTCGCGCCGCAGCCGAGCCTCGATGAAGCGCCGGACGACGCCCCGACCGGCGGCGCCGATGCGGACGCGCTCGTGCAAGCCGTGCAAGCCGCGGCGCTCGCGGACTCCGCAGACGGCGCGCGGTCGATCGCGCGGCTGCTGATGGTGGGGATCCCCCCGCGCGCAGCGGCGTCGGCGCTCGACGCGCTCGGCGTGCTCGGGTTGCCCGAGGGAGCGCCGGCGGTCCTGCGGTTTCTCGACCACCGCCGGGCCACGCTTCGGCGACACGCGGTCGCCGCGGCGCAAGCGATCCACACGCCCGAGCTCGTGGCCGCGCTCGCCGCCAAGCTCGGCGACAGCGACGAGCGCGTGCGCGTCGAGGCCGCGACGGCGCTCGCCGAAGTGGGCGCCCTGCGCGAGGTTCCGCAGGCGTTTGCTGCGTTCGAGCGCGACGTCGACGCGATGCAAGGCGCGCGCGGGTCAGCGCTCGCGCACGAGCTCGCGAAGCTCATCGCCCGCGCTGGCACCCAAGAGCACGTCACGCGCCTGCTCGGTTTCTTGCGGCGCGCGCCCCTCGAGACCATGAGCGACGCGCTCACGATCGCCGTGCGGCGCGCGGACATCCCCGACCCGATCAAGGTCCGCATCGTCAACGACGTGGGAAACCTCGCTACGCCGGGCGTCCGCGCTTTTCTCACGGGCATCGCCGACGCTCCGCGCGAGTGCGGCGCCGCCGCGAGCCGCGCCGCGCGCACGGCGGCCGATCGCATCTCCGCGAGCGAGTGACCTCCCCGATGAAACACCGCACTGTTGCCTCTCGGTCCGCCTCGCTCGCGAAGCGCGCGTGCTGGGCCTCTTTCGCGCTGACCGCCGCCTGCGGCTCTTCGGTCAACGCGCGCGGCTTCGACGTGGACTATCCGGCCAATCGCGCCGGCGAGATCACCGGCGTCGTGGAGGCGCTCTCGCAGCGCCCCGCGCAAGCGCCGAGCGCCACGCTCGTGACCACGCTCATGCGGCCCGCGCGAGGCTTCGTCGCGTACGACCTGCCCTCGGGTCGGCAGCGATTTCGAGTGGACCAAGACATCGACGCGCGGCCCATCGTCGTGGCGGACGTGATCGTGTCGCACAGCGGTCGCGAGGCGATCGCGTGGGACGCGAACACCGGGGCGATTCGCTGGCGAAAGCACGATCACGGGTTCTCGCTCACCGGCGCGGGCGGCGACGGGACCTCCGTCGCGCTCACGTTTGGTCCCGGCGGGCTCAACCGTCGCGTCGGGTACTTGCTCGTGGTGGACGCGAGAGACGGACGCGCGCTGCTCGAGCGCGAGGTGCAGCAAGCGCTCGGCACGCCGACGGTCTCGGCGGGGTTCGCGTTTGTTCCGTGGGGCGGGCAGTATCTTTCGGTGTTCGACGTGCAGCGCAACGTCGAGCACACGCGATTGCACAGCTCGGACGACGTGTACGCGCGCGCGCGCGCCGAGCGAAACGCCGTCTTCTTCGGGGGACGAACGCTGTACCGCTTCGCGCCCGAGGCCGCGAGCGGGCGGCGTGAGAACGAGCGGACGATCCGCGTTCCACGTGAAGATTTGCCGGGAAATCCGCCGCTGACGCTGGACGGCTACGAGGGAGCGCTCGTGCAGCGCAACGCGCGCGAACGCGTCGCGTTGATCGCGCGGCCCGACCCCGATTCGCCCAACGCAGCGCCGACCGACAACCTCGTGTACTCGCTGTTTCACCGCGTCGTGTTCGCCGTGGACGCGCGGGACGGCAGCGTAAAGTGGGGCCATCTGCACGAGACCGACGTGACCGGCGCCGAAGCGGTCCGCGGCGGACTCGTGCTCGTCGACGAGAGTGGCCAGGTCTCGATGCTCGACGCGCAGCTCGGCCACACGCGCTGGCGACAGCGCGTCGAAGGTCGTCCGCTGCAAGGCATCCTCGGGCTGCCGATCGATTTCGCCCCAGGAAACGACGGAGCAGACACGCCCACCACCCCCGCGGACGCGCTGCTCGCCGCCGCGGGCGGAACGGACACGCGCATGCTCCCAGCCCGCGTGTTCGCGACCCGCGCCCTCGCAGGAATGCCCGGCGCCGACGCCACGCGCGCCCTGCTCGACATCTCGTCGCGCGCGAGCTTTCCGCAAGAGCTCAGAGCCGCCGCCGGCGAGGCGCTCGCGTCGCGCACAGACGGCGTCGACGCGCTGATCGACGCGCTCGACGTGCACTACGACTGGGTTCGCGGCACCGTCTCTCCGCCGGTCGGGTTCATCGCGCAGGCGATCGCGCGCGCCCACGCCACGCGCGGCACCGCGCCGCTCGTTCGACACCTGAACGACCCCGAGACGCCAGCCACCGACCTGCCCCGAATCGCCGCAGCGCTGCGCGAGCTCAACGACCCGAGCGCCCTGCCCGCGATGCTCGACTTCTTGCGCATCTACCACGCGGACGACGGAATGGTCCCGCAGGTCGACGGCACCGAACCCATCAACGATCGCTCGGTCAACGACCAAGAGTCCCTCGCGAGCGCCATGGAGCAGTGCGCGTTCGCCCTCGTGCGCAGCGCGAACACGGCGCACCGACGCTGGGTCGAGTCGCTCGCCGTCGACCCCAACACCGTCGAAGGCCTGCGCGCGGGCCTGCGCCGCGCGCTCACCGGGCAGCAGCCTGGCGCCAGCACGACCGCCGCCAACGGATCGAACACGGGCTCGTCCGGCGCGGGATCGAACTCCAGCGAGCCTGCCATCGAAGACCCCAATATTCCTCCGGTCCGACTCACGATGGAGCGCATCGCCACCGCGATGGAGCCAGTGCGCGAAGAGATGCGCGCGTGCCTGCGAGGGCTCACGTCGATCCCAGCCCAGGTCCGCATCACCTTTCGCTACGACCACGAAGGCAACATCACGTCTCCCTCTGTTACGCCCCCCGAGCTCGGCGCGTGCATCCTACCGATCGTCTCTCGGGTGACGCTCCCGCGCTCGCAGACGCCGCGCGAGATCGGCACGTACTACCTCGTCGGAGGCATGCGATGACGCAGCGATTCTCGCCGTCCAAAGTGATCTGCGTCGGCCGCAACTACCGCGCGCACGCCAAGGAGCTCGGCAACGAGGTCCCCAGCGAGCCGCTGTTGTTCTTGAAGCCCCCCAGCGCGGTGATCGCCCACGAAGAGTCCATCGTGCTCCCGCGCGAGAGCGCGAGGGTCGAGCACGAGGGAGAGCTCGCCGTCGTCATCGGTCGACGAGCGCGGCGCGTGGCGGTCGAAGACGTCGCCTCGATCATCGAGGGATACACGGTGGCCAACGACGTGACCGCGCGCGACCTTCAGCGAAAAGACGTGCAATTCACCAGGGGAAAGGGCTTCGACACCTTCTGTCCCCTGGGTCCTGCGCTCGTGCGCGAGCGCCCCTCGCTGGACGCGTCGATCTCCGTGCTGGTCAACGGCGCGCGCAGGCAGCACGGGCACCTTCGCGACATGGTCTTCTCGATCGACGTGCTGATCGCGTTCATCTCCGACGTGATGACCCTCGAGCCCGGCGACGTGATCCTCACCGGAACGCCCGAGGGCGTCGGCCCGCTGCTCGCCGGTGACGCCGTCGAAGTCACCATTGACGGCGTCGGGACGCTGCGCAACTCGGTCCGCGCCGAGTGAGCGCCCTCGCGCGTCGCGCCAGAGTGTGGCAACTCTTCGAGCGTGATGGGCAACGACAACGACAACGATGACAAGTCCGCGACCGAAGAGCTGAAGGTGGGCTTCAGCCACCTCGTCAACGCTGCGAAGAAAGCAGTCAAGTCCGCGGAGCCGCTCGCCAACCGCGCCGCTGAAGAAGTGGGCTCGACCATCGAGAAGCTCAACAAGGGCACCGAGCAGGTCGCCGCCGACGTGGGCCGCGAAGTCGCGACGCTCGCGGGAAAGCTGGCCGACAAGCTGCGCGCCGTCGCTGACCGTGCGGACCCGACGGACAAGCCCCGCAACGACCCGAACGACCCGAGCGCGGGCGGCGGAATCTGAGCGATTTCGCTCGCGAAGCTACACGGCTGCGGTCGCGAGGTCCTGGCGCACGATCAGCACCGGCGCCGACGATCGACGCATGATCTCGTCCGCGACCGACCCGAGGAGCACCGCGGTCACGCCCGTGGGCGCGCTGGTGCCGACGACCACCAGCGACGCGCTGACGTCCGCGGCATACGCAGCGACCTCTTCGGGGATCGAGCCCGACAAGATGCGTCGCGTGGTGGTGTCCACGTCGATGGCCATGCGAATGCAGAACGCCTCGACCGCGCCGCGCAGCTCGCTCTCTTGGTGAGCCTTCGCGCTCTCGCGCGCGACCATCGCGGCGTCGCCGCTGAGGCCCGAGGAGGGCTCGATGGCATAGACAACATGAAGGGGGCGCTTCGTCTCTTCTGCGAGCGTGCGCGCGACCTTCGCGGCGGTTTCAGAAACCTTCGAGAGGCACGTGGCCAGAACGATCGGACCCATGGCGCGAACTCTACCGCACCACGGGCGATTCTCAGTGGTACAACCCGAGCAGCGAAACGAGTTCGGCCGCTGGTCGCCAGCGATCGGGCTCATTCCATCGCTCTCTGAGGAGTCATCGCCGTGTTCAAGAAGCTCATTTGCGCTATGGACTTCAGCCCTCTCAGCCTGAAGGCCGCCTCCGCCTCCGCTGACCTCGCGCGCTCGCTCAACGCGAAGCTCATTTTGGTCCACGTGATTACGCCCGGCGCCGAGTACGGCTCGCTCGGGCTGCCGAAGGACAACCTCCGCCCCGCGCTCGAAAACAAGCTCCGCGAGGTGTGCGGGTCGGTCGGCACCGACGTCGATTGGGGCATCGTCGACGGCGATCCGGCCGCCGAGCTCGTCACGTTTGCCCAGCGTTGGGGCGGCGACCTCATCGCGATCGGCAGCCATGGACGCACTGGCCTCGGGCGCGTGCTCCTCGGCTCGGTGACCTCGCACCTCGTGCGCAACGCCAAGGTCCCCGTCCTCGTCGTCGGCCCCGAGACGACCTGATCGGTCAGTCTTCGTCGCCCGCCGAACCAGCGCCGGCCATGGCCGGTCGGCCGTATTCGTGAAGCTTGTACTGGATCTTTCGGGGGGAGATTCCCAGGATCTTCGCGGCCTTCGACGTGCTGCCGCCGACGCTCTTGAGCGTCTCGAGGATGGCGATGCGCTCGAGGTCCGAGATGGTCATGCCGGGGATCTGCACGCGCACGCCGTGCCCCGTGTTGTTCTCGCTCACGGCGCGGCCGCCCTGAACGCCAGCGGGCAGGTGCTCGACCTCGATGGCAGCGCCGCGCGCGAGGACCACGGCGCGCTCGATCGCGTGCTCGAGCTCGCGCACATTGCCGGGCCACGGGTACGCGAGCAGCCGCTCCATCGCCTCGTCGCTAAACGACTCGATGCGCTTGCCGTTCTCCGACGCGTAGCGGCGCAGAAAGAACATCGCCAGCGCGCCGACGTCCGTCCGACGCTCGCGCAGCGGCGGAACCTCCAGCGTGATCACGTTGAGCCGGTAGTAGAGATCCTCGCGAAACTGACCCTTTCGCACGCGCTCGCGCAGGTCCACGTTGCTCGCCGCGATGATGCGAACGTCCACCTTGAGCGTCTCGTTGCCCCCGACTCGCTCGAACTCTTTCTCTTGCAGCACCCGCAAGAGCTTCACCTGCGTCGCGAGCGGGATCTCGCTCACCTCGTCGAGCAGCAGCGTCCCGCCGTCCGCCTGACGAAAGCGCCCTTCGCGACGCCCCACGGCGCCCGTAAACGCCCCGCGCTCGTGGCCGAACAGCTCGCTCTCGAGCAGCCCCTCGGCCAGCGCCGCGCAGTGCAGCCGCACGAACGGCCCGGTCGCACGGGCAGAGTGCCGATGCAACGCAGCCGCGATCAGCTCTTTGCCCGTGCCCGACTCGCCGAGGATCAGCACGCTCGACTTCGACGGCGCCACTTGCTCGACGGTGCGCAGCAGCTCGCGCATCGACGTGTGCTCGCCGACGATGTGACCAAACGCGTTGCGCTCGCGCAGCCGCTCGCGCAAGAGCGCAGCCTCGGCCTTGAGCCGAGCCTTCTCCATCGCGCGGTCGACCACAGCCAGCAACGACACCGGGTCCAGCGGCTTGGTGAGGTAGTTCTCTGCGCCCTTCTTGATGGCCTCGACCGCGCTGTCGATGGTCCCGAACGCGGTCATCACGACCACGACGCTCGTCGGCGAAGCGGTGCGCACCTCGTCGAGCAGACCGATGCCGTCGAGCCCGGGCATCTTGAGGTCCGTGAGGATGAGATCGGGCGCGAAATTCGCCAGCTTTCCGAGCGCTTTGAAGCCGTCCGCCGCGGTCTCGGTCTCGTAGCCCTCCTCGCGGAGGATCTCGCTCAGCGCGCCGCGCGCGTTGGCCTCGTCGTCGACGATGAGGATCTTGCCTTTGGATTCAGCCATCGAAGTGTCTTCGTAGCTACCACATCGCCGCGCCGCAGGTCCGCGCAGTAACAGCGCACAACGCCTCGGACCGTGGCAAAGTCCCGATCGTCATGGCGGACACCCCCAGCGAAGAGCCCCCGTCGACCGGACGCGTCGACGAATCGCAACTCGAGCCCGTCACCCGCGACTCACGCTTCATCGTTCGACTGATCTTGATCGTGCCCGTCGCACTCATGATCGTGATCGCGATCGGCGCGTGGATGCGCGGCGCCGCGGCGAACTGCGGGTCGAGCTTCGTCCGCCCCGGCGCCAACGTCATCCCCAACCACTGAGCGCGATCGCGCTCGTTCAGCGCTCGATCGTCACGCCCCACTCGCTCGCCCTCGCCCGCACGGGGCGAGCCGTCGCCGTGCGCGGCGCCGCTTCGAGCGCGGCCGCGGGGCGCGCGTACGGCGGGCGATCCGGCCAGCGAGCGAACTCCGCCGCGCGCGCAGAGGGTCGCGCTTCATCGAAGCGCTGCAAGAGCGAGGGCGTCGCGAGCGGACCGCTCTCGTGCCGAATGCGCGCGCACTCAGCCAGGGTCAAGCGCTTCGGGCCGTTGACCGCGGCCAGCGATGCGTCGGCGTCCATCAAGAGCCACGGGCGATCGGGTCCGAGGTTGTCCGGGTGCCACGGCTGGTCGAGCACGATGTGCCCCACCTCGTGCGACTGCGTCCACGCCTCGCGCTGCGCGCTCAACCCCGTGCGATCGAGGAAGAGCGCGTTGAGGATCGATCCGCCGTCGCCTTCGACGAACGCCTCTCCGATGCGCGTCTGCCGTGTGAAGCGATTGACCACCACGAGCTCGATGGTCGTGGCGTCGTCGTCGGCGAGCGACTTCATCAGCGTGCGCTCTTCGAGCGTGCCGCTGGCGGAGTTCATGTTCTGAAACTCTTCGAGCCCGTCGCGAAGATCCACGGCGCCGAGCGAGAGCCGCTGCCGTCGATCAGAGCTCAGCGCGGCCGACGCGCTCACGGGCTCGAACGCTAGCCACCTGCCCTGCGCGTCCCTCGCCTGCACGTCCGCGCTGCCCTCGCTGGCGTAGTCCGTACGTCGGTTCGCGGTCACCCGCGCGCTCAGACCCGCGCGCGCAATCGCGCGGCCGATCGCCTCGGCGGTCTCGAGCGCGCTCCAGCCGGGGCGCACCGCGACGGGGCCGATCGCGCGACCGCCCACGCGAACGTTGATCTCTCCGCCCGCGGCGCGCAGCCCGAGGTCGTCGCTCACCGCGAGCAGCGTGTGCCGCGGCGGATCCGCGATGGTCACCGCGTAGCTCGACGGAACGCCGAACGTGATCCCGCACTGGAGGTAGATCTCGTTCGAGATCGTGACCTGCTCGCGCAAGAGCGACGCGGCGCCGTCGTCGTCGTTGCCGATCACCGGGTGACCTCCGGCGCTGGCGCGCACGGTGATCAATCGCCATCGCGCACGACGCGCGGCCAGCGGTCCATCTTCGTTGCCTGGCCGTCCGACGCGCACGTCGAAGGCCGCTTCGCCCGCGACGCCCGGCCGCTGATAGGTCGCGCGGACGCGATCACGAAGCCCGACGAGCAGCGTCTGGCCCTGCACGCCGGGCGCGCCCGCGTCGATCGCATCGCCCACGAGACGCACGAATCGGCTGCGAAAAGCCCCGCGATCGGCCTCGCGCCCGAGCGGCATCGCGCGCAACATCGAGCGCCGCGCGCCCGCCGCGATCATCCCGGATCCGTGCACGACGACGGACTCGACGCGCGCCACCGGCGCGAGCGAGCCGCCTGGGTCCCAGAGCTCGACGCGCAGGTCATCGGGGTCCGTCGAGCGCGCGCCGAACTGCAACCCGCGCGGCAGCGAGTCGTCGTTGGTGATCGAGTGCGCGACGGAGACCGCGTCGCGATGCGGCCACACGACGCTGTTGTCGCCGCGCAGCACGAGCACCGAGGCGACCGTCATCGTCACGGCGGAGGCGACCGAGCCCGAGACGAACACCACGCGAGCGTCGTCGGTGCGCTCGGACGCGGCGACGCCCACGAGTCGAACCGTGTGCCGCTGCGCTGGCGCGAACTCGGCGTTGCTGGCGAGCGCTCCGCTGGCATCGACGACGCGGACGCCCCCGTGCGTCTCGACCCGCAGCGGGCCCCGCGCGTCGAACTCGACCGTGACCGCGGCTTGATCGTCGTCGCGGCTCACCGACGGAAGCTGCGTCGCGAGCGCGTCGGGGACGCCGTCGTCGTCGTCGTCGTCGAGGTCGAGCCCGATGATGGCGCGCGCGGGGTTCTGCTCACCGGTCGGCCAACGCACGGTCAGGGCCGTGACGGCACCCCGCGCGGGCGTCGCCGAGAAGAGCGCGCTAAGCCCGAACAAAGCCGACAGAATCGCCCGAAAACCGAGGGACATTGGCGCTTCGGACCGTAGCGCAAAATTGTCGAGAACCGAACGCACGCTCGCGCGTCTGAGACCTTTCATGAGCTACCGCAGCGACGCCGACGCCCTCGAAGCCCGCAAAGAAGCCCTCGAACTACAGCTCGCAGCCTTGCGCGCCCGGCAGAGAGAGAACGAGGCGCTCACGAAGGACGCCGACGCGCTGGTCAAAGAGCTCGAAGAGACGTACGCGCGGATCAACGTCGCCGCGGTCGCGCCGGCGGCGCGTCGGTCGCTGCCGTTGCTGCAGCGGTTGTATGTGGCGTCGCCGTGCAACGTTCCGTGGGAGTCGATGAGCGGCGATGATCGCGTGCGGCACTGCGCGAGCTGCGACAAAGACGTGTTCGATCTGTCGGCGCTCACGCGCGAGCAAGCCGAAGCCCTGCTCATCGAGAAGAACGGAAAGCTCTGCGCGCAGTTCTACCGCCGCGCCGACGGCACGATCTTGACCGCGGACTGCGAGGTCGGCGTCGCGAAGAAGAAGAAGGCTCGCCGCAAGGCCGCCGTCATCGCGGGCGCGTTCGCCGCAGCGACCGCCGGCGCGATCGCTGGCGCGTTCGCGCTGCGCGACGATCAACAGGGCTCGGGCTGCGAAGCCACCAGCGCCAAGCCGTCGCAGCTCAACACCACCGTGACCGACGCGCCTCGGCCGACTCCACCGCACGACTACCAACAGATGCGCGGTGATGTCGCGTTCGAGCCGCCCACTGCGCAGCCTGCCCAGCCGCCGCAGCAGCCGGTCGAGCCGCCTCGGCACGAAATGATCCGCGGCCGCATTCGCATGCGTTGAAGCGCGCACTTCCCAACGCCGCGTCGCGTGCGTAGAGTCCGCCGCCGCGACACCGAGGGAGACGGGCGCCCGCCGGGTGAGCGATCACCGGGAGGAAAGTCCGAGCTCCACAAGCGACCGAAGGGTGCTGGCTAACGGCCAGTGGGCGAAAGCCTGAGGACAGTGCAACAGAGAATAGACCAGCCCGACGCGCGCAAGCGCCTCGGACGGTGCAGTGAAACGGTGCGGTAAGAGCGCACCGCGGCGGCGGCAACGTCGACGGTCCGGCAAACCCCACCCGGAGCAAGATCGAACAGGGAGTCATCCTTCGGAAACGGAGGTCGGAGCGTCGGTCCGCTTCGTGTGCTCCCGGGTACAGATCGCTCGAGCCCGCTGGTAACAGCGTTTGGCCTAGAGGAATGAGCGCCCCCTCCCGAAGGGTGACCAACGGGAGGGACAGAACTCGGCTTACAGGCTCCCTCGGCGTCGCACTATTTACTCCAGCAAATTTGCTGGCGATCTCACCGCGAGAACGTCTGCAGCGCCCGCGCCCAGTTGAGCCCCAGGCCCACCTCGAGGTCGTTGGCGAAGCCGAACGCGCTCGTCTGCCCCTGCTCGTTGCGCTCGAACGCCACGTACCGCACGAACAAGTCGTACCCGATCGTGAGCGACAGCGGCCCGACCAGCGGAATGCTCAGCCCCAAGTGCCCGCGCAGCTGCACGCCGGGCAAGCGAAACACGTCGCGCATCGCGAGGTCGAGCGTGCTCTGCCACTGAATGTCCCTGCCCGCCACGCTCACCAACGTCGTCGGCTGCAGCACCCAGCCGAGCTGAAACGAGCTCACCACCGGCAGCTGGCCGGGCGGCAAATCTTCGCGCCGCGCGAGCACTTCGCCCGACGCGCCGTAGCCCAAGAACAAGCTGAAGCTATCGGTGACTTGAAAACGCGCACCACCCGTGGGGCGCAGCTCCAAGTGATGAAACGCGCGCGCGTCGGGCCGCGTGAACTCGCTCTCGACGTAGAGCTCGGCGTACGGCGACGGGACGTACCAGCGCGGCACCCGCGAGCGCAGACCGCGCCACGCGAAGACCGACCGCAGCGACAACAGGTCCGCCGTCTCGTTGATGGGCGTCGCCGGCATCATCGGGTCCATCATCGCGTCGAGCGTGCGGACGAAGCCGTACTTCGCGGTGAGCGTGTTCTCCCAGGTGTAGTCCGGGTGATCCGCGTTGATGCGGCCGTCGAGCGAGATGTTCGCCGAGATCGCCTGCGAGCGCGTGAGCTGCGCGTCGGTGATGATCGACGTCGTGGGGTTGGTCAGCTGCACCGCGGTCAGCGAGCCGTTGACGCCCAAGCGAAAGGTCCAACGCGTGTGCCGCGACGGGTCGTCGGCGTCGAGCCTGGGGTCCCTCGCACGAGGCAAGTCCAGGTAGCGCAAGAGCGACTCGCGCGCGGAGCGCGTTCCGAACGCTGTCCACTCGACGCCCGCGCCGAGGACGTTGGAGTCCGCGACGAAGTCCGTCGCTGACACGGAGTACTCCGCGTCGTCTTCGATCGCGCGGCCGTTGATCCTCAGCGTCCCGCCGTCTTGCACGAGCCCGCGAAACACAAATCGCTGCTGCGCTGCTGCGGTAAACGCCGCCTTCAGCACGCTGCCCTTCACCCGCGTGGTGCGGATCGTGTTGTCGAACGGGATCGCCAACAGCACGTCCACGCGGCGCAGCTGGCCGCGCAGCGTGTGGTAGTGCCGGCGGTCGACGACTCCATAGTTCACGATCGAAACGTCTGCCCGCGCGTAGTGGCGCAGCACATCCGCGAGCATCCCGACGAGGCCCTGCGCGTCGAGCGCCGAGCGCAGGTTCGCGCCGCGCAGCGTGGTGGCTTCTTCGCGGCAGATGGTCGAGGCGACCTCTTGCTCGTAGCGCGCGGCGTCGGGGACCGTGGCGGTTCCTGTGCCCGCGCTCGCGCGAACGGTGTCTTCGAACACGTCCACGCGCGTGACGCCCGTCGCGCGCGTGGCGACGAGATGCATCCTGCCATGGTCGCCGGTGATCGCGCGCTGCACCGCGCTCGAGATCCCGTTGACCAGCAGCACGTCCGGCGCATCGGCCGCAGGAATGCTGCGCGCGACCTCGAGCGCGTCGTCGAGCGCGTCCTCGCGACGCGGGTCGTACACGGCGACCACTCGCTGCGCGCCAGCGTTGCGCGCAGCCCGCGCGGCGCGCGTGAGCGCAGGCGCAGGGTCCTGCAGCGTCAGCCCGTCCGATCGATCATGGGCGACGTGCGTGAGCGCGCTCGGGTGCACGGCAGAGATGATCGCGACGCGCTGCCCGCCGATGATCACCATGTGCACCGGGTCTGACGCATCCACGATGGCCTCGCACATCGCAGCGGCGCGAGGCTCGCACGCCAGGTTCGAGAGCACGTACGGGACGCCCGCCGATCGCAGCGCCTGCGCGACGCGCACGACCGTCTCGCGCGACGCAGCCAGGTCGCGACGCGCTAGCGACAGCGCAGAGATCCCCGAGGCGCGCACCGCCCGCGCGAGCCCGTCGGCGTCGTGCGAGACCGCCATCTGTCCGATCGCAGCGACGCCCAAGAACGAGCCCGTGTCGACGCCGAGCGCCCCTTGGTCGACCGCAGAGCGCACCGCGGCTGCGCGCGTCGCGAGCTCAGCGCCAGGTGGCGAGGTCACGCACCGAGGCGCAGCGAACGCGCCGTCGACGCCGTGGATCGCAGCGATGCGCAGCGGCAACGAAGCGGGCGTCTGCGCGGGCGCGCTCACGGGCTGGGCCGCTTGAGCGCTCGCCGGCTGCGCCGCGGGCTGCGCGGGCTGCGGGCGGACTTGATTTTGTGGGCGTCGCGATGGGGTCTGGCCATGGGCGGCAGACGCGACGACGATCCCCGCGGCCGCGGCCGCGAGGGAGCCCGAGAAACGAGGCTGTCGCATGGGTCAGTTGATGCTCTCGGTGCGGGTTCCGCCGGCGTATCCGTAGCCGACGAACGAGTCGAAGCCGCTGACGATGACCATCACGCCCTGGTCGCGGTCGTCGCTGTCGACGATGTGCACGCCGTCTCCTTGGCGCTGCGGGTCGATGTTCATCGGGGGCCTGAGCGCAGGGTTCACCCGCGGAAACGAGAGCTGGCAGCGATAGGTCACGTACGTGGGCGCCGGGCACGGCATGTCGCGCTGGTCGACGCACGAGTCCGCGCGCGCCACCGGGCAGTCTGCGAAGGGCAGCGGCGTGCCGTCGAGCGTGACGCGCGTGCCGTTGCGCGCGACGATGGTGACGAAGTCGAACGCGTACTTGTCCGGCGTAAGAAACACGTACCGCTGGCGCCACTGCCGCACCGGCGGCACCAAGATGAACGACGGATCGCCGCCGGGCTGATCGAAGGGGATCCCCGTCGTCGCCTGCGAGCCCGTGACGGTCGAGGCCAGCAGAGGAAGCTCCGATCGAACTTCGAAGTCACTGAGCGCGCGGATGGTCCTGTGCTGTCCGGGCGTGAGCGTAAACGCGACGGGCTCGCTGGTCGGATCGCTGGGATCGCTCGGCAGCGTCGTGGTCACCTCGGTCGAGTCGTTGCTCACGTTCAAGAACCGAAACCACTGCGGCTCGTTGACCTCGGCGACCATTCCGCCGGCGACGCGCACGGCGCTCGAACGCGACGGCATGCGAACCATCACGAAGTTCTGCCCCGCCGTGCGGCGCGGAACGAGCTGCTCTTCCAAGTGATCGGCGCAGCACGAGCGGTCGCTCAGCGTCTGCCAGATCGGCGAGTCGCTCGCCTCGCTTCCCGTGAACACCGAGACCGCGCCGCTCAGCGGCGTCACGGTCGAGCCCGTAAAGTCCGCGCCGAACGCGCCGGTCTCCAGGTTGAGCACGTCGTACGGCCCGAGGGTGATCTCGAAATCGCGCCCCGGTGCGAGCCCCATCGGGAGCGGCCCCATCGGGCCGGTCGGCACCACTTGCGCGGTCGTTCGGATGCGCACTCGCGTGTTCTCTTGCGTCCCCACGATCGTGAGAAACGCCCGCAAATGCTCGTCGAAATTCGTGTTCATGTTCGTCGTCGCCGCGATCGTCTGCGGCCACGACGTCACCATGTAGTCCCCGCTCACGCTGTTCGTCGGGATCAGCAGCGACGCGTCGTTCGAGAACACGCTCACGTTGTCGAGCGGGTTGAACTGATACGCGATCACCGGGATCGTGCTCGTCACGCGGTACGCGTTGGACGACAAGCACGTGTGCGTCCCGCGGTTGAACGTCCCAGGCGGCGAGCAGTCCACTTCGCGCGCGGGCAGCCGAAACGTCTCGAGGTCTCCGGGCGCGATCACGCCAGACTCGACCCGCTGCGGCGTCGGAGGCGAGCCGGGCGGCGCCGTGTTCATCTCGATCACCACGCGCGCGGTGAGCACAGGATCGGGGTTCGACACGACGACGGCGTACGGCTGAGACGCGGCCGAGCGGCCCTCGCCCGTCACCGCGTTGTCGAGATCCACCGCGAAATACTCGCAGCCGATGTTGCTGTTCGCGATCGTGTTGTCGCGGCAGAGGTTCACGCACTGCGCGTTGCGGCACGCCTCTCCGCCGGCGATGTCGCAGTCCTGAACGACGTCCCACCCGAGCCCGTCCGCCGCGCACACCTCCACCGCGGACGTGTCCTCCGAGCAGCGTCGCGCGCCCGGACGACACACCAGGCACTGCGCGACGGTGAGCCCCGACGTCGTCGTCTCGAAGCACTCGAGCCCCTGCGCCGAGCAGTCCGTCTCGGTGTACGTGCTGAACTCTCCTTGCGCGACGCAGCGCTGCGCGATGCGATCGAAGCACCGCTGCTGGCCCGGCGGACAGTTGAGCCACTGGCGAATCGGCCCTGCCTCGGCGCTCGCCGCAGAGTCGATCACGACGTCGGTGGTCGCGCGCGGAGGACCGCAGCTCACCGTGGTGAGCGCGCTCAGCGCAACAACGCCGTACGAAGAAAGAAGCCCGATCGTCGCAGGAATTCGCATCGAAGCCCTACGAGGCTACGGGACCTGCGCCCCCACCGCAATCGTCACAGCGGCACTTCAGCGCGCGATGCGCACGGCGTTCGCTGAGTACGCGGTCCAGTAGAACTGGTTGAGCCAGCGGTAGTTGAAGTTGTTGTAGTCGAAGCCCTGCACGCGGATGCCGCACACGCTGAGCTGATACAACCCGCGAGGCATGTCCGCGAGCGTCGGGATCATCGAGAGGTCGGGCACGCCGATCTCCCGCGTCGTTCCGGGGAAGTGGTGCTGCCACCACACGACGTCACCGAGGTAGAAGCCGACGTTGCACGCGCTTCCGAGCTGAGAAATCACGCTCCAGAAGAAGTCGGGGTCCGCCCCGCCTTGCTCGATGCGGATCCGTCGCGTGGCGTCGAGGGTGCCGCCGTCGCCCGGCTCGATGATGCGCGGAATGCCCACCCAGTTGCGCACCGTGACCGTCTCGTCCGGCGAGGTGATCCCCGCGACGAGGACAGTGGATTCGGGCGCGTCGAACGACGAGCCCGTCCCGTACGAAGCGCGGACGATCATGCGCGCGTCCGTGAGCGTGCCCGAGAAGGCAGGCTGCGCGACGAGGCGAAACGGATCCGTGCTGGTCGTGCGCTCGAGCGCCACGTCAGGGCGCGGGATCACGCCTTCGCCGCCGAGGTCGATCCAGTTGGTGACCGCGAAGCGATTGGGGTTGCCCATGTCCTGCGCGGGCAGGTCCCTCAGCACGATGGACATCTCGTGATCGAGGGGGATGTTCATGTCGATGTTGATGTTGGTCACCGCGGCGCGCGGCGACGCGAGCACGCTGCGGGCGACGCCCATCACGTACGGCGTAAACCGCGGCGGATCCGTGTCCATCCGCTCGAGACCGGCGATCGCGTACACGGCCAGCGCCGTCGGCCGCGCCACGATGCGGTACGGAAACCCACGGACACCCGCGCGCATCAGGTCCTCGACCACCACGCCGCCCATGCCGGGGTCGGGGTTGCCCGAGAAGATGTTGCTCGTCGTGGTCATCACGTACGCGACGCGTCGCTCGTTCGCGCGCGGAAAGGGGATGTTGTCCCAGCGGTTCGGGCCGAACTCACGCGCGCCCGCCCACACGAGCTCGCCTTCGACCGTGGCAGCGTAGACCGGCGGGCGATTGCCGCCGTCCGGCGGCATTCCCATCCCGCAGTCGATGCCGGGCACCATCCCGAGGTAGGGGATCAAGAAGATCGTCGCGTCGCGGCCGTCGATCGAGACGAACGTGCTCGACGCGAAGCAGCGCGCGGTCGCCGTGATGGACACCGGGCCGGTGAGCGACGGGTACGAGAGCGTGAGCTGCCCGCGCATGTTGGTCACGCCCGACTGCGGCGGCGTCACCACGGGGTTGTCGCCCACGTACACAAACGCGTTGGGGACCGCGTCGCCCGTGAGGTAGTTGAGCACCGCGACGTTGATGCTGCCGCGGATCGATCCGCCGCCGAATCCGCCGCTGTTGGGGTCGCTCGCCTCGTAGTAGGTAAACGCGTCCGCCACCGTCACAGACTCGGCGCCGGTGGTCACCGTGACCGGCACCGCGCCCTGCGCGTGCGCCGGAACCGAGCACGCCAGCTCGTTGGGCGACACGAACATCACGTTGTTGCACGGGCTTCCGTCGATCATGACGGTGCTGCCCGCGGTCCAGTTGGTGCTCTGCCCACGCAGCGTGATGCGCGTCCCGCCCGCGATCGACCCGCTCGTCGGGTCGACGTAGAACGAGTCGTACGTGTACGCCATGGGCAATCGCGAGCGGTAGCCTTCGCCCTCGATCACCACGTCGACCGAGCCCGGCGCGCCGCCAGGCACTTGCACTTCGACGCGGTTGGCATCCACGAGGCGCTGAAACCTCGGCTGCACCATCGCGTCGCCGAAGCGAACCGTCATGCCGTCGACGAAGTTCGACCCGCGCAACACGACGGTGTTGCCGCCGTTGAAGGGGCCGTGGTCGGGGCGAACCGCGAGCAACGCCGGGTTGCTCGACCGGCTCGTCTCGCGACGAACGACGTCGCGCGCGACCGGAACATCATCGAGCGAACCGTCGTTGTCCGACGCGTCCTGCTGCGGGAGCGGCGGCGGCGCACAGGCCGCGCTCGCCGCGAGCGTCGCGGCGGCCAAGAGTTGCACGAGCTTCGAACGCATCGTCATTCGAGCGTCCTCCACGGGTTGAGCGTGAGCGAAGGGCAGTAGCGCAAACGGACGGCAAATCACCGCCGCCCGCAGACCACCGAGAATTATCCGGGACGCGCGCTCGCCCCGCAACCGCCACCCCCGCGCATTCGTCCCCAACGACGAAGGGGGTTTCACGTTTCGAGCGATCGACTTACAACGCCCGCCGTCGGAGGCCGAAAGTATGCTGTCTCAATCCCCGGTCCAAAAGGTCAGTGAAGCCATGTTCGAGCGCGAGGTGCTCCAGAGCGAGCTGCCCGTGCTCATCGACCTCTACGCGGACTGGTGCGCTCCCTGCAAA